>JAZDJS010000001.1:0-25552 GCA_043803745.1 archaeon
TTGTACGAGTAGAGCTCGCTTTTGTCATAGGTCCCCTTCAGAATCTGACGGTAAGTGCCATTAGCAATCTTGACTCTCTCGCATTCGTGCCGCTTCGCCGGGTCGCTCTCGTCATAAGTGAAAAGCTTGCTGTCGTATATCTGGTCATATTCGCGGAAAAGCTGATTCACCTTCTGGGCGATAGAGATGCTCGGATTCGCATCATAAGCTGCTACGATTTCCTTGAGTGTCTCGTTCGGTTTCGCCTCGTGTTGCCTATCCTCGACAGTACGGATGAAGATTATGCGGTTAAGGATTATCTGGGCGATCTCCTCAAGATCCTCCGAGGATAGTGTGTTCCCCGGGTTCTCCTCCTTGATGGAGTAGATGAGTTTCTTTCTCCAGGTCAAGATGTCGTCAAGAAGCTCCTCGCCAATCTGGACCGACATCTTCACTCTTCCGTCCGTCTCAGCCCGCTTGTCCAGTTCCCCGGTAAGGCAGTTCTCTTTCGAAAGCAGGAGGATATCATCGAGTCTGCCCGCTTCCAGGTCCTCGAATTTGATCGCCTTGAAAACGTGCCTTAACAGGCTGGTCTCTTTTGTGTCGCAGATGAGTATCTTCGTCTCCAGGAAATTGGAGAGAACAGCCCAGCGTTTGCCTGCGTTCCTCCCGTAGTTGAGCGCCTGCTTCACGTCCTCGTCAGTCAGGGGTCGGAGCTTCTTAGCTTCTAGGAAAAACGCTATCTTCCCGTCCAGCATCGGGACATAATCGGGTCGCCCTTCCGCCTTCGAAACCTGACCGGGGAACTCCTCCGGGTTCGCCGTATCCCAGCCAAGGGCGGTGAATAAGGGAAGAAGGAACGTCCTACAAACCTCATCTTCCGAATGGGTCTTTGGGCCTAAAACCTTGTACTTTTGAGCGAGAGACTTAATTGCTTGCTCAAACTGGGCTTTATCCAAAGACACAACGACCGATAGGCAAACGGATTAAAAAGACTTCTCACGAAATTTGTATAGGAACCGTCTTATTTGCTATAGCCAAATACGAGCGTAACTAATAAGTAGTTGGACTTTTTAGGCAAATCAACGACTTTATGGGCAAACACTACTTATTAGGCAAAGCCGAGGTTTTCTTCTCAGCAAATCAGGGTTCCGGGCTTTATCTGCTTCCCCGGGTGTATGAGGGAAAGCTGACCCTCCTTCTCATCCCAGGCCGCAAGGAGCATTCCGTTGCTCTCGACCCCTCGGATTTTTGCAGGCTCAAGGTTCGCGATCACTATTATCTGCTTCCCGACGAGTTCCTCCGGAGTGTAGACCGGGTATATTCCGGAGACAATTGTCCTCGGCGCGGCCTCCCCAATGTCGAGCGCAAGTTTCAGGAGCTTGTTCGCCCCCGGGACCTGCTCAGCCGAAAGTATTGTCGCGACCTTCAGCTCCGCCTTTCTGAAATCCTCAATTGATATTTTCCCTTCCATTTTCCCTGTTTCCTCAGCTTCCTTTTTTCCGATGACTTCGATTTTCCTGAAAAGAATTTCCGGCTTGCCGAGTTTGAACTCGGATTCGTCCGAAAGGGCAAGGTCAATGCCGATTTCTTCGCCGATTCCAAGCATCTTCAGGCACCGCTCGGCCGAGTCGGGCACGAACGGCAAAAGAAGGACTGCGCAGGATTTGCAGATCTCTGCAGAGATAAAAAGGACTTTCTCGCATTCAGCCTTGTCGGTTTTCACAAGCTCCCACGGCCGTTTCTCCTGGAAATACTTGTTTGCCGCGCTCGAGAGCGACAGGACCTCCTCGAGGGCTTCCCGGAGCTTCAGCTCCCTGAAAAGCGCTTCGACTTTTCTGGCAGTCGAAGCCCGTTTCCCGAGGAGATTCTCTTCATCCCCGCCAAGACCTTCGGGTTTCTTCAAAACTCCCGAAAAATTCTTCTCGGCAAAAGTCATTGTCCGGTATGCAAGGTTCCCGAAGTTCGCTACAAGCTCGTTGTTCACCCGCTCGATAAGGACCCGTTCGGAATAGTCCCCGTCCTCGAAAGGGGATATCTCCCGGAGGAGGAAATACCTGACCGAGTCAACCCCGAACTTGCCAACCGCATCTTCAGGGGAGACGATATTCCCGATCGATTTGGACATCTTCTGCCCTTCAACCGTAATGTATCCGTGCACGAAGATTTCCTTCGGAGGCTCGACTCCCGCTGAGAGGAGCATTGCGGGCCAGTAGACTGCGTGGAAGCGGATTATGCCCTTGCCAATCACATGGAGATCGGCAGGCCAGTTTTTCTTGAACTCAGTTTCATCCTGTCCGTAGCCAATCCCGGTAATGTAATTCCCCAGGGCGTCGTACCAGACGTAAATCATCTGGCTTGCGTCGCCGGGGACGGGAATTCCCCATCCTTTCATCCGGGCAACCGGGCGCGAAACGCTGAAATCCTCAAGGCCCGCCCTGATAAACGAGAGAACCTCGTTCTTCCTGGTTTCCGGCACTATCTTCAGCTTGTCGGATTCAATCAATTCCTCAAGCTTCTTTTGGTATTTCGAAAGCCGAAAAAAATAGTTCTCCTCGACAATCCCCTCGGGCTCCTTCAGGTGTTCCGGGCATTTCCCGTCTACGAGGTCCTTTTCAGTTACGAAAGCCTCGCACCCGACGCAGTAGAGGCCGGAATAGCTTTTCTTGTAGATGTCCCCCCGGGCGAAGCAGGCTTTCCAGAGCGCTTCGACGCCCGTCCAGTGCCGGACCTTGTCGGTAGTCCTGATGAAATCGTCGTTCGAAATTGAAAGTAGCTTCGTCAGTCTGACGAATTCCCCCGTGTTCCTGTCAACAAGCTCCTGGGTCGGGATTCCCGCTGCCTCGGCCGAGAGGACGTTCTTCTGCGCGTTCTCATCAGTTCCGGTAAGGAAGAAAACCTCCCTTCCCAAAAGCCTCTGGAAGCGGGCAATTACATCCGTCTGTATGAACTCGAGGGCATGGCCTATGTGTGGCGCTGCGTTGACATAAGGGATTGCGGTCGTTATGTAGAATTTTCCAGCCATCTGGCAAAAGCCTGATTGGGTGTTTATATTTCTTAATTTCCCTAGAGCATAATAGGGGAAAACCGCACCAAAAACCCTTTTATTTGGCTGCCTACAGCCAGTTGGATGCCGGCAAAGAACCTCTCAGCGGCAATTGTCTCAGCAGCAGAGGGGATCAGGAACAAGGAAATCGAGCGCAAGGCAGCCTCGGAATTCCTCCAAAGCATTTCCTTCGAATCAGCCGCCAAGATTCTCCCCGGAATCGCCCTGGAAGGCGCGCTCTTCCTCCAGGTCCCGAAGGAAAACTTCTCAGGCAAGATTCTCGGGGTTGATGGCGGGATGCTGAAGGAACAGTATCACGGCGTTGACCTAATCCTTCTCCGGGCAGTAGGAGTCCTTTTCGAATATTCCGCCGGAAAGCTCGCCAAGCACGCATACTTCCCCTCCGAAAACCCGGTTCCCGAACCGACGACAATTGTCAACGCCGAAAGCGAAATGGACTTTCTGCTCGCGGCAAACATCCTCCGTCCCAAGAAGGAATTTGAAACTGCTCTCGCTGCAGCGAGAGAATTCCTGCCAGAAATCCTCGTGATGCACGGCTCAATCGTTCCTCACCCGGCAAACCGGGCTGGCGAGAGCAGCCCCCTGCGGCGAGAATATCTGGAAATGCTTGAGGCATACAAAGCGCTCTATTCGTTCTGCCTTGAGAAGGGAATCCTTCTCTGCGGGGTTGTCGAAGACTCCCGCGACAATGGCTTTTACCAGGCGGTTTCCGCCAATTCCCCGAAAGCACCGAAAACGAACTGCCGGGATTCGGTAATCCTCTTCGATGCGCTTGCTACGGGAGAACGGACCTGCGCCCTGAAACATTCCGGACATTCCCAGCTGGAAAACGGCCTTGGGCGACTTGCCCGTCAGGTCTCCTCATTCTATCTCAAGCCAGCCGAGTTCGATAGGCCTGTCAAGGTCGATTTCCTCTCCGAATCTTCAGATTCCAGAACTGCTGAAAAGGTTGCTAGGGCAATCTACAACACATCCAGATTCAACCGGAGCTACGGAATCCCGACGGTTACGATAGAAGCCGACGCACGCGCCAAGCTGAAAGAGGAGGACATCGAGCTAATCTTCCAGCAGATTTCCGATAGGGCTGGAGCGACCCCCCTTTCCTTGGCGCTCAGAAGGAAGAACAGGCCTTTCTGAGGTCGACATTCGCAATAATACGTAAGATAGCTGCGAATACCGGTTGAGCCTGGAGCGAAATCGGTAATCCTCTGCAGAGGAATACCGGCAAAGTCCACCCGAAAAGACTTTTATTCCCGTACTTTAGCACGGAGTGAATGCTGGAACTGCGGGAAATCGGAAAAGCCATTTCAAGCCTAGAGGGCCCAAGCCCTGACGGATTTTCTTTCGTTATTGACAGGGCCGATTTCATTCCTGCAAGACGGGACCAGTTCGTTTCAGTGGAGTTCGAGGACGGGACGGTTGTCGCAAGAATAGAGAACATCAGGAAGACCAACAAGTATTTCGCCCGTGCTGAAACCGTCAGGGAATATGGCAAGGACACGGACCTTTCAAGCCTCTTCCCGATAGATTCTTGGGAATTCCTTGTCGCGGATGCCCGCGTCCTTGGCGTCTTTGCCTCGGACGGGAAGATAATCCGCTCAACTTATCCTATTTCCCCCGGAGCAGCTGTCAAGGAAATTGAAGGCGCCCGCCTCTCCAAATTCCTGGGTTTCGAGGAGAAAGGGCTCGACATTGGCAGAGTCGAACACCACGACATCCCCGTCAAAATAAACCCGACCCGCCTCCTGCAAAAGCATCTGGCAATACTCGCGATGAGCGGAGCGGGAAAAAGCCACCTCACCCGCGTCCTTATCGAGGAGCTCCTTGACCGGAAGAAGGAGCAAGGGAGGCTTGCGGTAGTTGTAATTGACGTCCATGGCGAATATTCAAGCTTCGCAGACCCCGGCCTTTACAACGGAAGGACAACCCTTGTCGATTGCGCGAAATTCAAGATTCCCGTCCCGGACCTCTCCGCCCGGGAAATATGCACATTCAACCCTTCGATAACGGCATCCCAAAGGCGCCTCATCAACTCTGCAATTGCAACTCTCAAGAAGAACCAAAGGGAAACAGGGAAAGCATATGAAATCTCGGACATCGTCCGGGAAATAGAAGCGGCTGAAGAGGGGAAGAAGGATTCGAAAACGGTTGCAATAGGCTGGCTGGAGGACCTGGATTCCTCAAGGATTTTCTCCGCAACGGGATTTCCCGCAGTTTCCGAGATAATCGCCCCCGGAATCCTCACAGTCTTCGACCTTTCCGGGATAACAAGCACGCACACCAAGCAGATAATCGTAAGCTACGTTTCCCGCAAGCTTTTCGAGCTCCGCAAGCGGAATGCCTGTCCCCCATATGCCGAGATTGTCGAGGAAGCGCACAACTTCGTCCCCCAGGGCGAGTCGCGGGAAAACGCGGTTGCAAGGTGGATTCTTGAGGTCGTTGCCCGCGAAGGCAGGAAGTTCTGCGCATCCCTCGTCTTGATTTCCCAGAGGCCGGTCCGCCTTTCGACGACAATCCTCTCCCAGTGCAACACGCACATAATCCTCCGGGTGACAAACCCGAACGACCTTGACCACATCGGCCAATCTTCCGAAGGAATCAGTAGCGACACACTTTCAAGCATAACGGGCCTCCGGGTCGGGGAAGCTCTCCTTGTCGGCGAGGGTGTCAACTACCCGACATTCGTCAAAATAAGGGATAGGAAAAGCCCGCCCCCGAGGCATTCCCTCGGGATTGAGGAGGCTGCCAGGGCTTTTGAGGAGCGCGCCTCAAAACGGGCGGAGGACGCGGACGCGTTCGTTTGAAAAAGAAGCAGAGTTTGAAGCAAGGTCCCGAGCAGCAAGAATCTCCAGTCACCTGCGGGGAAATGCGGATGCTTTCATCTAAGCAAAGGCATTCAGTTCGTTTCCAGGCGGGCCAGGCGAAATCCCCGGGTTTCCAGAAGGAAAGTTCCAGCCCCTCTTTTTCCGGCTTCTGGCAGATATAAACCGGAAAAATTCCCTACAAAAAACTTAAAAGCGATTGGCAGAGGAAAAAATTCCTGCAAAATATTGTCGAAAGGGGCGCGAACAGAAACAAGAAATGTCTTCTTCATCTCAATCGTCACAATTAACCCAAACGCCGGCAGCATCCGGAGGCCAGGAAAGGGAAAAGGAGCATCCGAACGGGGAACAAGTCCTAATCCGGACAAAGGAAACGCCTCCGCACGCTTTCGCCAAGGCAAGATGGCCCTTCATGGGAATGACCCCGGAAGGGATGATGACAATTGATGGAATCCCGGTCAAGGAGCTTGCCAACAGGTTCGGCACCCCGGTTTACGTCCTTTCCGAGAAAACCCTCCGGGCAAGGATGCGCGCCTTCAAGGCGGCGTTCCCATACAAGAAGCTGGAAGTCCAGTATGCGGCCAAATGCAATTCAAATCTCTCAATCTTAAGAATCTGCCAGGAGGAAGGAATCGAGATTGACGCATCAAGCGTCGGGGAGATAATCCTCGCAATCCTCGCGGACCACAAACCCGAGCAGATAACGTTCACGAACCTCTACAAGACGGCCCAGGACATCCTCTTCGCCGCAAGGGTCGGCGTCAAGGCGATAACGATAGACTGCGAAGAGGAGATAGAGCGCGTCGAGAAGGTCGGCGAATACCTCAACAGGAAAATCGGGATTTTCTTCAGGGTGAACCCCCTGATACGCCTGGGGCGCTACTCGACGCTCCACCACAAATACGGGATCCCCCTCGACATTGCAAAGCCCTTGATTGACAAGGTCCTGGCAAGCCCGCACCTCGAGCTCCTGGGCTTTCATTTCCACGGGGCATATGTCGAGAGTTCCTGGGTCTACGTCGTGGCTGCCGAGAAGTTGCTCAGGCTTGCCAAATATGTCAGGGACAAGTCCGGAAAGACGATAAAATACATCGACCTTGGCGGGGGATTCCCGATTGAGCATGACGGAAAGAGCAAGGCGTTCGACTTTTCTGTCGAGGGACCCAAGATAATTCTCAAGTTCAAGGAGCTTGTCGAAAAATACGGTTTCGCAAAAGGGCAGGAACCGACGCTGATTTTCGAGCCGGGAAAGGTCCTGGTCGGCAACGCGGGGGTCGGCCTTGCAAAGGCAGTTTCGGTCAAGCCCCTCGGGCCCAAGAAGACGGTCGTCCTCGACGGTTCGACATATGCGTTCGTCCCCGACGCCCTTTTCTACCAGTGGTATTACGAGATAATCTGCGCATCCAAGATGAACCAGAAGCACGGGGCAATCTTCGACATTGCCGGGAACACCTGCGACAGCGAGGACATCCTCGGCTTCAACAGGAAGCTTCCGGAAAGCACCGTTCCAGGAGACATTTTCTGCATAATGGATTGCGGCTCATACAGCAACGTGATTGCATCGAATTTCAACACCCTCAAGCGGGCCCCGATAGTGATGATAACTGAAAAAGGCGAGCTCAAGCTCGTCCGGCGCAGGGAAAGGTATGCCGACATGTTCGCTCCCGAGTTGGATGTCCTGAAGATGGCGGAGCCCCATGAGCTGAAGAGCCTGACTAATCTGACGCGCCTAGGGCTTGGCAAGGACATCCTGGGAGAGGAGCAGCCGGCTCAGGTAAAGGAGGAGCATCAGCCCCTAGTTCCGCCGAAGGAGATTCCAGTTGTGAGCGTCCATCCGCACCAGCATCCGGACCAACAGGCCCAGAAGCCGAAGCAAGCGGACTAGGTCAGACCGGTCCTATCGCTTATCAGAAATCCCCGCGACAATCAAAGGCAATGCAAGCGTTGCTTCCGCTTCAACAAACGCGCTGTTCCTCCTGTCTTTCAGCTTGTTCCAGCTGACCGCCTCGGTCGGCCGCGCCCCTGAAAGGGAGCCGTCCCCGGCAGTTCCGGTCGAAACATATACCGCATAATCAAGCCCGTTCCGGAGTATTGCCGCGCCAATCAGATGGTGTTTCGCGATTCCGCCCCCGATTATCAGCCCGGCGGTCTTTTCAGCCGAGATTATTAGGTCATAGAATTTCTTGAGCTCCTCGGACTGGTTCACCACAAGCTTCTTTGCGCGCCCTTGATTGTAGAAGTAGATATGGTCGCCAATTGCCCCGTCAACGAATCCGGGAAGGAAGACCGGAATCTTGTTTTTCGCAGCCCAATAAAGGAATGATTTTCCATCCGCCAATCTCTCCCCAGCCCGCCTGCAATACTCGTTCGGGACAAGGTTCTCCCCGAACTCCGGGAGGAAGGAATTGTCGAAATCCTCAAGCCAGCAATATGCCTCGTCCGGGACGAAGACGTTCCCTATCCGGTTGAGCCCGCGCTTCTTCGTCAAAGTGTCATCCTCGTCGAATTCCCCGAGAAAAAAGTCGAATTTTGTCTTCATTATGTCCTCCTCAATAGAGCCGGTTGTCGTGACAATTGCGTCAACAAGCTTCCGCTCGCACATTGCAGCAACCACCTCCCGGAGGCCGGAGGAAACGATGTTCGAGGTTATTGACATGAAGACCGCCGCCTTTTCCTTCCTAGCTTCCTTCAGAATCTCAACTGCCCGCCCGAGCTGGGTTGCCTGGAAGCCGAGGGTTGCGGAAGCTGCGAGGAACTCGGAAACCTTCATCCCCCCCGACGGCGAAAAACCGCGGGCAGCTGGAAGCAAGTTTCTCTTTTCGGATAGTTTCCTTTTGAACGAGATGTTTCTGTCTGTTTTCTTCGGGACCATGGCGCTCGTCCGCGGGGCTCGGTTTTAAGCAATTGGCCCGCCGGAAAACAAGCCTTAAAAAAGGGCTGACGGGGCGCCGCCGGTTCGGAAGCGGCTGCCTAGTCCGCGCTGATCTGCACGCCACAGCCAAGGCTGGATCAAGCCACAGCGTGAGAGTTCGCGCGGTTCAACCTGGCAAGGATATGTTTCTCTCCGGACGATGACTCAGGATAAAACGTTAAAAACCTCCGAGAAGCGATTCCCCGTAGCTGCGGCTATCATCTAGCCTGGTAGGATTCGAGCCTTCCAAGCTCGCAACGCGGGTTCAAATCCCGCTGGCCGCACTCGAACCCATTTTTCGGAAGACGGGAATTCTCGCTTTCAATCTATTCCCTTCCATTTTTCAGAATTTGAAACGGCGGAGAGCGACCGGACCCCATTTGCAATAGCGCAAACTGCCTAGCAGTCCGAATCCGAAAGAATCTTCATCCCTATGAACTTGCCATCCTTCATCTCGTGCATGATGCTCGCGAATCTCACTCCGCGCGCCTGCTCCAGGATTGCCGGGACGAGGAAATCCAGGTCGGGAATCCGTTTCCGTTTCAGCATCTCAGAAGGCGTCAAGAAGGCGTTCCTTCCCTCAATCTGGTTTCGAATTAACGTTCCCTTCGGGTTCTCCCCGAGATACCAGAAGCCGATGGCATGATGGACGCACCTTCCACTCTCTGTGTTCACCGTTATCAAATTCGTTATCAACCTTAGCTTCAGGTCCGCTTTGAGTCCAGTCTCCTCTAATAGCTCGCGCCTTGCCTCGTCCTCAGGGGGTTTGCCGAACTCTACCTTTCCGCCAATCATGCCAAAGTAGCCTAGAAACGGCTGCGCGTTCCTCAGCTTCAGAAGGACCTTTCCCCCCGGGCCCCTGACAAGGACATAGGCGCCCACTATGGGCGGCTCCTTTCTCTCGCCGGTTGTGCCCTCGATTCTTCCCATCAGTTCCATTCCTTTGTCGGTAAGCCGATAGACGTCTCTTTGCTTCTCAACAATTTTCTGCGAAACAAGATTCCTCAAATGGTATGCGAACTTGCTTGAGGGGGTGCTGCCCCGCAGCTCGTTGTAGGAGAATTCCTTCCCGGTCTTGAATTTCAGGAGCATTCCCGTTTCTATCTCACCCGCCATATTCCTTCTCAGGAAGCGCCCAATATAAAGAAAAATGTAAAAAAATGTTGACAAGGAGATGAGGGCTAACTCGGAGCCCGTCTTCTTCATCTCCTCAGCAAATCCGATCTTGTGAGTATCCCGCTCACTCGCCCCTCTCTCGAGGAGATTAGGACTGCGGAAAACCGCTTCAAGAATTCGGAGGCGTCCTCTATTCCCGTCCCTTCCGGGACGACTGGGAAGGGCGGACCCATTATCTCAGAAGCCTGCTTCCTGGAAAGCGCCTCCCGTCCGAAGCGGACGGATGCCTCGAGGAGGACCCTTTCCGAAATGCTTCCCACCGCGACACCTCCCCGGAAAACCGGGAGCTGGGAAATCCCCCGGTCCCGCATTATCTTGATTATTCTCTCAGCCGGCGCATCAGATTCGACGGAAACGACCCTCTTGTTCATGAACTTCTCGACGCTTCCGGTCCCGCGCCCCCGCTTCGAATCCAGGAGCTCGAAGAGGAGCTTCGCAGCGGCATAGGAAATCCTACTTTCCCCCCGCTCAGCCTTTGAAATGACCGACTGCGGAATTCCGGAGAGTTCCGAGAGCGCTGTCTGGCTCATACCCAGGGCCTTCCGCGCACCCCTTATTTCCGAAATTTCCGGGAGAAGCATATTCCTTTCTGAATATTCCTATTCCTTAAAGAATTTCCGTTTTCTTTTTAACCGGCGGGTAGGAAGCCGCCCGATGGCAGGAAAAACGAAGAGGAACATTGTCGTCGAGAAGCTTGCTTCGCGCCACATCGAGGACATCGCGACCGAGATGGTCGAGCGCAAGGGGATAGGGCATCCAGACAGCATAATGGACGGGATGATGGAGGAGGTTTCCCGCGAGCTTTGCAAATATTACATCAAGAAGTTCGGATATATTCTCCATCACAACACCGACAAGGGGCAGCTCTCAAGCGGCTCATCCGCGCCGGTTTTCGGCGGAGGAAGCATTCTGAGCCCGATTAACATAGTCCTTTCGGGACAGGCAACTGACCGGGCCGGAAACGACGAGATCCCGGTTTCCGAGCTGGCAATACAAACCGCCAGAAGCTATCTTAACAAGGCGGTTCCGAGAATGGCCAATTTCGAAGGGGCCGACTTTGAATCGAGGATTGTGATGGGCTCGACGGACCTGAGGGACAACTTCAGCAGGAAAATCCCCGGGGCGAACGACACAAGCTTCGGCGTCGGATTCGCGCCGTTCAGCAGGATCGAGAAGCTTGTGTACGAGACCGAGCTTTTCCTGAACAGCTCCAAATACAAGAGGAAGAACCCGGCTGTCGGAGAGGACATAAAAGTGATGGGCCTCCGGCAAGGAGACCGCGCGGTCCTGACAATTGCCGCCGCGCTCGTTTCCTCCGAGCTGAAAAGCCTTGAGGAATACCTCGCATGCAGGCAAAAGATTCTCAAGGATGTTGCTGCCTTTTCAAAAGAAACATCTCCCCTTAGGACCGAGGTTGTCGTCAACAATCTCGACTCCTCCAAGCGCAAGTCCGTCTACATAACAGTCACCGGAACCTCGGCTGAGATGGGCGACGCCGGAGCTGTCGGGCGGGGCAACAGGGTCAACGGCCTGATAACCCCCGCAAGGCCGATGAGCCTTGAGGCCGCCGCCGGGAAGAATCCCGTAAGGCACGTCGGGAAAATCTACAACCTCCTTGCTAACGAGGCTGCAAAGGCGATTGTCGCGGAGGTCCCGTCAATCAAGGAGTGCCAGGTGAAGCTCCTTTCCCAGATAGGAAGGCCTATTGACGACCCCCTTGTCGCGGAGCTCCAGATACTTTCGAAGAGGGAAAAGGAGGATTTCCAGCTTGCCAAGAAAATACTTGACCGGGAGCTTGCGGACATATTGTCGATAACCCAGAAGGTTGTTTCCGGGAAGCTTTCGGTGTTTTAAAAAGCGGCGCGCGCGCAAAACAGGGAAAATGGCTGCCGAACCGGTAGAGCTTGGGCGCAAGGGGGTTTTCTATTTTCCTGGAAGGGTCAACTCGGGCCTGATCTCCCCGAACGGAAAGCAGGGCGTGCTCATTGACAGCGGAATTGACGAGGATTCCGGGCGGCGGCTCCTTTCCGGCTGCCAGGCCAAAGGCATTGGGATTTCCGCAATACTCAACACTCACGGGCACTCCGACCATTTCTCGGGGAACGCGATAATAGTTGAACGGACCGGCGCAAAGGTTTTCGCGCCCGAAACCGATTCAGCGATAATCCGGAATCCCTCCCTTGAGCCCTATTTCCTCTGGGGGATGGCCGCCCCCCCGAAGGAAGCAAGAAACAAATTCCTGCAGGGAACTCCGTGCAAGGTCGATGAACTTGTCAGCGAGGGGAAATTTTCCGCGGCCGGATTCGAGCTTGAGGCGATTTCCCTTCCGGGACATTCGGCAGGCCAGACGGGATATCTTTTCTCGAAAATCCTTTTCGCAGGGGATGCCTTTTTCTCGGGCGAGTCCCTCTTCAAGCACAAAATCCTGTTCTGTTCGGACGTTTCCTCCGCGCTAGCATCAATAGGCAAGCTTGAAGCCCTCGTGAAAGAGGGCCGGGTCGAAACGATTGTCCCGGGACATGGGGAGCCCGCAAGCGGGAACGCTCTTGCAAAGACCCTTGGGGATAACCGCGCTTCTCTTGAGGCTGCCTCGGAGGCAATCCTCTCCCTTTTTGGGGGCGAGCCGAAGACAGACCAGGAGCTTTTGAAGGAATATTCCGACCGGGAGGGCACGGTCCTCAACTTCACGCAATACGTTCTCCATCTGACAACTTTCCGCGCCCAGCTCACGCATCTCCAGGCAACCGGGCGCGCATCCTGCAAGATGAGTGAAAACCGGCTGGTCTGGGAGAAAAGTTAAAACACACCAGTTCCTTTGGAGAGAAAATGGCAGTTGAGCTGGAGCTGGTTAGCATCGAGAACCCGGAAACCCATGAGGTTATACTCGGGCAGGGGAATTTTTCAGTCAAGACAATCGACGACCTTTACACAATCGTCTACTCTGCAGTTCCGAATGCAAAGTTCGGGATTGCGATGAACGAGGCAAAGCCGAAGCTTATCCGAGTTACCGGGAATGACGAAACCGCGAAAGCGCTTGCGGCAAAAGCCGCTCTCGGAATCGCTGCCGGGCACATTTTCGCGATTTTCCTGAAGGACGCATATCCGATACAGGTCCTCTCCGCCGTTCGCGCCCATCCCTGTGTTGCCGGAATCTATTGCGCAACGAGCAATCCTCTTCAGGTAATAGTTGCCAGGACGGGGCTTGGCGCATCGGTTTTAGGGGTTGTTGACGGGAGCGCTGCCGAAAGGGTCGAGACCCCCGAAGAGAAAGCCGGGCGAAGGGAAATGGTTAAAACCTTCGGATTCATGCCCAAGTGAGATATCAGATGGCGGAAAAAAAGACCAAACAGAAATTAGCTCCCAGTAAGCAGAATGACAAGATATACCTTGTCTACATGGCAGTTTCCCTGCTCGTTGTCGCAATGCTTTTCCTCCTTCCGAAGGAAGGATTCGTCTCGGACTATGCCAGATACCTGATAATCGGCATTTCCCAGACTGCAGTCGTTGCTTTTGCGGCAGTCATGGGCATCCTTGCTGTACGGAAGTTCACGCTTCAGAGCGCGATGGGATGGGGGATTTTCCTAATCTCCCTTGGCGTTGCAAGCTGGGCAATCGCGAACACAATATGGACCGTATACACCCTTGTCGGGGTTGACATGCCATACCCGTCTGTTGCCGACATATTCTATGTGGGCATAATCCCCTTAACCCTGGCCGGAGTATACACGCTTTTCCGTTCATTCGGTTTCAAGCTCGACCTGAAAACGACTTTGAAATATGCAATCCTCCCGGTTATTGTCGGAAGCGGGATTTTCTACATTTTCGTTATTGACAAGATGTTCGAAAAGGTCGGCCTTCTAATGAAGGCGCTTAACATAACATACCCCCTAGGGGACGTTCTTTTCGTTTCATTCGCCCTTTTCGTGCTTGCTGCTACAAAGGGCTCCGCAATGTTCAAACCGACCGCAATATTGCTCGGAGGCTACCTCGTATTCTCAATCGCAGATCTTGGATTCGTTCTGACAACCTCCCTCGGGACCTATTACACGGGCTGCTGGGTAACTGGGCTCTTCACGCTCGGGTTCGCAATAGTAGGCGCGGGGCTCTATTCCTTCAAGGAAGTTTTCGACTGAAATGGCCGCGGTTAAGGGGATTGTCTTCGACCTTGACGGGGTTTACTTCCTCAAGGGCAAGGAGAATTTCATTTCGAACCTCGGCAAGGTATATGGCGTGTCCGAAACCGATGCAAGGCGCGTATTCCTGAAAAGCAGGGAAATGAACAACCTTTACAAGGCGGGAAAGATGAACGGGGACGAGTTCTGGGCGTTCGCCTGCAAGGAATGGAAAATCAAGGCAACCAAGGAAGAGCTTGTCAGTCTCCTGATTTCCGGATACGAGGTCAACAGGGAAGCGGAGAAGATTTCCCAAACCCTGAGGACGGCCGGCTACAAGCTCCTCGTATGCACGAACAATTTCAAGGAGCGACTCGACGGGCTTGAGAAGCGGTTCGGAATCTCGAAGATTTTCGGGACAATAGTCTCTTCCCACCAGATTGGCGCGCTCAAGCCGGGGCGCGAAATATTCTCCAAGCTTGCTGAGCGAGCAAAGCTTGCGCCGGGCGAGATTTTCCTTGCCGATGACCATAAGGAGAATGTTGAAGCCGCAAAGGCGTTCGGAATCAACGCAGTCCTTTACGAGGATTTCGCTGGATTTGTCCAGAATCTGAAGAAAGCGGGAGTCAAGGTAGACCTTTTCTGAATCCCAATCAGCGCAGAGCGAACCTGAATCTCTTGTTCGTCCGAACCGCGGGGGAGGCTTCCCCCTCAGTTTGAGGTTCCTCCTGAACCCCCTCGATTCCGTATAACGAACCTGAATCTCTTGTTCTTCTTCCCCTTGCTCTCATACCCGCTGAATTCGAGCGAGCCAATTTCTATGAGCGAGCCGACATGGCAGCCCCCGTCCGGCTGGGCGTCGACCCCGACGATTTCCACAATCCTGACTGTCTGGAGCGCCGGAGGTAGGCCCATGGCAAGCTTGACAAGCTCGGGCCTTTTCTCAAGCTCGTTTCGGGCAATTTCATAGACCTTGACTGGAAGGTTCTGCCCAATCAGGGAGTTTGCCTTTGCGAAAATCTCCTCAAGCTTTCCCTTGTCGAACGTTTCCCAGTCTATGTCTATTCTCCCGCCGTCAACATCCAGGTTGTTCCCGGTGACGAGGACTGAGAGCTCCTTGTTCATTATTCCAATCAGCAAATGGGCGGTGGTATGATATCTTGAGAGAATCCGCCTTCTGGCCGAATCAACTTTCCCAACTATTTCCTCTCCAACTACAAGCCCCGGCCTGTCAAGCTCATGGATTATTCTAGGTCCCTCCTTCCTGACACTCAGGACCTGGAAAACCTCTCCGTTCCTCTCAATAGTCCCTCTGTCCTCCGCAACTCCCCCGGATTTGGGATAGAAAGCCGTCCTGTCAAGCTCGATTTTGTTGCCCTCGGCAAAGACCACCTTCGCGTCGAACTCGAAAAGTTCCATGTCCTTTTGGTAGAGCAGTTCAGTCATTTTCCCGGCCTCTTGAGCACAAGCTCCTCCTCCGGAGCGTCCTTTTCAAGGTTTTCAACTATTTTCCCGGCAACGAAAGAAGGATCCATGAAATTCTCCCAATCAGCCGGCTTGCGCTCGTTATGGAAATCGGTCCGCATCCCGCCGGGATAGATGTTGATTACCTTGATTCCTTCTTCGGCTCCGCAATGCCGCAAGGATTGGGCAAACCCGGTTGCAGCGAACTTGCTCGCGGTATATGCCGGGGACCTTTTCGATTTCGCCTCAAGGCCCGCGGTTGAGATGACGTTGACAATCATCCCACCCCCCTGTTTCTTCATCTGCAGGAAAACCGCCTTTGAAACTGCCATCAACCCGAAGACATTCACCTCGAACATTTCCCTTACGCGCGCCAGGTCAAGCTCCTCCAAATCCTGCGGAATCCAGATTCCTGCATTGTTCACGAGAATGTCGATTCTTCCGAACTTTTCAACCACCTTCTTGACAAGGGTTCCGATTTCATGCCCGTCTGTCACGTCGCACTTGACTGCGAAGGAACTTGCAAGTTCCCCTTCAACTGCTTTCAACAACTGCTCTGACCTCCCGGCAAGGACGACCCGCGCTCCCCGGGCTCCGGCCTCCTTTGCAAGGGCTTTTCCAAGGCCCCTGGACGCGCCGGTGACAATCATGACTTTTCCCTTTAGTTCGACCATTTGCAGCCTGCTCAAGACTGACAAATTGAAAAAGCTTTCCTTTCGTTCAAGGACTGAGAGAAACAACGGATATAAACTCAAATCCCCCTTTTCGGGATGGCCGCGTCGCCCAATTCATTCCTGAAAACAGTTTCCGAAAGACGTGCCTGCAAGAAATTCTCCGGAAAGGCACTTGCCTAGAAGAACCTGCCGTAGGATAGGTAAGTGCAGGAGGAGGCCGAGACATCAGCCGAGGTCTCCGGCTGCACGAGGAGCTTGAAGCGACGAGTGCAGGAGGAGGGATTTGAACCCACGAAGGCACTAAGCCACAGGATCCTAAGTCCTGCCCCGTTGACCGCTTGGGTACCCCTGCTTGCTCCGTTCTTCCAGTTTTTATCCGGTTTTTAAGGCACTAGGCCGCGGGATCCCAAGTCCTGCCCCTTCCCGTTCGGGTTTGACCGCTTGGGTACCCCTGTATAAGCTTCTCGGCAGGATTTTCTAACTCCGTTCCGCCTCGAACCTTATGCGCCATTCCCAAGGACTTTGCTTAAAAAATCTTTGAATATTAGCTCAGCCGCTTGTGCTCCTCAGAGCATCTCAGGTTCGTGCCTTCGAGGTACCCCCGCGTTTTTAAGTTTCTGGAGCTTCTGGAGCAAGGCACCCAATATATTAGTTTCCTCAAACATCAACGCGCCAGAGACTCATGTCCTTGCCCAAACGCAGACGTCCGAATTACCGGAAAACCAATCCGCTCCGCTAAAAGCTAGGACCTATCCCTTTCAGCAAGCCGCTGAGAACGCAAAGTTTTATAACAGACTATAACAGATTACAGCAAGAAATGAAGCTAACTACGATACAGGTGGATTCCTTGGTCCGGACGAAGCTTGAGCGCCTGAAAAACCACCCGCGGGAAACCCTTAACGACGTCGTCTCCCGACTCATCGGCGGGCAGGAGGACGGATCGCCCTCACGGAAGGAGCTTGACGAGATAGAAATCGGGCTCGCCCAGATAAGGCGGGGGCAAACTGTCCCGATTGAAAAGGCAGCGCACGAACTTGGCATCAAGCTCTGAGCCAAGCGCCGGAAAATATGCAGTCGAACTGACTCGCGCGTCAGTGGATTTTCTCGCCAAACTCGACAAGGCCGATTCGGCAGCAATTCTAAAGAAGCTCAATTCAATACGGGAAAACCCTTTTCGTTTTGTCGTCCGTCTTTTCGGCAGCCGGCTCTACAGGCTGCGAATACAGGATTATCGGGCAATAGTTGACATAGTTATTGTCGCAAGACGCATACTGGTTGTGCGGATAGGCAAGCGCGAGAACGTCTATGATTGAAAATTCACCTTAGCTCGTTATCCAGAAAATTCTTGAACTTGTCAAGGACAATCTTCCTATGGCTCACCTTGTTCTTCTCGACCTGGCCCATCTGCGCGAAGCTTTCCTCGGAGCCGTCCGGAACGAAAATCGAGTCCCAGCCGAAATTCGACTCTCCCCTCGGACGGACAATCTTCCCCCGGATGCCGCCCTGGAAAACGACAACAAGGTCCTTTCCGTCCGAATACCCTAAGGTTCCCTTCACCTCGGCGGAAAAGTTCCCCAGCCGGTAGCAAAGTTCGGCAAGCCCCTCCCTGCCAATTGCGAGGAGGAAAAGCCTGACCATCGGTCCCGGCAAGCCGTTTAGGCAGGCAAGATGCAGCGAGGTGTCCTCGACGAAGAAGGCGCCCTCGACCTGGCTTTTGGCAGTCTCGACTTTCGCCCTGACAACCTCGGCAGACTCAAGCGACTGTATTTCGGGTAAGTCGATTTCCTTCTGCTCAACGTTCCAGCCCGAAAGTATTGCCTGGGCCTCCTCAACCTTGTTCTTGCTCCCGGTAACGAAAATTATCCGCTTTTCCCGCGTCATAATTCACCCAGCCCGCTCCACATTAAATTGTTATTCCCCTTTCCGCCGCTTATTAATCAGGTCGCCGAACGTCATTCCCGCCGGAGCAGCCATCCGTTCGCTTTTCTCTGGAGAGCTCACCTTAGTTTCTTCCCCATTAGACCCCCCAATAAGGCGCACCCCGAGGACCTTTTCCAATTTCTTCGCGGTCGGGATTGATGGGATGAACTCCCCCTGCTCTATCTTCGCGACAACGGATTCCCGCTCAAGAGATTTTGCGGCAAGCTCCTTCTGCGTCAGCCCTGCTCGCTCCCTACCCTTCCTGATTATTTCCGCATAGTTGGGCGCGACTTCTGGTTCCCCGTCACCGACAGCGGGAGCCGCCCCTCTCTGTCGCTTGAGGAAAACGTCCCTGACGGGCGCCCCAAATTTCCCGCACTGCTCGCAAACCGAGAGGATCGCGCCCTCGACCGAATGCCTTCCCCGGGCGGGGCGGGAGCCGCAAATCTCGCAAAGAATGACCATTCTCAAACAGGCCGCTTTCTTCAGATTAAAAGTTTTCCGAGACCTTCAAAAAACCCGTTTCAAAACTTTTTTAAAGGATGGATTCAGCCCCCTCGGACCCAATAAACTACCTCCCCCCTTGGGGACGTAGAAGGGAGAGCGCATAAAGAATGGTAGAAAAGAAGACAATACTGGAAGCCCTGAAGATTGTCAGGGAGAACGCGGGAAAGCGGAACTTCAAGCAGTCCGTTGACTTTACAATGAATCTCATCAACGTTGACATGAAAACCCTGAAGGTCGCGGACTCGGTCGAGCTTCCCCACGGGCGGGGAAAGGATGTCGATGTTGCGGTCCTCGCGGACGGCGACCCATCCCTTCAGGCGAAGAAGTCGGGAGCCCACACCGTCGTCACCAAGAAGGAGATTTCCCAATATGACACGAAGAAGGTCAGGAAGCTTGCCGAGCAGTGCGAGTGGTTCATTGTCCAGGCGCCCCTGATGCAGCCCTTTGCGTCAACGTTCGGTATAATACTCGGTCCGAGGGGGCAGATGCCCTTTCCGAAAGATGTCATTGGTCCGGTTTCCGATCCAACCCAGGTAATAACCAGGCTGAAGAGGAGCGTCCGCGTCCGCGTGAAGGACAGGCCGGTTGTCCACGCATTCGTAGGGACTGAAAGCATGTCCGACGAGGAGCTTGCCGACAACATTCAGGCGGTCTACAAGGCGGTCCTTTCGAAGCTCGACAAGGGGATACACAGCATCGGGAAGATGTATCTGAAAACGACAATGGGAAAACCCACCCAACTCAAATAGGAAAAAAGGAGTGAATGAAATAATGGTTGTAAAAGGCATAAGAAAAAGCAAAAGCGAACTCAAGGGAAAGGGCGCACGCGTTTCCGAGAACAAGAAGAAGAAGATTGCGCAGTCAGAAGAGCTTGCGGCAAAGCTCGGCACTGCCAAGTCAATCCTTGTCGTCGAGCTGAAGAACACTCCGGGCGCGCACATTTCCCACCTTCGGAAGATTTTCGGGGAGGGAACCGAAATAGTCGTCAGGAAGAAGGCCGTAATTGAAAAGGCGATTGAGGCTGCCGCGGGGAAAAATCCGAGCTTCTCGAAGATTCTGCCATTTGTCCAGCAGGCCCAGCCTGCGCTGATACTTTCAACGGAATCCCCGTTCAAGCTTAGGGGTGCCGCGAACAGGGAGCGCAGGCCAGCTAGAGCGAAGATAGGTCAGGTTTCCGACAGGGAGATTATAGTCCTTGAAGGAGATACCGGGCTTCCGCCAGGACCGGCAATAGGCGACCTCCAAAAGGCGGACCTTCCCGCGAAAATCCAGAAGGGCAAGATAATAATTGAGAAGAGCACCGTTGTCGCCAGACCGGGAGACGTCATCTCGAAGGAAATCGCCGACGCTCTCCTGAAGCTAGGAATCGAGCCGTTCGAAACCGACATCAACATCCTGGTTGCTCTCGAGGGAGGACTGGTCTATGGGCGCGAGACGCTTGGAATAGACGAGGCATATGTCCTCAACCAGATCATACAGGCGCACTCATGGGCATTCAACCTTGCGGTTGAGGCGGGCTATCCGACTGCGGATACAGTGGAACTGCTTGTGCAAAGAGCGGTTCTTGAAGCAGCAAGCCTTGCTTTCGAAACGAAGACTGTGCCCGGGGAGAATATTGGAGAGGTCCTGGCGAAGGCCTAGCGACCCGGAAATATGAATAAAACAAAGTGAGGGAAGAAAGAAAAAATGGAATACATATATGCGGCAATGCTCCTGCACAAGGCGGGAAAGACTGTTGACGGGGACGGAATAAAGAAGGTTCTCTCATCGGCCGGAATTTCAGCTGACGAGGGGAAGATCAAGGCTCTTGTTTCAGCCCTTGAGAACGTCAAGATTGAGGATGCGATAAAGAAGGCGGCAGCAATGCCAACTGCATCCGCAGCACCGGCAGCCGGGGCAGGGGACCAGCAGAAGAAGGACGACAAGAAGGAAGAAGCAGACAAGGCAGCGCAGGACGAAGCAGCATCGGCAGGTCTTGCTGCGTTGTTTGGATAAATCACCAGTCCAGCAAGCGGCTGGGCGACACGTTCCGGCTGAAAGCCAACTGTCGGGGTTCGTCCAGCGCCATGAGTTGGAACTCTTTGGATGAGCGGCTTCCGGGGGCAAAAGCCCCCGGTTTTCTTTCATTTTCCCGAGCTGAAAAAAATTTGAAATATCTTTCAGGATGCCGACAAAATACCCAAATTATATAAACACCAAGTAAGTAACTACTTTGGGGGGAATACTGGAAGTTTGACAAACTCTTGGTTAGCCGTGTCTTCGCCAAATGGCGCCAGCGTTGCAAGGGGCGCCGGGATTTACATTCACGCGTACGAAAGGGACGGAACGCTCAGGCACACCCTCCAGATTGACAGCGGCCTTGCCCAGGAAAGCTCTCTTTTCGAGCCGGACCCCTTCACTTCTTACGGCTTGCCGGTCTATCAGCCCCCTGTAATAGGCTCCTTTTTCGCAACGCATTCCCACTTCGACCATATCGGGAACACCTTGGGGGTTCTCCATAATTTTGCCAGGAACGGGCACGAACCATTTTTCCTGAGTCCCGAGGCTTACGCAGTTCTTCCGATTCTCCTTGCTGACGGACTTTCAGTTTCCCTCGGCGACAAGCAAATCGGGGACCGGGATTTCGACAAGGAAATGGCTTTCCTCAGGACCGCTTTTCCCGGTTTCGATGCTGACGAAGGGATTGTCTGTCCCGGAGCCAAGAAGAAGGGGCCTGTCAATTTTGTCATTCTGAACAATGGGGAATCCGCACCGTTCGGCCCAGCGGGAGAATTCACAGTAACCGCTTATCGCGCAAACGGCAGGGAACATCTTCCGGGAACGAACTATTACGTCTTTGATTTCGGCGGAACCAAGATAGCAACCCTTCTCGATGTCGGGCTTGAGCTTACGTACGACCCGCAGACTGATCTGGCTGCCCAGCCCTGGCTGAGGCAAATAGCCGGCTGCAACGGGTTGATTATGGAGGGAACAACAGCTGACCGCGTCGAAAACCTTGGCCCGCGGGAAGAAAGGGAGCGCGCCCTTTCAGCTGACTTGCTTGAAACGCTGAAGACCTACGACCTTGTTGTCTATCCTGCTTTCGCCCAGGACAGGTCCGGAGATCTGCTGAAGCAAATAAAACAAACCCTTGAGGACGCCGGGCTCGGGCGGGACAAGGTCGAGATTATTTTCGCAGCACCCCTTGCCAAGGAGTTGATGCAGACCTTCAACAGCCCGTATGGGGATTGCCTGTCCCTTCTTGAGGGAACGATACAAGACCCGGCTTGGAATTTTTCTAACAACCGCAAAGAAGGGAAGAAATACGTTGTAATCGCAACCGCAGGCTTCGGAGACTATCCAACCCCCTCATATTTCCAGCTTGAGGAAGCCCTTGCCCTTGAAGAAGGAGCAATAAGGCTTACTTCAACTTTCGCTCCCGAACACTCGGAAGTTGACAGAATCCGGAAGATTCCCGACCTTCCAGAGGGGAAGGTGCGCACAACCTCCCTAACAGGGCACCCCCCTTCAGGGAGAGATTACGACTATCTAGCGCAACTCGCAGCCCCGAAACCGGGCGGCGCATATGAGCTGGTCCACGGGGACTTCCTTGCGCTCTGGGCAATGCAGCGGAACCTCATCGAGCGGGCAGGTCCGCACAAGCTGCTGAAGCCGGCATATTACAAGGAAGGCAGGGGCATAGTTGTTCCTGCCGCCAAGGGAACTGGGGACCGCGCAATCTGCCTTGCCGACCCCTACACAAGCCTAATAATAGGCCCGGACGGATATGTTGGGCGGGTCCTTAGGGACCGGGAAGTTCTTTCAGTTAGGAATCTGGCAAGGCGGCATCCAGGATGAGCTCGCCCATTTCTCTTTCATTTCCAAGCCCGTCAATCAGGCTGGGCGTTTCGACAGTTCTCAGGACGCCAACGGGAGCCGTTGCCGTTGATGCGGGTCATTTTTTCGACGGCGATTTCTCCGGCGTTGACGCAGTCATACTGACTCATGCCCACTGGGACCATGGGGCGCATCTTGCAAAAATCTTGGATGAAAGGAGAATCCCGATTTATTGCACCCCTGAAACGAGAAACCTTCTGAGAGAAAATCCCGAAGTTTACCGGGGACGCCCCGATGAGAACGGGCACATGCTGCTCGTTGCAAAAGCGGCAATTGAGGTTGACTATCTCAGCCCGTTCGAAATCGGCAACGGAATAACTGCAACGCTCCTTCCAGCGGGCCATTTGCCCGGCTCAGCCCAAGCCTTTTTGGAATATGACGGAATGTCCGGGATTTTCTCCGGCGACATCAACACGCAATATTTTGGGGATTTCCGAGGACGCCCGTTTGCGGGGGAAGCGCTGCATCCGAACAACGGAGAACGCAAGGTTGATTTTGCGGTTACCGAGTGCACGCATGCTGAAAAGGACGGGATTTCCAGCAAAGCCGCCTACGAGCAATTAAGAGCCGCAATGATTGACGTCGCCGAAAAAGGCGGGCGGGCAGTAATAGCTGCGCCAAACTTCATGCGCGGGTCCCAAGCCGCATATCTTGCGAGGCAGATTCTTGACGAGGACGAAGCAGCCTTCCGAGGATATTCCTTGATTTATCCCCGTAGCAAGGGTCTTGCTTTCCTGAGGAAGTATTATCCGGAAACATATGCCGACCTTTCCGCGAAAGGACTTGAAACTGAAACAGGGAAGAAAAAGAACCTCCCGAGCGCCTGTTTTATTGTTTGCGAGGATTATTACAAGTTTGCAGGAGTCCGGAGAAATCCCTTTGCACTCATAAACACCCGGTCCGCAGCCTGTCCGCGGAATCTAGAAGCTCTGGAATCTTCAGGCTCGTTTTACGCTGCGCCAATCCCCATCCATTCAGGGGGCCCTGAGCTTGTCGAATATGTCCGTGACTGGATAGCGCCAGGGCAGGAAGGCGCGCAAATTTTCCTCAATCACGGGAGGAGGAAACAGTTCGAGGCAATGAGGGGCCGCCTAATTGGCGAAGGATATGCCCCGGCCGCAATACACATCCCCCAAATACAGGAAACATTTGTTTTAAGGGAATAGTGCCCAAAATAGCACTCCAAAGTGGCTAAAATTTATAAAGCAAGAAGCGCTAAGAACTCAAATATGCCCAAACCAGCAATACCTGCAAAGGAATATACTTTCGACATCGGAGTTTTGCCAAATGAACCGACCGGAAGGACCTCCCTTCTGGAAGCGCTCCCAGCGGACCTGCAAACACCCGGCACATACCCGATAAATATTGCTAGCCGGGGGCGAGCTCTTGGAACCGCCACGATAAAAGTCGGACCTGAAGGTCATGCAGAAGTTTCGCTTGAAATGGAATTTGAAGAGAGGCAGGCAGATTTGGCGGCTGCTTTCGCGAAAGTGGCATATTCTGCGCATTCCAGCCTCGCTTACCTCCTTACTTCAAGCGGAGGCTGCTTGAAATTCGACGGAATTGGCAGCAGGAACTTGGGGCCGCCTTTGCTGAAGAAAGGGTCATTTTCGTTTTCAGGCGGAGCATATCCCCTCAAGTCCGCGACTTTCGAAACCCGCGCATACCGGAACGGTTCCGGGAAGAAAGGCCCTTATGCGGAAGCCAAGCTTTCCCTTGAAATGGAACTTGGAGAGGTTTCCTCCGGGGACTGGCTTGCGAAAAATCTAGCGCCCGTCCTGAACGCAGTCGTCAGCCCTTACTGCAGAATTGTCCAGAGCGAATGATGTCCGCTCTGGGAACCCGCCCGGGGAAAACGCAGTTTTTTTTATAAACCCGGAGCTGAAGGCTTCCTCCGGGAGATGGCAGAGAAATCAGAGCAGCTCGCAAAGGCAGCTAAGGGAGCACCCGCAGGGACTCCCACAGGGACTCCCGCAAGGTTCCCCAAGGAGTTGCCTAAGAGCGTACCTAGCTACCTACCAAGCGACCCCAGGGAGCTCTACAACCTCCTGATAACCGAGAAATACAAGCGGGACGAAGCCAATTCGAAGGTCCGCGAGGCAATCAGCACCCTGAAGCTCCTCCGCGATGAGCGGGACGGGATGAACAAGGAAATTGCCGGGCTAAAGGAGCAGAGGAATTCCAGCCGCGCCCGGGGGCGTGAGATGATTAAGCAGGCAAAGGTCCTCCGGGAAATGCTCAAGGGTTTCGAAGCGCCGAAGGGGTCCTCCACTTCCCTTGGCAAGCTGATAGAAGAACTGGATTTCAAGTACCAGACAAACCCGGTTCCGTTCGAGGAGGAAAAGCGCCTCGTCAAGAAAATCGAGGAGCTGAAGAAGCTCTGGAAAGCCCGCAAATTTGTCGAAAAGAAGCGCGCGAACATTTCCTCGATTTCAACCGAGGTCGACACATTCTTCTCCGAATCGGACGAGCTCCACAAGCAGGTCGTTGAAAAGGCGGAGAAATCCGAGGGAATCCACAAGCTTTTCATTGAGAAGATCCACGAGATAGACAAGCTCCGCGCCAAATCGAACGAGGCGCACCAGCTTGTCGTCAAGTATGCGCAAGCCCTCGGCGATGCCAGGGAAATTGCGTCCGAGGAGAGGATACAGCGGCGGGCGGAGGAGCTCCTTGAGCAGGAGAAGTTCCTGAAGGAGCGGGCTGAGCAAGTCTGGGAGAAGATAGAATCGAAGATTTCTGCGCAGTCGGGGAAAAAATCGTTCAACTTCAGGGATCTTCAGGTTCTTTCAGCAGTATCGGGAGAGGATTTCAGCCTTGAGAAGGCAACAAGAGCCAGGAAGAAAAATTAAGGCGGTAATCTTCGACCTCGACGGAGTTTTGATTGACAGCGAATCGATTGCGGCAAAACTGGTCCTCCGGCACGTGAAAACGGATTGCGGCTTGGCCCTTACGAAAGAGGATGCCCGGAGTTTTTCCGGCTCCGGCGACAAGGGAGTTTTGGACTATATTCATTCCAACTATGGCGTTAGGCTGGACGAGAAACG
>JAZDJS010000002.1:0-80580 GCA_043803745.1 archaeon
GGCAAACAAAGACGACCCCCTTTTCATCCAAGTTCATCGCTCTTTTTGGCTGATGGAGTTGAAAAATTCCGGGCTCCTTTCCCACCTCGAACGCGAGCTGACAATGCCGCTCGCGGTTCTTTTCGGCTCCGTTTCAAAAGCGGAACTGCGGGAAGACTCCGACATCGACCTTGTTGTTTTCTCTCAATCTTTTCCAAGAAAGCAGCTCGACCTCGGGGAATTCGAAACGAAATTGAAAAGGAAACTTCATCTCTTCGCAGAAAAGGACAAGGAAACCCTAAAATCAAGGGAACTTTTGTCGTCATATCTCAACGGATTTATAGTTGTGGGTAAGTGGGAAAACTGATTGTGATGGATTGGAGAGAATGCGAGAAAAAAAACCTAACGAAAAAGGTTTCTCCAGACCTTGCCTTTGCCCGCTCGCTTGTAAAGTCAGCCGACAAAAAGTTCGAAACCCAAACGAGGATTGCGATAGACGACATTAGCGCCGCCTCAAAAGTGAGCCTTCTTTATGATTCCCTACGCGAGCTTGCCGAGGCGATTTCTCTGATTAAAGGTTACCGGATCTACAACCACGAGTGCTACTGCGCTTTCTTTTCGGAGATTTTAGGCGAGCCCGATTTAGCCGAGCAGTTTGATGCTTTCAGAAAAATCAGGAACGGGATAAACTACTATGCGCGGGACTTGACAGCCGAAGAGGCGCAAAGCCTAGTTCCCAAACTGGTCGGATTTATCGACAAACTGAAGAAAGAATATCTTTCGGGCGTAAAACGAAAGTGAGAAGTTTGATTGGCCTCTTTGAGCAGTTTTAAGAATCAACACGCCGTATACACGGAGAATATAGCGGCGAATTACCCCAACCGGTGAAAAACCTGCTTGGCAAAGTCGGAGGGGCGCGCTTGAGCTCCACTACTAATTTCCGGTTCTTTCAACAGAGGTCAGAGATTCGCAGTCCCGTACGCCCCTTGGGAACAGAAGCCTGACTTTTGCCGTTTTCGGGGGGAAAAGCAAGGTCCCGGGAAACTAGGAAGGAAATTTTGGGCGGGAAGATGACTTTTGCCTCAAGCTCAAACACAAAGTCTCAGGTTTCAAACTAGTCCCTGAATAGGCCGAGCCAGGCGAGGAAGCTTCGGAAAAGTGACCTTTTAGTGCACTTGGAGTCGATGCAAAGGTTGCTCTTGCACTCGAAACCGTTTTCGCAATAGCCCTCCTCAATCTGGGGAAGGGGATTGTAAGAAAAGTCGCAGTAATGGCCGCTTTTCCTGCCTCCAGGCATTACGCAGTAATTGGAAATGTTGCAGCCGTTCTCGCAATCCTTGCCGGCTTTCGGATTGGCGGTCTCTCCGCCCGCTCCCGCTTCCCTCGAAGAGACTATGCACGCGCCGTATCTGCATCCGTTCTCGCAAGGTATGTCAAAACTGCCAATGAAGACGTCCGAAACGCAGCGCCATTCCCTGACGCCGCAGCCCGTTCCCGCGCAAGCCTGGACTGCGATCGCCTTTCCGCCCGAGGGGGCCTGGACGCACCAGTCGGAGCGGACAACCGCGTTCTCCCTCGGGGAAACAAGGCCGCTGACATGCCCTTTGGAAAAAGACTCTAGCCCGCCGTCCGAGTCAAAGCAAGGAACTGCTTCTTCAGTTGCCTTTCCCTTGTCTATGAGGTCCGAGTCGGGGCTGTTGCTTGCGCCATTTTCAGATGAAGCGTTCCCCTCCAATCCGGCTGTGTGATTGACCGGTTCGGCAACTGCTTCGACAGTTTCGTTTTCTGCTTTTTCATTTCCGACAATTTCCGGCGGAATCTCAAGATTGCGGTTGTCTTCTTTTGCAGTCGAATTGTCGGCCGTCGAATTCGTATAATTTTCGCTGGAGAAGTTTGTTTGCGGGGCGACAGTTGTGTTGTTGCTTGCTGGCTGGATGGGGGCCGTAGTTGTTGATATGGAAGATGTTGCGGGTTTCGTTGTTGCGGACGCTATTGGAGTGACTGAGACAAAGCAAAAGGAAGCGCCCATGTCTGTGTCGGTTCTCCTGTAGTGGTTGAAAGAATAGATAGTCATCTGGGCGAAGGTCTTTTGGATGCTTTCCTCAAAGATTGCGCTCTCGTTATAGCCAAAGTTAGTTCCTGTGTAATATGCCTTTTTCGCGCCGGCCGAGACCCCCTTTAAGATAACTCCCGCCCCCAAGGGATGGAAAGCGACAGGGTTGTCAAGACTCAAATTGTAGACTGTTTTGTTCTCGCAAAAGCATGAATGATATGCCGTGCATGTTCTTGTGCTTGCGCAGGCAAACGGGGTGCAAGTCCTAACCTGGTACATGAATCCGCCAGGGCATCCGTTTGAGCCGCAAGATACGTTCGAGAAATCTGAGCATGAGCACGAGGGTTCCTGAACCGGCGTAGGGGGGACGTATTGATACGTCCGTATGTCAAATGCGCCATTCAAGGGAGCCACTTTCACTGAAACTTTCGCATAGCTTCCGTCCCGCGGTGCTGGATACTTTCTCAGGCAAACAATCCTCGCTACCGCGTTTGCGGGAAAGCCTCCCTCAAATGAGTCAAGCGCGCTTCTGTTATAGTAGCAGGAATATCCGGGAATATAGTAATCGGGGATGCCCGGACTATAACTAGGCAAATAACTGCTCAGGGGAAGGGGTTGGTTGTCGAGGTGTATTGTTGTTCTTTTGAAATCCGAATAGGAGATTGTCTCGCCTGAGTTTCTGACAGTGAAAAAAAGGCTATCCGATTCGTTCCATATAGAGTCGATTACATACCTGGCAACGGAAGGCGTGGTTGTTGTTGCGGTTGTGACGTTTTTGCATTCGATTTCTTTGACTGCGGAGCAGTTGTTTATCTGACCTGAGGCCGTTGAAACATATCCGAAAAGCCGGAAGTACGGGTAAATGCTTGAAAGGATTTTTTGCGTTGAAGCCTGGGCTGGCGATTCTGTAGAAACGGAATTTTGGATTGCGAACCAGTCGGCGTAACCAGGCCCCCAGTTTTCGATAGACAAGTTGGCATAGGCTCCCGGAACCCCTGAACTGGAATAATTCATAGTGCCGTCTATGCTAACTACGCTTCCGTTAATCGCACATGTGCCGCTTAGCTGTGCTGAGCAAGATGCGCCGGTAATAGACACTATTGGAACTACCGACCTTATGCAAAAGGACGCACCCATATTAGTTTCCGATATTTTATAATGGTCGAAAGTGTAGATGTATATCTGTGCCAGCCTGATTTTGGATTTTTCGCTTACCGAGCCTGTTTCGCTTACCTCTCCGTTTATTCCGGTGTAGTTGGCGAGCGAAAGGTTCGACGAGATCCCATTGAAAACAATCCTTGCGCCCGTTGAAGGATCGGAAAACTCAGTTGCTGAAAGGTTCGCCCTGTTAACAGTTCTTCCTGCGCATTCTCCTGGAATCGTAGGATAGCTAAATGAAACGTAAATGCTAGCATTAATCGACACGTTTGAGTGACTTCCTGCAGAGCCTTTCACATTGATAGGCACCCTGTAGGCGACTCCTGGAGCAAACGAGTTACCAGGAGAGATTCTTACATGGAATCTTTTAAAGTCTCCGCCAGCTATCGAAAGCGTCGAAGGGCTGATCCAGTCCACAACATAATGATTCAGCGTGCTGTTTTCAACCGATATTGTGTAGTCGCCCGTAGTGTTTGCTAGGCTTGATAAAACAAACTGCAGGGGCTCCCCAGCGTAAGGAAGAGTATAGTTGCCAGAGGCTGGGCTGAGTGTTACTACAGAATATCCTGCGCCAAAAAGGAATGGAACAGAGAAAAGAATTGTGAAAACCAAAAACGCCACAGAACTCCTATTGGAAGCCATCTCTAGGTGCGCGCAGCCTTTTTCAAATAAAAAGGTTTCTTTTAATGGGAAGCGCCGCAGTGGAAAAAGCGAAGGACTGGAGAACGCATTTCCTATGCGGGGGTTCCCTTGGGGGGATTTGGAGGGGCGCTTTGAGCTCCACTACTTTTTCAGGTTCTTTCAACAGCGGTCAGAGATTCGCAGTCTCGTACGCCTCAAGTATCTTTTTGGCTGCGGTTCGGAGATCCAAGGCAGAGTCCGCGTTCTGGGAGATTTCTGCGAACTTCTGGGTAAGGGGGTGGTCCTCCCCCAGAGCCAGTTCGGAAAGCATCGCAGGCACTTCTGCCGTCTGCGCGGCAAGCAGCTTAAGCTTTCCCACTCCGGCGAACTTGGAGGAAACATCCCTTAGGGACGTAATTGGCCCGGAAAAATCCCCTTCTCCCTTGGTTCTAATCTTTACCGGAAGGTCCGGATATGCGGCAACATGGTTCAAAACACTCAGCGCATCATAGAGGTGGTCCTCGTGCGAATAAGCCTTTCCAGGAGGAAGGGCCTTGAGCGTTATTTGGGTGTAAGCTTCCGAACCGTCGGCAGCCTTGGCTTTTCTGACCTTGGATGAGATACTTGTGCCTTCAAAACCCGCCATACTTTCAGCAGGCTTAATCGGTTAATAAATCCTACCCGGCCATCTTGCAAAAGAAACAACTTCGCGCGTAAATCGCCGTTCCCCGGAAATAAGCAAAAACCCCGTTTCAGATTTGATTCTCGCCCTTTGGAAGGGCCTTTTGGAAACGCTCAAAGGAAGCGGCCCAACAAGCCTCAGTACAAGGCGTTCATCACATAACCAATTATGATTATCCCCGCCAAGGTTATCCCGAGGAATATGCCAAGCAATTTGTCCTTCATGACTTTCCTCAGAATCATCAGTTCGGGTATCGAGACGGTGACAATCGCGGTCATGAACGCTAGAGCCGTTCCGAGGGGAATTCCCTTTCCGACCAAAGCCTCCATTATGGGAACTACGGAGACTGAATTTGCGTAAAGCGGAGCCCCGAGAAGGACTGCCGCGGGAACCGCCCACCACTCTTTTGACGCGAGGTATTTCTCGACAAAGCCCGTAGGGACAAACCCGTGTATCAGGGCGCCTATTCCAACGCCCAAAACGACATAAGGAAAGACCTGCCGTGTTATTTCAAATCCGGCTTCCCACCAGATTGAAATTCTCTCTTTCAACGAGGGCTCCGTTCCCCCGTGCTCCTTTTCCACCTGTGCCTTGGACTTGAATTTCAGCAAGTCCCTTCTCACGTATTTGTCAAGCTTCAGCCGCTGAATCAGCAGTCCCCCAAGAACGGCGACGACAATTCCCACCAGATTGTAAATCAGAGTGACTTTCCAGCCGAACATCGCCGGAAACAAATAGAGCGAAGCCTCGTTTATCAATGGGGAAGAAATCAAAAAGGCGAAAGTTATCCCCAAGGGAATTCCCGCCCCGACAAATCCGATGAAAAGGGGGATTGACGAGCAGGAGCAAAAGGGAGTGGCTACCCCAAGAAGCGCCGCGAAAAGATAGTCTAGGCCGAACCACCTGCGTTTTGTCAGGATATCCTTGATTTTCTCCATCGGGAAATAATACCTGACAACAGCCATCAGGAGGTTTATCAGGACGAGAAGAAGCCCTATCTTCATCACGTCATAGACGAAGAAATTCAGGGAAGCCCCTAGGTGCGTCCCCTTTCCGACTGAAAGCCAGGAATAGACAACAGTGTCGGCAAAACTTTGAATTGGCGAGAAAATGTCCATCTAGCTTTTCGCCTTCAATATTATCGCCTTTATCTTGGAAATGTCCGGGGTGTAGCCGGTCATCACAATCTTTCCGTCAATTGCCAAAGCGGGGCTAGATATTGCACCTAACTCAATTAGCTTCTCTATCCCCTTGCTTCCGCTTACGTATTCCACCTTTAGGCCCTTGTCAAGTTCAGCGGCAGCCTTTTGCGCTGTCTCAAAAAGCTTCCTGCACGTCGGGCAGCCCGAACCAATCACCCGTATTTTCATTTCCTTTTTCCTCCGGCAATCGAAAGAATTTTCGTTATCCTTTCATCCTTGATCGAATAGAGGACTTTTCGCCCATCTCTCCTTGACTTGACAAGCCCCCACTCCGAGAGTTTTGCAAGATGCATTGAGCAGTTTGGTTGCGTCGTCTTGGCAATTGCCGGAAGCTCGCAGGCGCATTTTTCTCCCTTGACAAGCTCTTTCAGTATTCGGTGTTTGGTCATTTCCCCGAGAGCCCTGAATACTTTAAGGTCTTTTGACATATCAACAAGTATTGATATTTGGTTTATATTCCTTTCTACGGCCTTTCAGGCGAGATTTTGAGTGATTTTAAAAATGCACACGTCACGTGCACACCGAATATAGCGGTGAATTGCCACGAGGCAGATAAATCCATCTAGGTGGCGCCGGAGGGGCGAACGGTCCCGCACATAAAGTTAAGAGCCGCACCAAAACGCATTTAAACAGTTGTTCATTTTATTGAACATATGTTCAAAGAATTAAACGTTTTGGAGCCTCTTTTCGAAAGGCCAACAAAGGAGTTCAGCGTAAGGGAGTTGGCAAAGGTGGTGAAAATATCCCCCGCAACGGCAAGTTCAAAGTTAAGGTTTCTGGAAAAACGGGGGTTGTTGTCCTACCGAAAAGAGCATAATCTCGACCTCTACAAGGCGGACCTGACGAGCGATGCGTTTAGGGATATCAAGGTTTATTACAACATCAGGAAAATACGGGAATCGGGCATTATCGAAGAATTGAATAAATTTTATCTTAAACCAACGATTGTCCTTTTCGGCTCTATGTCATTCGGCCTTGACACGGAAACCTCGGACATCGACCTCCTCATATTGACTGCGAATAAGGAACCATTCCCAAAGAAAGAAGCGTTCGAGGAAAAACTCCGACGGGAAATCCAGATTTTCGCAGTCAAGGACATGAAGGCGCTGCGAAACGAGCACTTGATAAGCAACGTATTAAACGGGATAACTCTTCAGGGTGAACTGAATTGGAGCAAAGTAATAGGAAGCAAAGAATAGCGGGCCTTGAGGACTGCTTGAAACGGGGCTATGTGAAGGAAACGAAGGCGGATTTCCAAAGGGCAACTTCTTTGGTTGAGCAGGCGACTGCCGACGAACGCTCGGTCAAGGAAGCTAAGCTAACCGAGTTAAACGTTTCGACCTACGTGGTTGTCGCGTATTCGTCCCTTCGCGAAACTCTTGAAGCGGTTTGCCTCCTGAACGGACTTCACGTTACCTCCCACATTTGCGTGGGCGAGGTCGCAAGGAAGTTCATACCTAACTTTTCATTTTCCGACTTTGACAGGTTCAGGTTTGCCAGAAACGGCATAAGTTATTACGGAACAAAAATTGAATTTGAGGAAGGAAGGGGCCTAATCGGCGAAATCCTTTTGATGAAAAGGGCTGTTGCGGAATACATCGAAAGCAAATGGAAGCTGGGCGTAAAGGGCCTAGAATAAGGCGCGGGGGCTTCCTGGGCGGCGGGATTTGAAGGGGCGAACCGGCTTCACTAACAGAGGCTCCCGGGGCCCCGTCAGCCGAAAACCTTAAATACCCTTATGAATATATATTCATAACTAAAAGGAGATTGAAAGAAAAATGCCGAATTTTGACGGGACCGGCCCTGCGGGCCGCGGATTTGGGATGGGAAAAGGCCCCTGTGGACGTGGAAGGGGCTTCGGAGCGGGGATTGGCCGGGGAATGGGGCGAAGGATTGGGCCGTGTTTCAATTCGCCGGTTTCGGAAGTTGCCCTCAGCAAGGAGGATGAACGGAAAATTATCGCAGCCCGCTTGGAGGACCTGGGGGCGGAAAAGAAAGAACTTGAGGAAAAACTGAAGGAACTCTGAAGAGGGATGCCGAGGCCAAGAATTTGCAGGCGGGTATTTTCCGAGCCGGGAACGGCCTATTTCAAGCCGGCCGGAATACCCAAAGCGGGCCTTGAGGAAACCGTGCTTGGAGTTGATGAATACGAGGCAATCCGGCTCTGCGACCTGGAAGGGCTTGACCAGGCTGCCGCAGCCGGGAAAATGGGAATTTCCCAGCCGACTCTCCACAGGCTCCTTTCAGCCGCCCGCCGGAAGATTTCGGACGCGATTGTCAACGGCAAGGCAATAAGGATCGAGGGGGGCTCGTTCAGGATAGGCAGTTCATGGGGGAGGAGGATCGGCTGATGAAGGTTGCAATAAGCTCAAACGGCAGGACACTTGATTCGGAAGTGAGCGAGTTCTTCGGCAGGTGCGAGAACTTTTTGATTGTCGAAACTGATGGGAAAAAGGCCGAGATAGTTAGGAATGCGCCGGAGGGAAAGGTCGGAGGGGCCGGAATTTCGGCTGCCAAGACAGTCGCGGAAAAGGGGGTCAAAGCAGCAATAGCCGGGAACTTTGGCCCGAACGCGCTTGGGGTACTTGGCCAGTTCGGGATAGGGGCCTTCTCCGGAAAGGGCTCGGTCCGGGATGTCCTGCGGGATTTTTCAAAGGGGAAGCTGAGGAAGGTCTGAGCGGAGGTTGCGGAACTGAATGATAATAGCAATTCCTACTGACGGAAAACGGGGCCTGGCTGAATTGGTTGCGGAGCATTTCGGAAGGTGCCGAACATATACTTTTCTTGATGAGCGCGGAGCAATAGTTGAGATAATCGACAACACCAGCGAGCACATGGGCGGAAGCGGTCTCCCGCCGGAGCTGATGAAAAGGCACGGCGCGGGCGTTCTGCTCTGCAAAAGCCTCGGGCCGAGGGCGCTCGATTTGTGCGGACATCTCGGGATAACGGTTTTCGTCTGCCAGGCGGGCACGGTGAAAGAGGCGTTCAAAATGTTCAAGGCCAAGAAGGCGAAGAAAGCGGGCCAAGACGACATCTGCGAGGAGCATCGGAAATGAGGAACGCACGGGCGGAGGCTTTCAACAGAAAGGCGGCAAGCAAGAAAAGCAGGCCTGACGAAATAATAGGTTCGCTTGGGCTGAAGCGAGGACAGCGGGTGGCTGACATTGGCGCCGGAGGGGGCTACTTTTCACTAAGGTTCGCGGAAATTGTCGGGGCGAAGGGAAGGGTTTACGCGGTCGATACGAACGGCGATTTTCTGGAGTTCATAAGGGACGCCGCCGGGGAAAAAGGCATTGGGAACCTGGAGACTGTTCTTGCAGAAGGCTCCGAACCTCGCCTGCCGAAAAGAGGCCTTGACCTAATCTTCCTCCGGAATGTGACCCACCACATAAAAAACAGGGAAGAATATTTCAGGGGATTCAGGCGGTTCCTCAAGCCCGGCGGAAAGGTGGCCATAATCGAATACGGCGCCGGGATTTCCCTCACTTTCCACGGACTGTTCGGCCACAAGGTCCCGAAAGAAACAATCAGGAGAGAAATGCGGGCTGCTGGATACTCCCTGGAAAACGACCTGAACTTTCTGTCCGGGCAGCACTTTACAATCTGGAGATAGGAAATGATAATTGCAGTGACTGGCGGCAAGGGCGGGACCGGCAAGTCATTGGTCGCCACCTCGCTCGCGGTCGAGTTCGCCGGGAGGGGGCAGACGCTCCTGGTGGATGCCGATGCGGAATGCCCCAACGATCACCTCCTTCTCTCCGTCAGGCTGAAAAGGCACAGCACAGTTTTCCAGATGATTCCCAAGTGGAACCTCTCCAAATGCACGAAATGCGGGAAATGCGCCCCGGTCTGCAAGCAGGGCTCGATAGTGTTCGTCAGGGACCGCTATCCGGCTTTCGTCAGGGACACCTGCATAGGGTGCGGCGCCTGCATTGAGGCCTGCCCCGAGGGCGCGATATCCAGGACCCGGAAGGAGATCGGCAGGATAAGGGTCGGGAAGAATTACAAAGTCAACCTTATTTCCTCCGAGCTCAAGCTGGGGGAGCTCTCCTCAGGGGAGGTTGTTGCCGAGGTGAGGAAAGGGGCAGAAGCCTTCGCGCGCAGGCTCCGGGCCGGAACGGTCCTGATAGATTCGTCTGCCGGAATAGGCTGCCCGGTAATAGCATCCCTTGTCGGGACCGACTATGTCCTTGCGGTTACGGAACCAACCCCCTCCGCCCTCCATGACCTGAAGCGGGTCCTCTACCTTGCGGAGCATTTCAAGATTAAGCGGGGCATTGTGATAAACAAGTTCGATCTTGACGGAGGTTTCTGCTCCGAAATAGAGAGGTTCGCGGGGAAAGCGGGAATCCAAATAGTTGGAAGGATTCCGTATAGCAGGGATTTCTTGGAATCAACCCTCAAGATGGTGCCGGTAACAGTGATAAACAATAAATATTCCCGGAGTTTCTCCAGGATTGCCGACAGGATAATCTCGGAAGTGAAGGGAAAATGAACCGCAAAAAACATCCGTTTCTGGCTTTTCTTCTGCTAATCTTTTTGCTGGGAGGTTTTTCCCCAGTTGCTCCAGCTGCCGCTTCCGAAGCCAGCCATTGCGTCTATTTTTTCTACGGGACCGGCTGCCAGCACTGCGCAGCCGCGGAGCCTGCAATTAACGCCCTTGAGAACCAGAGGGATTTTCCGGTAAAAGTCGTAAGGCTGGAAGTCTATTCGAACAGGTCGAACCTTGCCCTCCTTAATGGATATTTCGAGAGGTTCAACGTTTCCGAGGGAGAGCGGGGGGTTCCGGCGGTTTTCTCTTCGAACGGCTACCTTGTGGGGGACCGACCGATAATCGAGGGGGTTGCCGAGCTTGCGAGGGGCTCCGGGCCCTGCTCGAACCTCAATCCCGGCGAGGCCAGGATGCTTGGTCCGCTCCCGCTCCTGACCGTGATTGGCGCCGCCCTTGTCGACTCGATAAATCCCTGCGCAATCGCAGTCCTCCTGATCCTTCTCGGCGCGCTCCTTGCGACCGGTGGGAAGAAACGGGCCCTTTTCTCCGGACTCGCATTCACGCTGTCGATATACATTGCCTATTTCCTCTTCGGCCTCGGTCTCTTCTCCGCAATCAAGGTTTCCGGGCTTTCTTTCTGGTTCTACAAGGGGATAGGGTTCCTGGCGATCCTAATAGGCCTCGCCAACCTGAAGGACTTTTTCTGGTATGGCGGGGGCGGTTTCGTAATGGAGATACCGAGGAGCTGGAGGCCTGCCCTGAAGAGGATGCTCTCCGGGGTGACTTCCCCCTTCGGCGCCTTCCTGATGGGTTTCGTCGTCTGCCTTTTCGAGCTCCCCTGCACTGGCGGGCCCTACATCTTCATACTCGGGCTTCTTGCGGAGAAGGCGACCTTCGTCTCAACCCTCCCGGTTCTTGCAATATACAACATCTTTTTCGTCCTGCCGCTGCTCCTGATAACCTTCGGGATATACCTTGGATTCTCCCAAGTCGAGACAGCGACCGAGTGGAAGGAAAGGAACCTCCGGACGCTCCATCTGGTCGCCGGCGTTGTGATGCTGGCTCTCGGGCTCGGGGTTGTTTTCGGTTTCATCTAAGGGAGGCGCTCATTCAAAAAGCACCAGCGCGTACATGAGGGAAATTCCCAAAAGGAAAGTCGCAAGCTGGACCGCGGATTTCTTCCAGGAGACTTCCTTGTGAAGCTCGGGGATCAGGTCGCTTCCCGCGATGTAAACGAACCCTCCTGCCGCGAACGGCAGCAGAAAAAGGCTCAAGTGCGGGACGTATGCGTCAAGGACAAGGGCAACAACCGTCCCGAAAACGGCCGTCAGCGCGACGGCAAAGTTCATCGCAACTGCCTTGGAAACCGAAAAGCCGCCGTGCACCAGAACTCCGAAATCCCCGATTTCCTGCGGTATCTCGTGGAAGACCACGGCAAGGGTTGTCGCAATCCCGACCGGAACGCTCACAATGTAGCTTGCCCCGATTATCAGGCCGTCGATGAAATTGTGAACCGAATCCCCGACAAGGTTCATGTAGGCGAATGGATGGGGATGCTCCTTCGTCGTTTCGTGGTGGCAGTGACGCCAGTGTATGAATTTCTCGACAACGAAAAAGAAGAGTATCCCCGAGAGGACAGAGAAGGAGACGAAGAGCCCAAAACCCCCCTCTTCGGCAGCTTCGGGGAGGAGGTGTATGAACGCGTCGCCGAAAAGGGCTCCGGCAGAGAAGCTAACCAAAAAGAGGACAATCTTCTTTAGTAGGTCCTTCTGTAGCGCTGCCGCAGCAAGCCCGATTAGCGAGATCAAGCTGACGACAATAACGCTTCCAATCGAACAAGCCCATATCTGAGCTGAAACCATTCTTTCCCTTCGCGGGGGAATATTTAAAAAGATTATTGATTTTCATTATCAATAAGATGAAATCCAGAAAAACGCGGCAAAAGGCGACGATTGAGGGTGAGATCGCGACTTTCCAGAAAATCTTCTCGGCCGAGGACCTTTACAAAAGAGTCGCGCAGAGAGACGGAAAAATCGGGGTTGCGACGATCTATCGCTCCCTGAAGGACCTTGTCCTCAAGGGGAAGCTCCACTCATATACCTGCGACAGAAAGGCGGTTTATTCCCTGACTGAACGGGTTCATTGCCATTTCACCTGCAAAATATGCAAGAAAGCAGGCCACCTGAAACTGAGAAACATCAATTTCCTCGAGAACGAGCTGAAGATGGGAATCTGCCATTTGCAGATAGATGTCACCGGAATCTGCGAAACCTGCCAAAAAAGCACGAATTTCACGAATGATCTCCTTTCGCTTGGTTAGTTGCGGCGCCAGCGAACCCCAGAATATCCGATTGAGTTTGGATCTTCCATTCCGTCCTTCCGCAAGGAGACTCTCTTGAAAACGCTCATCATATCTGCTTTCCAAGGCATTTCCCGCCGTTCTTTGGTTGAGCAAGCGAATGCCGACGTATGTACGGAGAATATACAGCAGTATACCGCGACCGGTGAAAAAACCTGCTTGGCAAAGTTTCCGCCGGATGCAGTTTCATATATTTTTGGGCTCTTGCTTGTATCAGGGAAGCTCCTACTAAGTCTCCCACAAAAGCAGGCAAATATGATAAAGCAAGTTCACACCGGATGGGTTGCGGGCTCTGCCAGGTCTGATTGTCGCTCCGCCTTCACCCTTTCCGTGACTTCGCGGACGTTCTCAGCCGCCCTTGCACGGACCTCTTTGTAGGGAAGCCCCGTCAGCAGCTCAACAACTTCCGGCACGGCCCTGACGCCGGCAACGACGAACCTGCCGCTCTCGCAGCCATTAATGACCTCGTCAGGAAGCCTGAGATGCTCCAGGTTTCCGTACGGGATTGCCGCAATGCGCGGTTCCTTCCGGCGTCCCTTTCCGGTTTTCCTCCACCACCCGTCAACCTTCTCGTTGACTCCGCCGATAATGCCGATTGTCCCGTCAACGTTGACCTCGCCCGTGACAGCAATTGGCTGAACTGGCAGGCCGGCAAGCTCGCACTCCCAGAGCGCTGCCATCAATGCCGAGGAGCTAGGCCCCCTCAGGCTGTCCGGCCCGTGATGGCTTGCTTCAAGCAGAAAATACTCTATCCCCTCGCCATACTGATGTTTCAGATACATGAGGGCGTCCTCGCCGGATTTCCTCAGAGCGCTGTCCTCATACGGCTCCGCGTTCCATTCGGTGGTCACGCGTATCCCTCCGGCCTTGGAAGGCAGGGTCAGGACATCCATTTCTCCGGCGCCCCCGACATTTATTTCGCCGTCATCCGACCGCATGACATACATGTAGATTCCCTTGCCCCGGGCGGGACAGGTCCTCCTGGCAGGCTTCTCTCTCAGGAGCTTTAGGAAACTGTCCAAGCGCCCGTCAATGACGCCCGAGATATCCGGCTTGCCTATTTCATCCCGCTCATCCTTCTTGGCTTTCGCAGCTGCCAGGCGCACCAAGCTCTCATATAGCAGCAGCTCCGTTGCAATATGCCCTTCCGCGTCCCGCTTAATCCTGTCAACGAAGAATGCGCCCGCTTCGGGAGTTGCCTGCATTCCGGCAATTTGCTCCATCCACCTGTGGATTGCGCGCCTTTCCCCTTTCTCATCGGGGACAAGCCCGCTCAACGCAGATATCTGGTATTTGGTATCCTTCGGAAAGCTGAAGAGGGGGCTCTCGCCCCCGTAATAGACAACAACCATCCTGAACTCGACCGGAACTTTGATATTCGCGCCATCCACAACATCAGTGTAATACCTTTTTGAGAAAGCCTTTCCTATTTCAGTAAAGTCCCAAGTGTATAGATTGTCCGTCCCGTTGACCAGAAGGATTCCGTTGTGGGGAAGAAGATGGAATACTGGAGGAAGCACCTTTTCCCGTTTCTCATTAACGGGATGGGTCAGGCTGAATCCTCCCGGGCTCACCCCGCGGCCCGGGTCATATTCAACAACCCGCGGGCAGGTGTCGTCCTTGTAGACAATGAGGTTTGCGTCCGAACAGCCCGGGGTTGTCCAGAGAGAAATGAATTCCTCAATAAGGTTCTCTTCCTTGCGGAAGTCTTCATAAGGAGCAAGGTCGGGCAGCACCCCGGCCTTCACTTTCGCAACATCAGCCTCAAGCCGTTCGGCAATCTTCGGGCTTATTGGCACAGCGTCGTAAAATTCCTTATCGGATTTGCCATAAACAAGCGCGGCATGGGCATAGGGGCGCTCTCCTTCCTTCTCTACGCGGGCCTTGAGAAAATCCATTACAACATGATACGCCTCTTTCTGTTCAAGGCCGAGGCATATTATCGGGACCGCCTGCCCATCAAGACCCGCTTCAATGCTTTCCAGAATCGGGCCCATGCCGGGATATGCGGGTCCCTTTCCAACAGGTGAGAACTCGGACGGCTTTGTAAGGTTCTTCCTCATCCTAGCTGAGGATATGGCATACTTGCCGACCGGGTCGAAATCAGGCATACCTTGAAATTATAGTAGTGACTACTTTATAATAGCTTCTAAGTTCGAATCAGGCTGCGTTGAAGACAGCGACGCCCCCGCAGGCGTCCTGACAAATTCATCCCATATACGCGAGTGCCGAATCCAGAGAACAGGCCCCTGCTGAAGGTTTTCAGCGAAGGCTACTACACCCTGCTTGAGACGCCCGCTGCCGGGCAACCGCCCCGCGAGCCCTAAACTGATTTAAACCGCTCTCCTTCAGCAAACGGGATGTTTCCCGTTTACTTCGAGGTCTTGCTGCTCTTCGTATTCGTGGCAATCTCCGCATTTTTCGCCGCGGGAGAAGTCGCGTTTCTTTCCATTTCTCCGGTGAGGCTCCACCTCATCTCCGAGAACGGGACTCCCGGTTCGGAAAGCCTCTCCCGTCTCCGGGCGAACCGGAGGAAGGTCGTTATTTCCCTCCTGATAGGCGGAAATGTCGCGAATGTTGCGGCGTCCGCCCTTGCGACAAGCGCAGCTATGAAGCTTTTCGGAGATGCCGGGATAGGGGTTGCGGTCGGGCTGATGAGCTTCATTCTCCTGACCTTCGGCGACATTGCCCCGAAGAGCGCCGCGACCTCCTACGGGGAAAAAATAGCTCTTTCGTTCGCCCCATTCATCGAGATTTTCTACAAGGTTTCCTATCCGCTCGTAACGATTTTCGAGGCGATAAATCGCCTGATTCCCTGGACATATTCCACAGCAACCGGGATAGAGAAGTTTGGCGAGGAGGATGTTCTTTCCGCAGTGAAGCTCGGGGCGAAGCACAAAGGGATATCCGAGAAGGAGCTCAGGCTGATTGAGAACGTCCTGAAATTCAACGACAAGCCGGTTTCGGTCGCGATGACCCCCAAGTCGAAGCTGGTCTGCCTTCTTTCTGAATTGCCCGTTTCCAAGGCCCACCACAGGGCGGTTTCCGGCAAGTATTCCCGGCTTCCCGTAATCAACAGGCAGAACAAGATAGTCGGGATTGTTTCAGTCAAGCATTTGGGAAGGGTTGTCTATGAAATCCCCGGGAAAACCGTAGGGGAAGTCTGCTACACCCCGACGATATTCAAGGCAACCGAAAAGCTCCACACCGCGTTCGAGAAACTCCAGTCAGCCGGGATGAGCATCGCCCTTGTTGCGGACCCGCACGGGGAATTCGCCGGAATGGTCACCTTGGAAGATATTCTTGAGGAGATTGTCGGGGAGCTTGAATAAATTCAATCTTCGGGAAGGTTTCAAAAGGCAAAAACTTTCTTGCGTTCTCATCATTTCTTCCTGAGGAAAAGGAACCAGATTCCGGCAAGAACCGCAAGAATCCCGACACCAATCAACGCATAGGAAACAACCGGGGGAAGCCCAAGGAACATCCCCGTCGGGAGCTTGGCGCCCCCTTCAGTAGACGTTTCCGAGCCAGCTCCTTCTTCAGGGGATTCGATTGTCGTGGTTGTTGCTTCAGGCTGAGTCGCAATTGTTGTAGTGGCGGCGACCGCAGCGGTTCCTTCCTCGGCCTCAGCAGCCGGCTTGGCTGGTTCTTCCGAACCAATCCCGACTATTGAAAAATATGAGAATCCCGGGGACTGTGCAGCAAGCAAAACATAGCCCGCCTCTTCTCCGGTTATCCGGGTTTCGAGCTGGGTCCACTCCCCGGAATCCTCAAGATATCTGTAAAGGAACGCGTCATCGTTCCCAAGCCAGCCCTTTCCGACCCGGAAGCTTATTTCCGCGTTTCCCGAAAGGATTGAGGAGTTCACCCTGTTGGGGATTATTGTGACGTTTTGGTATATCCTCCCGGCCTCGAAAAGCCCGTCGAAGGAAACCCCGGACGGGAACTTGTCAAGCTTCCTGACGAGGATTGTCGCGTTCGAAACGTTCTCGCTTGGCGTGAAGGATATCCTCGAGATTGCAAGGCCCGCGCTTGTGTCAAGGTCAAGGTTTGCCTTAACCCCGGAAACAAGTTCAGGAATGAAGCCGACGGAATCGACAGTCACAAGGCCGCCGCCTCCGCCTCCGCCACCCCCTCCGCCGGCACCACCACCCCCGCCGCCCTCCCCGCCACCGCCGGAAATAGTGGTCGTGGTAACTGGCGGAGCGCCCGAGCCTCCGATGCCATATGTGCTAAGATGGCTCAAGTTGGCCCAGACATAGCTTCCGGCTGAATTGACGCCGGAGCCATAAACCTGGATTGTCTCGTTACCGCAGGAGATTGCCCCGGAATTCGGGAGGATTGCCCATTCCCCGCTTGCCTTGCAATAGCGCAGGATTCTCAGGGATTCGGGGAGTATTTCGCTTATCCCGTCCCCGTCGGAATCAAGGTCCGAAACTGAATAATGCAGCTTCAGCAGGAAATATGCATAGGAAGAGTCGGAAAGGTTCCCTGAAAGATTGAAATCGAAGAACCTGTCGACTGAGACAAGCCCCCCGAGCCAGTATTCGAAGGAAGTGTCGTTCGTCTCCGGCTCAAGAGCGCCCGGGTTGTTGCTTGAAGTTATTGTGAGGTTCGCTTTTCCGGATGCGAGCGGCAAAACTTCCAATTCTGCTCCGGTGGCAATCAGCGATTCGTTGAAGAATGCCGTCGTGTTTGCAGTCAGGTTTTTCCCCGACTGGCTTGCAGGGAAATATGCATAGAAAATCCTCTCGAAAACTACCTTGTTCGAAAGGGAATCCTGGGCGGCGATTGTCAGGTTGTTCTTCCCGGAAGCATAGTCAAGGCTCCTCGAGAAGTTGCCCGTGCCTGAAAGGGAGAACCCAAGGGCGCCGTTGAGGTAAACCTGCGCTGAAACCGGGTTGTCATCGGAAATCGTGCCCTCGATTGTGTTGTTGAGGAACGAGACATTCGCTCCCTGGGCCGGCTTTGAGATGCTTATCTGCGGAGCCTGGATGTCGACGAAGAATTCAGTCCAGCTAGAGCCGAGATTCAGCGAGGAATCCCAGGCATAGACCGCAAGCGAGTGCGCCCCGTGGGAAAGCGCGCCAATTGTCATGTTCATGCCCGAAAGGCTCATGTTGGGTCCGCCGTCAAGAGAATATTTGGCAATCGGAACCGGTTCGCTGGCAGACCAGCTCAGCTGCACCGGAGTTCCCGGGCCAAGCATTCCAGCCGGAGAATAGATTGCTATTGTCGGAGCCGTAACATCCCCCCCGGTCTGGTATGAAAAGGTTGCCGTTGCGCTCCCTATCGTTCCCTCCGAGCTGCTTGCATAGAAAATCAATTTGTGGACTCCCTGCGAAATGTTTGTGATGTTCTGCTCAAAGGGACTGGTTGGAGCGAAAGGACCGACGCTTTTTCCGTCAAGGGCATACCAAATCTGGGAGATTTCTGGGAGATTTGAGACAATTCCCCTGAACCTCACAGGAAGGATTGCAGTCTTGAAAAGGTCGGCAGGGGTTTCAATTGAAACCTGCGGAACGGAGAACGAGACTGTCTTTCCGAAAATTTCCCAGTTGCCGTTCCGGTCGTCCGACCAGAGGACGAAAGCGGTGTTGTTCGAAAACCTGACTGACGGATTCTTGGCGCGCCCAGAACCTCCGGCTATGTTGGCTGAGGTTCCGGAGTAAAGCGTTCCATCGGAGGATTTGAAGAGGCCGTAGTAAATTGCCGGCATCCCTTCCTTCTCAGTGCTTATCCAGGCGAGATGGATTCTTCCAAGCGGGTCAAGGAAAGCCGAGATTTCGTGGATTGCGCCCTTGCCGGTTGTCACAAGGGTCGCGTTCAGAATGGACTTCCCATTGGAATCGTATTTTTTCATCAATATTGCCGAGCCGGTTGCCGAAGGAATTGTTGTCGTGGTGGCTGCAAAGGATTTTATCTCAGTCAGGTTCTGCACAAAGATAACATATGCGTTGTCGCTGCTGTCGGAAAGTATCTGCTGATTGCTGCCAGTTCCAGCAACGATTTCAGGCGACCACTCCCCGGAGCCGAGCGCGAACCCGGCTGAAAAAAGCGAAGTGAGCAGGATGACTGAAACCAGGAGCAAGAAAGCAAGCAGAGATTTTCTCATTCCGCAGGCACCACCTGCGATGGAAGGAACCATCGCTCTTGGTACACGTCAGTGTCCGCATAAGCTGTTTTCAGAGCATCCAGGCTCATTGCCGAGGGTATTATCCCGGTGTTGAACTCGAAGATGAAGACGATCCCCTCGGGACCGGCTGCCAGGTGGTCGAAGGGACCCTGCTCAACATCGATTATGTCGTAGTGATTCAGGAGCTTGAGCGGCGCCCAGATTGCATAGTAGGTTGCATACCAGGTCGGTATTATGACTGCTGCGGGAGGGAAGGCAATGCTTGCAACCGAGAAGCCGATGCCGATTCCCGTTGCCGCGACATCCTCGTAGGCGGCCTTCTTCATTATCGGGTCCTCGGTTGTCCTTGCGGTGTAAATCTGGTAGCCCATTTTCGCAACATCAAGGCCGAGCATCACTGCGTCGGTAACTCCGACATGCACGAACTTTCCGGGCACGTTCGGCGGTAGGAATGACCTTTGGAAGATTCCGAAGGAAACCTTCCCTCCGGAAGCGCCCTGCAAGGTGTTCTTGATTGTCCGCATCTTCCATCCGAACTTCCCGAAATCCGCAATCGCGCTCTTGTGGTCGTAGAGATAGTTCGCTATCTTGTAGATTATTACCTGCTTGTAATTGCCGGTGATAAGGCTCGAGACTATTATCGACTCCGCATTGGTCACTGTCGCGACGGTCCCAGGGGCGAATTTGGTTATTTCCGCCTTGATTGAATTGAACCTCGGGTCAGTCAGGAACTCGGAAGTGCTGATGTCGTTTATCGTGACCGTTATCGCCCGGACAATCGTTGTCTCAAGGTCGGGCGTGGAGGTCTTCTTCGCATCGTTCCTTGTCACCGAGTATTTCGTCTGGTTGTTCTTGGTTATCGTGACGAACGTTTCGTTCGACGTTGTCGAAGCCGCTGCGAACGGCTCCATGTCGAGGGCGCCGAAGGAACTGTAGAACCTGGTCGTCCTCCTGGTTTCTTTGATTGAGTTCCTCGAGGGCAGGCTGTTGTTGAGCGAATCGTTGTAGTAGAATTCCCATTTGGGGGAAACCGCGCTCCAGTTCAGGGAGCTTGCTGTGAAGGAAACGTCCGCTTCCGATGAGCCTATCAGGACAACCCCGGAATAGCCGCCCAAGGAGGTTGAGTTGAAGAACTGCGTTACGTTCTCAGGCGCGCCATTGTAGACGAAGAGCTTGTACGGGCCGACTGTCGCGTTCCCTGTCGGATATGTCTGGATGTTCGCCGGCAGGGCTGAATTGATTGCCGAGACGTTCGCCGAGAGGTTCGTGACAAGCGAGAATGAATAGTCGTCGGTTGTCTTGGCAAGCGCGCCCGCCTTGATGTTCCGGGCGTTCATCGGGATTCTGGATATTTTCCCGCCGGTGACGTTGATGTAAATCGGAGAAAGGTAGATGACGTAGCCGGGTTTCTCGATTTTCTCCTTAGGGAGGTTTATCGTGAATTCGTAGGAATGCCTTGTCGTTACATATTCAAGGGTCCGCCCGATTGAGATTCCGCTCATGACCCCTGTGCCCCAGGAGAATTCCCCGTCATAAAGGGCATAGTCGATTGCCGGGACAAGATAATTCTCGGAATCGTTTGAAACCGATTTGTCGAGCGCGGGGTCGACTGAAATCTGGAGGGTTACGTGCTGGTTTTTTCCGGGCTCGAGCTTTATCGGGGCTTCGGCATACCAGTATTTCATCTCAGGGTCCCCGATGCTTGCGGCTTCGTAAGTCGGCACCCAGCCCTTGCCCTCAACCATGTATGCGTCCCTGCCGTTCCCGAGCATCACGGTATAGGCGCGTCCGGTCAAATCATAGCTTATCTTGTAAGTCGGATAGGGGTCAAGGTTGCTGTAGTAGAAATAATCCCGGGTATAGCTTATCGAATAATGCCTGTCGCCGCCCTCGTAAAAGACGACGCCGTCGGTCGTGTTCTCAACCCGGTAAATCCAGCTGTCAAGGCCGTAGTTCACCCCTTCTTCAATCGTGTTTGTCCTTGATGCCAAATCGGTCGGGCTGTTCCTGACGCCGTTCTCCCCAAGCTCCACAACCTCGTTCCTGTTGCAAGAGGTCAAGCCCCAGTCGCCGCAGTCGATTCTGTGGGAATGCCCGTCAAGGAACCAGAGATATTGCTTCGATTCATAGTACAGGGTTCCGGGCCTGAAAACATCCGACCACGGGTAGGAAGTCTCAAGGTTCGCGTTCGGGAGCAGGTCGTAGGTGTCAATTATCCCGTCCCCGTCGCTGTCCGAGCGGATTGGGTTAGTCCCTTTGGCAAGCTCCTCCCCGTCGCTTATCCCGTCATCATCGCTGTCAGCGTCAAGCGGGCTTGAATAGCTTAGCTCTTCCTCGGGGAACTCCCTGTTAGTGAAAATCCACCTTCCCCATCCCTCTTCCGCCCCATCCTTGATGCCGTCGGAATCGGTGTCAGTGTTGCTGTAATTGAGCCCCTGCTTGTAGGCAAGAATCCTGTGAACCTCGACATAATCGAAGCCGGGAACGTTCGGGCCAATTGTTATGTCATAGACGCCTCCTGGGAGGTATCCTTCGTAGAACGTCCTGTGCTCGGGAACAAGATATGTGTTGCCTGCTATTGTTGTCCCGTTGCCATCCGAAATATTGAAGTAAATGCTTCCCTCAGTATCCAATCCTGTGAGGTTGAGCCGGTACATTCCCCCGAAGTTCAGCGTTAGCGTGACGTTGACCGAGGTTGCCCCGTAAAGCTTGACGCCCTTCACATCCCTGAATCCGTTCCAATAGGTGAGGACATCGCCGATTGTCGGGGCATAGTCGCCCAGTTCGGCCGAGTCGGCGAGGAACCAGCCCTTGAGCTCGTCCTTGTCCCAGATCCCGTCGTTGTCGGAATCCTTCCCTCCGACGGGGTTCGTTCCGTAGATGGCGACTTCTTCCCCGTCCCAGACGCCGTCCGAGTCCGAGTCGAAGTTCAAGGGGTTCGTTTCGCTCTGCGCTATCACCGTCCCGTTCGAAAGATATTTGGTGTTCCAATAGGGCGCCCCGTCCCGGGCAAAGTTCTCCCCTTCCCAGGCCTGCATCAGCCCGTCGGTCGCGCACCAGACTCCCCAGCCCGCAATCGAGCCCGAGGCTCCCGGCTTTGTCGAGTTGAAGCACCAGCCATCCTTCCATCCGTCCGGAAGGCCGTCGTTGTCGCTGTCAACATCAAGGGCGTTCTTGAAATCGTCATAATCGTCAGTTGTCTGGTTCCAGTTCCGTTCAGTCCCGTCAATTATCCCGTCCCCGTCAGTGTCGGCAGCGTTCCGGTCGGTCTCCCCCGCATCGACAATTCCGTCGTTGTCAACATCCTCGAACTTGTCAAGGAGGCCGTCCTTGTCAGTGTCTGCGTTGCTCGGGTTCGTAAGGGCAAGGTCCATGTTATAGGTTTCCTTGTGGTTCGATGCGTAAGCTGAAATAGGATTCGCAGAAAGGTCGGCGAAGGTTCCCGTCCTGAAAACGGTATAGTTGTTTCCGCCGGTCCTGACAAGTATGTGCGTCCCGTTGTCATAAACCGGATAGCCTTCGGGAGTGTCGACCTGGACGTTCCTTCCAAGGAGGGTGTAGTTGAGCGGAAGCTGCGCAGCTGTCAGGTTTGCGTTGGGGATGGCAAGGACATATCCAATGAGCGCCGCGCTGCTGTTTGTGAGCGAGCGCTGGACTGCGATTCCCGTTCCAGCAGCCCAATAATTGAATGTTCCAGTCGTTGAATTGTATGCCGCGTTCGTCCTGAATACGACCCGGGCTTCCGTCCAGTCGGTCGAGGTGTCGTTGTCCGAGTCAGTATCGAAAACATTGAGCAGCTTGTCCCCGTCCGCATCCTTGTCAAAGGAGGCTTCCTCGCCGTTCAGGATTCCGTCGCCGTCCGCATCCTTGTCAAGGAAGTTCGGAATGCCATTGTGGTCAGCATCGTTATACCCGAGGGCGACCCTTGCGCCGTCGGAAAGCCCGTCGTTCAGCGAGTCTTTCTTCAGCGGGTCCGAGACCATCAGCAGGTTTCCCGTTTCCTTGCCGGCTGAATTGTAGGCGGGGACCGTCCCGTGCCCCGTCTCAGCATAGTACGCGTCCGAAGCAAGGGAGAACGTTGTCGGGCTTCCATAGACGGGGTTCTTGTCTCCCGGGACGTCCATCGCAACATATGGCGGGATATATGAGAAAATTGAATGCGTGCTTGTGCCTAGTGCGTTGTAAGCCCTCGCTGCGACAAATGCATAGTCTCCGGACGGATGCCAGGAAATCCCGAAAAGGCGAGAGCTTGTTGACGGAATCTTGCTTGTGAAGTTGTTCTCAGCCGAATCGAAGATTATCGCCTTCCCGTTCGAGTTCGGACCGTCGTCATCAGTCACAATCAGCGCCTCCCCGGTTCTCGGGTTCCATTCAACATCCTTTGCATCCCCGAGGCAGCTCCATATGCAGGGAATCTTGTATGAAAGGCAGGTTCCGTTCCAGTAGCATTTGTAGAGGTATTTCTCGTTGCCCGCAGCAGTTCCGAGCATAAGGCCTGCATCGATTTGCTTGTTATTCCGGGAATCTGTGCTTCTTTTCCAGTCTGCTGAAGTGATTTTTGTCGGCGCCGGAGAGAGCGTGAGATTGAACTGCCAGCTTTCGAATCCGGCATTATACTGGAAAACGAAAGCTTTGCCCGTTGAAGTCGTGATGAGCACGTAGACGTTGTCAATGTAGCTTACGTCAGTATAGCTGTATCCCGGCCCGCCAAGGCCGGATGGTCTTGTTATGTCCGAGACAATTCCGGATGCCGCGTCGTATCTGAGTATTTTCCCGTCCCCGACAATCACAGCAACATCCCCGTAAGAGGGAAACTCTACGGAGGAAAGATTCGCAGTTACCCCGCTTGAGACAATCGAAACGTTCTTGGTTGTCGCGTTGTATTTCAGGACTGTTCCGACGTTTCCCACAAGAATTGCCCGGTCCCCTGACGGGCTCCACGCTGCGCCCTTTATGCAATAGGATCCGGGAATCGTCAGGCTTTCTAACCGATTGTCCGGATAAACAAGGTAGCCGTCCCCAACCCAGCAGAAAATATCGTCGATATGCTCCAGTCCGATGGCATACTCCCCGCTTGGGTTCCATGCAACCTTTTCCATTATGTGGTTCAGGCTCGAGTATTTTATTATGCCGTTCAGGACCGGCTGCTTGGCATAGGCCGCTTCATACCCCTCCGGGCTTGTTGCGACTCCGACATAGTTTGAAAAAGTCCCGATTTGCGTGTCGGTAAGGGCAAGCCCCTTGATTCTTCCAAAGGGGACGAGGTTCTTGCTAATGCTGGCCCCGATGTCAACCGCAATCCAGGAATTGTCGTTCTCAGGGGCGGAATAGTCGATGTCTGATGCCCCGTAATAGTAGACGACAAGGCGCTCGCTTCCGGATGTGTTTGTGAAAAGCTCGGTTGAATTGTCCTTCCTAACCTCCCGTCTATACTGGCCGTTGCCCGGAGTTCCGGAGGTTTCAGTGAGAACCGCCGTAATGTTTGCCGGGCTTCTGACCGTGACATAATAGGGATAATCCATTTCATAAATGCTAAAGTTAGTTCCAGGACCGGTAAAGCCCCAGGAATAAGAACCGCCCATGAACGCGCTGTAATAATAGACTGTTACGGATTCCTGGGCAGTCAGGTTCGTTCCAAGAACGACAAGCCCGTTCATTCCTTGCTTGATCCACCAGTATTGCCCTGGAGACGGAGGATAGACCGGATTGTTTGTCTGGTTTGTATAGCTGAAACCCGAGGAGTAAGAAGTAACATTAATTATCGAGGAAACCCGGTATGCCAGCCGGTAAGCAGAGCCAGAAAGCAATTCTTCCCGGATTATTCTCCCGCCGTTGACATCATCCGCATCAGTCCTGAACTCTATCCAGTCCCCTTCGCTGTCCGGAAGCCCGTCGCCATCGGTGTCCGGGTTCGTCATGTTCGTTCCCTTCGCCGGTTCAACCCCGTCGTAAACCCCGTCCCCGTCAGTGTCAGGATTCAGCGGGTCGGTGTGTTGTGTGTTTATTTCATCCCAGTCTGAAATCAAATCACCGTCAGTGTCAGCGGAAGACGGGTTCGTCCCGTAGAGCTTCTTCTCATCAGAATCTGAAAACCCATCCCCGTCGCTGTGGTTCGATTTCGGGTTCGATGTTGTCCAGTAATTCTTCCCACCGACCAGGATGCTCCAGCCATAGACCTCGGCAAAGTCGGAAAGGCCGTCGTTGTCCCAGTCTGGATTCAGGGGATTCGTTCCGGCAGTCGTTTCCCCGATAGAGACTATTGTCCAATTCCCGAGCATTGTTATGCTCCCATCCCAGAGCCCGTCCCCGTCGGAATCCGGGTTCGTCGGGTCTGTTTCTCCGGCGTCAAGGAGTCCATTCATGTTCGCGTCCTCGAAGCTGTCTTGGCGCCCGTCATCATCAGTATCGAATTTGACCGGGGAAATCCGGTCAGTCCCGTTCCGGTATTCGATTGAATCCCCTATTCCGTCCCCATCCGAGTCGGAATCTTTTGCGTTTATCAGCCCGTCCGAATCGCAATCGACATCGGGCCCGCAGTTGTCGGTGAACATCATTGATTCGTAATTCTCAGCCCCGTCCTTGACTCCGTCCCCATCAGTATCCGGATTGTTGAGAAGGGTTCCAATCGTGTATTCAGTTAGATCGGAAAGCCCGTCCCCGTCAGTGTCCGGGTTCGAGCCAAGCGTCCCTAGAATTGATTCGCCAATTGGGATTACCGTCCCATTTGCAAGCCTCCTGAACGTTCCGTCCCAGAGGCCGTCCCCGTCAGAATCGTTCGCAAGCGTCTTCTTCCCGTTTCCGAGCTCTTGGAGGTTCGTTACCCCGTCAAGGTCAAGGTCGCCGGAAGCGCCGTAATTTCCGACTGATGAGGTTGCGTCAAGCCCGTTCCAGATTTCCCATCCGTCCGGAAGCCCGTCCCCGTCAGTATCGGCTTTGTTCGGGTCGCTTTCCCCGCCATCTATTTTCCCGTTAAGGCCCCAGTCTTCCCCTTCCCAGATCTGGACAAGTCCATCAATCTCTGAAATATTCCAAGTCCAGGTGCGGTTCCGTTCATCATAGAACCATCCGTCAACCCATCCGTCCGGAAGCCCGTCGTTGTCCGAATCGAAATCGTTCTGGTTCGTCTTGGTTGCCGGGTCGACATCCCAGTAGCTTGAATTCGTGCTGTTGGCATATCCCATTTCAACTGCATCGACAAGCCCGTCCCCGTCGGAATCAAGCTCGTCAGTTCCATAGCCAGTCCTCTGATTCCCCTTGTACAAGCGGAAGGTAACGTCAGCCAGGTTCTGGTATGCGAAATACAGGTTGCTGTCAGTTGCGGAAATCACCGGGTTTATTGCCTTGTTCGATGTTGAAACGTTCCGCATATCCTCCCAGCGCCCGTCCGCAAAAGTCCGGTAGAAAATTCCCTTCTTGAGAACCTGCCAGACTGAATTTAGAGCAGTTCCCCCGGCAAGCTTTGGGTTCGTTGAATCAAACGATTCGTTCGAGATGATCCCCGCCGGGTAAATTCCCTTCACAATCGCCTCAATGCTGAATACCGCGCCGTTCAGGAATTGCCAGGCTGCCGCTTTCGCAGTCCCGTAGATGGAGGAAACCGGATTCGCAGCGTTTTCCTTCAGCAGGCTCCCGCTAGTCTGGTCGTCCAGATTTTGGGTCAGGCTTTTCTCGAAAACGTTCGTTCCCTCCTGCCAGGTAAGCTCGACTGTCCCGTTGTCCGAAATGTAAAAGGAAGGCGAAACTGAGTCAGCCGGGCCGTTTGTGATTTGCGTTTCCCCGTTGAAAGTAACTGCCGCAAGTGAAGGGGTTATTAGCAACAATAGGAGAAGGAAAAAAATCAATCCTACTCCAAAGTGGTTTAATTTTGCCAATTTTCCCCAATCAGGGCTCGAGGGCGGTTTTTCATTTAAATCATTTACCAGTTTTAGCCCGTTCGAAGCGAAAAAAGGGCCATTTTTCCATAAGATTCCCTTCCAAGCAAAACCGGCAAATGACATTCCAAAAAAACTTTTATAAGAAAGTTCAGGTGCTCCCTGCCATGGGGTGCCGCATCCTTGTTGTGGGCGCGGGCAGCGATAGTGTTACGCTGAATTTTCTGGCTGGAAGCGAACCCGACCCCGCCGAAGCTGAAAAAGCCCAGATAAACGCATACCGGGAATTCATTGGGCGCAATCCGCCGTTTGACGAGGTTGCTGCAATAGATTCCTATCGACGCAGCATCGAAAAGCTGAGAGAAAAAGGAATCGACCCGAAAGTGCAGTCGATTCTTGCAAGGGTGCCAACGGAATTTCTCCGTGAGCGGGAGGAAGCTGATGATAACTGGGACGCGCTTGTTTCAGGAACGCCGTTTGACGTTGTATTCGTCCCGCACGTCGTTGGATATTACACCGGAGCCGTCCGCTCATACCTACAGGCAAGGTCGCTGCTCAGGAACGCCGCCCGCTGCTGTAGGGACGGAGGTTCCCTGATAGCACTTGACTGCGACAAGGATTTCAGGCTTCCGTCCGGGGGAAGCCCCTCAGGTCCGCGGGAATACAAGCTAGGCTCCCTCCGGGAAACATATGAATTCCTCTGTCCGTCCGGCTTTTTCATCGAATCAATTAGGGATGGAAGTTCCGAATCAGTCCCGACCGATGTCGTCCTTTACAGGAAAGTCGCCTGAAACGGAGGGGGGCGGGAAATCCGAACTTTCCGGGATTCCGCCGAAGGAAGAAGCGCGCCCGCGGACGGTGAATGTTAAATATGCCGCGCGCCCCCGAGCATTATGGGAGAAACCTCGAAAAGAGCACAGCAGTATTTTCCTGAGAGAAACGAGCCCCCTGAGCTCAGTCCGGAAAGCAGGAAGGACCCACTTAACAAGGCTCTTGCTGTAGCGGGGAAGCTTCGGGAAAAGATAGTTGCCCAAGCGAACTTTTCCGAGCCCTTCGAAGCGGCGGGCTTTCATGAGATAGGCAAGCTGGATTACTCTCCCGAATATGAGAAAATGGACGGCAAATTGAGGACCGCCCTGGGCTTTCCGAAAGAACTCACTTCCCCAGCAGAACTTGTTGCAAAGGCGGATTTGGAAACGCCAGCGATAGGACCCGTCACGGCATACCTAGAGTTCATTGCGGAGCACACGAAACGAACGGTTGACCACATCTGTAGGGCAGTTCATGCTTCCGGGCGAGAAGTTTCCAAAGGGCTTCTCGGGGGGCTTGCGGAAAAATCCCCAAAGTTCAAGGAAGTTTACAATTCAGTGAACGGCTTTGCGGGCAGGGGCAAGGAGATACTTGAAGGCGCTGCCGAAGCAATTGAGGAACTCGGAAAAAGGCCTTATTCGGAATATGAACGCCCCGAGGGGAAGGAGATACCCGGCATAGAAGCAGCCCAGAAAAAGCTCCGGGAAGGCCTTGCAGAGGCGTTTCAGCCGGAAATACCCGAAACCAGCTGAAGCGAAAACCTGTTGCCCATTTCCTCTTCGGCCTAGGCCTTTTCTCCGCAATCAAGGTTTCCGGGCTTTCGTTCTGGTTCTACAAGGGGATAGGGTTCCTGGCAATCCTCATCGGCCTCGCCAACCTGAAGGACTTTTTCTGGTATGGCGGGGGCGGGTTCGTAATGGAGATACCCAGAAACTGGAGGCCTGCCCTGAAGAAGCTGCTCTCCAGGGTGACTTCCCCCTTCGGCGCCTTTTTGATGGGGTTTGTCGTCTGCCTTTTCGAGCTTCCTTGCACCGGCGGGCCTTACATCTTCATACTCGGGCTCCTTGCGGAGAAGGCAACTTTCGTCTCAACCTTCCCGGTTCTTGCGATATACAACATCTTTTTCGTCCTGCCCTTGCTCCTGATAACCTTCGGGATATACCTTGGATTCTCCCAAGTCGAGACTGCGGCCGAGTGGAAGGAGAAAAACCTCCGGAACCTTCACCTTGTCGCAGGGATAGTGATGCTGCTCCTGGGACTTGGGGTCGTCCTCGGGCTGATTTGAACCGGGCGCCCTCGAGAATTCCAGCCCCCGGAATCGCGGCCGGGAATTCTTTCCGAGAGGATTTTTATAAACTCCCGCCGGCAGGGGTCCGCAAATGGAGGAAATTGCAAAGCCCGCGGCCGGGAACCGGGCGAAGGCCCGCCGGATGAAAGTCGCCTTCGTCAGCTACTACTACGAACCTCCGCCCGTCCGGCGTCGGCATCCATGTCAGGAATCTTGCGCGAGCCCTTGCCGCGAGGGACTGTGAGGTTCACGTTTTCTGCGGCAGTTCCGGACATGGCAGCTACCGGGAGGGCGGCGTAACTGTCCATAAAATAAAGAGCAGGCGCCCGAACGTCAGGGGGGAGTTCTCGCAGATGTGGCTCGAATATTACCTGTTCGAGTCCGAGGTTGTGCGCGCGCTAATAGGCGAGAACGCGAAAAGGCCGTTCGACATACTTCACACCCACGGTTTCCTGACCGGCGCCGCATTCATCGTGAGGACCGCATGCGGGACGAAATGGATACACACCTTCCACGCGGTGGAACGCTCCCGCGTCAGGAAGCTTTCAAGGGAGGAGGAATCGTTCACTAGCCTCATCTCCTGGCTGGAAGACACGGTCAGGCATCTTCCGGTCGAACCCGGCGGACCTGTCGTTCAATCAACGTGTCCGAACTGGGCTGAAGAACGAACCCCTATTGCCCCTCGGCCGCATTGAACAGGAAGGGCTTTCCGAAGGCCTCCCAGGAAAGCTCATCCGTCCCAAGGAAGATTTCAAGGATTTTTTCCGGAAGCGCGGCTTGCGGAATGATGCGTGTCTTCTGCCCCCTGGGATACCTTTCTCCGTTTTCAGTGACCTTGAAAAAGTCATATTTGATTTTTTCATCATCCGGAGAGATTTCCGGAGCATATTTTGCGGAACATTTGGGGTCAACCAGGGCGTTTTTCAGGGGACCCGTCTCATATCCATGTTCCGAGACGGTCCTAGTCACGGGGGGCTCCTGAAGAAGAACGGTCTTGTAATATGTCGTTACGTTCTTCTGTGCGGAATATCTCTGAGCAAGCCCCGAATTAAAACTCCCCATGATTGACTGGGACGGCGCGCCCCCTTATTTCTTTTTCCCTTTTCACGGGGTAATTAGGCAGAAAACGCTCGCTTTTCGGGTTTTTCGGAGGTTTTCCCCCTCTTTCCCCTGAATGCGAAGCTTCCGGCGGTCGAGATTACGTTGGTCGCAAGTATTGTCAGAAAGACCAGCTCCGGGAGATTCGGCATGGAAATGCCGTTCTCCATCGGAAGATATGCGAGGACTGCCGCGGCAAGGCCCCTCGGCATCATTGAGACGACTGCCGAAGCATTGGCCCAGAGCCGTTTTTCCACAAAGCCGACTACCCTGGTCGCCAGGCCCCTGGCGGCGATTATTGTCGCAAGTATCGCGCTTCCCATCAGGAGGACGCCGAAGCCGATTGACCTGATGTTGAATATGAGTCCGAGGTAGACGAAGAAGAATGTCCTGACGAAGAAGGTCACCTCCGATTGGAACGACTTGAAGTTTTCGCCAAGGCGCAGGTCCGTCTTCATCCCCAGGCGTTTGGTTATGTATTCGATGTTCCCGAGTATCAGGCCGAAAACTAGGACGGCTATTGCCCCGCTCCCCCCGCTTGCTTCAACCAGGGGATAGAGGATGAAAAGGGTAGCAATCGTCAGCATGTATCCGAACGGCTTTCCGCGCATTTTCCTGAGCAGCAGCATCCACAGGCCGGCGACAATGAGTCCCATCACGCAGGCGACGGCGAAGGCCGCCGCGAAGGTCTTGAGCGTCGGCCCGAAAGAAACTTCTCCGGAGCCGATTATTTTCAGGACGGTCATTGCGGTGATTATGCACATCGCGTCCGTTAGCGCCGACTTCAGGCTCAGGACGATCTTGACCCGCTCATCAAGGTTCAGCTTCGGGATTGTCGATATGACTATCGGCGAGCTGGTGCCGCCGACTATCGCGCCGAGGAGGATTCCGCCAAGTAGGGTCCAGCCGAACGCGACATGCATCAGGAAGCCGACTCCCGCGACCGTGAGGGAAAAAACCAGCAAAGTGAAAAAGGCCGTCAGGGGGAACGCCCCGAGGACATTCAGTATTTTCAGGTTCAGCCCGCCGTCGAAGAGGATTATTATGAGAGCAAGGGTTCCCACCAGCGGAGCGAACTTTGCGATTGTCGAGCCTTCGGTCGCCTTCATGAAACCGAAAACCGGACCCAGAAGGATTCCCGCGCCCATCAGTATGAGGGTGTCGGGTATCTTGGTTTTCTCGAAAAAAAGGCTGCTGAGGAAACCGAGGACTATTATCAAGCCTATTGCCAGTAATTCAATCATTTTCCCGAAGCCACTTGTCCCTACTAAAATAGCTTTCTTTTGGCAGGGATCAGGCGCCCGTAAAGCGGAAAAAAGGCGGGACTGCCGGGTTTCTCCCGGGCGGGAAAAGGCAAGATATTAAAGAGCCGTCAGGGGTCAGGCTCCGAATGGCGGAAGCCCTAGTCTCTTTCATCCCAACCCTGCTCGAGCTGCTGATAATAGCCGCCATTGTCTCCGTTTTCACGCAAAAATACGCCAAGCTACCTTACACGGTCGCCCTCCTTCTGACGGGGCTGCTGGCTGCCGCAATGGGACTTGTCCCGAGAATCCTGCTGGAAAAGGACCTGCTTTTCGCACTTTTCCTCCCGCCGCTCATTTTCGAGGCAACCTTGAACACGAGCCTCTCGCATTTCAAGGAGAACTTCCGGCCAATCCTGATATATTCGGTTTTCGGGGTCTTTCTCTCGTCATTTATTGTCGGCTTTCTGGTTCACAAGATTTTGGGGGTTCCGCTTTTCGCGGCAATGATTTTCGGCTCCCTGATATCGGCGACAGACCCGGTCGCGGTAATCTCCCTGTTCAAGCAGGTGCGCGTCCCGCAGAGGCTTTCGGTGATAATGGAAGGGGAGAGCATACTGAACGACGGGACATCGATAGTCATCTTCACCCTCTTCTTGGCGATAATGAAGACCGGGGAATTCAGCTTTCTTGGGTCGGTGTTTTCGTTCTTCAAGGTGACTTTGGGGGGTGTCGCGGTTGGCGTGGCAATAGGCTATCTTGCCTCGGAGATTTTCAAGAGGACGGACGACCATCTAATCGAAACCGTGCTGTCGGTCATACTTGCATACGGCTCTTTTTTCGTTGCGGAGACCCTCGGGTTTTCCGGGATTGTCGCGGTCGCCCTAACGGGTCTTTTGGTCGGAAACCCGAAAGGAGAATATCATTTCTCCCCCCAGACGAAGACATTCCTCCTGCCTTTCTGGGAATTCCTTGCGTTCATCATAAATTCCCTGATTTTCCTGATAATAGGCGGGAACATAAATTTCTCCCTTTTCGCCGAAAGGGCCTGGTTGATTCTCGTGACAATCGGGGTCGTCGTTTTGGCGAGAGCCGCCGTAGTATACGGTCTGGGAAACGCCCTGAACACGAGAAAACCAGAGGGAGCAATCCCATTTTCGTGGCAGCACGTTATTTTCTGGGGAGGCCTTCGCGGGGCAATACCCCTGGCTCTTGTCCTCTCCCTTCCGGACACTTTCGCATTCAAGGACCTTTTCTTCCATGTCACCCTGGGGGTGGTTTTCTTCACGATAGTTGTCTGTGGGACGACAATCAAGCCACTGATAGATTTCCTCAGGATAGTGAAAAAATCCGAAATCAGGGAGCGCTACCTGAACGCGATGGCGGTTATTTCCGCCTCCGCAAGGGCGCTGCGCGCGGTAAGGAGAATGAAACTGCGCGGGGAGCTGCATGAGAAAACCTACAAAAGGGTGAATGCATATATCGAGAAGCGGAATGAGAAAGCCAAGGCGGAGTCGGACAGGTTGATCTCAGGCAACAGGGAGCTTTTGGATTATGAGGCGCGGCGCGGGATAAAGAAAGCGCTTGTTGAGCTGAAAAGCGGGCTCATGGACGCCAATAGGCAGGGGCTTCTGTCTGAAGGGGGCCTTGACCAGGAAATCTCCAGAATAGAGACTGAGCTTTCGAAAGCCCCCGGAAAGAAATCCTGAGTATGTGGATTCGTTGGGCGGGGCGAAGGTTTCCTCAACGGATTTGCGCAGCTTCCTGGGGGAGGCCGTCAGTTCCAGGGAAAATATCCGGGATTTTCAATCCCAAAAAAGTCGGGAGGAAGACAGGAAAGGCGGAATCTACGTTTTCACTGAAAGGCCCGAAAATGGCTAATAAAGAATTTCATCAGTTTTCCGGATATTCCCGCGTCCTCTGCGTCGTTCAAGGCAGCTCGACAAGACCCTTGAAAAACGGAATCAATACCTCTTTCAGGGCATACAGTTGCTCGCCGAAAAGAACGACAATGAAGACCGCATATATCCCCATGAGAATCATCCCCTGCCTCTTTCCGAAAGTTCCCTCGCTGAGGAAATACCAGAAAACTATGTTTGTCAACAGCGAGAACAGGACCAGAGTCGAGAAGAAATGCACGTTTATTTTGGTTGGCGAGAGAAGCAGGGAAACCCCGAGGACAAGCGTGAGGTTGGCGACCGTGCTCCCGATGGCATCCCCGAGGGCGATTCCAATCCGGCCCTTACTGAGCGCGGTCAATTCCACCGCAAGCTCCGGAACGGACGTCCCGAAGGCAATGACGACAGCGCCCACGACGGACTTGGCTATCCCCAGCGAGGTAGCAAGACCGCTCCCGGAGCTCACGACAAATCCGGAGCTCACGACAATCCCGATTGTCCCGATTATGAGGTGCAGCAGGGATCGCGCAAGATCCTTCTCCTTTTGGCCCATTCCGCTGCCACCGAATAGGGCCCTGTCTTCGATGTGAAGCTTGCTTATTTTCGAGGACCTTCCCGAATTTTGCTGGACGATCTCGATCTCATGCACCTTCTCCTTGCTGCGGATGAGCGTATAGCAGAAGAAAAGGAAAAGCGCGATGAGGAGCGCGCCCGTCACCCGGTTCAGAGAGGGCACGAGCATGAAGACCACCAGGGTCGTCGATGTGAGCAGAAGCGCGGCGGAAAGCTTTTTCAGGATGCTTCGGGTCTTCACGACCTTCGGATAAAGATAGAATCCGAGGCCAAGGACCAGCGCGATGTCAACGATGTTGGAGCCGAAAATGTTGCCTATGGAAAGCCCGATTTTCTCCGAAGTCGAGGAATTGACCGAAACCATCAGTTCCGGAAGGCTCGTCAGGACCGATATCATGATGAACCCGATGGCAAGCTCGCTCAGCTTGAGGAGTTTCGCCAGGCGGACGCCGCTGTTGACAACCCAGTCCGAGAACAGGGCAAGGGCGATGAGGGATATTGCCAGCACGAGGGCATTCAAAATTGCCGGATGCATTCCATTGAACCCCTATTTATTCCAATATAAATAAGTTGCCTGTGCGTGCTCAGGGAGTTTCGGTTTTCTTCGAGACCAGTTCCGCTATCCCGAGGAGCGCCCTGAAAACCCACTCAAGAACGACCAAGACTATCAGGAAGGCTTCGGTCTTGCCCAATTGCTGATAGAACCCAAGGGCCTTCGGTAGGAAGGTTGCCAGGGTCAGGTTCGAGGGCGCATACAGGAAAGTCGCCAGGAATCTGGCCCGGACTCCCTTGAGCGGCGAAAGGGCGTTCTCCCGGAACTGCTTTTCAGCCCTCGCCCGCCGCGGACTTGACCCCGATTTCGGCGTTGAGACCGGGATTAACATTGAATTTATCCTTGGCAGGCTCGGACAGCTGGCGGAAATCGGCATCGGGAAGATAGACCCGGTTTTCAAGGGAACCCTCGGGCCGAAGGAAATGAAGCGCCGGGCGGGAAGGATTGCCAATGCAATATTTTCTCGGGCAAGGAAATATGGGCGGGCCGAGGCCGTCCGCAAAGCAAGAGGCCTCCGCCGGCTTTACTTTGAGAACTTGGCGCGCCTGGAATCGGTTCTGTAGGGAGACTTTGTCAGTGCCTATTTTCTTCCAACTTCCCTTACTTCCTCGGAAATTTCCTTCGGGATGCTCCCTTCCGGGGCACCTCTTCCTTCATCGACTGCAAGGGCGCGGGCCCTCAGAAGGAAAATCCCGGCAATTGCGAGGATGCAGACAAGGAGACCCGGCACCAGGAACCTTGCGATTTCCTGGAGGAACGGGAATTTCCTTGAGAGCGGAAGCGGCTGGGGGGTTGAGAGCTCTTCGGCAAAATCGTCAAGAACCGAAAGGTTCACAAAAGCGGGCAGGGAATTCGTGGTTTCTTTCGGAGGGCTTGTCGTCGTTATCCTGGACGGGATGCTTGTGGTTGATGAAGATACCGGAGCAGTTGATGTGGAGCTTGTTGTTGTTCCCGGAAAAACCCCGCTCCCGCCCCCTCCCGAAACCGAGGTTGTTGTCGGAGGTGAGGTTGTAGTTGTCGTCGTTGCGGGAGGACAGGTCGGACAATTGGTCCCCCCGCAATCAACACCCTCCTCATCATAATTCTCAACCCCATCTTCGCACTGCTCTTCAAGGGTATAGTTGCTGAAGAAGGGAACGGTGACGTTGAACTCCTCCGCAGCCTGGTTGAACGACTGGTCCGCGCACCCCCCGCAGTCGGCGCCGTCTCGTTTCACAACCGGGAACGAAAAATTCGCCCCGAGGAAGGTTATCCTCGCGCTCCGGTTGAACTCCGGGATTGCCGAGCTGTTTATGAAAATCGAGTTGTTTGCGACAATTATCAGCCCGGAAAGGTTCCTGCTTTCCGAAAGGTTCAGGGGCTCCGCGAAGACTAGTTTCCCGTGACCGTTTGAGAAAGTTACGTTGCTTATGTTCGCAAGAACCGAGTTGTTGTACTGGGAGAAGTTCGTTGTGCCGGGACCCCACGCGCTTTCATTCAGCGTTATGTTGACGGGCGGTTCCGCAGGCGGTTCCGTAAGCGTTGAGAAGCTGAACGTCCCGTTCCTTGCGCAGTTCCCCGAGGAATCGCAGGAGGTTGCGTTGAAGTAGTAGGCGGTTTCCGGGGAAAGCTGGGCGAGTGAAAGGGTTTGCGAAAGGGAGAAACTTCCGGAAGAGGAAACGTTCCCGAAGGCAATTGTTGTTCCCCAAGCAAGCGTAAGATTGGCGCTTTCATTCGTCTCAACGGTGATGTTCGCGCTTGAGATTCCCGCAGAGGAATCCGCTGTCAGGATTGCCGGGGGCGTGCTGTCGCCGGCTCCTCCAGCAGTCCTGTTCGAGAGCGGGATATAGTCGATTACGGAAGAGCTGTTGTAAATCGAATCGCAAATCCCATCTTCCCCCCCGTCAGCGCAGGTGTCGGAAAACCCGTTCCCGTTCGTGCGCCCCCAGTAGTTCCCGCCGTAGCAGCCCCCTCCGGAAATGCCCGTCCTTGAGCAGTTCTGCGTCGTGTTGAAGCTGTTCGTGCCGTTGCCGTTCGACGCGGAGGAGCTTGTGTTGAAGAAATTGTTGTAGAACGAGTTCCATCCCGCCGAGCCGTAGAGGACGAACGGATATGTGTAGTTCCAGAACCGGTTGTCCCGGAAGACGGTGTCCTTGAGCGAAATCGCCGAAATCCCGTAGCTGGTTCCAACCCCGCTCGAGAAATTGTTCCCCTCTATTGTGTTGTTCTGCGCGGAATCGGAAAAGCTTATCCCGTCCCGCGTCCGGATAATCGAGTTCCCCGAGATATTTGCCGTCCGCATCCCGTAGAGGTTCATTGCCGAGCCGTTCAGGTCCGTGAAATTGTTCCCGGTAATGTTCGTCAGGCTGACGACAAGGGAGCTTGAAATTGTTATTCCGGAGCCGAGAATCTGCTCGAAGGTATTCTGGGAGATTGCCGAGGAGGTGAGTTGGGTGTCAATGTCGATTTCCGGATACCCCGTCGAGCGGTTCCTTGAGAAATAGTTCGAGGAAATCGTGCTGTATCTGACGCTTCCCGTCGGGAAGCTTATTGCCCGGAGGGTCTGGTTCACGAACCGGTTCCCGCAAATGAAGTAGTAGTATGCGCTCTTGGCGACAATGCCATCCCCGTTCTCGGTGAAATTGTTGTAGGTTATGTTCAGGTAGTCGTTGTTCAGGTTGTCAATCCCGTATGTGTTGTTGAAGAACGTGTTGTTCGTGATGTAGTCCTTGTTCGAGAACTCCGAGAACGAGGCGTAATAGCCCCACTTGTAATTCCTGATTGTGCAGCCGGTGACCGTTGTGTTCGAAACGCTCTGGAGCGTAACCGCCTTGTAGTTCAAGGAGGCGTTCTCTCCCTCAATTACCGAGCCGTTGCAGTCAAGGGTTCCTCCAGTGGCATTCAGTATGAAGCGGACCTTCGAATAGGCTCCGGTGCAGAGGCTGAAACTGCCGCTGACCCCGACCTGGCTGTCGTTTGCGGGCGTTGTGCAAGAGGAAAACGCCGGAAAGATGACAAGCAGCGTGAAAACAAAGACTGCGGGAAAAATCCGGTTCACGAACATGAATTACCTCTTCCAGTTCTTCAATTGGGTTCTCGGCGATTTTTATATCCTTTCCCCCGTTAGATTGTCCCTTTGGCGGGAGAGCCGGCAAGCCCGTTTCCCGCCGCAAAATCCGCTAAAAAGCATTTATACTGACTGCAGTGACATTCAAGGGAAGGGTTGGCTAGGATGTCAAAAGAGGTAAATCTGAAGCGTTTTTTAGGCTCCGCAATATTTTTGTTTGCGTTCGTATTTGCTGCCGGATTCGCGGCAACAACGGTTGATTTGCTCTCTCCGCCGGACAACAACTGGACCAACCTCGATAACAGCACGACCCCCTTCATCTTTCAGGCGAACGACACTGCCGACATAATTCTCAACTGCTCCCTTACGGTGGCGGGCGCAAACGTTTCGGCCAACGCTTCCGTTTTCAACGCAACGCCGACAACATTCTATGCGAACTCCTCTTTCGCGCTCGGTGCAAGCCAATGGAACGTTACCTGCTACAACACAACCTCGGGAATTTCGGCGGCAAGAACCCTCAATTTCGATTCAATCAATCCGGTCGCGGCTTCGGTCTCTCCCGACAACTATTTCAATTCATCATCTCGGAACGTAACTTTCCAGCTCCAGGGCGTTGACAATCTAAACCTAACGGGCCTGACGCTTTATGGCAACTGGTCCTCCGGATGGCACGCGAACGCAACGAACTCAACCCCGGTAAACGGGACAACTTGGACCGTTAACGTGACGGGGATTCCTGACGGGATTTACACCTGGAGCGCATATGCCGCGGATGCCGCGGGCAACTGGAACTTTTCAGCAAACAGGACCCTTGTCGTTGACGCAACAGCGCCGACAGTCACCCTTACCGCACCCGTCAACGCAACGAACTCCTCAATCCCCGCAGTCCAGATAAACTATACAGTTTCCGACGCAATCGATTCCGCCGGCGTCTGGTGCAAGCCGTTCATCCTCAACGGAAGCACCTGGACGAACCTCTCATATTTCCCGGCAAACACGGTGAACTACACGGTCGCAGGGGATGACGGGACATATCTCTGGAACTACCAGTGCCAGGACAGCGCGGGAAACGCCGCCTTTGCAACTGCCAACAGGTCGTTCACAATTGATACCGCGTTTCCAGGAATTGCAGTTGTTTCTCCCGCAATCGGAGAGAACCTGACAGTTTCGGCAATGGCTTTCAACGTCTCGGTTTCCGACATCTCGACTTCCTTGGTCTGGTATTCCCTCCTTAACGCAACAAGCGACGTCATAGTCCAGAACACCACAATGACCGGAGGGCCCGTTTATTACACGGCAAGCCTTCCGAGCAATTTCTCCCTTTACCCGCCCGGAATGTACCAGATAATAGCTTATGCGAACGATTCGGTCGGACACGCGAACGCAACGGGAATACTCCCATTCGGACTTGCAGCCGTCAACGCAACCCAGATTGAAGGAATGGTAAGCAACGCAATCTTCACCGCGAACTTCACCAACACCAACGGAACCGAGTTTTCCGGGGACATCCAAGAGGACACCGAATACAACCTTGTCTTCAACGTAACGGGGTCCGGAATAGTGATAACCCTCGGAAACTTCAGCGCAGCCGACTATGGGCAGGCAAGCGAGCTTAACGCAACGGCGCAGGTCGACGTTACCGGCCTTGAGAGCGCTCTGGGAATCGACTTTTACTCCTTCGGCTGGCTTGATATCGGCGATTTTGTCTCTTCAGACTATTACGACTATGGGAAAATTCAGATAAACTCGACAGCCGACCTTGCATACTATCTCGGCGGGAGCAAGGATGACCCGACATCAACCCTTGCCTCGGCATGCAATGCAACGTTCAGCAACTACCCCTGCTACAACGTTTCCGGCTCTGCAACCACGATATATGTCAGCGCGTTCTCCGGAGGCGGCGTTGGGAACGACACAACCGCGCCTTCAGTCAGCCTGACAACTCCCGCAGGTTCCGCGCATATCCGGGGCACCTACGACTTGACTGGGACGTACACGGACGGCATCGGTGTAACCAACGTCACATACTACTACACCAGCTTTTCAAACCTTATCGGATACAGCACAACCTCCCCGCACACAGTTTCCTGGAACACTGCCTTGGTTTCCGACGGGACATATACGATAATCGTGAACGCGACCGATGCGAAAGGCAACAAGAACAGCACCAACGCGACCGGAGTTGTCATCGACAACACGGCTCCGACAGTGACCGCCTTCTCCCTCTCGACAACCTCGGCATATTCCGGGAACACAATAACCGCAACCTGCACGGGCTCCGATGCTTCCGGGACCGTCGCAACAACTGTCGGGAACCTTGACTATTCAACCGTCGGGACCCGCCAGGCAAGCTGCACAATAACCGACCAGGCCGGAAACACAGCCGTTTCCTACCTTTCCTACACAATACTTGCAAGCTCATCCTCGTCGGCAATAGCTTCCGGAACATACAGGATTTCCGAAAACATTCCGGAGGGAACTGTCTCAATAGTAATCGACCGGGTTATCAAGGGGCAGCTTGCGAAGTTCGCGGTTATCCCGGATGCCTTGAGGTTCGACGTTACCGCAATAGAACTTGAGACTCTTAGGGATCTTGTCGGGGTTAAGATAAACATTCGGGGAGCTTCCGCTCCATCTTTGCCGCTCCCGAACGGTTCGGGAAAAGTGAGAGCCTACCTTGAAATCTCCCGGGTGAATTTCGAGGATTCCGCGGTCGGGTTCGCGAGGATAAGGTTCAGCGTCCCGAAGGAATGGGTTGCTGCGAACTTAGTGGATCCGGCGAAAATCTTCCTCTACCGGCTTGAGGGAAACTCCTGGAATAAGCTTTCGACAAGCCTCCTCAGCCAGGATTCGCAGGAATACGTTTTCGAGGCGCAGACTCCCGGGTTCTCGACTTTCGCAATAGCCGGCGCGGTGAACGCGCCTGAGACGGCGGCGCCAGCTCCTGGAGAAACCCCGGAAAACCAGCCGCCCCAGCAAGAGGGAGCGACGACTACAGTGGAAACAACAACGACAAGTTCGTCGATGCAGGCAGCAGGAATTCCAGCCAATGCTTCTGCGGGAAAGCCCGCCTATATTGGAATTGTCGCAATCCTGCTGGTCGTTGCGCTTGTTGCCGGAGGGGCATACTATTATTTCGTCATCCTCGGCAAGGAAGGTAAGCCCAAATACCGTTTCAAGGGCAAGCACAGGAAAGAGGAAGGGGAAGGGCTCTAGTTCCGAGAACCCCTGCCCCGCAGCCTGGATTTTGCCGGGGAAACTCTTTTAAACCTAAACAAATGACTATTTGAAAATGGTCAACCTCTTGGTTATAGATCACCACCTCTTGAGAACCGAGAAACTCGAAGCACAAATTGCCGCACAAACCCCCGAGAAAACTAAGCTTGGTGTACCGAAAGCCGATGATTATCGGGGTTATGTCGAACTTGTCAGAAACTCCCTCGCTGCCGTAAAGCCCGGTTATGCTCTTTCGGATTCCGACCCTGACGGGATTTGCGCAATCATTCCATTCATGCTTTCCCTTCCGGAAAACGAGCGGCCTCCTTTCGAGCTGACAAGAAGGAAACTGGCTGCTGCCGATTTTGAAAAGTGGAATCGGACCGGAGTTAAGCAGGTTCTTGCAACCGACTGGTATCCTGTCTACGAATCCGATGTTTCCGGAGCGGAAAGCGTGACAATCCTGAACCCGACGGTTTCCGGGCTTTCCTCACTTAATTGCGCGACAATGATTATGTATGATGCGCTTGCGGCGCAGCTTCCGGTCGAACTCCAGGAAACCGCCCTCGCCCTTGCTGCAATAGGGATTGTCGGGGACAAGGCTTCCGAGTGCGGCGGGGAAATACTCCGGAAAGTTGCTGAGAAATATCCGCAGCAGTTCCCGGGTCTTGCCGAAGCAGTTTCCCGGACGCCAATCAACAATTCAGCAGTGACCCGGACGCCCCTTGGCACGCTCGTCGAGCGTATGTGGGCGCCATATGTTTTGGGCGGGGATGCGGGCTCCACCGAAGCGGCGGGCGTCCTCCTTGCCGGAGCGCCCTTCAGCCTTCCCGAACTCCTTGACAAGGAATCGGAAAATCCGGCTGCCAAGTATCTGCGGGAGCGCGGCACTGAATTAACTTCAATTCTCGCGCCCGAACTCGAAAGATTCAATCGAACCGCAACTTCCCAAGGTCCAACAATACTTTACGTTACGCAACAGAGAAACCAGGGAGTTGTCCAGTATTTTGCGAATGTCCTTTCCGAGAACGAACCGGAGAGCGTAATCCTGATGGGACAGGCAAATCCGGGAGCGGACGGCCTTGTAAAATATTCGGCAAGGAGGATAGCCGTCAAGGTCGACCTCGGGAAACTCGCGAAGGAAATTGTAGCTGAGGGAAACGGCATTATCGCCGGGGGAAGGCCGGATTCAGCGGGCTTCCAAGTCCCGCCGGCCTACTGCGCGCAGTTCGAGCAGGAATTCGCCGGGAAGGTTGAGTCGGCTCTGGCAAGCCCCTCAAGCTAGTCAGTTTTTTATACCCTAGTTTCAGCGAGAAAGTGCGATTTCTTAAACATTCCTCTGGATTCTCGGATCGGTAACCCTTGTCAGCCTGATTTCCCTTGTGGGGGTTTTCGCCCTTGGGCTGCGGGAAAGGACGCTCAAGAAAATCATACTGATGCTTGTCGGCTTCTCAGCCGGCGCGCTGTTCGGCTTCTTCCTGACCGGGATAGGCGTCATGCTCTCGGTCAAGATTGTTTTCGGCGGCTGAAAAAACCCTTTTTTGGGCAATAACTCCCCGCGTTCTTTTAAACCGCTCGTTTTTCCCCAAGGGCAGGATGGCTTTGATTGGAATGAAGAAAGGAATCAAGAGTCCTTTAAGGGTTTTGTTCGGAAGTATTTTTGCGTTTTCAGCATTGTTCCTGCTTCTGGCAGCCGTTCCTGTGGGAGCGATAACCTTCACGACAGTAAGGCCGGTTCTCTCGACAATCCCTATTGTCAACAACACGACCAACACCACGACAACGACAATCAAAACCCTTTCAACAATCCCCCTCCAGCTCACGACAACCTCGATAAAGGTCCTCTCGACAATTCCAATCCAGCTCACAACAAGCATCCCACCTACTACGACCTCGGTAAAGGTCCTCTCGACAATACCCTTCCAACTAACCACAATCCCGATTGTCAACAACACAACGACAACCACGACAATCAAGACACTAGTCCCACTCCTCAACGCATCGGGAATCGTTTTGGGAGATGAGCTTTCGGTAGTTCCCTTGAGCCCAGATGTCCTTCTTTCCAAGTCTCTCGCGTTCGTCGCAGGAGGCCAGGGCGCAATCGCGATTGACCGGACCCTGCATAAGGTTCTTGCGAACCTTTCCCTTCCATTCACCCCCGTCGATGTTGCGCTTTCCCCGGATGACAAGATACTCTATGTCCTTGGAAGAAAGACAATCTCAGACGGCTTTGGGCACACATACTATCCCTCTTATCTTGCGCGGGTCAACACAAGCACCTTCGAGCTGATTTCAACCTCGACAATCTCGACCCTCTTCAAGGCGCGGGACCTTTTCGTTGCGCCGAACGGGCGGGTATATGTCTCAACCCAGCACAAGGATACCGGGCGGTCAATGGTGTTTGTCTACGCTCCCGGGACTTCGGGCGCGATGGTAAACACAGTGAACCTCCTCGGCTCGCCAACGGCTTTCCCAATCCTTTCAATGACCTCCGACCCCTCGGGAATGAAGGTTTTCTTCGGCGGATGGGATTCCTACGCTCGCCTCTATGAGGTTAACTGGCTTATGAACCGCCTCTACTACCATCCCCTTGGCTATTATTCGATTGGCGGGATAACGAGCGTTGTAATGTCCGGTGCTTCGCGCCTCTACATCACAAGGCAGAACCAGCCGTTCATAAACTACTATTCGCCCCTGACGCCCTACCGGAAACACAAGTGGAGCACGGGATATGTTCCTGTTGCACTTGCGGCAAGCTCGGATGGAACGACGCTTTTCGCTGTCGGAAGGGTTAGCGGAACTCCGAAAATATACAAGTATTCCGGGTTGAAGGCGCCCTCTATCTCGAACCCGGACTATTCCGTCCCTGACGCGTCCTATCTCTACACCTCGGTTTCCTCTGCATCGCTTTCTCTTCCGGTCGGCCAGATTGCCCAGTCAATAACCCTGAGCAGCGACGGCTCAGAGGCGGTGATAACGACTGCAATAGGGACAATATATCCGGCTTCGACAGGCAACCGGGTGAGTTCCTATAGCACGTCAACTCTCGGGAAGAACTGGGAAGTCCAGGTCCCCTGGGTTGCCGCAATGTCAAAGGCAGCCCTTACGAAGAACAACGTTGTCTGGCTGCACACGCCACCTGCCCCGAACATCACGATAATGCCCTTCCTGCCGCTTGAGATAGACCCGGAAATCCTAGGCATCTTTGCAAACGAGAGCACGCCTTCCGAAAACGAGAGTTCCTCAGGGAACGGGACCATTTTCATCCCGGGCTTGAAGGACCTTCTCGGCGACACGAAGTTCGACTTTTTCAAAATCCCTGAAAACGTCTCAACCAACTTTACCGAGCCGGATCCCGGGGAAAGCGACCCAGTTGTCACAACGACAATTGAACCCGAGGCAGTGATTCCGGAGTCCTCTTCGGGAAGCTCGTCATCCGGAGGAAGCTCTTCTTCCTCAGGAGGCGGATTCGACGGTTCCGTCCCGGCCTTGGGCAACGAAACCCAGATTCAAGGAGGTCCTCAGCCTGAAAGCCCCGCTGAAGAAACCGGAGGGATAAACCCGCAGCCCGAGCCTCCCTCAGGGGACTTGCAGCTTCCGGGCGGAGAAAATGAAGATGGCGCCCCAGCCCCGGCAGTTGACAGCAAGCTCAACCCGCAGCCCGAGCCTCCCGCGCCCAAGTTCGAAATCCCGATAATCTCCCCGATTTTCGAGGCAATCGCGAACTTCTTCAAGGCTATTTTCGGCGGGGGCAAGCAATAAGCCAATCGGCCCCGCGGCTGCCGTAGGCAACGATCATTCTTGCAGCTTCGAGAATGTTTTCTGAATCCCGCCCAAGGATGATCGTGTTCAGGCCAGCCCTTCTTCCGGCGCCGCCGTCCTTCTCCAAATCATCCCCTATGAAATGGCTTGCCCGGACGTCCCCGGTCTCCCGTTCAAGTATTTGCTCGAACATCCCCGTTCCCGGCTTTTTGCATTCGCAGCCGTCGTCCTTCGTGTGGGGACAGTATGAATAGCTGTCAACTTCGATTCCGGCGTCTGCATACCTTTGAACGAGCCGTTTGAAGACTCCTTCAACTTCCGCAGGACTCATCAGCCCCTTTCCTATCCAGGACTGGTTGCTTACTATATGCAGCGCGTATCCCTGCTCTTTCAGCAGCCGAAGCGCCGGGAGGCTTTCCGGATATATCTCGTCAGTTGGAATTATCGGGGGGCACTTTGAGTTGTCGACAAGAACCCCGTCCTTGTCAAGGAAAACTATTTTCTTCATCGGCATCCCGAGTAGTCCGTAAACATTGCTTCTTACCTGCTGGAAAACCGCTCCCTCGCTCCCTCCGCAATAGATGAGCGCAGAATTCGGAAGGCTTGCCGCAAGACCCTCGAAATTTTCCCTCAGTTGATGCATTTTCTGAAGCTCTTCGGAAACTTGTTTTTCACCCTCCCTTTCATTGACCCGTGCGAAAGCTATTTCCGGCTCGCAAACGAAGAAAAGGGCAAGATCAGGGTCGGGGAAGAATGAATTGAGCGCCTTCAGCTCTTCGGCAGGGAGTCCCGTCTGGTAGCCGAGAGCGGCATATTTGCTCCGGTCCATCAATATCAGGCAGTCCCTTTCAAGAAGCGGAGAAATCTCCTCGGCAAACTGCTTTCTCCTGTCAGCCGAGAAAAGGAATGCCTCGACATAAGGGTCCCTGAGCTCCGAGGGCCTTTCTGAGCGGTATTTCTTTATCAGACCGTCCGCGAATCCGCTTGGTTCCCTGAAAACGTGCGCTTCAATCCCCAGCGCGTCAAGTCGGTTCTTCATCAGCTTTAATTGGGTCGTCTTCCCGGTCCCGCTCATCCCCTCGAAAGCAGCTATTCTTGCCACTAGCGTCCCCCTTCGCGATAGCCCTTCGAGCCGAGAGCTGAAAGGTCCCGGTAAAGCCAAAAGGATTCCCCAAGATACCTTTTCTTGAACTGGCGGGATGGAATCCTGTCGACAATCATTACATCGTTCCATCCGTTCGGGACAATCGGGACCTGGAAAAGCTCGTCAACCCCCGAAACTTTTGCAATGAGGATTTCCTCTCCGTTCCTGAGGCCGAGATATGCTCGATGTCCGCCGTCAATGAGGACGGGGAGGGAAAGCTTGCTGCAGCCCCTTTCGATTTGCTGGGGGCAGGCGAGGAAATATTTCCCCTGTTCGACTATCGGCGGAGCAAGAACGACTTCGCCGTCGGGAGTTTCAAGGATTGCAAGTCCAGAAAGATTGAGCGTGTCAATCCCCGCGTCTTTGTGAAGACGTTCTCGGAGCTTCTCCTGGAAAAGGACCGTCTCCCGGACAAGATATTCGGTTGTCAGGTTGAGCTCCTCGGGCCTGACCGCCTCCGACTCAATCAAAGTTCTTTTGTAGACCCCCCGATCCTTCCTGGGGATTTGCTCGCTCCCGACAATCCCGACTTTCCGGAGCCTTCCCTCAAGGGCAGCCCAGGGCAGGATTTCCTTGACGCCGATTGAGGAAACATCCATTCACTAGAAGAGTGTTGTATTTCCTATAGCCGTTTCTCACCTATTTTCAACCTCACTGTTGTATATTATTAAAAAGGGACGCGCGCCCTTTCCGGAGGATGCTCGACAGGAAAATCTCCCGACAGATTGAGGAATTCGTCCTTACCCGCCCCAGGACGGTCCAGGAAATCGCCGAGCTCCTGAAGAAGAATTGGCGGACTGCCGAAAGCTATGTCGAAAGGATTGCTTCAGAGGAGGGCACCTTGGCAATGCACACCTTCCGCGGGGGAACGAGGGGCGCGCTCAAGCTTGTCTACTGGAGCAATATCGAGCGCCCGCATTCAACAGCGCTCCAGGAAAAGCTTTTCAGGCAGATTGAGATTGGCAGGAACAAGTCTGATTTCTCGCCTTTCGACATCTACCAGTTCGTTCCGGACAAAAAGAAGGAGGCATATCTTGAGGAGCAGGCTGACGATACGAAGGAAGTCAGGCAGGACCTGGTCGGACCCCTCAGAAGCGCGAAAGAGCAAGTGTTGATTTTCTCGGGGAACCTTTCTTGGGCGAACCTTGTCCAGAAAGGGACGAAGATGGTTGATGTTTTCGAGGAGCTCGGACGCGCCGGAGTTTCGGTGAAATTTCTCGTGTCCAACCTCGACATTTCCGCAATCCAAAGCTGGAAAAAGCTCAATTCGGTGAACGAGCGGCTTGGCCGGGACGCAATCGAAGTCAGGTGCGCCCAGCACCCCTTGCGGGCATTCATCGTTGACAAGAATCTTGTCCAGTTCAAGGAAACGCTCTCGCCTTCCAACTATGAGAGGGGCGAACTGAAGCGGAAAACCTATGTCTTCTACAAGATATATGACGAGGAATGGGTCGGCTGGATGCAGAAGGTTTTCTGGAATCTTTTCAGGTCCGCGCTGCCGGCCGAGGAGCGGGTCCGGAACCTCAGGAAAATCTCCGGGCTCCGGAGAATCTAGTGCTTGTCAAAAGAAAGTTTCTTCAAAATCCGCCCACTTCCGGAAAGCCCGAGAAAGCAGAACTGCTGAGAGCGGAACCAGCATCAGCAGGAGGAGGAGGAGGAGGAGACTCCGGGAGCCAGGCCAGCTTACAAGGGAAAGGAAAACGAAAGCTCCGGAGGGGATTGCTATCAGCGCCGAATATTTCGCAAAAGCCCATCCGCCGTAAAGGCGCAGGGAAGGCTCAAGCCCCGTCAGGAAAACCGTCACTGAAAGCGAATATGCTGAGAAGATCAGGCAGGAAAAAACGGCTTCAAGAATCCCAAAAAAGCCCTCACCGAGGGCAACGCCGGAAAAAACAATCAGGGCGACCGGAAGGACGTTCAGGATAGCATAGCCGGAAAGCTTTCCCCAAATCAGCTGGGATTTTCTAACCGGAAGGAAGGAATATGCTGCCTGAAAATCGAACTCAGTCAGCCAGTTGTACATTGAGGAGGAAACAATCCCAGTGAAGATGGCGAACGCAAGGAAGACCGGAAGCTCGGGGGCGATTGCCGAAAGCTTCGAAAGGAGATACCAGACCGCGCCAAGAGGGACGAGGAAAGCGAAAATCACCCGCCCCAGGCCGCCCCCGCTTCTGAGCAGGTCAAGGAAATCCTTCCCAACGAAAGCAAACCTTGCCGGAAGATTCTTCAGGAGCAAAAGGTGCTTCTTTCCCCCCTTCGGCTTCGAGACGCTCTCAGCATAGTCGTTCTCGAGCAGGACCAGCCCGCCTGCGGAAAGGATTGCTGCCGCAAGAAGAAAGCCGGCTGTATTGGCAAGTGAAAAATTCTCCGGGAAAAATGAAATCAGGCCAAGGAATTCACTCCAAAATGCCTTTGCGAAAAAAGCGCAGGAAACAACAGCTGCAAGGAAAACCGCCTTGGATTTCACAAGAACCCCTGAAAGGAAGAACGAAAGCGACATCCCCGAAAGGAAAAGCAAGCTTCCCTCGAAAACAAGCGCTGCAAGCCCCGGGAGAGAAAAGCCCGCCCCGGCAACTACCGCAAAAATCCTGATTCCGAGCCCGAGCCCTAGGAGGGACGGGGCGAGCCAGAGGAGGATGTAGTAGAAAGAATCCTTGAGGATGAACGCCAGGAAAATCAGCCTGTCGCTGACCGGGAGGATTCTCGAGGAATAGGAAACAAGGCTTGCCTGGCCGAACCGCCTGTTCAGGATTTCCCGTCCGAAAATCCCGAACGCCCCTACCGAGAAGCCCAGGACAATGCAAAAGCCGGCGACTCCGAGGAAAAAGTCCCGCGCCGGGATTGCCAGGAGGAAGACTGAAAACAGAATTGAAAGAATCAGCGAGATTGAGAAAAGGGCCGCTGGAAAAAGGAGGAAGGGGACTTTGCCGAAAAGGAGCGTGTGGATTCTCCATTCCTCGGCAACCTGCCACTTCAGTATTTCCCGGAACCGCCTGAACTCCCGGAACCCCCCAAGCCAGCCGGTCATTTTCTCCCTCGGGGATTCCCTCTTCGCAGCCGAGGGGAAGAGACCAGGCTGAAGAAAACCTGCTCAAGATTTTTCCCCCGCTTCCGAAGGTCGGATATTTTCCCCGTCTTAAGCAGTTTTCCTCCGGAAATTATCCCGTAATCCGTGCAGAGCTTCTCGGCAACCTCGAGGACGTGCGTGCAGAAGAAAACAGTCCCCCCCCTTTTTGCAAACCCGGTAAGGAATTCCTTGACGCTCTTCTGGACTATCGGGTCGAGGTTTATCAGGGGCTCGTCAATGAAGGCAACCTTCGGCTCGTGTATGAACGCCTGGGCGAACATCAGCTTCTGCCGGGTCCCCCGGGAAAGGTCCTTGCAAAGCGTGTCCCGCTCGCTTTCAAGGGAGAAGAAGGAAAGCCACCGGGAGATTTTCTTTTCAGCCCCCTCAGCCCTCTCAACTCCCCGTATCTTGCAAACGAACTGGAGATATTCCTCGGAGGTGAGAAAGCTCGGAGGAGTTTCCTGCTCGGGCATTATCCCGACCGCCTCCCGGACCTTTATCGGTTCCTTCTCCGGATCAATCCCGAGCACAAGCGCTCGCCCTGAAGTCGGCTTGAGCTGGCCCGTCAGCAGCCTGACTGTCGTGGTTTTCCCGCTTCCATTCGGCCCGAGGAACCCGAAAATGCTTCCTGCCTCAACCGAGAGCGAAACAGAATCCACCGCGCGGGTTCTTCCCGGAAAAATCTTCGTTAGCCCTTCAGTCATTATTACGCGGCGACCGTCCATTTCACCCGGCTTCGCATGCGCCCGATTAAATCATTTGCCGGTTTCTGTCCCGTCCGAATCTCATAAAAACTCTTTTAAATCGACAGCCCCGCGAGCCGCCCATGGTAGTTAAATATGCGATAGGAGCGAGCCTTTTCGGGCTTGCGTTTGCGGCATATCTTGTGAAGGACATTCTTTCGAAGGAGGAGGGCTCCAGCAAAATCAAGGAGATCGCCCGGGCAATCCAGACGGGCGCGATGGCTTTCCTGAAGCGGCAGTACGTCACTATTTCATTCATGAGCGTCGTCCTTGCAATTGCAATCGGGTTCTTCATTTCCTGGAAAACCGCGATTTCATTTATGATAGGCGCGTTCTTCTCCGGACTCGCCGGCTATGTAAGCATGTGGGTCGCGGTCCGGGCGAACAGCAGGACAACCCGGGCTGCTGAAAAGTACGGGCTTAACGAGGCGCTCAAGGTTTCCTTCCGCGGAGGCGCGGTAATGGGACTCTCGGTTGTCGGGATGAGCCTGCTTTCGGTCTCGGTTCTCTACCTTGTATTCGGGAACCCGACGGAAATAATCGGACTCGGGTTCGGCGCAAGCTTTGTTGCCCTGTTCGCCCAGCTTGGCGGAGGGATTTACACCAAAGCTGCCGATGTCGGGGCGGACCTTGTCGGGAAGGTTGAGAAGAACATTCCCGAGGATGACCCGAGGAACCCCGCCGTTATCGCGGACCTTGTCGGGGACAATGTCGGGGACTGCGCCGGAAGGGGCGCGGATCTTTTCGAATCCTGCACGGCCGAGAACATCGGCGCAATGATTCTTGGAATCGCACTGATGCCGGTCTACGGGATAGGCGCGGTTCTTTTTCCCCTTGTTGCGCGGGCAGCGGGGATAATATCCTCGATAATAGGGATGTTCTTCGTCAGCGTCAAGTCGGACAACGACGACCCGCTCAGGGGAATGGACAAGGGGCTTTACGTCTCGTCAATCCTTTCAGCCGTTGCCTTTTACTTCCTCGTGCAGATTTTCCTCAAGGGCAACATGAACCTCTTTTATGCATCCCTTGTCGGAATGGCAACGACAATCGTAATCCGCTACATAACAGAATACTACACAGCGAAGAAATACAAGCCGGTCCAGGACATTGCAAAGGCATCCCAGACCGGAGCCGCAACGAACTTCATCAAGGGGTTTGCAGTGGGGCTTGAATCAACCGCAATGCCGGTAATCGTGATGTGCGTTGCAATATTGGGGGCCTATTCGCTTGGCAGCGCCGGAGGAGCCGGATTTGCGGGCGGAATCTATGGCACGGCAGTTGCGACAATCGGAATGCTTTCAACGGCGGTCTTCATCCTTGCGATGGACGGCTACGGACCGATTTCCGACAACGCCGGAGGAATCGGGGAAATGGCGGGAATAGACAAGAGAGTCAGGGACAAGATACTCGACCCGCTCGATTCCCTCGGGAACACGACCAAGTCCCTTACGAAGGGGTATGCAATGGGCTCGGCGGCGCTCTCTGCGTTCCTTCTTTTCGCGGCATATCTCGAGATAACCAAGCTCACCGTCGTCGACATCGCGATTCCGAGCGTTTTCGTCGGGGCGTTCATCGGAGTAGCCCTCCCATACCTTTTCAGCTCTTTTGCGATAAGCGCGGTCGGGAACGCTGCCTTCGAAATGGTCAACGAGGTCAGGAGGCAGTTCAAGGAAATAAAGGGCCTGATGGCCGGGAAGGCAAAGCCGGACTATGCGAGATGCGTCGACATAAGCACAAAAGCCGCACTTCGGGAAATGGTTGTTCCGGGGATCCTTGTTGTTGGCGCGCCAATAGTTGTCGGTCTTCTCCTTGGTCCTGCAGCGGTTGCGGGGCTTCTGGTCGGCTCGACAATGAGCGGAATAGTTCTTGCGCTCCTGATGAACACCGGAGGCGCCGCATGGGACAACGCGAAGAAATACATCGAGGGCGGAGCATATGGCGGAAAGGGATCGGTAACGCACGCAGCAGCAGTCGCGGGCGACACTGTCGGCGACCCGTTCAAGGATACCGCGGGACCCTCGCTCCACGTGCTCGTGAAACTGCTGAACACGATTTCGCTTGTGTTCGCGCCGATTTTCATCGGCTTGCTGATGCACTGACTGAGGAAGGCAGGCGGGGCTCGCCAAACCCCCTTTGTTTTTTAATATTCCACTTTGTCCTTTTTCAGGAACCATTCCCGCATTATCGGAAGGGCGCGTTCTCTCAAAAGCATCTTTTTCGGAACTCCGGTTTTTATTCCCCTCAGAACATCGTAGAAAAATTCGTCGTCAAAGCCTATCTTGGCAGCGTCCCTTCGGGTTGCCCCGTAATAGACCTTGTCAATCCGCGCCCAGTTTATTGCAGCGAGGCACATTGGGCAGGGCTCGCAGGTCGAGTAAAGCGTGCATCCGGCAAGGCTGAACGTGCCGAGCTTCCTGCACGCGCGCCTTATCGCAACAATTTCTGCATGGGCGGTCGGGTCGTTCGAGAAGGGAACCATATTCACCCCGGTTGAAACCAGTTTCCCGCCTTTTTTCGCAATCGCCGCGCCAAACGGGCCCCCCTTTTTCCTCCGCACTCCCCTTTCCGCTTCCTTCAGTGCGCGAGTCATGAGCGTCTGGTTTAGTTCAGCTGCCTGCATGGCAAGAAAGGAAACGAAAGCGTTTTAATTTGTTTTGGTTTCCTTTCCGGAATGGATGCGCTTGAGGCGATATTCTCCCGGAGGAGCATCAGGGAATATTCGGGGAAGGAAATACGGGAGTCCGAGATTGAAACGCTCCTGAGGGCCGGGATGTCCGCCCCTTCAGCGCACAATGAGCAGCCCTGGCAGTTCGTTCTTGTCCGTGAGAGAGACCGGCTCGAAGCCCTTTCGAAAACCGGAAAATACTCCGGAATGGTTGCCCGCGCATCAGCCGCAATTGTCGTTTGCGGGGAGGGCGCGTCACTCCACCTTGTCGAGGACCTTTCCTGCGCTGCCGAGAACATCCTCCTCGCATCCCACGCTCTGGGGCTCGGTTCGGTCTGGGTTGCCCTCTATCCTTCGGAGGACCGGATTGCCCGCGCAAGGGCAGCGCTCAAGCTTCCGAAAGGAATCCTGCCCCTTTGCATAATCCCGGTTGGCTATCCCGCTGAGAAGCCCGCTCCGGAAGAGCGGTTCAGGAAGGAACGGATACACAATGAGACCTGGTGAGCCCCCCGAGAAACTCTGGTTCGCTTCAGCAGCAATCCTCCTGCTTTCAATCCTGATTTTCCGCCAGCTCCCTTTGGAACTTTTCCTAATCCATTGTTCCGCCAGCGCAATCTTCCTTTCCGCCTGCCGGTTCTTCCAGCTGGCTCGCGCGCCGATTGTCTTTTCTTCTATTGTCCTTGCAGGGAATCTTTTCTCATTTCTCGCTCTTTCTCTGGCGAGCTTCCAGTCCTATCCGCGCGTTCTCACCTTTCTCCTGTTCGGGGCATATTCGTTTTTCCTTTCCTTCCCCTCCGGGATTTTAATCGGGCTGCTTGCCGAATTTTTTCACCGGTTTTCTGGAAGGCCGGGAAGTTTTTAAACTGCCGATGAACCTTTCCGGGCAAGAATGGCCGGCAGACTCGTCCCGAAGGCCCCCGAGGCAATTGCCGCAGGGGTTGTTGTTGACTCGCGCGGAAGGGTCCTTCTTCAGGAAGAGCTGATGAACAACGGGAAAATGAAATGGGTCTTTCCGGGCGGCCACATTGAATTCGGCGAAAGAATTTCCGCCGCAGTAAAGCGCGAAATCCTTGAGGAAACCGGGCTGCGCGTGAGAATCGGGAAGTTTCTCGGGCATTTTGAAGCCGTCTTCCCGCAGTTCGGCTATCACACAATCGTCTTCTTCCACCGGGCAAAGCCGGTTTCTCCCGGGGAAAAACTTGTCTCGGAAGGGGGAAAACCGCTCAGGTTCTTTCCGATAAAGGCCGCCCTGAAGAAACTGGAACTTGTAGAAAGCTCAAGGTGGCTTCTTGAGGGCGCATCACTCAAGCCGCTTTCCGGAAAGGACGGTCGCAATCGCGAAAATCGCAAGAGAATATAGCGCAATGCCGGAGAACGCAAGGACGTTCGCGCCTTCATAAACCCCGAAAACCCTCAGGGCTTCCGAAGAAACCGCAAGCGGCAGCGCTCCGGAAACGCTCTTGAGGCTTGCCGGAAGGAATTCGAAGGAGAAAAGCCCCCCCGAAAGGAAGAGGGATGGGATTGAGAAGCCCACCACCGCGAGCAGCGCGCTTGATTCGTCCCGCACAAGGAAGCCTACCAGGATTCCTCCAAGGGAAAACATAAGCGACACAAGGACTATCCCGAGGAAAAATCCGGGCGGATTCGAGATTCTCAGGGAGAAGAACAGGCGGCCCATCAGGGTCATCAGGAGAGTTTGCCCAAGCCCGAGCAAAGTCAGGATTGCCGCCTTTGAAAGTATGAAGAAAAGCGTCCCCTTGCCGGCAAGGCTTGTCCTCAGGAGCGTCCCGGACTTTCTCTCGAACAAAACCGTCCCCGAGCCGAGCAAAAGAAGGTTGAACATCAGGACGATTGCCGCGATTGACGGGAAAATGTAGGAGAACCCCTTCGACGAGAACGCTTCCGTCTCCTCAACTGCAAGCGGGCTTACGACGGTTTCCGGATCCCGCGAGTAAATTGTCTCGAGGGCTTTCCGGGCGTCTTCAAGCCTCGGTATTGCCTTGTTTATCTCCGAGGTTATGTTCGCGAAAATCCCCGCTGAATATTCCAGATCCCTTAGCGAATAGTTCCGGATTTCCGAGAATTCCGAAAGGGTCTCCGAAACCTCGGCAAGCGCGATTTCAGCCCCGCCAAGCTTTGAGAGCGCAATCCCGAGTCCCGCGGTAAGGTTCTCCGCGCCAGCCGAAACGTTCTCAAGCTCGGATTGCATTAGCGTGAGATTCTGGGAAATCTTCGAAATCCTCTCGCGCATCGTCTTCTCCCGCCAAACTCTTTCCTCAAGGGGTTCGAGAACCTGTCCTGCGAACGAGATGTTCGGGCAGAGGCCGGGAAGGCAAGCGGAATAGTTGACAAGCCCCTCAACCGCCCTTGCAGAATCGAGTATCCCCTCAGTCATGCTAATGTCCTCGGCAAGGAGGGCATCCGCCTCGGTGAGGAGAAGCAGGGATTCGTTAAGGGTCCCGTTCGCGCTTTCAAGGCGCGCCTTCAAAACGTCCAGCGTGCCGTTCGCGGAAATGAGCTGGGCTTTCTGCTCGGAAAGGAACCCTGAGGTTTCGGAAATCCGTTTCTCGAGGGAAAGAATTGACAGGTTCTCGAGCTCAAGCTTCGCCGAGTCCATTTTCGCCGAAACCTCGGAAAGCCTTCCGCGCGCCTGCTCAAGCTGAACGCCGGAGATCTCAAGCTCAACACCCATCCTGGAAAGGCCTTCCCACGCCCTTCCAATGAAGGACTCGGACACATTCCCGGAAATTTCCTGGGTTATCCCGGAAGCATATGTAAGTATCAGGGAGGAGACATCCTCCCTCGAGTTGTCGTAGTAGACCTGGACTTTCCTGCCGATTCCCGAAGAGATGTCCTCGCTCGCCCCTTTGGGGACCAGGATTATTGCCGAAAGATTGCCCGAGGAAATCCGGGTAAGGCCGCTCCCAAGGCAGCCGGAATCCCCCGAGATTTCCGCGCGGAAGGGCCCGCTTGAAAGGGCGGAGAAATAAGCTTCCCCAATCGCATCCCCGGAGGAACAGACAAGCACGCTTATTCCGGAAGCGGTTTTCTCGTTGAAAACGTTTCCAAGTATCGCGACAGTGAGAACCGGGACAAGGAGGAGGAGAATCAGCGAGTTCCGCGAGCGGAGGAAATAGAGCAGGTCTTTCCAAAGCGTCCGCAAGGCCAGGCCCTTACCGTCCGAGCGCAATTTTCTCGAAAACCTCCTCAAGCGTTTTTGCATTGTGCTTGCGCTTCAGCTTTTCCGGGGAAATGAATTCGACGGACCTTCCGGAAAAGAGCGCAAGAACCTTGTCGAAATCCTCTATTTCCGCAAGATTGTGGGTGACAACCAGGATTGTTTTCCCCTCATCCTTCTTGAGCTTCCTGAGGAGATCCAGAAGCTCCCGCTTGCTGAGCGGGTCAAGCCCGACGGTTGGCTCGTCAAGGAGGAGGATTTCGGCGCCGCCGGCAAGCCCGGCAAGTATTGAAAGCTTTTTCCGCTGGCCTCCGGAAAGTTCTCCCGCCGGCTTCTCCGGGTCAAGCCCGAAAAGTTTTTCCGGAATCTTTTCCCCGTGCAGAGCCGAGAAATACTCGAGGTTTTCCCGAACTGTCAGGTATGGATAGAAGGAATCTGCCTGGGGAACATAGCCGATTTTCCCGGTTCGTTCGACTTTTCCGGAGTCCGCCTTCAATATGCCCAGCAGTATTTTCACAAGGGTAGATTTCCCCCCTCCGGAAGGTCCGAGTATCCCGATGAGCTCCCCTCTGCCCGCGGAAAAGGAGACTCCGGAAAGTATTTTCCTCTCTCTGAAGGATTTGGAAATCCCCGTTGCGGAGAGGACCGTTCCAGCATCCCTTTTCCCTGCCATTGCCCGGATTGGCCGCAGTCCCGCCTTAAAAAGTTAAACCTGCGGGTTTAACTCTCAATCTACCTAAAGCATATTTGGGCTCTTCTCCGAGGAAGGCTGAATGGATTCCCGAGCAGCCATTTACGGATATTTCAGCAAACCCTCCAGATTTCAGGCTGCCCTGGGCGCCGTCGCTCCTTCGCTTCTCAGGATTGTTTATGACGTTCGTCCCTCCGGAAACGAGCGCGTTCCGGAAAGGGGTCCCCTTGTTGTTGCAACCGGACCGCACAGCAGTGCGATTGACGTCGGTTTCGCGATTTTCCTCCCGGAACTCCGAAGGCGGCTCGGCGAAACCGCGGTCGTTGCCAAGGAAAGCCTCCAGACGCACCCGCTTGTTGGAAGGCTCCAGCACATTCCGGCTTATCGGGGAAAGGCTGAGGAAGGAAGCGAAACTCCCATCGTCCTTAGGGCTGACGGGAACTGCAAGGTATTCGCCATTGGGCCCCTTTCAGAAGCCGAATCTGACGGGGCTTACAGGCTTTCCGAACAGGAATGCTCAGTTTTGGGAATTGACTGGACTGGCGGGGAAAGCTCCCCGCTTCTCGATGCAGCCAACAAAGTTCCTCTCCTTCGGAAAAACACCTTCGCCCCGGCCAAGAACTGGCTTGATGCTGGAAAGGTCCTGCTCATTTCAGTTGAGGGAACAAGATATCCGCAGGCAGACGTTCCGGAAGAATTCGACCCGGTCGGATATTCCCGCCTTGAGGTTTCCAAGCTTTTCGGCGGAACTGTCGCGATTGCAAGGGCATCCTCGGCGAAAATCCTCCCGGTTTACACGGGTTTCTCGGGCGACCGCGACCCTTTCGGGAGGAAACCCCTTGCAGTAAGGGCCGGCTATCCGATCGAGCCCCCCCAGGACAGGCGCGGGAGAGCGCGCGCCACAGAAGAAATAAGATACCAGCTCCTTGCCCTGCAATCCGATTTGTTCGGGGAACTGTTTCCCGACTATTCCTCTTTCAGGGGTTTCTTCGACCGGGCTTTCGAGCTCAACGGCGGGCCCCCCTCAGCAGGCTCAATGACCTGGCAGCCCTTTTCCGAGCGCCTGGCGGAATACGAAAAACTTTTTATAAGCTGAGCCGCTTCTTCTCGCACATTGTCAGTTCTTTTGATTGACTTGCTGGTTCTCGCAATCTCCCTTACCGCCCTTGCCCTCTTCAGCGAATGGGTTGTCAGGAGCGGGATACGGATTTCCAGGCTCCTGAAGATAAGCGAACTGACAATAGGATTCATCCTGATTTCGGTGCTTACGAGCCTTCCGGAACTTCTCGTTTCAATGACATCCGCCGCAGGAGGGACCTTCGCCCTCTCAGTCGGAAACGTTTTCGGGGCGAACGTCGTCGACATCGCGCTTGTGCTCGGGCTCTCATTCTACATTTACCCGAAAAAATTCAGGAACAAGAGAGCCGTGAAGAAGCTTTCGACAGCGCTCCTGCTTTCGTCCGGGATCACAATCATCTTTCTCCTGTTCGGCTCGGTCGGGCGGCTTGCCGGAATCTTCCTGGTAGCCTCGTTCTTCTTTTTCTGCTATTATCTTTTCCGGGAAAAGCTGAACATCCACGAAACCGAATCCATCTATTCTCAGGGGAAAACGACGATCGCATCGAAAATTTCCCGCCTTCACTTCGAGGAAAAGGTGTTTTTTTCAGGAGGGCATCTCGGCTCGAAGGAAAGGGCGACCGCGATTTCCTTCCTTAACCTCCTAATCGGGATGGTCCTGGTTGTTTTTTCAGCAGGGTTCGTTGTGAAGGCGGCAACCTCAATTGCGGCAGGTTCGGGGATTTCCGAGTCAATACTCGGGGCGCTTGTAATCGCCCTTGGAACAACCCTTCCAGAGCTCTCAATAGGGCTTGCTGCGTTCCGGAAAGGGCACATCGGGCTTGCCCTCGGAGATTCCCTCGGAAGCACGGTAACCAACCTGACTCTCGTGCTTGGAAGCGGGCTCCTTATTTCGAGCGCTTCCCTCAACCTGACTTTCTTCTCAACCCTTGCGCTTTTCTCCCTTCTGACGAACATCGCGTTCTGGCACATAATAACGACGAAGGATGAGCTTGGCAAGTCCGAGGGCAAGTTCCTTCTTGCGATCTATTCTGCATTCGTCCTTTTCCTCCTTGCAAGCCAGCTATATCTCCTGAAGGAGGAGCTTTTTTCCTTCGTTCTGGGGGCGTTCGGTTAGGCGGATGGAAATACTCTCATTCAACACGACCGAAGAGGAGCAGGCAGTCGACATAACCCCCGTACTGCGGAAAATAGTCGAGAAATCGAAGGTCGTGGAAGGGACTCTCCTCGTTTACTGCCCCCACACAACGGCAGCGGTTGTCGTGAACGAGGGAACTGACGAGACGTTCGTTGCGGACCTTTTCCTCGCCCTTGAGAAGTTTGCCTCCGGGAAATGGAGCCACCAGTCGAATCCAAAGGCGCACCTGAAGGCGGCGATGATCGGAAACTCGAAGCTGCTGCCAATTTCACAAGGCAAGCTTTTCCTCGGGGCATGGGAATCAGTTTTCCTCCTGGAGTTCGACGGCCCAAGGGAGCGGAAGATTTTCGCAAGGGCGGCCAGGCAAGAGGTTTGAAGATGGGAAAGCTGAACCCGGCTAACGCAATAACAATTGCACGGGTTGCCGGCGTCTATCTGGCCGTACTGCTCATTTATTTCGGCAAGTCCTACGTGAGCGGTTTCGCCGCGGTTTTCCTGATACTTCTCAATTTCCTGCTCGATTCCGCCGACGGTTACGTTTCAAGGAAGCTCAAGGTTGCGACGCGCGCCGGCGCATTCCTCGACATTCTTGCGGACAGGATTGTAGAGCTTACCCTGTTCGTTGTCTTTTCGGATTTGGGGCTTGTCCCGCTTTGGGTGCCCCTGGTCCTCCTCGCAAGGGGGCTTGTGACCGATTCAATCAGAGGCGCGGAGTTTTCACGCGGGGGCAAGGTCCCCTACAAGATAGGGTATTCCAAACTGGGCAAGTTCCTTGTTTCCTCAAGATTGATGCGCGAACTTTCCGGGATATCGAAGGCGGCGGCATTCACCCTTCTCGCCCTTCTTTGCACTGCAGCGAAATATTTTCCGGATTCCGATTTCCTCGCAAGGGGACTCCTTTCGCCTCTCACAAACCTTTCAGTTCTTGCTGCGGTTGCAGTGAACATTCTCAGGGGCCTTCCAGTAATCCTCGAATCAGGAAAGCTTTTTCTTTCTTCCCCCAAGTCCTGAATATTTCCCGACAAGTATTCTTTCTCTTATTCCGGAGACGTAAGCGCCCCAAAGGTCAACCCCGGGCTTGTCGCCAACCATAATGGTTTTCTCAGGGCTTGCTCCGGCGTCCGCCATCAATCTGGCAAAGCCCTCCCTGTTCGGCTTGTTGCCGGTTTCCCCGACGAGAACCGGAAGCCGCCCGAGCATTTTCCGGAGCGCTTCGCGTCTTTTCCTCCCGCAGTTGGAAAGTATTGCCAGCTTGAATCCAAGCTTCAGGAGGGCCCTGAGAAGCGCCAGGGTTTCCTTCGGAAGCTTTCCGTGGTTCTTGGAAAGTGTTTCATCAGCATCGAAAATCACCAATTTCTTTCCGCTCCGCGCAAGCTTCCGGTAGTCAATCCCGAATACCGAATCCGCCCTTCCGGTGCAGATTGAATCTCCCTTTCCGGAAACAAGGAATCTTGCATATTCTATCAGGTCGATCATTTTCAGTCCCCCAGAGCGCCGATTAGCTCAAGCATCTGCCTTTGAATTTCTTTGTTGTTCGTTGCAAGGAGGTTCGGTTTGTCAATCGTCCAATCCCTTCCGGAAAAATCAGTCACGCGTCCGCCCGCTTCCCTCACAAGTGAAACCCCCGCAGCGACATCCCAGAGTCCGCCGAATCCGATTGTGAAGAAGCAGTCGTTCCTTCCGGAGGCAACCCAGGCAAGGTCGAGGGTTCCCGCCCCAAGCCGCCTGAAATCCCTTCCAGCAAGCTTCAGCTTTTCGTAAACCCCCGAAAGCTTTCCGATTTCCTCCTTCCCCTGCCGGTGGCAGTGGTTGATGAGGGTTTTTGAGAGAAGCCCGTTACCTGAAACGGAAATCAGTTTTCCATTGAGGAAAGCGCCGTTTCCCCTGAGGGAGGAAAAAAGCTCTCCGGTTGCCGGGTTGAGCATCGCGCCTGCGACCGGCACCCGGTCCTTGAGAATTCCGATTGAGACGGAGAAGAACGGAATCTTGCAGGAGTAGTTGACAGTTCCGTCAAGCGGGTCCACCGCAAAGCAGAGGCCCTTCTCGGGGATTTCCGCGTCAGCCCGCGTTTCCTCCGAGAGGATCGGGATTCCCGTCTTCCTGAGGATCGGGAAAATTTCTTTCTCCGAAGCAAGGTCCGCCGTCGTTACGAGCTCGTAAGTTGACGCGCTCCCCTTCTCGCCAAGGATTTTTGCCTTTCGGTACTTGGAGAGCAGAACCTTGCCCGCCGCTTTCGCGGCTCGTATTGCGGAGGAATGCGCAGCTGCAAGGGAGGTTGCCATTAAGGACAAGCCACCCCCCAACTTAAAAGACTAATTGGGGCTGGCCGCGAATCCATTCTTCCCGTCAGTTGTCAGGACAACCGTCCCGTCAAGGTCAGTTCTCAGGACGTTGCTTCCGACAGCCTCCAGGCGCTTGATTGTTTCGTTCGCAGGATGACCGTAGGGGTTCCTCAGGCCAACGGAAATTACCGAAAGCTCGGGCCTCGCAATTGAAACGAATTTCGCGCTCGTTGCATATTTGCTCCCGTGATGGGCGACCTTGAGGACATCGACGTCCGGAACCGCCAGCTCAGTCTCGCAGGAACCCTCGCAATCCCCCGTCAGGAGCAGGCTGAAGCTTCCGTATTTTATCCAAAGGACAACGGAGTTCTCGTTCTTCTCCAAGCCGCCGGCGCCCTTCCCCGGGTTCAGGATGGAAATCTCGATTCCGGAGAAGTTGAAAAAATCCCCCCTTTTCGGATATGCAAGGTTCCCGCGGTTGGCTTGGGAAATGTAAGAGCGATAGCTTTCAGTGTCCTCCGCAATTCCGGAATCCCAGACGTTCGTGAAGTTGCATTCGCGCAGTACGCCCGTAAGCCCCCCGATGTGGTCCGAATCGGGATGGGTCGCGACGACAAGCTCAATTGAACGGTCCCCGGTCGAGTTCATTTCCAGGAAAATGGCTTCTTCGCTTCCGGCTTTTCCGCCGTCAACGAGAACCGAGAAGTTCCCCTTGTTCAGGAGGATTGCATCTCCCTGCCCGACCGAGATGAATCGGACCGTCAGGTTCTCTCCACCCGGGACAGCCCGCAGTTCCTCCGCCGGAGCTGCGGGAGCGAGCCCCTTAACGGCGCATCCCGCAAGAAGAAGGGCGCCGGCAAGGACAGCCAAAACAAGCAGGGCAAGGGCGCGCCTCACCATCCTCCCGAAAAGCCCGCCCCAACATATAAAAAACATGGGCTTTTCAATGTTCGCTGGATGGCCCATCTCATTTCCCTTGCGATAAAGAGCTTCAAGTCGTTCGGAAGGCTGACGACGATGAACTTCTCCGAAAAGCTCACCGGAATTGTCGGGCCCAACGGCAGCGGAAAAAGCAACATAATGGACGCGATATTCTTCGTAATCGGGAGCAGCCGCATAACCGCAATGCGCGCAAAGCGCGGCGGAGAGCTCATATTCAATTCCAAGACGATAAAGCCGGAATATGCGGAGGTCCGCCTTGTAATAAGCAATTCAGAGCGGGAGTTTGGCGAGGACTGGGGGGCTGCTCTGACGATTTCCAGGCGCGTCAGGGGCGACGGACTTTCAGCATACCGGGTCAACGGACGGAGGATGACGCGATTCCAGGTGGTCGACATCCTTGCAAAGGCGAAGGTTTTTCCGGACGGCCACAACATTGTCCAGCAAGGGGAGATCGCCGGGCTTGTCAAGAAGAACTCGGACGAGCGGCGGCAGATAATAGAGGAACTTGCGGGAATCCGCGAGTATGACGAGAAGAAGCACAAGGCATTCCTTGAGCTCGCGGTCGTCGAGCAGAAAGTCAACGAAATAAACGGCCTTCTGCGCGAAAGGCAGCGGAACCTTGAGCGCCTGAAGAAGGAACGGGAGCAGGCTGCACGGTTCGGGAAGCTCCTTGAAGTCAGGAAGCTTTTCGAGGATTCGATTGTGAAGCGGCGCCTCGAGGAGCGCGAGGAAAGCAGGCAGAAGCTTCTTGGCGAGCGCGAGTCCGAGGAGAAGGGCCTTGCCTCCGTCGACGCCCAGCTTTCAGAATGCTCTGCGAAGGTTGATGGCGAGAAGAAGGAGCTTTCCGCGGTTGACCGGAAGCTTTCCCAGCTCCAGTCGGGGGAGAACCTGAAGATAGTGAAGGAGTCGGAACGCATTTCAGGCTCGCTTCAGGCGAAAACCGCGCGCGCAGCCCAGATTGACGAGCAGGTCCTTTCCGGAAAGAAGCGGCGGGAGGCAATCCTCTCAAAGGAAATCCCCGAACTGGAAGCCCAGCTTTCGAAAAGGCGCGCAAGGGTTGAGGAAATCCAAGGGGAGATTTCCCAGCTCGAGGCGGAGATTTCCGCGGCCGAGAAAAGCCGCCTGGAACTCCTTTCGGTTTTCTCACGGGAAAGCGAGGCGCAGAACCGGCACGAGGAGGCCCGGAAGGGCTTTGAGGATGTGCTTGCAAAGCTTTCCGCCGAAGAGCGCAAGGGGACTTTCGAACTCGAGCGGCTTGCGTCCCTTGCATCCCGCCTCGAGGAGGAGCGGGAATATTCCGAGAAGGGTCTTTCCGAGCTAAGGAGGAGAAACGCCGAAAGGGTTGCTGAAGCGGGGAAGCTCGAAAAGAAGCAGGCTGACGCAATCGCGCGCGCAAGGAAGCTTTCGCAGGAGCTTTCCGAAATCAAGGTTGCCCTTTCCGAAGCGACCGCCCTGCATTCGGAAAAGGTTTCGAAGGTTTCCCTAATTTCCGGGAAGCTTGGCGAGGTATCCTCTTCGGAGCGGGACCGCGTTCCGGACCTTGCCGCGAAATTTCCCGGTTTCCTCGGGAGGCTTTCCTCCTTCATCAAGCGGGGGACGACGCCGCAGAAAATTGGACTGCTTGGAACCTCCCTCCTTCCCAACTCAGTTGTCGTTTCTGACAGGAAGACCGCCCTCGAGATTGCCGAATATGTGAAGAGGGAAGGCGGTTTCGGACGCCTGTCAATCCTGATTCTCGGGGAAGGCGCGCCCTCGACCCGGGAGGCTGAACAGCTTGAGAAGCTCGTCCCCTTCTCCGACAGGAGAATCTCAGCCGCCCTCTCGTCATTTGTTCTCCCGAAGGGGCGGAAAATCGTCCCGAGCCTCAGGGAGGCCCTCGAAGATGGCAACGCCCTGACAGAGGACGGGGAAATCGTCTCAGTCAACGGGCGGATTGTCGAGGTAGGGGAAATCGTCCTTCGGGAAACCATTGAGGCGGAGCTTTCATCGGAGCGGGAGCTCCTTGAGGCTGCCCAGGCCAGGAGGGACTCCATTGAAAAAAGGGCTCTCGAGCTTTCCTCGGAAATTGCCTCAATCGAGTCCGAGGGGGCGCGCATTTCCTCGGAAATAGCGAAGAGGTCCCCCGGGAAACTTGACCTTGCGGAGGAGAATCGCCTTTCCGAGAAAATAGAAGCTTCCGAGACTGAGCGGAACAAGGCCCTTTCCGAAAAGGAGCGGATTCTTTCGGAGCTCGCCCGGACAAGGGAACTGAGGGCTTTGGAGGAGAAGAAGCTCTCGGAAATAACGCCCCCGGCAAGAAAATCCGATTTCGATTTTTCCAGAATCAAGAAAAGCGAGGAGGCCCACGCCGCGCTCCGGAAAAGGCATTCGGAGGGTTCCCTTGACGTCTCCGAGAACAACCTCCGGATAAAGAACTATCTCGTGCCCGAGATAGAGAGCCTGGGTCGCCTTGTGAAAAGCCTTGAGAAGGAGGAGGAAAAGCTTCTTTCCGAAAAGGAGAAACTCGGCAAGGAAACCGCCGAATTGCGCACCCAGGCGGAGGAGTTCGACAAGCTGGTCCAGGAAAAGCTGAAGGATCTCAAAGACGAGGCTGCGCGCAAGGAGTCGATGGCCAAGGAGCTCGAGAAAGACGAGAGGAAGAAGTACGAGTTTCTTGCCCGGAAAAGCGCTGTTGAAAGCAAAATATCCCTGTTTTCAATAAGGATTGAGGGGGAGGACAAGGAGATAGCCGAGCTTTCCGTCCAGATTTCCGGAAGGCTCAAGTTCATTCCGGGAACTGTGAAAAAGCTTTCGGCAAAGCTGTCTGTGATTTCCGATAGGATTGCGCGCCTCGGGGCGATAAACCAGCGCGCCCTTCTCGAGTTTGAGGAGGCCGAGGTGGAGTTCAAGGATGTTGAGGTGAAAAAGACGAAGCTCGAGGAGGAGCGCCAGTCAATACTCACGTTCATGGAAGCCGTTGAGACGAGAAAGAAGGAGGTTTTCATGGAGCACTACAATTCAATTGCCGAGAACTTTGCGAAAATCTACTCGCGCCTTTCCGGGGGAATGGGCGAGCTTTCCCTTGAGAACCCGGAATCGGTTTTCGAGGGCGGACTGATAATAGTTGCCAAGCCTCCGGGAAAGGAGGTTTCCAGGATAGACCTGCTCTCCGGAGGGGAGCAGACGATTGCCGCGCTTGCTTTCATTTTCTCGATTCAGGAGCACTCTCCGGCGCCCTTCTACATTTTCGACGAGGTCGACGCCGCCCTTGACAAGGAAAACTCGGAGAAGCTTGCTGCCCTGCTCTCGACATATTCCGCCAAATCCCAGATAATAGTGATAACCCACAACGATAACGTGATGAAGGACTGCGACCAGCTCGTCGGGGTTTACCTCAACAAACAGGAAGGCATTTCCAGGATAATCTCCCAGCCGACCCCCGAGTTCCTGAAGAAGGTGAGCCGCGAGATACAGAGGGGACAGGCGCCCGAATAAGTTTTCCCCGCCCCTGCTCCGGCGCGCCGCCAAAGCAAATCAGAAACAAATCGTGCGGATTTTTCCGCTCAAGGGTCAGGACTCGCTTTCCGGTTCCTCTTCCTCTTCAGGCTCGTCGTCCTCTTCCTCTTCAGGCGGTTCCCACTCTTCCCCTTTGTCATCATCATCAAGTTCGTCAGAGCCCCATTCGTCCTTTTCCCAGCTCTCGTCGCCGTCTTTCTTGGTTGTGTTCGTGCCTTCGCCTTTCGTCGCCATTTTGTCGCTCTTTTCACCAGCCTGATTTTTCCACGCAGGAATAGCTTCCCTTTTAAGGGTTTCCCTGCAAACTGCCCGGAGGCTTTCAACGGGTTCTCCAACGGGTTCTCCAACGGGTTCCCCAACGGGTTCCCCCGAAAGGACGCCCCGGATAAGACAAGCTTTTTATTCTCTTTCTGTGCGATATTCCTGAACACGGATGATACGCGTCGAAATAATACGGAAGGTCAATTTTTCGGGTCGAGTCGGGGAAGAGGAGCTCCTGAAGCTTGTTTTCGGCCTGAGGGAAATAGAGGTCGCGACCTTCCGGACGGTCATAGTTTCCAAGGGGACTGTCGATGTCGAGTCTGTTGCGCGGAGAATAGGGCGGGACAGGACGACTGCCCAGCGTTCCCTCTGTAATCTTGTTTCCGCCGGGCTGGTTTTGAGGACTGTGAAACCCCACAGGAGGCTTTACTACACGTATGAGGCGGTTTCCGAGGAAAAGATAAAGGAAGCGCTTCGGGAATACGTGCGGAAACTCCACAGGGAGCTTTCCCAAAGCGTCGAGGAGTCGTTCTGATTAGTAGCGCTCGTCAATTGTCGGAAGCATCCGTTTTCCCCCGCCAACCCCCTTTTTCCCGGAAGCACCCGTTTTCCCCCCGTCATCAAGCGCAGCAACTTTAACCAGGGCCAGGGTTTCCTTGCGCCTGTTTCCCCGAAGGTCCGCAATCAGAATCCCTATTGAAATTGCCGCGGACAGTATTGAAAGTATTGCGACAAGGGTTTCGGTCTTGAAGGTGGCGAACTTGTACTTGATGAGTGCAATCGAAAGCTCGACCCTCGCGTTCGCAACCCGTATGAGGGCAAGGTTGATTTCCCGCCTCAGCTGGCTTTGCACGGTAGAATTTTCCGCGGTTTCTATGCTGCCCCTTGCCTTTTCGAGGAAGAATCCGGCCCTCTCGAAATTCTGGTATATTCCAGTGAAATCCTGGCTGTTCACTCCCCTGAACGACGCGGTGCCGTTGACAAGATATTCAAGGGAGATTTTGCTTGCTTCAGCGGAGCGCCGGGAGTTTATCGCGACCTTCATCAGCTCGGAGTAGACCCTGTCGAACGTCTTCTCGATTGACTGCTTCAGTTTCAGCAGGAGCTCCCTTGCCCTCTGCAGGAGCCCGAGAGCCTCCGCCTCCCGTCCCTCCCTGAGCTTGTTCTTCGCTTCCTCAAGCAGGTCCTTTGCAATCCTTAAATCCTCGGTCCATTCGGCAAATGCCCCGCCGAGGATTTCGGGAGCGTTCTCGGCAATCGGCTCGATTGTCCCGAGGAGTTCCTCGAGTTCTCCAAGCATTATCCCGGTAGTGTTGACATACCAGTCAAGATAGTTCTTGGATGTCGGGGAATAATACACAAGGCTCGAGTATGCTTCGTTTGCGAAACTTCTTGCGCCGTTCGCAGCGGAGGCGGCGGCCCCCGCAAAATAGCTTGCGTTCTCGAAGAGAGCCTGGTCGAATGAATATGAGGCGCTTCCGTACAGGTGAAGGGATTCGTTTGCCCCGCTTTCAGCCTGCAAAAGGCGGTATTCGGCGAAGCTTGTATCGAATCCCGCGGGCGCAAGCTCGAGGGCCTGTCTCACCTTCTCAATCAGTTTTTGGGCTTCGCTGAGCGCGAGAAGGGCCTGGTTGAGGGCGGTCGATGCGACAAGCTTCCTTTCCTGGTATTCCCGCACCACTTCAATGGTCGGATACTGGTAGAACCCCGAGAATTCCACGCAGCCCGCTCCGCACCACAAGTAGTTCCCTCCGCTTGCGTTCACAACCCTTGCTTCGCACCTCACTTTGTAGCTCACCGGAACCCTTTGCTGGTAGCCGGGATTGTCCGAGGGCGCGACAATCTGCTCGAATCCTATTGTTGAGCGCGCCTCCTCGCCAACCGAAACCGGATTCAACCGGTCGGCTCCGTCAAGGGAATAGACGCAGGTCAGCGTCAGGTTTTCCGAGTTGATTACCGTTATCGTCGAGTTTGTCGCCTCCCCAGAAAGAAGGAGTTGGTTCTCGATGTCGGCTTCCGCTGAAAACGAGAGAGGCTCGCATATCGGATTGGAAAGGTTCGTTTTCGGGCAGTTGGAATTGCAGGGGAGCTCGCAGACCGAAGCGAATGCGGTCCCGAGAACAAGGAGCAGGAGGAGGGGGAGAAGAAGGAGGAGAAGGAAGCCCGGGAGACTGGTTTGGACCGCCCGCCTCCCTCTGAGGACCTTACTGGCTGGTTCTCTTCCCGTCCTCCGGACGAAGGATCTAAGTGTGTCAGACTGGAGCGGCCAAGTCATCGCGAACAGCTCCTCTACCCTGTATGGGTTCATCATTCACACTGGATCACCTTTGAAACGGGTTAATTAACTTTTCTTCAAATCAGCGTCGAGAGGCATCTTAAACCCTTCACAATCCTGTCCTCGTGAAGCGCCCCGACATTCAGGAAGGCGAGGTCGTTCCCAAGCGAGGGATTCTCCGGGAAGAACAGGGTGCCCGGCAGGAAATTGACGCCTTCCATCCTCGCCGTCTGGAGGATTTTCGGGGAATTTGGAATCTTCAGTCGGATGTGCCAACCTCCGGAAGGGGCGCCCGACTTGCACGCCCGGAGGTCGTCCTCCGCGATTTCCAAGGCGATTTCGACCCGCTTCCGGTATAGCGAAAGTCCCCGCTTCCTAAAGTCCTCGATGCCGCCCGCCTCAAGCCATTTTTTCACTGCGAATTTCCCGAGGACCGTCGGGGCGGAAACCGCCGAAATCCTTTCGGCAAGTTCCTCGCTTGCCGAGAAAATCCCGAGCCCGATATTCGGAAGAAACTCCCCCGAGAAATCGGAAAAATAAGCAACCCGCCCGGTTTCGTCAAAGGATTTTATCGGCGGCAGGGGCGACCCGAAAGAAAGGTTCCTTCCGCTTCCGTCCTCAAGTATGATGAAGTTGTTTTTCTCCGCAAGCTCGACAAGCGCCCGCCTCTCTCCGACCGGCAAAGTCTCTCCGGAAGGCAGGGAAACATCGGGTCTTACAAGAAGGCCCCCGAGAGAGCCTCCGGTTTTCAGGAAGCGTTCAAGCTCGCCAATTCCGGAGAAACCGGCGGACCCCGAAATTGCAACGGGGGAGGGCCTCATGATTCCCACCCTGCCGAGCGCAGGGAGGATTTTTGCTATGGGGTCGAAGAGGCCTGCCGTAAGCGCGAATTCCTCCCGCCTCACCCTGAAGGGCAGCGTCCTGAAAACGGCTTCCGGGAACTTCGGCGAATCCGGCTCCAGGTCGGAGACGAGAATCTCTGAAAACGCCGATTCCACGAACTCAACCGGCAGGAGGTTTCTGCTCCCCCAGCTCATCCCAAAATCAAATTCAATCCTTTCAAGCTCCGTAATCGGCATAGTTCAAGCTCACCTTTCCCCCTTTCTCGTTCTTTCCTGTATTTCGAAGAGCGACATTATTTCCGAGACCGTCGTCGCGTCCCCGGGAAGCTTGTCCTCCCGCACGAATCCCTTGATTCTCGGGAATCTGAGGGCGAAGCCCCCGCCGGCGGAGTGCGTTGGACTGCGGGTTATCTCATCTGCCGCAACAGTCACGACATGGCGCGGAGAAACCCAAAAATCAGGAACAAGCCCGCTCTCAACGTTCTTGGGCTTTTCTTTGGACTTGCTTTTCTCAAGGAGTTCCGAGAACGCCTTCATTCCCTCCTCGCTGAAACCGGTGCCAACCTTGGCAATGCTCTTGAAAATGCCCTCCTTCTCGTCAAGGACTGCGACAAGAAGGCCCCCGAAGCCAAAGTTCGTCCTCTGGCCTTTCCCCCTGAAATAGCCTATTATTACCGCGTCGACAGTGTCGGAAAGCCCCTGCTCGGTATATGATTTTTTCATCTTTATCCATGCAAATTTCCGCGCTCCGGCGGAATATGGGGAATCCAACTTCTTTGCGATTATTCCCTCAAGCCCCCTCGAAACGACTTTCTGGAAGAACTCGTCAATGTCCTCCCCGGTCGAGGCTGGGATTGCCTCGCTTGGGGCGATTCCGCCGCCATTGGAAAAAAGCGCCTCTATTTTTTTCCGCCTTTCCGAAAACGGCTGCTTGGTGTAGTCGGTTCCGTCAAGATAAAGCAGGTCAAATGCGAAAAGCTTCAGCGGGCTTTTTTCGCTTGCCTCCTTCACTCCGTACTTCCGTTTCCTCCGGATTGTCTTCTGGAACGGCAGAAAATTCCCCTTTTCATCAGTCCCTATTGCTTCGCCCTCGAATATGACTTCGCTGGCGGGCAGTTTCCTGACGGAATCGACAATTTCCGGGAACATTTCAGTTGTCCGTTCAAGTGAGCGCGAGAATATCTCTATCCGGGAGCCCTTCTTGTGCACCTGCGCCCGGAAGCCGTCGTATTTGGCCTCGACGAGGCAGGCGCCTATCTTCCCTATTATCGCAGCCCCGCTCTCAAGCCTCTCCGCAAGGGCGGGCCTTATCGGGTTCCCGGGGAAAATTTCAAGGGCGGAAACCCCTTCAAGTCCGCTCTCGGAGAATTTTTCGGCAACAAGCCCGAGATCCGAGCACATGTTATAGGCTCCCTCAAGTTCGCCGCGCAGGCTCTTGTCTCCGGACTTCCAGAACGAGAGCGCGTCAAGTATTGTCGGGTCGCCGATTCCGAGGCGCAGCTTCCCGAGCGGCACCCTTGCAAGGTGTTTCGCTTCCGCAGGGGTTCTGCATCGTCCAAGCAGGCCTGCCAGCGTCCTTATTTTGTCGTCCTGGCTCCCTGTTCCGGATGAGCCTGCAAGGTTTCTGAGAACCGAGTAAACTTCCGAAAGCCCGAGTTTCTCGAGCTCGACAAGCGACCTCTGCCGTCCGCTCTCGGAGAATTTTTCGGCAACAAGCCCGAGATCCCCGAGCTTGCGGTATTCGGCTGAAATGACTTTGTCGGACCTTCCGGAGGAGATTGCGAGGGCCCTAACGAGGAGTTTTTCGCCAATTCCGAATTCTATTCCCTTGAAAGGCGGCTCCACAACCCCTTGCAGCAGGTAAACCGCTCCTCGGACTTCTTCGGTTTCCAGCCTGCCGAAGAACTCGGAAAGTATCGAGACCATTGCGTTGCGCGAGGGTTCCCTTTCAATCCTTTCCAAGGTTTCCGTGAATTCCGAAAATCTCATTATTGCGCTTTCCAGCTCAAGGCGCGTTTAATAGCTTTTTTCTAGAAAACGACCCCGGTTTCCTTTCCTCGCCCGTATAAACAATTGGCTCGGAACCTCCCTCGCATCCGCTCTGTCGGCTTCGCTTTCCTAGAAAACGACCCCGGTTTCCTCTTCGCTGCCCTTGGAAACTACGATTTCTCTTGCGCCGTCCTCTGAGGAGCCTTCGACGGAAGTTGCAATTGCAGGAACCCTGATTCTGACTGCGCGATGGTGCTTGAGCACAGCTTCGAGATCGATTATGAGCTCGTCCGCATCCTCGCCGAACATTTCTTCGAAATCGTCGTCGGCATCATCCTCGGAAAGGGGCTCGATTTTCATGAATTTTTCCGGAAATGCCGGCGAACTTGATTTGAACATTTTCCACCCGAGCGCCCAGCCCTTTTTAAGACTTTATTGGCTCCGAATTCCAACTCTGCAGTCAACCGGGCGGTTGATTTTCAGCGGAGTCTATTATTTTCAGGATCCGGTCAAGTGCGCCCCTCCGGACAACCGCATCAGCAGCGGATTCAACGGAGAGGTCTTTCGGGTGGAACGCGATTCCCAGGCCCGCCGCCCTCAGAGCGTCAACATCGTTGTGCGAATCCCCGACGAAAATCGCCTCCGAAGCGGAAATGCCCTCCCGCTCGCACATGATCCGGAGGGCGCCGGCCTTCTTCCCCTGGTCGAACCTGGTCGCGCTCCAGCCGGAAATGAGGCCCCCCTTGAAGAAAACCCGATTTATGAAGACCTCATCAAACTTCACTTTCGGCAGCAGGGTTTCCACCAGGATATCCAGGCTTCCGGAAATTATCGCAATCTTGTATTTCCGTTTTTTCAACGCCGCCAGGAGCTTCTCGGTCCCGCCAGTCAGGTCAAGATTCCTTGCGACTTTCTGGAAATCCTTTTTGGTTACTTTGGCTTTCCTGAACTTTTCCAGGGTCCTGCCAACCCACGCAGCGTAGCTTATCCTTCCGGAGAAAAACTGCGAGCAGATTTTCCGGTTGAACTCCATCCCGCGCCGCCCCAGAAGCTCACTATGCAGGAGGTTCCAGTAGTTCCTCCTTCCCCTCCCGGTTATCAGCGTCCCGTCAACGTCGAAGCAGATCAGTTTGTATTCCATCCTGAAGCCGGCTGCGGAAGCCGCGAGGATAAAAGAATATATGCTAGTTTTCGCCAATTATGCGCATGGGAAAGAAAAAGAAGAAACGCCACTAAGCTTCTGATGGGCTCCCGGGGCGGGTTTTGTTTCTCTGCTCCGGCGGCGGGCTATTTTCTCTTCGGAACGAATTCCTGACACGCGGGGTCGCTTGCAGCCGCAGGAAACCTGACCTTGAGCTTCGGGCTCTCACAGGTGAAGCTTTTCCAGGATGAGCAGTCCCCGCAGACCTTGAGCCCGAGGGACCGCATCTCGTCCGCAGGCTTTTTCGGCATTCCCGCTACTTGCCCGTCCAGACGTGGTTGAAGAGTTCCTTCATCGCCTTGACGAAATAGGGTGAATGCACCCAGACTGCCGTGTCGTAGATGTTGTGCACGTCCTTGTTCGAGAAGAGGGAGAAAACCGCCTCTTCCCCGTCCCGGAGGATTATCCTTGCGTTGATTGACTTGGCAATCTTAAGCTCGGCAACCTTCGAAAGCTCCTTGTAGTATTGCTCGGTTTCCTTGAACGGGCCGGCAATCCTGATTTTCACGCCCTTGCCCGAGGCATAAAGCAGGCGCTCGGAATGGAACTTTGCAAGGTGTTCCGCTTCCTCGGGAGTTGCAAGAATCTCAATTGCCTTCTTCGCCCCTCCGAGAAGGGAGTCTATCTGGTGGCTTATGCTCCTCCTTGAGCGGATTACCCCCGCTTTTTCGTGCTTTTCTACTAGCTGTTCGCCCTTCTTGTGGGCCTCGACAAGCTTCTGCGAAACGTCCGAGCTCTTCAGCTTGTCGATCAGCTTGCTCTGTTCGTCCATCTTCTTGTCGAAATTCACCTTCACCTGGGAAAGTATTTCGTGGGGCGGGAGCGCGATGTACTTGACGGGCCTCTGCTCCCTCTTCGCGCTGATGAGCTTTTTTTGAAGGAGCGATTCGAGCACGTCATATGCGCGCGAGCGCGGAACCGCCGAGATTTCGGAGAGTTCGCCCGCGGTGGAAATCCCCTTGAAAGGAGGGCGAGCCAAAGCCGCGCCTCGTAAAGGTTAAGGTCGAAAATCCGCTTGACTTCTTCAATTATCCTCTCGTTGTGTATCAATTTCCTCTAATCCCTCTTCATTGTCGTTTCTTCTTTCGATGAGCCGCGCCCTTTGGAACCCCCCGGGAACCCCCCGGGAACCCCCCAGCAGCTTCACTATGTCACTGAACCAAGTTACTATTTATAACCTTTCCTAAATAGTTGGTATTCTTATAAATACGGAGAGGCGCCATTATCTGGACGAGATGGCAACGAAAAAGAAACCCTCTCCAAAGGGCGCCGCGCCTTCGGGAGCCTCCCTGGAGAAAAAGCGGAAGAAATCCAACCTCCCCAACCTGCTGACCGGATTCTTCATGATCCTTGCGGGACTCGCTTTCACACTGACCGGAATCGGGGCGATTGTCGGGCTTCCGCTTTTCCTTGTCGGAATAGTTCTCACCGGATTCTTCTTCCTCAAGGAGAGGCGGGAATCCGCAGAAAGATTATAAAACCCCTCCGCGGGCGCAGTTCCCGATGAAATTTCTCAAGAGGGCGACCTTCAAGAGGACGAAAATACTCTGCACAATAGGTCCCGTCTCGATGGACGCGGGGATTATGAAGAAGCTTTTCGAGGCGGGGATGGACGGGGTGCGGATAAACACCGCCCACGGGGATTTTGCCCAGTACGACCAGATACTCGCGAATGCCCGTTCGATTGCCGAGCTTCCGATTCTCGTCGATATCAAGGGTCCTGAAGTGCGGACAAGGGTTTCCCGGGAAATCCAGGTTTCCAGGGGCACGCTGCTCGACATCTCGCTTTCCGGAGATTGCGCGCTTTCGTTCTCCTACAACTTCCTTTCGGAAGTAAAGACGGGCGCCCGGATATTCATTGAGGATGGGAAGCTTTCGGGAATGCTTGAGGAAGTCGACGGCAGGGGCAAGGGAAAAATACGGTTCGAGACTCCCGGAATCCTGAAGGACCGGAAGAACGTCAACATTCCCGGATACGAACTGAAGGTTCCCCTTCTTTCGGAAAAGGACCTGAAGTCAATTGCCTGGGCGGTTGAGAACGAGGTCGAGTTCATCGCGCTTTCATTCGTCCGCTCGGCCGGGGAGGTGGAGAACCTGAGAAAACACATCCCGAAGGGTTCCCGGATGAAGATAATTTCCAAGGTCGAGGACGAGAACGGGGTCAAGCGGATTGACGAGATAATCGCCGCTTCCGACGGAATAATGATTGCCCGCGGGGACCTCGGGGTCGAAATACCCCCCGAGAAAATCCCCCTTTTCCAGAAGGGGACAATCGCTAAATGCAACCGGGCGGGGAAGATAGTGATCACCGCGACCCAGATGCTTGACTCGATGGTCGAGCGGCCCCGCCCGACAAGGGCGGAAACGAGCGACGTTGCGAACGCGGTGCTTGACGGAACGGACGTCGTCATGCTTTCGGGCGAAACCTCAGCTGGGAAATACCCGGTCGAGGCGGTCCGGGAGATGGCGCGGATTTCCGCCGAGGTTGAGCCGGCAATTGCCCACAACATCGAAAATTCCCCCGCGGAAACCGTTTCCGACGCAATCGGCGCGGCAATAGACTCGATAATAAGGCAGCTTCCCGTGACGAAGATAGTTGCGATAACAAAAAGCGGCTACAGCGCGGCTGCGATATCCCGCTACAAGCCCAAGGAGCCGATAATCGCAATAACCCCCGACCCGGTCACCTACAGGCAGATGAAGCTTGTCTGGGGCGTGAATTCAATCCTCTTCCTTGACGTCAACCTCAAGCACAAGATTTCTTCCTCAATAGAGTTCCTTGTCCGGGAGAAAATTCTTTCGGAAAAGGACCTTGCAGTATTCACCGCAGGGGCAAGAACTAAAAGGCCGAAGGCGAGCAACATCATCGAAGTCCACTATGTGAAAGACCTTGTGGAGTTCTTTTCGGAGAAGGAAGCCAATGGAAAAAGGAAAAAAAGCTGAACAAGTTGCGATAATCGGTTCAGGGTCGGCAGGCCTCACTGCCGCAATCTATTGCGCAAGGGCCGACCTTTCTCCGCTCGTTGTAACTGGCTATGAGGAGGGGGGCCAGCTGACTCTCACCACGGCCGTCGAGAATTTTCCCGGATTTTCCGCGGGCGTTCTCGGACCTTCCCTTATGCAGGAGATGCGCAAGCAGGCTGAAAAATTCGGGGCGAAATTCATCTTTGCAAAAGCGGTTTCCTTTTCAAAGGGCCCGGGAATATTCAAAATAGGCCTCGATTCCGGGGAGGAGGTGATTGCGCGCGCGGTAATAGCTGCGACCGGGGCATCAGCCAGGTTCCTCGGGATTCCCGGGGAAAAGGAACTTGTCGGCAAGGGGGTTTCGACCTGCGCAACCTGCGACGCGCATTTCTACAGGGGAAAAGGGGTTGCCGTTGTCGGAGGCGGGGATTCCGCCTGCGAGGAAGCGCTTCATCTTGCCAAGTTCGCGGAATCGGTAACCCTGATACATCGGCGCGACAAGCTCAGGGCAAGCAAGATAATGCAGGAGCGGCTTCTTTCGAACCCGAAGGTCAGCATAATCTGGGATTCCGCCGTCGAGAAGGTTTCCGGGTCCGAAAAGCTCGAGAGCATTCTGTTGAAAAATCTGAAGACGGGAGAAACGCGCGCTTTCCCGGTTGACGGACTTTTCCTCGCAGTCGGGCACATCCCCAACACAGAGATTTTCAAGGGGCTTGTCGAAATGAATGAACTGGGCTATCTCAAATCCGGCAAGTCAACTGCAACGAACGTTCCGGGCTTTTTCGCAGCCGGCGACGTCGCCGACCCCCGGTACAGGCAGGCGATAACCGCCGCAGGCGAGGGCTGCAAAGCCGCTCTCGAAGCAGAGCGTTACCTAACCGAGCAAGAAGTCTAGGCTCCTGTCAAGCTTTTTGCTTGGCAAAGCCGCTCTCGAAGCAGAGCGCTATTTGAACGAGACCTGAGCCGAACTTTCAAAGGAGATTTTATAAACTCGCTAGCAATCCCTCCGAAATGGGAACACACACGCCCGGATATGGAGACGAACTTCTTAGCCATGGACGATTGGCAAGCCGGCTAAGCGAAGCGTATTTTTCTGCAATTGGCGGGAACTTTGGAAAAGAAAAGTTTCCAATCCTGACGGATCCTTTCGAAGCGGGAGACCTCTCCTTTCCAGAGGGGTTTGTCGTAGGCAAGCCTTACTTTGAAGTCTCACCTCCCCAACCGAACAACCCGGACTTTACTACTGGTGACGCGCTCGTCTATCTGCGTATTCCTTTGAGTAAGAGGCGCTTTCCCTATGGAGAAAGAACGCAGATTGTGCGCGTTCTGGAGTTGAATGAACAAACAAAGGGGCTGCTTTCCCAGATCTATGCCAAGCCTTTCGAAGTCGGGATGGACTCCGACCGGGTCTGCGTTGCCAGGCCGTATCTTGGAGAAGGGGATTCCAATGAAAAAGTGGTTCTTGCGAAAGTCGGTTTCGGGCTTGAATCCTCACCCCGTTCTAGAAATGCGCCCGGCAACCTTGATTTCAGAGATCATTTGGATATGGCGCGGCCATATCTTGAGGTTTTTTCTTATGCTCCGGACGGGATACTCTCAAGGCGAAACCCTGTCGAAAGGCGGGAACTGATATTGCGGGCATCAAACCATGCTGTAAGAAATTTCGAAATAGTCCTAGGCGCAGCTCATCAGGCCCTGACAGGCGAGGGAATTGAAAAGGAGTACCCGTTAACCTGCCCTGAAAGCCTTGATGATTTTGTCGCCCTTTACAACCCGCCGGTTAAATGAAACTCACTTCTTCCCGGTATGCTTCATCGATGACCCGCCGTAATGCGGAAGTGCGGCAGCCTTCTGCGCCCGCTCGTGCGCCTCGAGACGTTTCCTGTCAATGTAGAGTTTGAGGCTGTCAACCCCCTTCTTCGCTGCAAACCCCAAGAGGGAGAGCCCAATAACGAAGACCGCGATATACAATACTGTTGTCAGGAACGGATCCATATGCCCCTACTCACCCGGGCTGCTTAATAATGTTTCTTGCCCCTTTCCACGCCTCTTGACATATTCCCGGTAAAGGCTTTCGACGTTCCGTTCGGTAACGTAGTTCTTGTGGTGCCTGAATCCCCCTCCGAAGCTTGCGGGGATGTGCATTATCTCGTGTATGAGGACCCGGTCCTTTTCCTCCTCGCTCAGGCGGTCGTACCTCTCGCTGATGACCTCGACAAGATAGACAGCCTTCCTTGCAAGGGCGGCCTGCCATATTCTTGGAAGCGCATAGCATCTGGCGATAGTCCTCCTTGATGCCGAGCCGATTGACCTGACCGCGACAACCCGGGCGATGTCGACATGCCCGAGGCCGAGGACGGAAACAATTTCGGAAATCCTTCGCTGGAGGTCCTCTGCAAGGTAGAATTTTATTGTTGGCATTGTTCGCAGTTGAGAAGCGAATCGGGCGGTGTATTAATCCTTTCTCATTCGAGATTTCCGCTTAAGCTTCAACCTTCCGCTGATGCTCCAGATTTCCGCTTAAGCCTCAACCCGTTGAGGCAAAAAGTCAACGGATTTCCGCTTAAGCTTCAACAAACTCTTCAGGGGTGACTGAAAGGTCGAGCCCCTTCTGCAAATCCCCGCGTTCCCTCAAAACATATGTCGCAAGGGCCCAGTAAAGCATCCCGATCGATTTCTTTCCCTTGTTGTTCCCGGGAATTATCAGGTCAACGTTCTCCCGTGTGTTGTTGGTGTCGCAGAAGGCGACAATTGGAAGCCCCAGTTCCTTTGCCTCGTTGACCGCCTGGCGGTCCACAAGCGGGTCTGCCACGACAATAACGTCTGCTTCCGCAAAGTCCGGGCTCTCCGGGTTCGTGAAGGTTCCCGGCATGAATCTCCCCTCGATCGACCGTGCCCCGATTGTTTCAGCGAACTTCTTCGCAACACCCTGGGCATAATCCCGTGCGGCAACGACAAGTATTCCCTCAGGCTTGAATTTGGCGAGGAAGCGGCCCGCGACCTGGAGCCTTTCGTCAACTTTCTGTATGTTCATCACGGCAAGGCCGTCCGCCCGTATCTTGTAGACGAACTCCTCCATGTCCTTTCTCCTCTTCTGCGTGCCAATGTGAACTCCGAATGCTAGAAATTTGTCCTGTTTCATTTTCTTACCAATCAAGGGGATTTTCCCGGCTTTTTAACCTTTTTGGGGCTTTCGGAAACCTTTGTTTGCCTGCAAAGGGAATTCTAAAAACGTTCGGAAAGCCCTTCAGAAAACCCCCATAATAGATGACCCCCTGGGGAAAAGCAAGAAGGAGAGCCGCAAAAGTAAAGAGAAAAATCGGGGTTTCTTGGGCCCCCGGGCTTTCCTAATTGGCTGGCGCGGGAAGCTTTTTCCGTAGCTCCTCGGAAAGCCTCTTCGACTCCTCGATTATTTTCACGATTTCCTCAGAGGAAAACCCTGCAACGCCGCCCTTCTGGATTGCGCAGACATCGCCCTCGTCGTTTATCCCGATTGTGACGCGTCCGGCCATTACGTCTTCCTCGTTTTCCGTCGGGTCGACAAGGAGCTTGCTTCCGACCTTTGCATGCGTTATCCCTATCGGTCTCCCGCTCACCGGAACGGGACCTTCGAGAGTGTCAAAGTCGATTTTCTCTTTCTCAATGTCGTACTTGGGCATCCTTGCTGTGAGGAGCGCCGCCATTCCGGCAAGTACTCCCGCATCAATCAGGTTTCCGTCCATGTCAAGGATGTAAAAGTCGAGGTTGAGCATCCAGACCTTTTCTCCCGCCTTTATGCACAATTTCTTGGTGTCAATCGTTTCCGATTCGCGGATTACCCGGTCAACAACCCTCGCAAGCTCGATGCTTGTGGGTGAGGGGGGGCCCCGCTCGAAATCCGGACTTGCTATAGGCGCCATCTCGGCCCCGGTTGCAAGGACTCCCTCGTCAAGCTTGTCCGGATAAGGCACCCCGACAGAAAGCTTTATCCCGGCAAGAACCTTCGTCTTTCCGAGTTCCACGAGCGCCGAACCCTGGGCGTTCGGAATTAGCCCCGTCTCGATTCTGATGCTCCTGAACTCGTTGTGTTTCCTTCCGTCAAGCCTGTTGCCGCTTTCCGCAAGCTCAATTATGGTCTTCTTGTTTATTACGCTAAGCTGTCCAGCCATTTCTACTCATACCTCCGTTTCAAAGCCGCTTTCTGCAGCTCATAGATCTGCCTGCAGGATTTCTTCACCATTTCCATCCCGAGTTTAATCTCGTCAAGGGTGAGGTTCCCGTCCATCTGCATCAGAGTGAACTGGTCGAACGCCGGCATATATGCGACCGCGCAGTCGGCCCATCCGAAGTTATCCTCGGGCTTGTCCATGTCAACTGCGATTACTTCCTCGCCGTTTTCCCCGTAAAGCTTTCCGAAGGAACAGGCGGAAACCAAATCCCTCATCGGGATTCCCGCATCGGCAAGGGCGACTGCAGCAGCAGTGATTGCAGCTACCCGCGTGCTTGCATCGGCTTGGATTACCTCCATAAAAACGTCTATTGCCGTTTTCGGGAAACGTTCTGTGAAGATTGCCGCTTCGAGCGCCTGGGAGGCGACCTTCGATATTTCGATCGACCTCCTGTCGTTTCCGGGCCTCTTCCGTTCCGCATCAACCGAGAAGGCCGCCATGTCATAAGTGCACCTGACAATTGCCTTTCCCTCCGCCTCGTCGTGCTTGGGATGGACCTCCCTCGGACCGTGCACGCCAACGACAACCTTCGTCTTGCCGCATTCAATGTAGCAGCTTCCGTCGGCCTTTTCCAAAAAGCCGGCGACGATTTTCATGGGCCGCACGCCGTCGACGGACCTTCCGTCGAGCCGCACGCCGTCTTTTATTAGCCACTTTGGTTTTTCCATCTTGTTCAGGCCGCCTCCCGTTCAGTGTCGGTACCATCATCAAATTCAGTCGGAGCTCCGCCAATCTCCTCCGGAGCCTCCGGGGGAAGACCGAGACCCGCTCGGATTCTCTCGGTAAGTCCGGTAGTGTGGGCTTCCTCCTCGATTTTCTTTATCGTTCTTATCGCAAGCGCCTCTTTCTCCTGCGAAGGCCCCTTGAGCCAAATCCTTCCGTTCTGGCCGACGAAAATGTTGCAGCCGGTCGCTTCCTTTATCGTCCTGACCATGCTACCGCCCTTTCCGATCACCCGCGGCACTTTTGCCGGCGCAATCTCGAAAACGTGCCCGCCGGAAAGTTTCTGGAGTCCAGGACCCCTCACTGAAACGTTGGTGTTCATCTGGTTGTCAACGAGCGACACCTTGCAAAGTATTGTGTCTCCTATTGCGAAAAAGTCGCTCATGTCGTTCCTTCTCGTGTCAATGTAGGATTCGCTCGCTTCAGCGAGGGGCATTGTCGCCTTGTACGGGCTGTTTATCTCAATCGCCCAGTTGGAGAACCTCACCCCGTCGACAATCCCTATGACAACATCCATCGGATTCGGGATATATCTTCCGCCAAGGGGGATTATCTTCACAACCCGTCCCTTGTGTTCGGCTATCCCTAGGACGCATGACCGTATCTCGTCGTTAATCCGGTATGTTCCGTCGCCCGGAAGATTGTCAAGTCCTCTCGCAACAGTCTCGCCGGGAATAACAATCCTTCTGCCTTGTCTATTGCCGGATCCGGCTGCCGCATTTCTATCAATTGTTTCTGATTCCATTAGTTTTTTTCTCACACCTTTTGTTCATTTTTTCGACAGTGTCACTCAGATGGTCCCTTCCAGAACCTTGGTCTCGACCTCGCCCTTGCTTTCCCTGTTGATTGCGTCGATGAATTCCTGCATCATTCCGGCGGGAAGCTCGACTTCGCATACCCAGCTTCCGTCGGGAAGCCAGGAATCCCGCTTGAGTTCCGCGAACCGTTTCACGAGCCCTATTGCCCTTGGCGCGTGGACCGCGGGGAATTTGCACGCAATGCGCTTCTTCTCGAATTTTATCGGTATTATCGGCCTCAGCGCCTTCAGTATTTCCGAAATCTGCTCGTCCGCGCTCTTGTTCGGGTCGATGTGGATGTGCGCTTCCTCCATCGAGGTCTCGATTCTTGCCGGAGGATGAGGCATCCCGGTCTGCGGATTGACCGCATTCCTTGCGATTATCGAGACGACCTGCCGTCGCTTGTCCTCAATAATCTTCCTCTTCTGCTCGACGGTAAGGGAGAGCTCCCCGCCCGAAAGTATTGCCTCGGCAGCTTTGAAAATGTCATCTGTGCCGAAAGCGCTCTTTATGTCCGAGCTGCTTGCCTTTTCGGCTGCGCGGGAATCCTTGAAAATCTCGTTCACTGCAAGGAGGGATTCCATTCCCCATTTCTGCCCCTGCTTGAACAGGAGCGCCTTGTCGGGATCGACGAGGATCTCGAATTTTTTCCCGTTCCTCTCGATTCTTACCGTTGTTGCCTTGTCAACACTGACCATTTCTTTCTCGCGCCACTATTTAGAGGAAGGCGATTTCCCAACAGGAACGCCCTTGTCAATGAGTCCCTTTATCCTCTGTTCAGTCAGCTTCTCAAAGCCTTCCTTGGTGACATAGACGATTTCTATCTTTTCGGAATCAAGCTTCTTCTTCATTGCCTTGGC
>JAZDJS010000003.1:0-21037 GCA_043803745.1 archaeon
CGGTCTTGACAATAGCAACAACAATTCCCGGCTCAAAATAACTTTCATCTGGATGTTCTGAACTCTTTGGAAATCCTGAAGATTCAAGAGCATACTCCGCAGCCTCAACCAAATTTGCTGGATAATACTGTTCCAGCGCAAGAACTTCGTCTGCAGGAGCGGTCGGAGGAAGCCATTCAGTTGGCGTTGGCGGCGCCTCGGTTGTCGGGGTTGGAGTTGCTCCGCCAATGTCAATGTAGTGCGGGGTATTGATGTCGCAGCCAGCCAAGATGGGTACTGTAACAAGAAGGATAACAAGTCCCGCCCGTCTCATCATCGCGCCCGGCATTTTTTCTCTCCTAAAGCAACTAGCTGCCTCATAGTATTTAAATTTTGGAGCAAAAATGTCCTTTTTTTGGGCAATAATCAAAGGAAAAATCAAAGACCTTGTCTCTTTCTGGTAGTGACTATATACAACACAAAACCTGCCAAACCAATCAAAAGCGCGCCTGCCGCAAGATAGGGCGTCTTTTTCGAAGCCTGCTGCGGCGCAAGCCCGGCAAGCCGGCAGTCCGGGGGGCAGGTTGTCGCCCGCTCCCCCTTCGAACAAACCCCGTCACCGCAATAGGTTACAAGAGCCCGGTCGACAATCCTTCCGTCCTTTAGGAGGATTATCTCGATTTTCTTCCCTGCGTAGTTCTCCTTTTCCGGGAGGAGGAAGCTTGCCTCCTGGATTCTGCTTGCGCTTTCAAGTCCGGTCGAGGAAATCTCCCCGCCATCGACGAAAAGGGAAACCTTGTACTGCTCATCCGAATATTCGTTCGAAATCCATAAGGATGCTCCGGGTCCGGCAACAATTGAGAAGATTGAGGTATTCTCTATTTTCCCTGTTCCGGAAGCCGAAATCCGCGCGTTAACTCCGCTGATTATTGTGGGCGCTTCTTCCTCTGCTGAAGAAAAGGAAACTAAGGAAGAAAGCGTCAGGGCAAGCAGGAAGACGCCGAGGAAAACGGGAAGGACTCTTTCTCTGTTAGTCATTTTGCGTCAGACCTCACGTCAATCCTACGAGATGCCCGGGGTCAATTGTCTGCGCCCCTCCGCCGCTCCCAAAGCAGCAGCCCTGGCCGGCAAACCCGTAAGAGGCGCAGGTCCGATCTCCGCTCTGCGGGTTCTGGACCTCGTAATGCAAATGGACGTTTGAGGAACAGCCCTGGTTCCCCATCCTCGCTATCGGGTCTCCGGTATGAACGGTCTGTCCAATCTGGACCTCTGCGGAATGGGGCATTATGTGGTAGAAAATCGACCTCCTTCCGTCGGGATGTTCTATTATTATCACGTTCTTGCTGCATTGAAGACAGCCTCCCCAATCTCCGGCATGGCAGGTTGCGCATTCGTCATAGTTCGGGGCATGGGAGCCGTCAACCCAGCAGTTGGTTGTCGCGCCATCCTCAACCTTGATGATTGTCCCGTCGAAATCTGCGTAGATTGGCGCTCCCTCGATGTTCCCGGCAACCCCAAGGTCAAGGCCGTTGTGGGTGCCGCGGGCGCAATACTCTTCGGTAACAATCCCGTTCGGGACCGGGTTGGCATAGCCGCTTGCAGGTATTCCACCGGGATAGGGCGGGATTGGACCTAGGGGGGTTCCCGGACCGGTTCCCGGGACTCCCGGATTCCCGAAATATCTCCCGCCAAGCCAATCCCCTTCGCAAAGGGCATCGTCGCCGTTGAAAATTATTCCGGCGGAAGAGGAGGAAGAAGAAGAGCCTCCCGGATATGTTCCCGAAGTCCCGCAATCGTTGTCAAGATAGGGTCCCGGATTTATCGTCGGCCTCCCGGTTTCCCCGGTGCAGCAAGTCTTTCCTGCCGCGTTAGCCTCTTCACAACCGGTGTCCCCTGGATCGCGCTCGCCCTCCATTGTGAAATGCAGGTGCGGGCAGTTCGCAATCCCCTGCATCCCGACCCGCGCAATAACCTCCCCCCGCTCAACCCGCGCCCCGGGCTGCTTGAATTTTTCCGGAATCGAGCCCGGCTGAAGGTGTATGTATGTCGTGACTTTCCCGTCCCCGTGGTCTATCACTATCCTGTTTGTCGAGGCAGCCGAATCCTGGTATGTGTAAAGGGAGGTGTCAAGGGTCTGGCCGACGCACATTGTTGCCGGGTCCGACCCTGCGAGGACATAGCTTCTGGATTTCCTTGAATCGTCCCTTGCGAAACTTATCGTCCCTGACTGGGCCGCGAGAACCGGAGTCCCCTCGTCAGCGTAAAGGTCGATTGCCTTGTGCCAGTCCGGCCTTGCTACTGGGGGCGCGCAATACTGGGAGCCCGCGGCAGCATGGTTTCCGCTCGGGACTGGGTTGCAGTATGGGCCTGGGTTCGGAGTCGATCCTGAAGAGGAACCGGAATTGGCCCCGGACAAAAGCGGGCTTGTGAACTCGATTGTCCCGACAACCGCCTCGGCTTTGTCATATCCGCAGCAGCCCGGACCATAGCTGTTTATCCCCGATTCGGGGACCATTTCCGGGACGTAGTATTTCTTTGTCCCGACGCCGGGTGGATCGACCGACCAGATTTCCGCTGCCGGAAGATTCATCAGGGTACATTCGGATATCTGGTTGTTCCCGCCGGTTCCGAAAATCTTCGCAACAGCGGGGGTTGAAACATCCGCGCCAATCCCTCTTTCGCAATCCCTGTTGGTGTACGCGAACTTGAGGCCGAACTTGAACTCGTCCGGGATTCCCTCAAGCGTCGTGCTGTCGGCCGGATTCTCCCGGAGCAGTGTTGAAAGCGCCCATCTAGAGTTCGTTATGGTCACCTCGCAGTCAAGATAGGAAAGCTTCACGTCAAGCTGCTTTTGTCCGGTGAAATGCGCCTGGTTCAGGGTCGGGAGCGGCGGGGCGAACCAGCATTTTTTATCTACGCCGATTGGCCGCGGATATGCGCATCCGTTTAGGAGCTTTCCGCTGTCTGGGCCGCCGAAAATGTCGACTCCTAGTTCCGCGAAGCTCAGGGGGTCTGGAAGGTCGGCGGTGTTCCCCCAGGGCCTTCCGTTGATGCTCACCTGCATTGCATCGAAAATCGCCTGGCTTCCGGGTCCGGCATTCCTGAAATATTCATATGCTTCCTCGAAAACCCGCCTCCATGCAAGGACTTTCGCCGGATATTCGGTGAAGAGGGCCGGGTCATAGCCGTAGCTGCTTGAGATGAAAACCGGGAGTTCCCAGCCGCAGTTCGGCCCGTCCGGGTTTGCCTCGTCAAGGGCGCCCGCTCCCGCATTATGGCTTGAGGCAACATATGCAAGATAGCCGGAACAGTCGGAAAGGCTGCTGTAATATCCTGAGAGGATTTTGATTATCATGGGAGTCTGGACATCCGGAAGTCGCCAGTATGCGGAATCAATCCCGCCGCCGGAACAGCTCCAGCCGGGAATTGCCGACCTGTCCTCGTCAATTGTCTCCGCGGGGCATCCCTGGGAATCTGCTTTCACGGGAATGTTCGTCCTTCCGTAGCTTACGCTCGGGTCATAACCCGGGAGGTCTTGGAGAAATGCGGAGTTTCCGCAGAACTGGCTTGCCTGGAGAGCGAAAAGCCCGACGCCTCCGTCGACTGTTGAGACGCCGCATACGTCGAACATGCTTTCGGATGCCGCGATTGCGAAGAGGAACTCCTTCGGCAGCTCGTCGGTTTCCGGAAAATTGCCGGAGCCTTCAAGCGCGGCTGCCCGGAGGAGCATCCCTATCACGCTTTCCGGGCTTGAGGCAATCTTGTCATATTCGGCCTGGGCAACGTCAATCAGCCTTTCTCCGGCATGCACGCCGGCTCCGTCCCGGTAATTGACCTCGGAAAGCTCCTGCCACCATTCCTCCGAATAGCCCCGGCCCGGTTTAAGGTAGCCAAGGCTCCAGTCAATCTTGTAAAGCGGGATTTCATAGGAACTTCCGGTTGGCACAATCGGGTTGTTCACGCAAAGGCCCTTCGCTCCCTGCGTCTTGTCCCCGCAGGGGACGTGCATTGCCTCTTCCGGCCTAAGGCCGGGGTCTGCATCAGTTATGGCGCAATCGTACCAGGGATCTTCTTGAGCGGAAGAACACACATCATGCCATCCTAGGGGCTCAGAAAAGACAAGATATGTGCAAGAATGCCCTGATAAGCCAGAACAATCCGTTGATTGAAGATCGCCTCCTGCCGAACAATAATATCTGCTTTTGGTGTGGTCAATTGAGCAGGCTCCCGGAATCTTATCAAGACAATAGTTGATGTAAACGCCATATTCAGACAAGAGCCCCTCGACCCCGGGGCAGGTTCTCGGACGTCCCGCAGCTAACTCATTTGCGTAGCCCTTGAAGCATATTTCAATTGGCGTGCTCCTCCCATTCACGTCAACATCGTTCCTGCAGCCTGCGGAATATGCGCTCCCGCCATCATAGCTGGTCCCTAGCCGCGGGTCGGAAAGGTCCGTTGCAGACCAACCGCTTGCTCCGAGCCACCAGTTGCAAACCGGCGGTTGGAGCGGGTCGTTCGGGTCGCAGCAGGGGACTTGCCCGGCAAGCGCCCCGCCGGGGCAGTTCACCCAGTAGTGTCCGCTGTCTCCTCTTGGCCAGCCGCTGGGCAAGCCTTGCCAATCATTAATATCTGACCTGTGGGGGGGCCGTTCAATATCGTCAAGGCTTACGCACATGCAAAGATTGAAGTCTGACGGGTTTGCGGGGCTGTCAAGCTCCTCATAGTCGAGGGGGTCGTTGGGTTTCCCGGCCTCGTAGCCGAAAACGCAGCAATGGTCGTTTATGTTCCTGCACCATTTGAACTGCCCGTAGCCCTTGTCGGGGCTGTTCGGATTCATCTCATGGCAAGTGATGCCGTTGCTTACGCAGATTCCCATCGAGCCGGTTTGCTCATCCTCATAGCAGCTGTTCGGGTTGACAATTGCCTCGTTAAGGTTCGTTCCCGGATATTCGACAGAATCGACTGCGCAGGAATAGTTGTATACCTGCGCCTTCAGCTGGCAGGACATCCGGTACGGAACCGAAAGCTGGCCCTCGCAGGTTATGGCCCCCCGGTTCCCGTCAGGGCAGATATAATCCCCGATTTCGCAGGAATCCGCATCGGAGCGCTTGAAGAATCCGGAAATGCACTCGCCGTTCGGGCCAAGGGTGCAGGAAACCGAGTTCGGGACAATTGTCCTTGTCGGATGCCTTGCGATAAGGCGCGCTTCCTTCAGTATTTCGGAAATTGAAAAGCCGACAGCCCCGGTTGAATTGTCCTCGGAATAGACGAGCCCGTATCCGCTAAGATACCTTTCCTGGTTGGCAAGCCGGATTGTCGACACCCGTGTTGTGTGGTTTGCCGTCCCGTAAAGCTCGCCCCAGGGGGAAAAGCTCGGCTCAGCCCGCATTGACGAAAGGACTCCGGAGAATTCTTCCTTGACGCATATCGGGCCCACGTCGATTTTCTCCTCCCGGGCGAGGTTGTACGCAGCCCTGATGAAACTCCTTGCCCTTGAATCCGGGGAAACCCCGGGCCAGTCCGCTGTCATGAAAATCTCCCGGTCCCCTTCGAGTTTCTCGAGGAGGAAGCTTTTGAGGATTTTCAGGCGGCCGAATCCGCTGCAAGTCGAGGGGGTGCTCGGATTGCAGTCGTCGAATTCCTCCTCAGGCGATTCGCTCCCGGTCGCATAGAACTCGATTATGTCGAAATAGTCCGAGGTGCCGCTGTAATACATTTCACTTAGGAAGCTGAACTCGGAAAGGGTTGCATACCTGAACCTGGTGTAATTCACCGGGCGTAGGCTTGCGTCATACATGTAGGGCATCCAATAGTCGGAGGACTGGCATTCCATCAGGCCGCCTGAGCCGTCCCTCGGAGTGTCGGGCCTTGTGCAGTCGACGTTCTGGGTCGGGAGGCAGTCTATGTTCTCGTGGGTCATGTATGCCGTTGAGCAGCGCTCAAGATATTTCAGCCCGAGGCACGGCTCCCCGAGGCAGCCGGTTGAAACCGAACCGCAGCCGGCGACCGAACTGTCAAGATATGTGTCGAAGGATTTCGGGTCGTCGGGATATCTGTCGTATCCGCAGGTCGGCGTCGGGGCAAGCGCCGGGAAGATTATCTTCAGGGACGGGCCAGCCTTTTTCGCCTCAAGGGAAGTGAGCTTCAGCATCCGGGCGAAGTCAATTGGCTCGATTCCCGCCTTTGACCATTCCTTTGCGGAATTCGGGAATTGCCAGGGGATCAGGTAGTTTATCCCGTATTCCTCCCACCTCAGGTGCGAGACAAGCTCGCCCGCGAACTTGGCGAAATCGTTGATTCTTTCCGGAGCGGGCGCGGTGTTCCTGTCCAAATCGAGGGGCTTGTCAGCTTCGGCAACAGCCCATTCCGGAGCCCATCCAAGAACGGGGATTACCTCTATCCCCCTTCCGTAAATCCCTTCATAGAACGCGTCAATCTCTTCCCAGTTGTATTCCCCATCCTCCTCCGGCTGGATATCCCGCCATTTCACAGGAAGTTTCACCCAGGTTGCCCCGACTGAGGCGGCGTTCTCGATTGCCTCCGCGCTGGGTTCCTCAAGGTAAAGGCAGCTTTTCTTGTATCCGCTCTCGGCCGTCGCGTTGTCATAAACTGAGATGTTCACCCTGTTCGAAACCTCGTATTCCGAGAAAAGCTCCGCGTATTCGTTCAGTTTTGCGGGGAAGTTGTACCTTATGTTCTCAAGAACGCGGTCGACCAACGGCTTCAGCGGCCCGCTCACTTCCTGGGGGTTCACGACAATCTCGAAAGCCCTGTCGCTGTCCGGGCAGCGCTCCGGAAACTCATCGGTTTCCCTTGTTGTCAGGTAGGGCTTGCCCAGCGGGGTCATTTCAGACGCTTGGATGAAACCGCCGTTTTCGGAAACCTCTATCACGGCAAGCTGCAGTGAATATTCCGCAGCCTTCCTGATGTAAAGGCGCGCCTCCTCGCTTACGTGGAGCGCATTGATGAACTTGTTTTCGGCTGACTCGACAGTTGCGTAAAGGTCAATTGGCCTGTTGAGGGCAATCCAGACGTATGCAATGACGCCTATTGCGAAGGCAATCACCAGGAGCCCGAGCCATTCCGCAGCCTGGGATTTCCGTTTCATTTCTCGCCGCACCTCCCATCCGAAACGAACCCGCTGCAGCACTCGGTTCCGCTCGCGGCCGGCGCGCCAGTCTCCTTGCAGAATGGCCTTCCGGCATCGGACGAGGAATATCCCTCGGCAATCGAAAGGTCGTAGATGAACTGGGCGGTTAGCCTTGCCTGGTTGTCAATGAACGGAGGCACCGGGATGAAGTAGGAGTTGCCGTTCCTTGCGCTCGCAATCATCCCCTGCTCTCCAAGGGTTGCCTCGAGGGCGGAGCAGTTCTGGCTTTCCTCGGAATAGAGCCCGGGTGAAAGCATCTGGGTCAGGATGGTCCCGCCGTCGGGCCCCGCAAGCGCATAGTCGAAGCAGTGGTCGGAATATTTGGCAAGCTCGGTTTTCGCGAATTCGCCGAGGATTTCCCTGATGAGGCTGTCTGCGACAAGGGTTTCCCTGCCAAGGTCATATTCGGTCCTTCCCGTCGCTGCGGAAACCGCCACTAGGTCGTAGAATGAGATCGGGAAATGATTCAGGTAGCCGACGGTCTTGTAGGAAAGCGCCTGGAGCGTCGGCTTCTGATCCCCCTCGAGGGTCTTCTCCGAAATGTTGAACTGGACCTTGAGCTGGGTTGTCGCGATTATTATGACCGCCCCTATCACAAGGATTGCCGCGAGAATGACTATCAGAAGCGGCATCCCGAACTGGGCCTTTCTTCTGCTATGCGCCAGTTCCAACGCCTCCCTCGACATCCCAGCAGGAAGAGAATGAAGTGTAGTAATAAACAATCCGCTCTGCGGACGCCCTTATGTTGCTCCTGGGGTCCGGGGTTTCAGTCCAGTCAATGTAGCGCTCAACCTGGTCGACTCCGGCAACGTTCGCAAAGGCAACGTAATTGACAATGCATTGGCCTGCCGATTCCGCGCCGGAGAAATAATCCGCGTTCGCCTTCAGGTTCTCGGCAAGGAGCTCAAAATCCGCGGAAGCAGTCAGGCTCGGGTCGAATCCGGTTTCAAGGAACAGGACTGCCCGCACAAGGTTCGGGTCAATCCCCGCATCCGAGGAAACCTGCTCGATTTTCTCGGTAATGGGCGTCCCGTCCGAGGCAGTCAGGACCTTCAGCCCGTCGATAAGGGTTGCTTCCTCAAGGGTGAAATGCCTCGATATTTCGGAAAGGGGGAGCTCCTCGCACCGGAGGTATTTGGTCACCTGCCTGTCCGGGTCCGAGCGGGCAATGTACGGAAGGAGGATTTCCGAATAAGACGTCCTTTCGGTTCCGAGCGGGCGGGGTTTTTCGTAGAACTTGTTTATCAGGGAAACCGCGGTCAGGTATTCCTCTTCAAGGGAATCCTCGTCGAAGCATTCCTCTGTTTTCTTGACGAAAACGTCCAGGACGCCGAAATCGTACTTCCTTATCTGGTTCCCCTCGTAAACCGCGATCGAAACCGGGAGCGCATAAGCCCCGACAGCCGCCTCGTCTCCGGCATCGGACCACATGCTTGCCGAAATTGACCTGTCATAGGTCGATTCTACGTATTCTTCAACTTCCGTCTGGAGTGAATATGGAAGAACCTTGAACGCCCCGAAAACCCACATCAGTCCCGTGCTAGAATCCTTTACGGTGGCAGCCCAGGAATAGCATTTCGTCCTCAGCTCGTAAGGGGTTTCCGTTTCAGTTATTCCCGAGCCTCTGCTGAATTCGGCGAGCCTGAGGAATTCGGAGAACTGCTTGTCGAGCTTCCGCGAGTCAAGGATGTTCTTGTGTATCCCCTGCTGCTGGGTTGTGTCAATGAGGAAGTCCGGGGCGCCGGTCATTCTTGTAGCAACCAGCACCGCGAACCTGTTCTGGTTGTGCTCCTCGATGATTGAGATGAACTGGGTTTGGGAGACTATCAGTCCCACCGCGATTGCAACTATCACTACGAGGAAAATCAGGGACATGAGAAGGAATGACGGGTTCTGCGCTTTCCTCATGTGCGTTTCCATTGCAATTTCGGCCATTTTCAGAATTCAGAAAGCGCAGATTGAGGGCGTCTTTGCGCTGCAGCCGGCTTCAGTGAGGCCTCCTCTCCTCAATGCAAAGCTGATTCTTTCCTTATAGCCTCCTTGCGGAAGGCTTGTGAGCGATTTCTTCAGGACAAGGGTGTATTTCCCGCCCCTCGGTATGTGGAAGACCGCGGGTTCGATGTTCGAAACCGGAAGGTAAAACACCGCGCCGGTCCGGTCATCCGTCCGGAGGACTGCAACGAAACCGTATCTCGCGGAGCCAAGACCCCTTGACTCGAAGAAGCGGGCGAATGCGGTTCCCCTCGCAACCTCGCATGCGTTCTGCTTCTCGACAGTGTAGCGGCTCCCGTCGCCGAAAGTCATTGCGGAAAGGACAGGCCCCTCGTTTGTTGCCGTGAAAATCGGCAGCTCGAGGAACTCCGCATCCTGCAGGTTCGAGACCCAGGATTCCGGACCGCCAAGGGCATCGATGAAGCCGGTCATCCATTCTGTAAGGTCTCCGTCCCCGTCGAAATCGTATATGTCAACGCCCCCAGTCATCCCGAAGGTCCCCCCGCTATATGCGCCGAGCGCAGCCTGGAAATCCCCGCCGAAATAGTCAAGCTTCGTCTTTAGTTCCCTGGCGCCGGCGTTTATGTTTGCCTCGGGTTCCCTGTTCTCATCAATGCAGGGCACGGCCATTATCCCGCAGTATCCGGAGCCGAGGCTTTCCCCTGAAAGCAGCCCGGAAGTTGCATAGTCCGGGGCATAGTGGTTTATCCCTGACTCCAAATATGCAATTGCGAGCAGGTATGGCAGGGGGACGCCATAGTTCTCGGAAGCCGCATCGAAGAGCTCCTTGTAGGGGCCCTCGGAATAAAGCTCGAATGCCTCGTTCCCGAGTTCGCTGACCGGGCAGTATGTCCCTAGATCCGGGACCTCCCTGAGCGTCGGACCTACCTTTGTGCCCTCCTCGGTTTCGGTTCCGATTGCAATGTCGTAGCTGAAAAGCCCCGGAAGGGTTACGCAGTAAATCCCGTTCTGGGGCGCCGAGGAAACCGCAGTTACCGCGCCGGCAACCGCCCTTGAGACAATCCTTGCCTCAAGGAAATTGGATGTTGTCGCGAGGAAGGAAACCTCGTTCGCAATTCCCCAGATTGCGACAATCATTGCAATCGAGACAACGACAAGCTCAAGCATCGTTGAAGTCAGGAAAGCTTGAGCAGGCCTCCTTCTGAGAGAATTGCGCCTCCGTTTCCCAAAGCCACCCATTTCCTGCCAATCTGACGGAAAACTAGTATATTAATCTGAAGGATTCGGGCGCACAGGGAGCTGGAGAGCGGGCGTGTTAAGTTGACTTGCCCTCTTCCGGAGCAGCCGCCTTCGCTCCTTCCCCTCCGGAATCATCCTGTATGTCGGGCTCTCCTTCGTTCTCGACGGTCATTCCTCCGCCCACTGTGCGAAGGCCGACCGGATAAAGCGCGGCAGCCGCTGCCTTGAGCGCAGAGGCGGCGTTCGGATTCTGCGTGTCTGAAAATGCTTTCGCAAGGTCAGTGAACTGGGTGGGGAAGAATAGCTTCGTTGACTTGCCCTCGGCAATCCTCGGGAGCCCTTCCTTGATGTAAAGGTAGTTGAGGGCGTTCTGGTCGAGCTTCTTTGCGGCATCTCCGAGCGCCTCTATCATCGTCTTCTGCGCCCTCGCCTGGTATTGCGCGGCAGCCCATTCCTCCTTCGCCTTCCTTCTTGCGTGCATTGCAAACTGGATGTTCTCCGGAATCGTGACGTTCGTTATCTGGACGTCGATTATCGTCACCCCCCACTCCGAAACAAGCGGTTCCATCTTTACCTTGACAAGGTCGTTCACCTTCTCAAGCTCGCCGAAAAGCTCGTTGAGGGTCAGGTCGGATGCGATGTCCCGGAGCGCCCCGTAAACGAAGCCGGCCGCGGTTTTCTCGAAGGTCTTCACCTTGAGGACCGCTTTCTTCGGGTCAAGGACCTGGTAGTAGACAATCGTGTCAATTGCCGTCCGGATCTCGTCCGTCGTGATCACCTCCTGGGGCGGAAGGTCGAACGATTGGACGCGCAGGTCGATTACCTCGACAGATTCCAGGAAAGGTATCAGGAGGACCCAGCCCGGCCCGGCGACCCTGTGGAAATGCCCCATGCGGAAGACGACCGCCCGCTTGTATTCCGGGACTTCCAGGACGAATCCGGCGTTGAAGAGGAGCTGGAAAATGAAATAGACGAGGACGAGCCCCAGCGCAACATATGCAGCAATCCTTATTTCGGGGAAGAAGTAGGCTGCAATCGCAACCATCACGAGGGCGAGCAGAGTAAGCTCGATCTTCTCAGTTACATATTCGCGGACTGTGCGGTACTTTGCCTTTGCCATTTTCCTTATCAGTTTCTCCTTTTCCGTTCTTTTTTATTATTTCGCCGTTTCCCTAGAGATACTTCCTCTTTATCACGAACTCGAATCCGAGGAGGTTGAAGTAGAAGAAGTCGCGGTTGTATTTCTCGACGTTTATCCGGTTTATGCTGCTTATCAGGGTGTCGCCGAGGAACTTGCGGAAGAGGTTCATCGAAAGGTCGTATGTCCGCTCAATCCGGTCATGACCGCGCTCGAAGAAAACCATTGTCGCGATAATGTTCTTTGTCGTTATGAAGCCCATTGCCAGCTTGGTCATGTTCTCCTTGTATTCCGTCCTAAGCTCCATTGAGACCGCGTTTTCCATGTGTATTTTCTTGTCATAGACGAACCGTATCTGGACGACTGCGACGAAAACCGAAATCTCGAAGGTTTCCGCCTGGACAAGGTCGCTTATCAGCCCCTGGTTGAATTCGCGCGTCTTGACCGATATCTGGGCGCGGTTCGGAATCTTGTAAACGATTTCAACCGGCGCCTTTGCCGCCATGTTGATTGTCTTTATTGAGCCGTTATAGAAAATTGATAGGAGGCGTCCTATTGCGAGGAGAAGTCTCTGCTTGCCCTCGGGGCCTGTAATCGAGGTCCCAATGTTCGCTTTGTAGACTATTACGCCCATTTTTTCCTTTTCTTTCCCCTTTCTTCTATTTAACCCCTCTTAGTTCCGCCCTCAAAAGGGCCTTCGGAGGGAAGTGCTTGTTTTTCCCCTTTCTCTTACCCTCAAATGGTGGTTACTTCTTTTTAAGTTTTGCCCAATTTTTCCCCTGCAAACGGTTTTTTCGTTGACTTCGGGGAATCCCATCTCGCAAGGGAGCCCATTTTGCAAATGGAAAAAAGGAATCCCGCCGAGAAGGAGAACGCCTCGAAAGGAACTGAAAGAATGGAGAAAAACAGCTCATCCGGACCCGAGCAGATTCCGGGCGCGGTTTCCACAAAAACCCTGAGCCGCTCAACCGGGGAAATTGTCGGGACTCTTTTTCCGGAAAAAACGAGCTGGAAATGCCCTGCTGCAATCCGCATCCTCTGGGTGAAAAGCTCCCAGACATTTTCCGGCGGGGTGAGGAAAACCGTTGCCTTGGGGGAATAAACCGTTGAGAATCCCCTGCTTTCCGAGAAAGCCTGCAGGAAAGCGTCATCGTTTATTGTTCCGTCCGGAACTATTTCCGGCGCGGCGCGGGCCTTGATTGCGAAAGCCTCGCCAGCCTTCGGCTTGCCGCGCGCGCCAAACGCGTTGTGCATCTCCCAGTTGAGCCTGCCGAAGAATCCGCAGAAGTTTTTTCCGGAAGCGGGCATGACCTTGGCAACGGAAATCCCGACGCCCGGGTTTGCTGAACCAAGGGGCTTGAGAATTTCCCGGAAAAAATCCTTGCCAACCCAGTCATCAGCCTGAATGAAAACAACTGCATCGATGCCGCGCTCCCTTGCATATTTGAGTATCCGGGAAACTGCGGCAGCTTTTCCGAGCCGCCCCTTCGAAGCAAGAACCGTCCGCTTCCTTTTTCTGAGAAACTCTGCCGAACCATCGGTTCCGTCAACTGCGAATACCGCGCGCCCGGGGAGGGTCGGCTCAAGAGCGCGAAGGCAGGGGAGCTCGTCATATGCGCAGACCCCGGCAATCCATTTCATCCTGCGGTCACGCAGCCAGGACAGAGGTCTTTTTATTTAAGTCCCGCTCCCCGCAGACAATGATTTCGGTAATAATCCCCGCCCTTGACGAAGCCAGCTCAATTGGCGCGGTCGTTTCGGGCGCGGAGAAATCCCTGAGGAGGACGCGGCATGAGATACTCGTTGTTGACGGCGGTTCGAAGGATGGGACGGTTAATCTTGCGAAGAAGGCGGGGGCAAGGGCGATTTCCGAAAAGCGGCGGGGTTATGGGCGCGCATATCTGACTGGGATTGCCGCTTCCCGGGGGAGGCTTGTTGTCCTTATTGACGGGGACGGGACATATCCGGCGGAAAGGATTGGCGCGCTTTGCAAGCTCCTCGACAAATCCGGGGCGGATGTCCTTCTTGCCTCCCGATTTGCCCACGGGCCGGGGCGGCTTAAGCCGGGCGCAATGTCCCTACTTAACCTTCTCGGCAACCGGCTCCTGACCTACGCGACAAACCTCCTTTTCAGAACGCGCCTTTCCGATTCTCAGACCGGCTTCCGGGTCTTCCGGGCGTCCGCCCTGAAAAGACTCCCGCTGCGGAGCAGCGGAATGGAATTCGCATCGGAGCTTAACGTTCTTTCCGCAAGGGCCGGACTGAACCTGATCGAAATTCCGGTTGAGTATGGAAAGCGCAGGGGCGGAAGCAAATCCAAGCTGAATCCCTTTTCCGACGGGGCAAGGCATTTCCTGTTCCTTTTGAAATCTTTCGCTTCCGGATGAAATCCGGCGAATCAGCCGGAAATCCGAAGAACGTTTATTAACCCCTTTTCTCGTTTTTTTCGCATGGCACAGGGCGGAGGAGCAGCTGACGAGCAGCCGGGACGCGCGACACACAGCCACGACAGGGACAACAGCGGGACCATTTTCATCGGGAACAGGCCGCCGATGAACTATGTCATGGCTGCGATAACCCAGTTCCATAACGGCAACACCGAGATAACGCTGAAGGCGCGCGGGCGGGCGATTTCCGTTGCAGTTGACGTTGCAGAAATAGTCAGGAATCGCTTCCTCCCGGACATCAAGGTCCTCGGGATAAAGATAGGGACCGAATCCGTCGAGAACGAGAAGAAGGAAAAGTTCAACGTTTCCTCGATTGAGATTGGGCTCGGAAGGTAGGGAAGGGAAAAGCAGGGCCCAAGCCAGTTATTTTAAACGGGCTTTTGCTCCGAAACGCAATGGTTCCTGACAGTTCAACAGGTCCCCTTCCAGCCGGCTGCGTCAAATGCCTGCGCGGGGAAAAGCTCGTCCTCTTCGTAACCGGAATTTGCGCGAAGAAATGCTACTATTGCTCGCTATCAAACCGGAGGAAAATGAAGGACGCTCCATTTGCGAACGAGCGGAAGGTTCACGGAAAAAAGGACCTTCTTTTGGAAGCCGAACGGATGGACGCAACCGGAGCCGGGGTTACCGGGGGAGACCCCCTTTTGAAAATCAGTAGGACTCTGAAACTTGTAAAAGCGCTAAAGAAGAAATATGGAAAGGGCTTCCACATCCACCTCTACACAACTGGCGAACTTGGCACTCCTGAAAAATTCCGTCTCCTTCGGGAGGCGGGAGTTGACGAAATCCGCTTCCATTTCAACCGGAAGGAAATCCTTGACGCCCTGAAACTTGACTGGGTTGTCGGAGGGGAGATTCCGGCAATTCCCGGGAACTGGAGGGAAACGACCGGCTATCTGAGATTTCTTGCGAAAGCAGGCGCAGCCTTCTGCAACCTGAACGAGCTTGACTGGTCTGAAGGGAACCTTTGGGCGTTCAAGAGGCGCGGCTTTGGGCTCAAGGCGCGCGAAAGCTATGCAGTAAAGGGAAGCGAGGAGTTTGCAAAGAAAGTGCTTGCCTGGGCAAGGAAAGCGGTCCCGAAGCTCTCGGTCCACTATTGTTCCAGCAGGACCAAGGATGCAGTCCAGGTCAGGAAGCGGTATATCCGGACTGCCGCAAGAATCAAAAAGCCGTTCGAGAAAATTGACCGGGACGGCCTTCTTGTCAAGGGGGTTGCCGAAGGGGTGAGAAGGGTTCCCGGTCTCGGGCGCGCCCAGTTCTACAACAAGAAAAAAAGGCGGGTTGAATTCTCCCCGAAACTTGCAAAAAAGATTTCTGGGATTTTCCCAGGGAAAGTTTCAATTGTCTCGGTTGCGCCGACTTCTGAGGAGACTGAGATGGAGCGGCTGCCCTTCCGGAAAAGAAAAGAATGACCCCTAGTTAGTGAACTCAGGAACACTTAAAAATAGTGACTGAACTTTCTCGGGATGGCAGACGCAGAACTTTTGAGGGTTTATTTCGCGCATCCGAAACCGCTCTATCCGCAGGTTATCCCGGGAATAGAAGAAGACCTCCTCGCAGAAATAAATCGGCTCCTTCCGGAAGCGCTCGGAGTCGAGAAAATTGAAATTGAAAATCCGAGTGAACCTCAACATCAGAAAATCGTTGGTGCGCTCTTCAGCAGAAAACGCGACGGAATGGCTTACTTTACAACTTCGCTTGTGCCGAGCTGCGACGCGACTATTTATTGCGGATATCCGGAAATGGAAGGAGACCCCGCCGGCGGCTACATTGGCGCAGGCGTTGCAAAGGAAGTTCAAAGAGCTTTTGAGCTCAATCAGCCCGTCTTCGAGCTGAGATATCGGGTTGCTGGGAACGACCGCCTTGACGGCTATGCGGAACTTGTTCGGGTCACTGAGCTTGACCCGTCCCGAAGGTTCAGCTCGGACACTGGACAGGAAATCAGACTAACTTCGGCAAGAAACAGTCACTACCGGGAAAAATACAAAAGCATCCAGCAGTCGAGCGACCTCTCTGCTGCAAGGAAGCGATAGACGAAATAGAGTGAAGAACAGAAAATGCCAAAAAATTGGAGATTTGTAGGACCGACTGGAGAGGAACTGGCACTTGATGGGGGCGCCATAGAGCTATACACTGCGACGATTGCACAAGCTGAGAAATCTCAGGCGAGCGCAACAAAGTCAGGTAGTGAAGTCCATTCCGCGGGCGCTCATGTCCTTAGCCTGACAAACTTAAGCAAAAGGATTCCTGGCGCAATAACCAGATGGCTCCCGAGCGGGGGGCGCGCCCTTTTCGCGCGGGCAGGGAATTTCGAAACCGGCGATTCCCCGGCGTTCCACGCTGACCCGAACGCGGTAATTGGCCTTTTACAATATATGCCAAAAGACGAAGTAAAGCGAGTTGATGTTATTGCCTTCCACAAGAAGGACGCGCCCGGCGCGCCAGCCAAAATGTGCGGGCTTTGCAGGGGCTTCCTTGCCGACTATTTGCATCCGGAAACGGCAATAATCGGGGCTGGCGGAGCTGACAACGTTGCGTTCATAATCCCTTGGGAAGATTACCTGCCAAGGGAAGCGGGTCATGTCAATTTCCCGGGCGCTCTGAGAGATGACATACTTACCGCCGGCTGGAATGCAATACAAGCTTCCGAGCCCGTTTACCGGAAGGACATCCCGAGGGCTGCAGGTGCTTTCGGGGGCGCCGACGGAAACTACGTATGGATGCCCTTGAGCGGATATACTTCATGGAGCCGCGCGCCGGGGCCGGTTATCCAGGCGTTCTCGGCTGCCGACCTTGACGCTTTCGAGAAAGCGCGTGCACAGGGGCTTGAGAAGCCTGAAGAGGCCCTTGCATATGTCCCCGGAAGCTTCATTTTCATCCAGGAAGGGAGCGTTCCAAGAGTTACCCAGCCCCAGGCTCAGGCAATTGTCGATTTCGTTAACAAGAAGGGCGGCAAGGGATATCCTGTCGGGGACTTTCCGGTTTTGACCGTGGGCATCGATGCCTCCTCTGGAAATCCGGAACTAATCGACGCAAGAATCACGACCTGCGGAGACCTGCTTCCCTACACTTTCACGTCGAAGTGAAGAAGTCTCTGGGCGGAACCGGCTTCTGAATAGGCATAGCGAGTTTCCCGACTGCTCTGACTGAAATAACGCTAGCGCGCCTCTTTTGTCTCCCTCGGAAATTCTTGCGCAATCTAGGGAAGCTTCACCGGGTCTGCGAATTTCTCATAGCTCTTGTCAAGGTAGAAGGTGACATCAGCCTTTCCCCTGGTCGGATCAAAGCTAACCACTGCGAAACCGTGGGGCGAACCGGGATAGCCGCTTGCGTTGGTGAAATCGCCTTCGCCTTCCTGTCCGGGAACTAGCACGCGGATATTAACGGAATCTATTCCTGCTTTTGGGTCCTTCCGGTTCCTAATTGAAAGCGAGCCCCTGTGCCTGTCGCCAATTGCCCCGAGCGCGGCATCGTAAAACTGGTCAGCCTCGATTTGCCTGCTAAGGTCTCCGCTTCCAACCGGAGTGTGCGCGAGGAATGCAACATATTCTTCAAGGGGGACGCGCCCGCCGCTTTCGGCAACCGCTCCGCTTACGGTGACTATTCGGTCCCAGTATTTTTGGTCAACGCCATGGGTTGCAAGGGCCGGCTCGGTGATAATTCCCCTCGGCCTTCCGCTCTTGCCAATGTGCTGCCCCTGGGCGCGCGCGTAGTTTTCCATCCCGTGTTCGAAAAGCCAGGTGGTGAGCTCCGCTCCGCCCTCGACTTCGAGGAACCTTTGCTGCTGGATTGTGAGGTCGGAAACTGGAATCGCCTGCCCTAGGCGGCGCATGAAGTTCCCTAGCAGATATTTCTTTTCCGCATCGCTAAAGTCGGTAGCGTTCACAATCTCGTCAATCCGTTTCGCCGACCGCGCCGGGTCATATCCCAAACCGACGTATTCTATGTGGGCGCCCTGCAGGTCGTCGCCCGGGTCGAACCAGTATTTTATTTTCATCCCGCCTTCCACAAGGTGCTTGATCATGCGGGCCGCCCGCATCGTGTTCTCTTCGTTTGAGAGATCTTCCCCGTCCCTTATGTTCCGGGCAACTTTCTCAACCTGTTCAGGGTCGCCGCTGGCTTTCGCCTGCGCAAATTCGCCAACCTGCCTTGCAGCTGCCTGCTCGGGCCTTTCGGCATATTTCGAGAAATGGTGGACATCTCCAATATGCCTGTCCCCGAAAACCAAGGCGGTGGTTGGATTTCCATCCCTCTTAGCCCCTTTTGCTCTGCGCTCAAGCTCGGTGTCGGTATATGACCGCACCCGTATGCTTCCCTTGTTTTCGCCGACCGTGACAATGCTTGCGCCGGGGTTGAGAAGTCCCTTGTCAGCCATCTGGAGTATTGGGTCGGAATAATGGGCTGAAAGGCCCCATTCGGCCAGGAATTTGTAGACTTCGGCCTCGGAAACCATTGGAGGCGCAGTAAACGCGAAGAAAGGTTCATCGCGGGGCCCGATAACCTGCATGTGCGTTGTCCCGCTATCTCCGGAAATTATCAGGTCATGGGGTTCCCTCATGAGAACTCCGCTGTCAAGGATTCTGCCAACCGAATCCCCGACCGGATTCTTGGTTCCGAGGGAAGGGGAATATGCGACGCCAATGACAATCCCGCCCTGCGTTTTCACGCTGCTCAGGGTTTCCGCTTCGCCAGCTTCTGCTGCCGAGGCAAGCGCGAAGGTGCTCGGACCCGGAACAATAATCCAGCTGTCCCCGAACATTTGCTTGTATTTCTTGCGCTCGTCAAGGGTTGCGAGGAACCGGGCAACTGCCTGGTCCGGGACATCTGCCTTTAGCTGGCCCGTTAGGAAGTAGAAACTCCTAGCGCCGGTATCCTGGCGGTCAAGGGTTTCCTCCTTTCTCTGGGCTGCTTCGTCAATTGCCTCCTTTGCCGCAAGATATCTCCAGGTTTTCAGGGTTGCGAGGTCCTCCCTGCCTGCGGCGCCTATTTGCACAAGGCCCTCCGCAAGGGCAAGCCAGCCTGCAGGGCTGGGCCTGTTCTCCGCTTTTTGCTTCTCCGGATATTTCGTCAGGAACCTTGCCGCAGTCGTGCTGTGCGAAACTGCCTTGAGAAGCGCTTCGCGCCTTTCCGGCTCAAGGCCTTTGATGTTATCTTCAAGCTTCGCATATAGCTTGTGTTTGGTTTTCTCATCAGGAGCGTCCCCCCTTATTGCGCCGATATCTGTGATGTAGGTCTTTATTGCTTCCCGTATGTTATACTCAAACGATTGTCCGGGAACAAGCAATTTCAACGTTTGCGGCCCGGCAAGCGGGGCAAGGATGTTTTCCGCCCGTTTTCCATATGTGAAAATGTCGGAAGGTGTTGAAATGTTTGCTGCAAGCCTTGCTGCAGCTTCAAGGATTTCGGGATCCTCAAGTGCAAGGGCCCCGTATTTTTGCTTGAAGAGCCGCTTTCGGGTTCTTCTGCTGTCCCTCTCGCCCGCAACTACTTCCGGAGCGTCCCCGTTGAATGGCGGGAGCTTTGCGATTGACGCAGCCTTTTCAGTGTTCGTTACGCTAAGGCGGAAAGGCCATCTTGGGAACGGGTCGTAAAGGACAATTGCGTCAAGGTCATCCGGCCCAATTCCCTCGCTAGCAACGGCTGCGGCAACGCCTTTGAAAAGTCTAAGATCATTGGGCTGGTAAATCGTCCCCAGTGCGGTAGGACCAAGCACCAAAATGTTCGCTTCTGCAGTTCCCATTCTTTCCACTCTTTGAGCTTGTTTTTTTGCCATTCTTCCCCGTCCCCCAAGTTTTTCTGAGCTAAGAGTTCAAAAGAAGCAACTAGTCCACTTCCCCAAACCCCGCACAAGACTGTTTTCTGAATATATATGTCAAGCAGGATTACCAATCAGGGGTTATGCTCTGTTGCTACGGAAATTTAAAAGGTGGAGTGTACTGATTAGTTCCATCCTATTCGCTTTTTATTTTGGAATGATTATCTCTCTTGAGCCCCCCGCTCAGGAGCAGGTCCGAGATCAAAATAGTTCTTCTGGGGAAAAACGCGCAGGTTTCCATCCGGGAGAACTTCGGCTGCGGCAACAAGGGTAATCCGGTATTCTCTTCCGCCTAGTTCGGCGACTTTGGGCTCTTCGAGGATTGCCCCGATTCCGGTTCCCGGGGGAATGCTTTCCTCGAAAACGAGAGCGGGCGGGTCTCCCGCAGAATATGGGCTGGGTAAGGGGTTCTCGCGCAGGTATCTCAGGATTTCCAAAAAACTCTCTCGGTATCTGGACGTAAGCGTGCAAACCACCCGAGCTGGCTTGCCATTTGGTTTTTATTTTTTGTGTGGTCGCTGGGCGGGGGTATTGGCGCGCCGGAAGACTTTCTCGCTAAGGGAATGGTTGAAAACGTGTATCCGCGCGTAGATTCCGCCTATTATGGTTCCGAGGAGCGCTCCTGCCGAGATGTCCGCAACAGTGTGGACCCCTTGGATTACGCGCGACAGGGAGATTATGAAGGGGAATGCCAGAATCAGCTCCGAAGCCTGCCAGCGCCCGTTGAGGAAAAAGAGGAATGAGAAGACTGCGAAGGAAACCATAGCATGGCTTGACGGGAATGAATAGTCCCCGGGGCAGTCAATTGCCTTTCCAGCACAGGGCCTTTCGAAGGAGAAATGGCCTTTGAGGAGAATTGAGAGCGCGCCGGAAGTAAGGATTACAAGCACAAGGAACCCGAAAAGGACCGCGAGCTTCTCCTTCCTGTGGAAGAATTTGTGGAGGAGTATCCCTGAGAAGAAGAGTCCGCAAATGAAGAAGGGGTCGGTTAATATCCCGGCAAGGCTCAGCAAAAGAGACTCCATTCCGTTCCTCTCGCCGCCGGAATATTTAAGCAGTTCCTTCTTCCGGAAACCAGTTACTTGACGGTAACGCTCTTTGCAAGGTTGCGGGGCCGTTAGGTCGAGGAACCTCCTACCGACCTCGGAACCTATTTTACTGTAACTGATTTAGCTAGGTTCCTCGGCTTGTCAACGTCGTTCCCGCGCAAAACTCCCGAGTAATATGCGAGGAGCTGGAGGGGAACCACTGAGAGAAGCGGATAGAACGCCGGGTCCGCATCGGGGAGCCGGATGTGGTAGTTGTAAATCGGGTTC
>JAZDJS010000004.1:0-14894 GCA_043803745.1 archaeon
CAAGGAAAAAAAGCGAAATCGCGAAAAGAACGAATCCCCAGACCATTTCCAGCTAGTCCCAGAGTTCCTTTATTGCGCGGTTTATGTCCGCAGCAGTGACCGACTTGCGCTTTTCGGTTTGGGAATAGAGGATTGCCTGCCTGGAAATCTCAATTGCGAGTATCTCAAGAAGCGAGAGAAGGGTTTCCTTTGCATCCTCGGAAACCCGGAGCTCCGGGGCGCTCTTCCGGAAGATCTCGTCAATCCGCGACCTGGGGAAGTCCTTCTTTGTTCCTTGTTGTCGTGCCACGGGACCTCCGCGCGAATCCGGGTTAATAAAGATTGGCGGGGAGGGGCGTTGTGCTCAGGCGGTCGTCACGGTCACTTTCCCGCCGGAAACAAGGAAAGTGTGCTCGGCCTGGGCAACGACTCCGCCGGATTTTTCCTGCAGAACGGGATAATTGTGGGCTGCCCCTGAAAGGACGAGACGTTTCAGGATTGGCAGGTCTTCCTCTGGGACCCATCTCGATGTGAACGGAAGCGTTGAGAATTTTCCCCTGAGCCTCGCGAAAAGTTCGCGCTCGATTGGGAGCCGCAGCTTCCTTTCCGGAACAATGAGATATATTTCCGAAGGCGCGCCGTTCTCGACATAGCCGTCCCCGTCCGTTGCGAAAGGCTCTATTGCAACCGCGCATTCGCCTGGAATCTCCCCCCTGCCGCTGCGGTAGTTAGGGACTGAAAGCCCTGCATGCAGGTCGAATCTCTTCAGGAGGTGCCCGGTCAGGTTGTAGATCGGCTTGAATCCGCGGGAGGTTATCGCTTCCTCTATTACGGCGCCTATTTCCGAAACGGCAACCCCGGGTCCGATTGCTCTCCCCACGGCGGCAAGGGCTGCGCCCGCGGCAATCTTCATTTCGGCGTGTTTCGGGTTGTCTGAGAGAACTTTCGTGACAGCGGTATCCGCAACAAACCCATTGACGCTGACCCCGAGGTCGAGCTTGACAACATCGCCGTCCTTGAATATCGCCGGGTCGGCCCGCCTGGGGGTGTAATGGGCTGCCGCCGAATTCGTTGAAATGTTTGTCGGGAAAGCAGGGCTGCCGCCGAGCCGCACAATTTCCGATTCGACGAACTCCGCGACCCTTAGGAGGGATGCGCCAACCGAAATTTTCCCATATCCGGAAGCCCTTGCAGCGGAAGCTATCCTCCCGGCCTTCAGATATGCTTCAAATTCCTCGGATTCCATTTATCGCCTAAACAACTCCTGTGGAATTCGGGCTTCTTGCGCTCTTTGCCGTTTTTCCGAAAAATGCCTCCCCCAGATTTCCGCGAGCTTTTCCGCGGAGTACGCCCCTTCCCGGAGAATTTTCCCGGTTGAGACGTTCATAAGGGTCGACGGCTTCCCGTATTTGCAGGCTCCCGGAACAACCGAAAGTATGCCTAGTTCCCGTTCGACTTGGCTCGCTGATGTTGCCGGCCTCTTGCCCGCCGGATTCGCGCTCGTTGATGTAATTGCCCCGACTGATTTCGCGAGCGCCCTTGCAAGCCGGTTAGCTGGAATCCGTATTCCGACAAGGTCGCTTCCTCCGGTGATTTCGGGGGGAACCGTCGCCTTCCTTTTCAGGAGGACTGCTACGGGGCCCGGAAGGATTTCCCGGAGGAATGCAAGCTGCCCTCTCGTAGCGTGCGCATATTTCGGTATTGAGCGGACGCCTGGCAGGGCTATCAGGAAAGGCTTTTTCCCGTCCCGCCCCTTCAGCTTCTTAAGGCGCCCGATTGCGGCGAGGTTGTCAATCCGCACTCCGAGACCGTACAGCGTTTCGGTCGGATATCCGACTATTCCGCCCTTCTTCAGTATCGCAACGGCCTGCTTGAACGTGACAGCCATTTGGGGAAAATCCTGCTGGGGGATTATAAAGGATTGTTGGCGGATTCGGAAGTGAAGCCGGAAGTCCTCGCTTTCAGCGGGATACTTGTTGCCGCACTCGTCTTTTCCCAATTCGTTGAAGCCGGAAGTTTGGACCTTGCCAACTACAGGCCGGAAATACTTTCGGAGCGCCCGGGAGTGGGCGATGTCGGGAGGATTCTCCTGATTGTCTTCGCCGGGACCGCATTCCTTGTTGTGGCGAAGCTCCTTGGACTGACGCTTCGGATTTTCGTCGAGGCGGGGGCGTTTGCCGGCGCATACTACTTCGTTTCCCCGTTCCTCGGGGATTTTGCGGGAATTTCCGCCGGAGTGCTGATGGTCGCGCTCAGGGCAACGCCGTACCTGCTCTTCCTGAATCTTTCCGCGGTCCTCTCGATACTTTCGTTCGCATTCCTCTTCGGAACCTTTCTTTCCTGGAACCTCGTGCTTCTGACAATTTCCGCAATGGCCGTTTATGACGCGGTTGCGGTGCTTTACACCAAGCACATGAAATTCCTCTGGCTCGGCTCGTTCGGGAACCGGTTCGGGAACCGGTTCGGGGTTTTCGGGGGGCTGATTGAACATCCCAAGTGGCGGGAAACGTTCGCGCTTTTCTTTCCCAGGAAGGGCGCGCTCTCCGTAATCGGCGCCGGGGATTTTGCGCTCCCCGCAACATTCGTTGTTTCCGTTGCGTCCTCAGGAGGGTTTTACGCAGGACTGGTCACGGCAGCCTTCCTCGTCCTCTCCTTCCTGCTCCTTGAGAAAATCTCCTCCGATAGCGAAAAAACCTTCGACACGGGAATCCCTGGAATTCCCCCGATGGCGCTCGGAGCCTGCCTTGCGGCGCTTTTCCTCATTTCATCTGGTGTTCTTCTTCCGGCCTTTTAGAAACCACAACCGGAGCAAGCAGAGTCCCTGAAAGGAACACCACAAGCCCGGCATAGAATGCGTGGGCCGGGCTCGCGAACATCTGCCCGGAGAAGAATACAATTATCCCAAGAAGCAGGGAAATCCCCAGAGCTGTGAGGATGCGCATCATATGAAGGACATCCTCCCGCCGAATCCGGAATCCTCGTTGTTGCCGTCGGAAAGCTCCTTTAGCCCGACAAGGTCGAGGCTCTTGAAAGCCTTCTTGTCCCGCACAACAAGATCGGCACCGCAGTTGTCGCAGGTCAAAACTTCCCCATCATTCCCTTCGAGTTCGGGCATTATCTCGTCGCCGCAAATCGGACAAACAAGCATGTTCGGCATATGCCGGGTAGTTGGCAGCTGCTTTTATATTTGCGCTCCCGGGCGGGCCCCGTCAGAAAAACCTCTCGAGCTTCTTCTGGTCCCTGAATAAATCCTCGCCAAAGCCGACCGCGTCCATTATCCTAGTTACCGCGGGAAGGAGCTGGTTCTCGATATAATAGTCCGCGTCATAGTTCTCAAGAGTGACCTGCTCAATCGGCCTTGCCCTGTGGGAGATGAGCCCCTTGCCCTTCACGATTCCGAACCTGATGACCATTCCCGCCCTTGCGGGGGTTTTCCCGAGCTTGGCTGCCTCGACGTGCGGGGAAGTCAGCTTGTATTGCCCGGGCTTCTTCGTCAGCTGGGTGTAGATCGTAATGTCGTCAATCGAAACCGTCCGGTTCTTCAGGGCGGAGACTGCGGCGGAGATCATCTCCCGCGCCTTTTCCGGAGAGCCGTCCCGGAGGATTGCAAGAAGAACCTCCTCCTGGGTCTTCCGGGCGATTCCCGCCCAATCGCGCCTGATTCTCTCAAGCCCCTTGATGATTATCCGCCCGTCGCCGGTGATCACAGCATATCTTTTCTTCGTCAGGAAAATCCCGCGGGAATAAACATCCTGAAGCTCTAGCTCCATTTCCCCGGGAAGCGTCCGATTCACTTCGGAAACGAATTTCTCGACGCGCTCGCGGAAATCCCGCTTGTCGTCCGAGGAGAAGAACGCAGAATCGGTGTCCCCATATATTATCCGGAACCCGGCCTTCTCGGCGGAATCAATCGCGTCCTTGACATATTTTCGCCCCCACGCAGCCGTCGAGCGCGCGCCCTCGAATGAATACCACCTCGAGTTCTGGTATCCAAGATATCCGTAGAAGCTGTTTGCAATAAGCTTCAGCGCGGCCTGCTTCGCGTTGATTGAAACGTAATCGGGCGTTCCCGGCCTCGCCTTCCTCATCGCCTTCTTGAGTTCGGCGCGCTCGCGCACCAACTTCTTCAGGGATTCCGGAATCAGCCCGAATTTCTGAAGGCAGAATTGGTCCCCCGCGGGAGAAACGTTCCCGGGGCAGCAGGCGCATTTGCCGAAAGAATCGGGATCGATGTTCCTGCTTATTATTATCGAAGGATAGAGGCTCCGGAAATCGCAGGCGGCGACGCTCTCGTGCAAGCCCCTCTCCGGCTCCCTGACGAACGCTCCCTCGAACCTCTGCTCGTTCCGCTCCTCGGCGAGTTCTGCTCCCGGCCTGTTGGGAACAATCCTCCCTGAGGAGAATGACTCGTGCACAAGGAACCATTCGACAATCTGCCCGCTTGTCATCCTCGAAACGTCGGCGGGGAGGAGGGAAATGAGGTGGGAAAGCTCGATTATCAGCGGGGAGAATTTCCCGGCAAGCTTCGCCGTAAGGAGCGAGTCCCGGAGCGAGTATTCGAAGAATTGCCCGAGGTCGTTCTTCCGCAAAAGCTCGGGAAGCATTTCAAAGTCGAACGGCGCTTTCCCCTCCCCGAAAATTTCCTGGCCGACGGCATCTAGGTCAAGGGTCTTGGAGCGGAATGTCGGGTCGTGGCTGATGATATATCTGACGAAAAGGTAGATGTCAATTACCTGCCGCCCGAAAATCTCGGGGATTGTCCCGCCAAGGCGCCCCCGTTTCCTGAAGGAAAGTTCGCTGCCGTCAATCCCGAGCTTCGCTTCAATCCCGTTCTTCTTCGCCCTCTGCGAAACGTAGGGAAAGTCGAAATTGTCGGAGTTGTAGCCGGCGACAATGTCCGGGTCAAGCCGGCGGACCGTTGAGAAGAATTCCTCTATTAGTTCCCCTTCGGATTCGAGCCTTCGGACGTAATCCGGGACCATTTGGGAGCCCTTCGAGGAGAGAACCGCCGATTCCGCCGGTTTCCCGTCCCTTAGGAAGCAATAGCTTATGAGGATTATTTCATCTTTCTTGGGGTCGGGCATTCCGGGAAGCTGGGCTAACACCTCAATGTCGAAAACCAGTATTGTCGGCTGCCCGCTGGAGAACGGCTTCAAACCGTTGTCGATCATGAATCTGCGAAGAAAGGGAATCTCTGCCTCGAAAGTCTTGCCTGGAAGCTTTTCCCTCAGTTCCGGAACCCTTGCAGGGGAGTCTGCGAAAACCTTCAGCAGGGTCTCCTTTCTTCCGGAAATAGTCCGCTCAACATCTTCAAGCCGGATGATTCCGTCGACTTTCTCTGGGCGGGCAGGAGGAGGTCCCTTTAGGTAAAAGTACGGAAGAAAATCGGTCACTGTCTCGACGCGCCGTTTGCCGGAGGAACCGAAAGCAACGCGGATTTCAGAGGGCTTTGCGCCGAACGATATGTCCGTCAGATTCTCCGGAAGCGCTCCCTTGAGAAAATCCATTTTGCCCAGAGTTTCCAGGTTCCGATAATAAGCTTTACTGGGTGGACATGGGACTTTTCCCTGCCATATATTGCCTCAATCGGGACCTCTGCAATCCGAAGTCCCTTTGCAACGGCTTCGAGTATTGTGGAAAGCTCTATCTCATAATGGCTTGATTTGAAGGACAGCTTCGCGAGCGCCCGCCGATTGAACGCCCGGTAGCCGGAAGGCATGTCTGTTATTTTTTCGCGGGTAATGGCGGAGGTTATTGCAGAAGAAATCCTGTTGGCGAGCTTCCTGTGGCCCGGCATTTTTCCCCTCTTCTTGGCGGAGCGCGCCAACCTCGTGCCAATGCAGACATCGGCAAGCCCCTTTTTCAGCGGCGCGAGGAGGAAGGGGATTTCCTCCGGATTGTGCTGGCCGTCTGCGTCAAGCAGGACGAGATATTCGGGGCGGAGCTTTCGAGCGGCGCCTATTCCGGTCAGAAGCGCGGCAGCCTTTCCAAGGTTCTTCCCGTGCCGGATTGCTTTTGCCCCGGCTGCTTTCGCCAGGCGGAAAGTCCCGTCGGTTGAGCCGTCGTCAACCACAATTACGCGGGAATGCTTTCGGGCAATGCCAACAACCCGGCCGATTGTTTTTCCCGCCTGATATGCGGGGATTACGGAAACAACCGCGACCACCATGGGCGTTCTACCAGGGCTCCCGTTTTATCTTCAGGTAATGCCCGAGAATCCCGAAAAGGCGATGGAACGGGATAACTATCAGCGATAAAAGTGCAACGTCCGAAAGCGTCCAGGAAAAGAAACCAGTTGAATGGGTGAAAACCACTGCGCCAGCGACAAAATTGAGCTGGTCAAGGAGGAAAATCGGCTTTCCGCGGGGCAGCCCCATGCGCCGCTTTATGAACGCACCGACAACATCGCCGAAAAGGGCTCCTGTTGAAAGCAGGAATCCCGTGAGCGGAATCCCCTGAAGAAATCCCGTGAGCGTTCCGAAAGCGACTCCGAGGAGGAATCCGAAAAATGACTTGCCATCTCCGAATATCCGATTGCCGTCCCAGAGTTTCCCTCCGAAATCGAGAGGGGGATTGGGAACCTTCTTGAAAAACTCGCTCCGGGAAAGGACCGGCGCTGCGTTTGCAACGGCAGCCGGAAGGAAATACCAGAGCTTTCCGATGAAGGTCAGCACAACCGCAGTCACTTGGAGGAACGCCCCTCCCTTTGCATAAGAAGGAATGTCGCTCTTTGGAATATTGTCAGAACTGCTGCGGCAATTGTCAGGTAGAGGAGCGGTCCGGCCGGATTGAACCCGAACGGGAGGGATATTGCAAGCGCGAGGAATGTTACGGCTGTCCGATTCGCCCTTGAGAAAAATCCGAACTTGGCTTTCTTCCCGAAGAGGGCAAGCCCCTGGAGTGAAAGATATGAATTGAAGACAAGAAGGATTGCGCAAATCGCGCCGAGAAGCGGCGAGCCGGCGGCGCCCCCAAGTCCCAGGGAAATTGAAACGTCCGAAACCCGGTCGGCAAGGTCGTCAATCAGGGAGCCCCGCTTCGTAATCCGCCCGTACTTCCGGGCAACAATCCCGTCGAAAAGGTCCGAAAGCGCGTTGAGGAAGATGAATGCAAGCGCGAGCAAGAATGCCTTCCTCCAAAGGAAGAGCCCGGCAAAAGGACCGGTAAGGAACCCGAACGAGGAAACCAGGTTCGGGGGGACTCTCGGGGCAAGGGGCTCAAGGAGCTTTTCCCTGATTCTGAATTTCCTGTCTAGTTTTTCAAGCATTCGCGAAACTCACATCATTTTCAGCTTTCCGGTTACCGCGTCGATTTCGGATTCCTCCGCGGGGCCTATTCCGACGCAGGTTGTTGTGCCCGGAGCTATTTCGGTGTGCCCGGCATCGACTATTTTCTCGGCGGGAAGTCTTGCCCGCTTCGCCGAAAGGAAGGTTTCCTCAAGCTCCGAGAGCGTCTGCACCTTCAGGACGACTTTTTTCGCCCCTTCCGACTCCCACTCGGCGCGTGCGGGGGGCTTGCAGTTCTTGTATGCCGCAAGGGATGCGTGGGCGACCTGGGCGGACATCTTTCCCTTTGAGAGCTTCAAGTCGTCCCTGACGACAATGACCTGCTTCAGAACCACCTAATCAGTCCACCCCAGAAGGAACATTTTGACGGCAACAGCCGCGAGGTCGAGGGAATCGAGGTCCTTACCGACGATGAAAAGGGCAACCCCCTTCGACTCCTCGGTGTAGAATGACGAGATTGAGGTATTCCCCGGAATCCCTTCAGAGGTTGAAAAGTAAAAGACAACCGCGGCTTCATCAAGTTTCTGTATGTAGCTGACATTCATTATTTTGGCATCAACCTTTTGGGAAGGTTCTTTTGTGAACGCAACTTCGGGAACCCATCCGTTCGCGCCAAGAGCGGTTGAGATTTCCGCCGCTGCGACAGTCACTCTGGAGGTTGCATTGGTATCCGGCTCGAGCAGGATGTATGTTTTCTCGAACTTCTTGCCGGAAAGTATGTCGAAATGGTTCGGACCGGCCATTACTGTCGAAAGAATCAGTTTGTGCCTGCTGTCGATTTTTATTTTCCCTGCCTCGGCCGGGTTCGCCCTGAAGTGGACCTCGACTCCGCCCAGGTTTGCGTAATAGTCGTTGTCGGAAACTTTGTAGACATCGATTCCCCCGACAGTCCCGACATGCTCCCCGTCGTTCGAATCATTCGCCGCATCCGTCTTTCCGGAGAGGACGACTCCGCCGAAAACCGACGCGGCCATCAGGAAAATCAGGAAAATCCCGCCGATTACTTTCCAGTTCCGGGTGAATAGGGATTTGGCCCTCTTCCCCGCCTTGATAATCGCCTTCTTGACCATATTCCTTCCGGGAGTCTCCGGTGGTTTATAAAATAAGCTTTGCGAAAGTCCGGGTATTTACCCGCGGATTTCGCTTCCGGCTCAATGGCCCTCGGCAGGCAAGTGGTTTTTTATACTGAAGTTGAGCTGTCTGTTGAAAAGCCCCGTCGCCGAAACTTTGGAAAAGTTTCACCAAAATAGGGGGTTTGGTGGCAAACCTCCGGGCAGAGAAGTGATGGCGACAATCGAAGAAGGAAAAGCCCCGTCGTCTAGCGGTCAAGGATTTGGGCCTTTGGAGCCCGAGACGGCAGTTCGAATCTGCCCGGGGCTACTACTTGTCTTTGTTCGATTAGCCCGGGGTGATTCGTGTTTGGGCAGTTCTTGTCTGCAGACAATCCAGCAAGGCTGGAGAATCTGCCCGGGGCTACTACTTGTCTTTGTTCGATTAGCCCGGGCCGCGCATGAGAAAGAATCCCGAAGCGTTTTAAGCGAAGGTCCTCTGCAGGGGATGCCCGGGGCTACTTACACTGCTCTTGAGCCGTCAGATATGGGAGGCGCGATGCTTGCAGATTTTCTTGTACCCGTTCGTAAATCGCATATGTCACTTCCGCAAGAAGCAGTGCATAGTCAAACTTTCCATCGCGGGAAAGCTCAAGCCCGTTATCGTAAATCTGGACCACGACGTTCCCGTGCTCGAGGCTGATTTTTCCGACCTCGCGGGGCTGTCCGGCTAGACGGAGCCGGATAACTTCCTTCCTCACGCCGTTTCCTGCTTCATATCCCTCCTTGACTGCGGAAAGCCCAGGATAGATTTCACCGGCAACGACATCCGAAAAGACTGCATAATACTGCCTACCAAGCACAGCCTTTTCGCTGGACGGCAGGTCCTCGCCGAAAACAGCCTCGGTCCAATAGGCTACGGAAGCTTCCTCGGGAGACCCGTTGGCGGGAGGCTGGTGGAAAAATGTTGCGAAATTGCTCCGGCTTGGCGGAGCCCCTGGAATTGTTGCCCCGAAACGGTCCTCGATTTCCGGGCTGAGAACAAGTTCGCTCAGCTGTCGGAGGAGTAGACTGTAGTTTTCCGGCGCAAGTTCGACTTTTCGGGCCACGCTCCGGCGGAAACTCGCCGCTTTTATCCCTTTGTTATTGGGAGACTTCAAAAATTCGGAGTCGAGTCAGCTGAGTGAGTTCCCGACTGTCTCCGCAAGGGCGCGCGGCATCATATCCTGAACCTAAGGAGCGCGGCAAGTCCCCCGAGGTTGAAAAGCTGCTCCCCTTCGGAAGTTTCCGAGGAAATCAGCTCGACTTTCCCGCCCAGCCGTTCCATCGTTTCGACAAGGTCCTCGATAACGTCTCTGCTCTCGGAAATCGCAAGGGACCCGCCGCAGCTCGGGCATTGCTCGTTCCTGAGCTTGAAATAGTAAGAGTCGACGTTCGTGTCAATTGTCTCGCTCCTGGAATACTGGCATGCTGCTGAATTCTGGCATTTCACGAGTACCCTTATGCGCTCGGTCCTGTCGGAAATCAGAAGGATGTCGACCGCGTTCATCTCAATTGCCTTCCTGACCTCCCCCTCGCCATATGCGACAAATCCGCCCGTGGAAAGCCTCCGGAGAAATTCATTCATCAGGATGCGCTCCTTTGTTATTTCGGCGCTCGAAAGAATGTCCTCGCTGCGCGCAACAAGCTCCCGAAGGCCCTCAAGCCCCGTATAGCCGACATCCTTCACTCCGATTATCAGCTGCTTCATCTCCCGCCTCAGGAAATCTCCGGATTCGAACGTCTCCTTCGTCGGGCCCGCGCCGCCGAGAATGATCCCCTTGAGATTCTTTGTTGTCATGAAGATCGAACTCGCAATCTCCCCGACCTTCTTGTAAAAGTCGTTCGCAAGATTTTCGCGGACGTGCGCGAACCTGACTGAGGACTGTCCCCCTGCGCGGAACTTGCCGGGCACAATCGACTTCACTTCCTGGACGACCTCGATATGCGTGCCCTTCAGGAGGCCGACAACCGCGCCGCCGAGCTCGATCACTATGAGCCCGTAAACATCAGTTATCTCCGCCATCTCGAAAAGCGGGTCGAGGAAGAACTTCTGCTCGCAGAGATAGGTCCGAATGTGAATCGGCTGCGGCGGGATTATCGAGAATATCTCGAAATTGTCCCTGCCTTCCTTCTCGGAAGTGTTTCCCGAGAAAACCGCAAGACCGTGTTCCGGGACCTTCTTGAAGAGGCGCAGGTGCTGGACCATCCTTTCGAGAGCGGTCTGGACGTTCTTGCGCGTGGTGGTCGACTTTATGTTTGATGCCGTGCCCTGCTCGTCCTTGATCTGGTTTATCACCTTCGCAAGCTCGGTTTCCGGGGGGATGTAGACTGAAATGAGCTCGGTGTGGCGGGCGCGCTTGCCCGAAAGCTCCTTCAGATGCTTTTTGAACTCAAACAATTCAAGACCCATTTCTCAGAGCGCCGCCTCTATTACCGCGCCCGTTGAAATCTCCTGGATGTTGTGCATTGAAGAGATGTCCTTCTCGAACCCGGCGAGGATTTCCGGGATTATCGCCTTGGTGAGCGGATCCTTCATTGACTTGCCGGCATCCTTCTTCGTTTTCCAGGAAAGGCTGTTGAATTCTGTCAGCGCTTCCGAAAGGCCCTCCTTTCTCTTGCCTGCCTGGATTGGCGCCGGGAAGCCCTCTAGGTGTATCGACCTCTCGGGACTGTAGAGCGCCCTCCAGAGATACTCCGTTATGAACGGGGAAATCGGCGCGAGAACCTTGAGGATTGTCCTAAGGCAATAGTGGAGCGTATGGTGCGCGGAAGCCTGCTCAACTGCAGAGAAGCGGTTCTCCCGGTTGTATGCGCGCGCCTTTACAAGCTCGAGATAATTGCTTGCGAAAATGTCCCAGGTGAACGTCCTCGCCTTCGTTGCCGGAATGAAAAAGTCCATCTCTTCGTATCCCGCTTCCGCGTCAATGACCAGCTGGTCGAGCTCGGAAAGGATCCATTTGTCCGCGGGGGAAATCTCTTCCGGCGCGGGCGAATCCGGGAATCCGGAGATGAACTTGGCTATGTTATAGAGCTTCTGGATGACTTTCGCGGAGCCCCGCAGCCGTTCCTCGGAGAACCTAAGGTCGCTCCCGAGGAGCGCTTCGCTTGAGGAGAACAGGCGGAATGCGTCGGCGCCGTATTTGTCAATTAAGGGCTCGGGCATTATCACATTCCCGACCGACTTGGACATTTTCTCGCCTCGCTCGTCAACAACGTGCCCGGAAATCCAGACGTGCTCGAACGCCGGCTTGTCGAAGAGGAGATATGCGCGGAGGAGCGTGTAGTAGAGCCAGGTTCTCACAATATCCTTGCCCTGGGGGCGGACGGAAACCGGGAATGCTTTCGCGAACAGCTCCGGGTCTGAAAGGTGCCCGGAAACGACGAGCTCCGAAATGCTCGAGTCGAACCAGGTGTCGAACGTCCGTTTCTCTCCGGTGAATTCCCGCGCGCCGCATTTGGGGCAGGTTTTCACCGGGCAGGCTTCCTGCCAGGGCTGGTAGTACTTTCCGGGCCCTTCCGGAAGGACCATCTCGCCGCAGGAATTGCAATACCAGATTGGGAGCTCGGTCCCGTAATAACGCCTGCGGGAAATCGGCCAGTCCAGCGTCACTGACGCAAGCCAATCCTCCAGAATTTGCCTGGATGCTTCCGGGTGGAACTTGATTTTCCTCGATTCGGCAAGTACGCCGGCGACGGAATCCTTCTGCCTCAGGTAGAACTCGGGCATTGAAACGAACTCGATCGGGGTTTTGCTTCTCCAGCAGACCGGGGTCCTGTGGGTGAGCTTCTCAACCCTGACAACATAGCCGTCCTTCTCAAGGTCCTCGGAAATCTGCTCGCGGGCCTTGGAAATGCGGAGGCCTGCATAGTTCCCGGCAACCTCCGTCATTTTTCCCTCCGGGGAAATCGCCTTGATTGAGGCAAGCCCCATGTTCCTGAAAAGGCGGACGTCGGTATAGTCTCCGTAACTGCAAATCATCACGACTCCCGTCCCGAAATCCATTGCAGCTTCGGGGTGGGCAATTACCTGGACCTCTTTTCCGAATATCGGCGTTATCAGGGTTTTTCCGTGGAGCTTGTTGTATCTCTCGTCGGAGGGATTGACGAGAACGCAGGCGCATGCGCAGATAAGCTCGGGCCGGGACGTCGCAATGACGACCTTTTCGTCCGAAGCGCCCTTCACCGAGAAATTCAGGAAGATCAGCTTCGATTCCTTGTCCTTGTATTCGATTTCCGCATCGGCAATCGTCGTCCCGCAGTCGGTGCACCAGTTGTTCGGGCGGTCATCCTGGTAGACAAGACCGCGCTTCCACATTTCAATGAAGGTGGCTTGGGTGACTTTCCTATACTCGGGCGAGTCGGTCCGGTATACCCCGTCCGGCTCAAGGGAGTTGTTCGAGCAGCCGAGCCGCTTGCACACGCGCAGGATCTCCGTCTCATATTTGTCAAGGAGCTGCCTGCAGAGGGCGAGGAAGTGCTTCCGGTCGGTCTCATACATCCTCACCTTGAATTCCTTCTCGGTCTGGACTTCGACAGGCAGGCCGTTCCTGTCAATTCCCATCATGTAGTTCACTGCAAAGCCTTTCATCCGCTTGTAGCGGGCAATTATGTCGATGCTTGAATAGTGCACCGCGCCTCCGACATGCCAGGTTCCGCTCGCATATGGCGGAGGGGTATCGATTGTCCAGACGGGTTTGTCCGAAGTGCTTTTGAACGCGAATGTCCTTTCTCTTTCCCAGAGCGCGGATATTTCAGCCTCCTTTTCAGGAGCCCACCTGTTTTCGGTGAGGACCGTTGCCGGATTTTGCGAATCTGCCATCTGTCGGGGAGGTCCCACAAGCCCCTCTTAAAATGTTTCCATCCGCCTGGCGGAAATCAAGGGAGGATGGGGGGGAGGTTGATAATCCCAAGCTGCTCAAGGAGGAAGAGGGCTATTACGGCAGCTCCGAGAAGGAGGACTATTGTCATCAGTGCGCGATTGAGCCTGTTTGAATTCCGCTCGCTCGCAAGCTCCTTCATTAGCTTGTAGTCCGTTTCCTTGTCGCACTCCGGGCAGTAGTCGAGGGAATGGATGTGCCTGTCCATGAACTGGGTGTACTGCGCCCGGAACATCTTGTTGCCGCATTTCGAGCATTTGATCGGAAGCTGGATTTTGTTGACTAGGTTTCCGCCCATGGGAGGATTGAGCCTTGCGGAAGTTAAATATGTTTAGGCGGGGCAAACTTGCTTGGCGGGCGGGGCTATGATTTGCGCATATACAGTTCCAACGCTTTCCAAAATTGGCCTAATTCCTTCGGCATCCAAGTTTTCGAGCAATCCGGGAAGTTTGTATTCTACCTGAACATATGGCATTTTTCCTGGTTTGAATCTTACCTCGGAAATCTTGTCTCGTCCCACCCCTGGAGAAACTGAGTTTGGACCTGGCTTTGAGATTGTTGCAATCAGAAGCTGGTCTTCCCCTGAAATCGGAGAGTTGTATGGGAAATTGGTTGCCGCACGTCCGGCATCGTCAACGAAAATTTCTGCGCCCTCTCCGAAAAATGCGCTAGGACCTAAAAGGTCGCCTGCGGGAAAGTATGTGTAACTCTCGTCTGCTGAGCCGGGAGCATATGTACTTGCAAGCCCGGTGAGCGTGCAAAAAGCATCCCTGAGAAGGTCATTGTGCTCGGTTTCTCTGTCCTTAACACGAGCCGGAGCAATGACTTCTGCTAGCTCCAAAACGCCTGCGAGTAAGGAACCTTCGGCAGGTTCTACCGGAGCACATTTGAAAATTACGGCATGTCCTCCGGGAGCTGGCGCAAGTTCGACTTTGTACTTGTCATCCAGAGGAGCGTTGGCTAGCCAGTTGTTGAGTTCGCTTAAAGCATCTGAGGCTGTTCCTGTTAATGTGTTGGTTGAGCTCATGTTAGGAATGGGCGTTCCCTCTTTATATAATTCACTACCTTAAAAGGGTGTTTTTGTTAGCTTCCGGACAATTTGAATCGTTTCTGAAATATTTGGAACAACCCAATCGGCCCTTGAGAGGTCGTGCCCCCTGGCATGGGCGGACCTGACTGCGATGCAAGCCATCCCCGCCCTTTTGGCAGCTCGCACTCCTGAAACCGAATCCTCGATAGCAAAGCAGTCTTTCGGGTCAATTCCCAACCTCTTCGCTGCCAGAAGATAGACTGCGGGGTCGGGCTTCCTTTTTTCCACCTCGTCCCCGCTGGCAATTGCCCGGATATACTTGAAGAACCCCTCGGCTTTCAGGTATTTCCTCACGTACCATTCCGGGGAAGATGAAGCAACAGCTATGGGGACCCCTCTTGCGGAAAGCGCTTTGACCAGCGAGAGGGCTCCGGGCATTCTCGGGAGATGTCTGCGCCGTCTCAAGCCTTCCCAGACGCTGATGACGAACCGTTTCTCGTCCAGCCTAACGCCATAGTTGGAATGAATATAGTCCAAAACTCCCTTGTCGCCGGAGCCGGAAAAACTCCGGGCATCCTCTTTCGTAAGGGCCAAGCCGCAATCCGTTTTCACGTGCCGGAGGACCAGTTTT
>JAZDJS010000005.1:0-6204 GCA_043803745.1 archaeon
TCAGTGGCTCCTGCTGCCGGGGCGCCGCACCCATAGCTTGGCCTGCAAGAACGAGAGTCACGCCAGCAGCAGCTCCAATAGCGCCAGGCATTTTCAGTTACCCTAAAGAAGTGGCCTATTATATAGTTTACTACTTTTAAAGGAGTCTCCCCAATTAAATTTATAAATACCAGTGACCATTAATGAGTAACTAATACATGACGAACGAGTATGGCTTGCCCACTCAAAGTTTTCCCAAAAAGGTAGCTTTAGCTTTGGAACTTGCCGAATCCTCCCTTGAAGAAGCTGCTTCGGATCGTCGCGTTAAGGGGCGCCGTTGGATTGAAACCGTCGGAGTTCCTTGGGCAAGGGAGAATTTAAGGGCTGCGGGACCGATGCGGGGGAATCCAAACCTCAGGGAAGGTCACGTTGGCACGCAAAGGCGCTGGCTTTTCCCAGAGAAAGCGCTTGACGAACAAACCGGGAACGCGCCCGACTATTATGACCTTTTGGGCGGCGTCGGCGAAGCGGTATATTATGCTGCAAAAAGAACCCAGTCCGACAGGGAAGGCGAGCCAGTTGAAATCCACCTTAATCAGCTTGCGGGCGGCATTGCGTTAATCCTCCCTCCCGGGTTCGCTCCGAAAACGGGACTGCTCAACGGGAATGTTACCCAGCTCCCCACCGGGGAGGGAAAATCAATTCTTGCCGCAATCCCCGGAGTTTTTGGCTCAATGCTCGGACGCGTCTGGTTTTCCGAGCCTTATCAACACCTCGTTTTCAGGGAAGCCGAGCAAAGGGGGAAACTTTACGATTTTCTCGGAATTTCGGTCGGCGTCCTGGGCGAGCAAACCAAGGAAGGGCTATTTCCCGCCTATCTGAGAACCTCTTCCGAGGAATATGCCCAGATAGTTTCCACAGTCGCCGATAAAAACCTCACCGTCCGAAACAAGGCTGAGCTTGCCGCAACGGGAATAATTTCCGATAAGCTTGCGAAAAGTTACGCCCTGGACATAATGAGCGCTGCCGAAGACATCTTGAGCGTTCTTGGGAATTCCGCGGAGGAGCATTATCGCGGATTCAGAGAAGCCCCCCTTGACGGAAACGCCGAATTCTTGGAAAATGCAAGAAAAGCAGTTCCGGAAAATCCGATTTTTTCCGCAGGCAAGCATTACTCAAACGTTTCCCGGGGTTCGGTCGTCATAACCAAGGAAGGCGAGTCAGCTCTTGATACTCTTGGCGTCGCTTACAGCGCGTTGTTTGGAAAGCTCCAGAACTTCAAGGAAGGTGCACATTATGTCTATCTCGAGAACCTGAGGCGCGCAAGGCTGACGCAAGAAGGCGCCGAAGCCCTGGTCGGAGATTTCGGAGCGAAATCAAATCCGTTCTGGTATGAGCTGCCTTCAATTAGCTGGGCTGTTGAGCACGAGCTGCTCTCTTCCGAAACCCCGCACCTAAGGCTCGCTTCCAGGAAGTCCGCATATGCCAATTCGGCATCGAAACACATCACAATGGGAACGTTCACCCAGTTCGTGTTCGACTACCTGCTCGACGGGCTCGCAAAGACCGAGGCGGAGCAGGTTCAGTCTCGGGAAAAGCCGGAGCTGTTCATTGCTGACGAGATTCATTTGGCGGTTGGCCGTGAATTGCCTTACCGGATTTCCAGGAAGGTTCCGGCGAATTTCAAAAGCTATTATGAGCTTCTCGATGCAGTTTCAGACTTTGAGGCATACAGACGACCTAAGCAAGAAACTTATGCCAATGACAATTTCAAGAAAGCCAGAATCTCAATTGAGAATCTGTCTGCGGCGGGAATTGAGCTCCAAAAGAGGACAAGCTTGCGGGAAACTGAAAGGGCGATAAACCGGAAATTCAGGGAATCTGGAGGAACTGAGGACGAGGGCAAGTCAATCCAAGCGAAACTGGAATATCTGATAGGACTCCACAAGGATTGGATTTATGACCCTCGCACCGGTGCGATAGAAATTACTGATGCGGGTCTCGGGAAACTAGAGGGCCGCACCAGTTTCAGCCGAGAAGGCAATACGAGGAGCTCTTATGTCGGCCTGCTAGTCGAAGACGCCCTTCTTGCCGAATACGCGGGCGGCTCCTGGCGGGACGGAATCAGGAACGGTAGAGGCGTCACAGAGCTTGAACTGACGCCCGAAGAGCAAAACGCGCTCGAGTCCTCCGTCGAGGCTTTCGTCAACGGCACCCACTACAGGAGGCAGAAGATTAACGGGGAGGTGCAGTTCGAAATTCTTGAAGAGGGTTACAGGGCGCTCTTCAGAAGGGGCGTCTTGCCCCACCCGTCTCCCGATGCAAACGAAAGTTCAGTGAGATCTTCGGTCGAGAACTTGCTCCGGGCGAAGTTCGTTTTGAAGAGAAACATCAATTATGTGATGCCTGACGATTGCACGGAGCCTTCTGAAATCACTCTGGTCGACCTTGAAGGGCGGCGGGGGGAAAAGCTCCAGTTCGACGGGGGATTGCAAGAGGCTTTGTTCGTTGTCAACGGAACGCCCCTTCCGCGGGATACATCGGAAACCGTTGCGGAAACCACCGCAGAGCAATTCCTTGCAAACTTCCGGGTTGTTGGGCTTACCGCAACTGCAGAGGAGCTCGAGGGTTATCTGGAGAGAATCTGCAGACTCGGCGTATATATCTTCCCTTCCGACTCGGAAATGCGCGCCGAGTCAGGCGGACTGGAAATAAGGGAACGGGTCGTTGAAGACAATGGAGTCCGCCTCAAGCAGGAATTTTATAAGGATGACGATACCGGACAAACGTACTATGTCCCCCTGCCCATGCAGGGCGTTCTCATTACCGGGGGCGAGTTTCCGGATGGCAAAGCTTTTGCCAAATATTCCGAAGTTATCGGCCGGAACTTGAGCAGGGATGCGCCGGAGGACCGTCTCCTTCTTGCGCATTATCTTGCCGTCGCAACCGAGGCAATAAAAACCAAGCAAGGCAATCCTCCCCTCGGAAAGACGCCCAGGCCGGTGCAGATTTATTGCGGCGCTGACGGGACAATGGCAGAGGAACTCACCCGCCTCGTCAGGTATCTTGGCATCGAAGAAACAAGGCACCTTACCGCGGACAACCAAGAGGAAGCGGCCCCCGTGATTGCCGAAGCTGCAAAATCGGTAACTGTTGCGACAGACATCTTCTTCACCGGCGCGGACCCGCCCCGCGCAGAACACCTCGTTTCCCTTGGAGGTTCTCTCGGTCCAGGCGAGGAAGGCGGCTATCACGTTATTCAGGCAATCCTCCCGACAAGCATAAGCAAAGCAGCCCAGGTTCGCGGCAGGGCGGGCAGACAAGGAGAATCCGCTTCGAGCAGGGAGGTGATAAGTGTCGCGGACCCCCTGCTTTACGAGGTGAGGTTCGACTGGGAGCGCGAGGTCAGAAGGCCCGAGCAAGATGTTTTGAGGCTGGCCGGAAGCGCAATTTCCGTTGTCCACGGTGCGGAAGTTTCTTCCGCCTTTGCAAGGACCCAAGAAAAATATGGCAAACTCAAACTGGAAGCCCTGGAAGACGCTGCCGAATTCCGGAGGGCCTGCACGCTTCGTTTCGAGAGCAGCATCGATTTCCAGAAGCAGCAGCTGCGCAGCATCCCGAGCCGCCAGCTTTTGGAAACTGCAGAAGCCTGGTATATGGGTGCCCTAACGCTCGCAATTGAAAACGAAACTTATCCGAACAGGAAAATCGGCACACACCGCCTTGCCGGATACCTTGGCAGGAACGTTCCAGTGTCCTTCGTTCTCGACTCCCTTGCTGAACGCGGCACAATTCCCCGAGCCGAAATAGGGGATGACGCCCTGCACGAACTGGGGGCGGCTTACAAAAGACAGGTTTTGCCGCTGGTTCGCGAGGGACGCGTCAGCAGAGCGGACGGGGAGCGGGTTTGTGCGGAAATCGATAGCGCAATCAGGGACGGTCGCATTCCGGACGGTTTTGCTTATGCGCAGAACGTGGTAATACCCGCGCTGATAACAAGAGACAAGCTTAAGACACTCAAGGGGCTTGAAAAACCCATTCTTAGGACGGCGCTCCTGGGCCACTATTCGGAAGCAATCAGGAGACAATCCGAACAGGGTTCAATCAGGCCCGAACACGCAGCCGAACTATTGGAAAAAACAACTGCCCGGATAGAATCCGGCGAACTTGACGCGTCCTGCCCTGCCGTCCTTGAATACAGCCGCCCTTCATTCAATTACTATGACCACGGCCCGCTCGTTTCAAGCATCCTTGAGAAGAAGAAGCCAAAAGAAATCCGCCGGATTGTTTACGGCATTGGAAAGGGCGCTTTTGAGCTTTTGAAAGATCTCGTTGAAGCTGAGCCCGAAAGGGAAGGCGGCCTGAGGGACGCGCTTCGCGCTTCGCTCGAAGCTTCCGAGAAAGACTATCTTGAACGCCTGAGGGAAATCCCCCTAAACAGGTACCTTCCTAAAGAACAGCGCAAGGAGCTGGTGGACGCTTTGCAGGCGCGCTTCAGGCAAGAGGTTTTGCTCGGATTTTTACCCTATGTTCAAACGGAAATTATGAATGCTGCTGAATCGAAATTCTACCAGCCCGTTGGCGGAGGTGCGAATTCCTGATGCCGGTTGGAATCGATATGATGCCTATCAAGACAACCCTTCTTGATGGACGGAAAGTCTACCTCCGGGAAAACTTGCCGGAAATCTTTTTTAGGGAGGAATGTGGGGGCTTTTTTGACCGCCTAGGGAATCCAGTTTCTTCGGAAGAACTCACGCAAGCCCAAAAAGTCGCCGCAATAGTCTCGGCCGGAGGGAAATCTCCTGAGGACTACCTCACTCTGCTTCGCGAACTAGAGTCCCGCCTGGAACGCGTTGGCGCAGCGGGCTATCTTGAACGCAAAGGCGCGGCCGGCTATTTTGATCCGGAGCAGGCGATTTTGACTCCCGAAAATCTTGCCGGAGAACGAGCGCGCCTTGAAACCTGGCAGAGAATCCTTAGGAACTTTCTAGGACCGCAGGAAGGATTCGGCGAGCTCCAGCGGGACTTGAAACAAGTTCAAGAGCTAGGCCGGCTCTTTTTTGACGGCAGACTGAGGATACGGCCGAAAATCAGCAGGGCATCCGAAGATTTTGAAAGATTCAGTTCCCTGGTCAGCCAGCTTCCGTCCCCGGAAGCGTACCGGGCATACGCGGTCCCTGAGCAGGAAATCCAAGGGCTTCTTGGAACGCTCCCTTCCTATGCCGAGCTCGGAGCAAGCGCCCGCTGGAGCCTCTTCTCTCTGCGGGCGGCAAAAACTCCGGAAAGATACCGAACCGCGTTCAGAGACGCCAAGCAAGTTCTGTTCGGAAAGCTCCGCACCGAAAGGAACTTTTGGAACTCGCCGGAGATTTCCTCGGCAACCGAAGAGCTCGATGCTGCATTTGGAGAGACATTGAGATATGGAGCAATCCCTCTGGACGAGGCCGTGGACGTTGGGCGGGAGATATTCAACCTGAAGGTCGGAGAAAGAATCCGGGAAAATTATCTGCGTGAGGCTGAGAAACTGTCCAGTTATCTAGGGACCTTAATCGGCGGACTCCACGCGACAGTGCGTCCTCCTGTCCTTCCGAACACGTCGAAAGCCCAGCGAGTTTTCAGAAACGCCCTTGCCTGCCTTTCTCCGAAGGACGCATCCGTTTTCGAAGCCAGAAACGCCCTTGCGAAAACAGAACCTGTGCTTGACCGCGCACTCGCGGAAGCACCAGGCCTTGCAGAATCGGCAGTAATCAGACTTTATCAAGAAGCGTTTTCCCTGCCGGAATCTCCGGACACGGCAGACCTTTTGCGGCTTCCCCGTCCTGGAGAGGTTAGCGACGTTCTGCTTTCAAGCGCCTTGCAGGCACAGTCAATGAGCCTGGCCGGAGGCGCGCCTGAAGCTGCGAAGGCATATGCCAAAGAACTTCTCAGGGAATCTGAAGTGACAATCCAGCTCAGGCTTTTCGGCGGGGCGATACGAAGGGCGATTGAAAGCAAAAATGCAGCTGAATCTGCCGAATTAATACAGCGCGTGCTTTCAAGAGTTTCTCCCGAGACCGGCTATTTCGCAGAAGCTTCGGAATATTTTTACCGGGCGCTCAACCTGGTTGTTGAGGCTGGAAATGGGCGCTTGATGGCAGTTCCAGTTTCCGGAAAAAGCGCGGTCCCATTGCGGCTTGCATATCTCGCAGGTCCCTGCGCAGAAGCCTTTTCCGGTTTTGATTCGGA
>JAZDJS010000006.1:0-6134 GCA_043803745.1 archaeon
AATCCGTTCCCTCCTGAACCAGGCCCTTGACAGGAGCGAGTACGAGATAATCGTGGTTGACGGGAATTCTACGGATAAAACCGTCAGAATCTCGAGAAAACTCGGCGCCAAAGTTTACCACGAAAACAAGGGCTCAATCGGCCACGCAAGGAACGTCGGGGCGAAAAATGGAAGGGGGAAGATAGTCGCATTCCTTGATGCGGACTGCATCGCCCCCCGGGGCTGGCTCCTCCGGATAAAGAAGACCTTCAGCAGGAAACCGGAGCTCAAGGGGCTCGGCGGCTTCGGCGTTCCGATAAACGGCAGGTGGCAGGACCGGCTCGCCTTTGTCATAATCAACTACTATTGCAAGCTCGCGTCCTGGCTCGGACTCTACCAGTTTTCAGGATACAACTGCGTTTTCAAAAGGGAGGATTTTCTGGAATCGGGGGGATTCAACCCGGAGATAAAATACCTCGAGGATTCCGAATTTTCAATCAGGTTTTCCGGAGGCGGAAAGAGGAAGTGCAAATTCTCAAGAAGGCTCACGGTTTTTGTCTCCCCCCGGAGGCTTGTGCAAATGGGCGTCCTGAAGAGCGGCTTCCTATGCGTTTTCGGCTACTTTTGCCTCATAATCAAAAAGAAATTCCCCTGGGATTACAGCAAGCTTATTTACAAATGGGGGCTGCTTGACAGGTGAGCGACAAGCCGGAAATAAGCGTAGTGATTCCCGCGCTGAACGAGGAGGAATACCTTCCCAAACTGCTTTCCGACCTGAAAAAACAGGTCGACGCCCCCCAGTTCGAGATAATTGTTGCTGACGGAGGTTCGAAGGACAGGACGCGGGAACTTGCGAGGAAAGCGGGAGCAAGGATTGTCCGGGGCGGCAATTCCCCCGCAATAGCCAGAAACGGTGGCGCGAGATTTGCGCGGGGCGAGCTCGTTTTCTTCCTTGATGCTGACGTAAGGGTCCCTCAGAAATTCGTCGCAAGGGTATATTCGGAAATGGAGCGGAGATACCTTGACCTTGCGACCTGCCATTTCTATTCGACTTCGAATCTCGAGATAGATTCCCTCATGCACAGGTTTGCGAATTTTTACCTGCATCTCAACAGAACGATTGACCCGCACCTCCCGGGATTTTGCATATTCTGCTCAAGGAGGCTATTTGAGCGGGTAGGGGGGTTTGACGAGAAACTTCGCCTGTCGGAAGACCACGATTTCGCGAAAAGGGCGTCCATTTTCCGGCCGATAGAGTTCGTCGAGTCAACCTCAGTCAGAGTGAGCATCCGGCGCCTGAGAAAAGAGGGGCGGGTCGGCCTTTCAGTGAAATACCTGCGAGCCGAAATCTACAGGATACTGGGGATAAAGGGCAAGCGAATTGAGTATGTGTTCGGCGAGTTCAGGAAGAAATACCACGGAGACGCGGGGAGCTTTTCCATGCTTGCAGATAAGAACCTGCTGCGTCTGGAGCATTTCTACAGGCGGATTTCCAAGAAGAAATGACCCTGCTGAAACCGAGCCGATTGGGGCAGTTCATAAAACTGGAATCCCCAATTCCTGCAGAAAGCGAACGGGGAATATCCGCTGGCTTTGCTAACCAGCGGGGCTTGCCGCCCCCCAGTTTTTCCGGTGCTGAGGCACGGATGCTCTGCGGAGCAAGGTTAATTCTGCCCTCCGCCGAAAGGAAACCGTTTAACATAAAAACGCCAGCAGGAAGCAAAAGCCGGCGAACGGGGGAATATGCTAGCTTGGTCTAGGCTTCGAGGTTTGGGACCTCGCGACCCGAGTTCAAATCTCGGTTCCCCCACTCCTTCGCCCTTTGGCTCAGTCGTGGGACCTCACATCCGTTCGGCCCCACATTCAACCGGCCCGAGTTCTTGAGCGCATCAGCGAAATCCGAACCGGGGTTCGGAAAATCTCGGTCAGTCCCCCGGACTCCTTCGCCCTTTGGCTCAGTCGTGGGACCTCACATCCGTTCGGCCCCCACATTCAACCGGCCCGAGTTCTTGAGGAACCCGCCCAAGAAGTCATTCTGTCCACTGAGGGGAGGTTCAGCAAACGGCCGAAAAGCATTAAATACGGACTGGCGGGAAACCACGTAACATGGCCGCGAAAGGAAACAAGAAAAAAGTCAACTGGGCCCTGACGCTGATAATGTCTGTGCTATTCGGGTCCCTGGGTGTCGACAGGTTCATAATGGGGCACGTGGGCCTCGGGCTGCTCAAGCTTTTCACGTTCGGGGGCTGCGGAATCTGGTGGCTGGTTGACGTGATTCTCATTGCGACAAAGCACCCCTTTGAGGGAATAGAGTGGATTCAATAGCCAAGAAAACACTCCTGGAGTTCGCAAGCTTTTCCACTCCCAGGGCAATAACAACAAACCTGTCCCTCGCAATTTCGGCCCTTGCAATCCTTCCGACGGAACTCATTGCAAAGAACCCGGCAAAGTGCATATTCAAGGAGGTAATATTGCCGGCCGTTTTCTCCGGAAACTGCCCGGTGTCCGGGATTTTCTCCGGCTGCAACTGCCCCGCCTGCGGAATAACGAGAGGGCTTTCCCGAATACTCCACCTCGATTTCGGGGGCGCGCTGAAGCTGAATCCGCTTGCGTTTCCGGTGTTCGCAATAATGCTTTCGCTAATAGCGATAAACGTCGGACAGCTCCGGAACGGAAGGAAAGCCCGAGCAGCCAAGCCCCTTGCCCGTTTCCAAAAAGACCCCTCGTAAGACTCCAAAGCCGAAAACCCTTTTATACTGGGCCAGGCTTTTTTACTTGGGAGAGTGTCATCAAAGTCAATGGCTAATAACAAATTGTCCGGAAAAATGGTCTGCTCAAAAAGTTTCTCGCTGCTTTTCTTGTTCCTTTTGATTATGACGGTCCCGGCGCTCGCGGCGTCAAACCCGATCTCGGTCTCAGTCGAGAACATAAAACCGTCGATACTTGCGGGGCAAACCGCCGAGTACAACGCAGTCATTTTCAACGAATATTCCGAAGCGGTCGGAGTTGTCCTGACCGTTTCCGGACCGAAAGCGGATTCCTGGGTCCTGCCCTACGACTATTCGGTCGAAATACTCCCTGGGGCGTTCACGAAGATTCCGCTGAAAATAAGGCCACTTGACGACGCGCCCTCCGGAAATTACGCATATTCCCTGCTTGTCCAGTACAGGACCGGAGACGCCCCCTGGACGAACCTAGAGGTTGCGCCGACCCTTGTGATGAACGTTGTCCAGCCGAAGTCGAATTTCACCGACCTCGCGAAAATCTACGTTTCGGTTTTCGACGAGAAGGTTGCATATGTTCCCGGGGACACAATCCAGGCACAGGTGCAGATATACTCGCTAAAGCAGGTTTTCCCGGAGCTCGACGCGACAATACAACTCCTCGACTCCCAGGAAAGGCCAGTCTACAGCTACACAACCCCGGTGACAAGCCAGAAGGAACCGATAAAACCGGTTTCCCAGAACATCCCCCTCGGAACCCAGGTGCTTCCCGGGACATACCACGTTTCCGCAACCCTTTCCTCGGACACGGGAGTAATCGCAACCGCCCGGAAAACGATAACGATTTCCGAGGTCAGGAAGCTTGACGAGAAACGGATTGTTTCCAACGGAGTGTTTTCAAGGAAAATCTCCAAATATGTCGAGAACCTCGGGAACGTCCCGGCAGGAGGAACCCTTGTCGAGACGATCTACTGGTATGAGAAATTCCTGATGACGGCGGACCCCGCACCGAACCTCGTTCCGATCGAGGGCGGAAAGCTCAACCTGATTTGGACATTCGACAGCGCCAAGCCCGGGGAACGGACAAGAACATTTTCATATTCCGTTTCGTATCTGCCGGCCGTCCTTTCAGTCGTCCTCCTTCTTCTCCTCGCACTGCTCGCCTGGCAGAGGGTGAAAGCGATTTCGGTTTCTAAGGAAGTAATCAAGCAGCGGATTGCAAACAACGTTCTTGAGGCAACCCTTTCAGTCCACGTCACAAACAAGACCGAGACCGAAATGAAGGATGTCGTCCTGACGGACTACATCCCTAACCTTGCAAAGCCGGTCGAGTTCGGGACTGCAAAGCCGACCGAGACCCGCGCCGACAAGATGGAAACCGCGCTGATCTGGAAGCTCGGCTCCCTCAAGGGCGGCGAGGAGCGGGTTATAACATACAAGATACGGACGACCGTCGGGGTCCTCGGCTCGATAGACCTTCCCTCCGCAAACGCAAGCTTCAAAAAAGCTGATGGAAAGGACGGCTTCGTCAGGTCGAACACCGCCGAGTGCGGAAGGAACGTTTGAGCGAGATGGGCGATGCGTCCACCGGCGATTGCTCAGCTGATCCGAAGACGCTCCGCCAATACCTTGAGCAAGCGAGGGACACGGCAGTTTACACAGCATATCTCTGGGGGCTCGCCTCCTCTCGGGCGGGACTTGCCGCAAGGGACCGGCTTGGGCGTGTTGACCCCGGGCTTGAGCGGACAGCAATTGCGCTGACGGGGGCCCTTGAAGTTGCCGGCGGCGTAACCTTGACGTATGCGCCATCCGGATACAGCGACCCATTGGAAGGGCTTGTCAGGGGGTTTGTAATAACATACCTGATAGTTGACGGGGGTTCCAGAGCGCTCCGCGCCGCTTTGGGAGTGGAACCCGCCTTCGGGGGGCTTCTTCCAGAAACCGCTGCAATGTGCGCAGATTTGATTAGGGATGAAATAGCCGATTACCGGGAAAGGAAAAACCCGAATCATACTGACTAGAAAGGTCAGAGGCTCAACTGAAAGAACTTTTTTAAACCCCCGGAGCCGCCTAGGCACGACCCCTGGTAACTCAACCTGGTAGAGTGGTCGACTGTAGAGCCGTCCTCGTCACACTAACGAGGGCTGCTTCGTTTAGCAAACCACCCGACAGATGGCGGCGCAGCCATCGACTTGCTGCAGGTTCAAATCCTGCCCAGGGGACCAGTTCTAATTTTTGATGAAAATATACCCGAACTGTTCCCCCGGACCTCGGATTCTGGCCCTTTGTACAAACCCTCGGCCCAGGGGACCACGAACCCATCTTTTCTTTTAGGAAAAGTCCCGCCTCAACTGGATTCGTGTTTCAACACGAAAAAAGCTCCGTTCGGTCCTCAGACCATTCGTGCTATTGCACGAACACGAGCGCAAAAGAAACTATACAATTGTAATGATGAGTGGCTGAATTACGTAGTTGTTTTTTTCAAAAGGCAGTTCTCTAGTTCAGTTCCCACTTTATTAGACCACTTTTTGTCCTCAACCAGTTTTCCTAAACCTAAATCAACTCTCATGAGCGCAGTCACAACCACAAATTTCGTTACGAACTCAGATTTTCCGTTCTCAGAGAACTTTCCGGGATCTTGCCCAGCAATTAAAAATCCAAGTAATTCGTTCAACTTTTCTCTGACCCGCTCGGAGGCATACCGCCGCAAGTTTTAATAAATCCGGAGCGCACGCAAACAACGTGGCTGCTTCATCCGAGCTGAAAAGAATCGAAGAAATGGGAAAACGCCTTTTGGCAATCGAGCAAAGGAACAGAAAAGTCGAGCTTGACAAGGCCTGGGAAACGAGCGGAGAGCGGAAACTCGCGCTTTTCATTCTGACTTATCTCGCCGCAGGATTCTTTTTCCAGTCGATCGGGATTTCAAAGCCCTGGCTCAATGCAATTGTCCCGGCAAGCGCTTTCGTCCTCTCAACCCTCACACTTTCAGTCCTGAAGGGGAAGTATTCCGCTGCGCGAAACAACGGCCTGAAACGACGGCAAACCTCCGGAACCCTCCGAAAAAGGAAAAATTATTGACCAAAACCTTTATAAACCAAATTTTTGGAGCCTTCCGGTGTGTCAGTGGTCTTTTCCCGGGGGTGCGGCTAGTTCTCATGAAAAATAAGGGGGCGCGTCGTTCTTCTCCGGGAACCGATCGCCTGTCCCGGTGGTGTAGTGGTCTAGCATATGAGCCTGTCACGCTTATGACTCGGGTTCGAATCCCGACCGGGACGCCATCTTTTTCATTCCAGGATGATTTGACGGCTGAACTGGTGCTTCCTTCCTCCTGCCTTTTTTCAATCGACGCCAGCCCCAGAGGGCCCGTAGCTCAGCATGGTAGAGCATCTGGCTTTTATTTCCGCGGCTCGGACGAAGGCCGCGGGCGAAGCA
>JAZDJS010000007.1:0-6429 GCA_043803745.1 archaeon
AGGCATGGTTCGCCACGAGGCCTCCGAAACTCCCCCCGATAAGGAAGGTTTTCTTGTATCTTTCAGAAATGGCGGATATTATTCTCTTGAGTTTCCTCACTTCGCCGGAAACGGTGACTTTCCTGAAATTCGCAATGTTGCTTTCGGAAAACCCGAGTTCATAGCCGAATGAGGATATGCCCCTCTTTTTCAGCTCGTCTTTCAGGCCCATGAATTCGTTCGGCATTCCGGTGAAACCGTGGACAAGAATCGCGATTTTTTTCCGGTCCTTGGCGCGCACAAGTTCGCCATCTGGGATTTTCGGCACGTTCATCAGCTCACGAAATCCCCCTCGATCAGGACAGGCGGGGTTATGAATCCGCCTCCGGCCCGCTCAATCCCGTCTCTCGCAACCCTGACGGTTTTCAGGACCTGGAAAATGTTTCCGGAAATTATCCCCGGCTTTGTCGGGAAAGCCCTTTCGCCGCGCCTCATTGCGAAAGAGTTCTTCGCCTCAACCGAGAATTCCCCGGAGAACGGGTTTATGGTGTGCGTCCCGGAAAGCCAAAGAACCGAGAGGTCCGCATCCTTCGCAAGCTCCTTTTCGCGCGCCTTTCCCGGAAGAACCACTGCGTTGGTTGTCCCTATCTTCGGGGTTGACGCGAATCCGCGGAAGCCGTTTCCGGTCGAGCCGGTCCCCGCCCGCCGGGAGGTTTCCCAGTTGTAGAGGAAGTTCTTCAGCACGCCGCGCTCGAAAACAGCCGTTCTCCGGCAGGGGACCCCCTCTGAATCAAAGGGTGCGCTCCCGTTTTCTCCCGGGAGGAGTCCGTTGTCCTCAAGCGAGAAATTCTCGGAGAAAATCTCATTCCCGATTTTCCCGGCATCGAGCGAGGAATTCCCCCTGAAAACGTTCTCTCCGTCAATCGAGGGAAGGAGCGCGCCTCCGAGCAGACCCTCGACAGCATAGGGATGGAGGATGATTCTCACGTTCTTTCCCGTTCCGAATTTCCTTTGGTGCCTGCCCTCGACCGCGCGTTCCCCGGAAAGCCTGCCGAAGGCGGGATAATCGAGATTGTCCTTTCTCGAAGCCTTGCCCTCGAAGCCTGTCGAGCCTTCGGCGTTCGCATAGCATCCGCCGCTTACCGAGCTCACCTTCGACCGCGCGAAAACTCCGTTGCTGTTCGCGACGACAATTTCCCCCGAGGATGCTTCCGCCCCGGAATAGGTGGGTTTCGCCCCTGTGCGTTTCGCCGAGCCGACGATTTCCCTCACCCTTTCGATAAGGTCCTTCCCCGAAAGCAGCGCAACGTTCCCATCGTAAAGGCCGGAAACCTTCGGATATTTCCCGGGCTTTTCCGGGAGCCCGGAAAGCTTTCCGCCTATCCCCGCGTTTTCAACGGCCCTTGAAAGCACTTGCCCGAATCTTTCGCCAATCCGGCTTCCGAAGGAGAATCCGACGCGCCCCTTCCGTATCACTCGTATGCCGAACCCGGAATATTCCTCCTCGGAAACGTCCGAAAAAGCCCCCGACTCTGCGGAAATTTCTATTGATTTTCCCTGCGCAGCAATTATCTCAGCCTGCTCGGAAACCCTCGAGGCTTGCTTCAACAAGGAGTCGAAATCCGTTTCCATGTCAGTTCCTGCCTCCGACAACGGCCCGGGCCCGGAAAACCGGCCCCCCGCTCCCCACGGGAACCCATTCCCCGCCCTTGCCGCAGTGGCCGGACTCGAGCTCGAATCCATCGCCGACAAAATCGATTGAGGCGAGCGTCTCGAGAGTTTTCCCGAGGAGGCAGACGTCGCGCACGCGCTTCCCAAGCTCCCCGTTCCGGACAAGGAAGCCCTCCATTGCGGAGAAGTTGAATGTTCCGTCGGCAGTCTGGGCCGTCCCCCCGCTCGAGCCGATGAGGTAGACCCCTTCCTTCGTTTCCTTCAGGATTTCCCCAAAGCTCGCCTTCCCGGGAAGGGCGAATGTGTTCGACATCCTTACGTTGTTGAATGCGCCCCAGCAGTTTCCGGTTGACTTGCCTCGGGCAAGGAGGAGCTTTCCGGCAGAATTCCTCGACTGGATGTAATTCCTGAGAAGCCCGTTCTCGATCAGGACGGTCCTTTCCGATTTCGCGCCATCCCTGTCAAAACCCCTTGTTCCGTATCCTCCCGGGGTCGTCTTGTCATCGACTATTGTCACGAGTCCGGAGCCTATTCTCCTCCCGACCTTTCCCTTCAGGATAGAGTCGTCGTTCGCAACATTGTCCGCCTCCGCCATGTGCCCGACAGCCTCGTGGACGAAAGTTCCGACAAGGAGGGGATCCATGAGGATTGTCATTTTCCCGGAAGGGGGGGTTCCCGCCGAAAGGAGCGCCTTCGCCCGCCTTGCGCAATCTTCTGCAAATGATGCGTCGAGGGCATCGACGACCTCGAATCCCGCGGTTTTTCGCTCGGACCGGAAAATCCTCTGGACAAGGTCGCCCTCCTTTGCAATGCAGCTTAGCGCGAATCCGCAGCTCGCGAGCTTCTGGGAAATCTCGAGTCCCTCGCTGGTCCTCAGGCGGATTTCCCCTTCTGAATCGGAATATCCGGCTTCGGTGTTCGCAACGCCTTCCGCGCCGGAAAGGATTTCCCTCACCTTTGCAAGCTTCCTCGAAAGCTCGACATCGGCGGGATTCTTTTTCGCAGGGGTCTTATATCCTGATTTCCCCCGGGAAAAATCCCCGAGCGAATATTTCTTTTTCACAAGCCTCGAGAGCTTGAGCGCGTTCTCGCAGGTTTTCTCGACGAGGGCCCGGACTGCCTTCTCTTCCGACGTCGAAGAATATGCCCAGGCGCCCCTGTCGAATGCGCGAATCTTGAAGGAAACGCTCTCGCCGTTCTTGGATTCGACAACTTCGCCGTTCCTCAGCCGGATGCTCGTCCCGGAGCCCTGCGACTCCTCAACATCCCAATACTCGGCTCTTTGCGAAAACGGAACCATTTCCAAGCCGGAAACGTCCCGGTATTATAATAGTACCACCTTCCGGAACCTCCGGGGGAAATCAAAAGTGTTTTAACCCCATCTCGGAAGCTTCCTCCGACAATGGTCACCCGAGCCGGAAAGAAGGGGCGGACTCCGTCCGAAAAGAACGGGGAAAGCAGCCTTAATAATGGGGACTCCCCGGGGATTTCCAACGGGAAGCTCCTTGCCCGGGTTCCGAAATCAACGGCCGATATACCCGTCCCGAAATCGACAATTGAGCAGGTGATCGGGCAGGACACTGCGGCCGAAATAATCAAGAAAGCGGCAAACCAGCGCCGTCACATACTCCTAATTGGCGAGCCAGGGGTCGGAAAATCCCTCCTTGCGCAGGGAATGGCCGAGCTCCTTCCGCGCGAGGAACTCGAGGATATTCTCGTCCTTCCGAATCCTATTGATGAGAACACGCCCATCGTCCGGAAGCTCCGCGCAAGCCACGGGCGGATGATTGTGAATCGCGCCCTCTCCGAAGTGAAGGGAGTCGAAGGTTTCAGGAGGATGATTTTCTTCGTTCTTTTCGGGGCAATTGCGGCGATTACCGGATACTATTTCATTGTCCAACAGCAGCCCCTGATTCTTTTCGGGGGCATTACCGCATCCGTCTTCCTCATGATGGGGCTGCAATACACCAGGAAGGCGAAGAACATGGTAAACGTCCCGAAGGTGATAGTTTCCCACAAGCGGGGGGAGGTTTCCCCCTTCATCGACGCTACCGGAGCATATTCGGGCGCGCTCCTCGGCGACGTGAGGCACGATCCTTTCCAGTCCGGCGGGCTCGAGACTCCCGCGCACGAGCGCGTTGAGCCGGGGGCGATACACCGCGCACACAAGGGCGTCCTTTTCATTGACGAGGTTGCGACGCTGACGCGCCGCACGCAAATAGAGCTCCTCACCGCCCTTCAGGAGAAGAAATATGCGATTACCGGGAAATCCGAGCGCTCCTCAGGAAGCATGGTGAAGACCGAGCCCGTCCCGTGCGATTTCGTCCTCGTCGCGGCAGGCAATCTTCCGACCCTGAGCCTCATGAATCCTGCGCTCCGTTCCCGCATACGCGGCTACGGATACGAGGTCTACATGGACGATTCGATGCCGGACACCCCGGAATCCGAGAACCTCCTCGTCCGCTTCATTGCGCAGGAAATCGCAAAGGACGGGAAAATCCCGCATTTCGACTCCTCCGCGATAAAGGAGATAATAATCGAGGCGCGGAAGCGCGCCGGAAGGAAAGGGCATCTCACCCTCAAGCTCAGGGAGCTCGGCGGCCTTGTCCGCGCCGCAGGGGATGTTGCAAAGGCCGAAGGTTCAAAAATAGTCTCGGCAAAGCAAGTCAACGCAGCGAAGAAGATAGCGATAACACTCGAGCAGCAGGTCGCTACAAAGTTCACTGAAAAGAAGAAGGAATACCAGGTAATCCTCAACTCCGGGGAAATTGTCGGAAGAGTCAACGGGCTTGCGGTAATAGGGACCGATTCCGCAATAGTTCTTCCAATCGAGGCAGAGACGACTCCCGGCGGAAGGAAGCAGGACATTGTCGCGACGGGCAAGCTAGGGGAGATTGCAAAGGAGGCAATCCGGAACGTCAACGCGGTCGTCCGGAAGCTCTACGGCGAGAGAATCAAGGATACCCATGACATTTACGTCCAGTTCATCCAAACGTACGAAGGCGTTGAGGGGGATTCGGCATCAGTCGCAGTTGCGACCGCAGTCATTTCCGCTTTCAAGCAGGCGCCGGTCGACCAGTCAATTGCAATGACGGGCTCGCTTTCAATCAGAGGAGAAGTCCTCCCTGTCGGCGGGGTTACCCCGAAAGTCGAGGCAGCAATCGCAGCGGGGATGAAGAAGGTGATAATCCCGGAGGCGAACCTGAACGACCTGATACTTTCCGACGAGGAACGCAGGCGGATTAAGGTGATCCCGGTCAGGCGGATTGAGCAGGTCCTGAAGGAAGTCCTTGTTTCGAAAAAGCCGGTTTTCCGGAAGATTCTTTCCGGGGCACTCCCAAAGCCCGCAACAGCCCGAGCACTTTCACGCCTTTTCTGAACGCCCCAAGGGATTCCGTCTGTGTTATTTTCCCGAAAGCGGCCTTTTCGCCAAACCAGCCAAGCCCGTCGTTCTCAAGCCCGTCCGGTTTCGCCTCTTTCTCTTCCCCAAGGAATTCAACCAGGTAAACAGAATTCCTCTGGTGAGTGAACCCGCTTGCGCGCCGTGCTTCGGGGGAGAATTTGAAAGCGAATGAAAATGGCAGCTTCTTCAGAATCCTGAACCTTTTCGAGGAAAGCTCCTCCGCAAGCTCCCTGGCAAGCGCGGTTCTTTCACTTTCCCCCTTCCTGATTCCACCCCTTGGAAAATTCCACTCAGAACTCTTCGGCGCCGGGAAGACAACGCCATCATCGGTGATAATCTTTCCGGCCCGGTGCATCAGGAGGAATTTGTCCCCTTTGAAGACAATTGCCGAAACCGCTTTTCGGAGTTTCATCTCGGGATATAGCTGCGGCCATTGGTTCAGCCAATTAAAACGGTTTCCCCTTCCTGTTCAGAACCTGAACGGGCTTCTCGGATATCCGCCCATCGGAGGCTGGGACGCTGGCGCGGGCGCCTGGGGCACCTGCGGCATCTGGGAAAGGCTTTCCTCCCCATGTCCGCCTTCGGCAGAATCGTCGGAAACGTCTTCCTGGGCGCGCCCGAGCTCAATGTTCTGGGAAATTATGACAATGTCCCCGATCGCTCTTACAGCCTTGTGCGGAACAATCACCGCCCTGACATTTGAAAGGGATTCCCGCAGCATCGACTGGGGCGTTGACTTTATCACCCAGCCGTGTATCATGAACTTGCCAAGGACAACGTCGGAAACCTTCCCGAAATAAGCCCCCGCATCTGTGAAAACGTCCTTGTCATACATTTCAGAGATTTTCATTATTGTTGCCATGGTTTGGATTAGCAGACCCGATTATATATAACTTTTCAGCCTTTTTAGCCGGCTGAATCCTTTTTAAGGGGCTTTCCAGCGTCCCGGAGCACAACAATGGCGCTCTACATTCTCCCGGTTTCCCACATTGCCCCGGAAAGCCGCAGGCGCGCCCGGGAGGCTTTCGAGGAGATCAAGCCCGAACTCCTAGCAGTTGAGCTTGATTTTGCCCGCCTCCAGGCCCTTCTTTCCTCGGCTTCAGGGGAAGGAAAGCCCCGTCCAAGCTTCAGCTTTTCCCGGATAAAGGAATCCCTCCTTGCGTTCATCCTTTCCGGAATACAGAGCTTCCTCGCGGGGAAGGTTTCCGAAAGGCCCGGGGAGGAGTTCATTCTTGCAATAAGGCTTGCAGCCGAGCGGGGCGTGCCAATCGCGCTGGTTGACCGGGAGATTTCAATTACCCTTTCCCGCCTTTCGGCTGAGCTCCGGCTCCGGACAATTGCGAAGCTCCTCTGGGTCGTCCTCTTTTCAGCCAAAA
>JAZDJS010000008.1:0-29543 GCA_043803745.1 archaeon
TTCCTGCGCCCTTTGTTGCTTCCACGGGTTTCTGAGAAATATAGAACGCTTGTCAGGAAAAGGGGTCCTGAAATAAGGAGAAGCGAGAATGGCGATTTCCAGGTCCGAAAGAAAAGGGTGAAGGCGGTTCCAAGCAAAAGGAACCCCCACGCTCCGAAGGATGACCTTTTCCAGGAAAGGAAAGCAACAGCCAGGACTATTACCGACGGGAGCGAGTGCATCAGAAACCCTAAAGGGCTTTCCGAGTCAAAGGCGAAGAGTTCGATGAAGAGGGCGAACGCAACCGCAAGTATTCGCGGAAGCAGGTAGACGAATCTTCCTACAACCTTCCCTTTTCCAGCTTTCATTTTCCCGCTTCCGCCAGGTTCTTTTGGTACTGCTCAACTGAAGTTCTGGCGAGCTGCCGGAGATCCCGGTTCCTAATTAGGTCGGTTGCAAGGTCATATATCCCAAGAAGTATCGGAGCCGCAACAGCGCCTTCAACTGGATGACCGACTGCCGCGCCAACAGCAAGTCCTAGAAAAGGAATTCCAAGATAGTCGCCAAAGTCAAGGCCGGTATAGACGTGCCCTTCCTGAAGTAGCTCAGCCGCGCCCACAATGAACCCCTCGTCCCCCGCAAGGTGTTTCTTGAACGGGTCTCCTTTTCCATTCTCACCGTTAGCCCGGTTGTTCAGGAGATACCTTAGCTGGTTTTCGGGCCACGTGTGAGTGCCATCGGGATATCTTAGGCCCCCTCTCGCAAGCTCCTGGACAACTCTGACCGCATAACGTTTTGGATTCATCCTCGGCGGAGGAGAATCCTCTTTATTAAATTTCCCTTTGCCAGTGGCAAAAAGACTTAACTCAGCTCTGCCAGAAAACGTCAACCTCATCGACCGTTCCGCCGCGGCTCAGCTCATTCATTTCCAATAGACTTCCTGCTCGTCAACCCGGAACCTCGGGTCAATGTCCGCCTTCTTGAGCGGGATTGTTCTCCCAGACATCAGCGCGCCAGTGACCGCGATCATCGCGCCGTTGTCCCCAGCGAACTCCATCGGGACAATCTTGAATTCCGCGCCCCGCTCCCGGCACATTATCTCAAGCATTTCGGCAAGCCGCCTGTTCGCGGCAACCCCACCGGTAATCAAGACCTCCCTCTTTCCGGTGTGCGCAACAGCCCGCTCAGTGACTTCGACAAGCATTGCAAAGCAGTGTTCCTGGAATGAATAGCAGATGTCCTCGAGCGAATGTTTCCCGGACCGAGCGAGTTTCCTGCAATGCGTCAAAAGCCCCGAATAGGAGAGGTCCATTCCCTTCACAACATAGGGCAGCTCGATTAGTTTCTTTCCGGCGCGAGCCAGCCGTTCTATTTCCGGCCCTCCCGGAAAAGGAAGGTTCTGGTCCCGGGCAAAGACGTCAAGAGCGTTCCCTATAGGAATGTCAAGAGTCTCCCCGAAAACCCGGTATTTCCCCCCGGCAAGGGCAATCACCTGTGTGTTCCCCCCGGAAACATAGAGAACGACCGGGTCTCTTGCCTGAGCAGCCCATTTCCCGATTTCGATGTGCGCGACCGGATGGTTCACGGGTACCAGCGGCACGCCTAAATTTGCCGAAACAGTTCTCGCGATTGCAAGCCCGACCCGTAGGACCGGCCCGAGCCCGGGTCCCCTTGAATATGCAACATAATCGATTTTCCCCTTTCCAGCCTTCCTGAAAGCCCTCCCAAGAAGTTCCCCGACCTTTTCCGAATGATGATCCGCAACATCCCGAGGGATCATCCCCGCTCCGATTGGTGGGATGAAAGTGTCCTTCTCGTTCGCCAAAAGTCTGTTTTTCCCAGAGTCGAAAGCGGCAACCCCGAGCGTGTGCGCGGTGCTTTCGATTCCTAAAATCAGGGACATTTCACTTTTTGGTTCTCTTATTGGGATGGATTTTTGGCCTTGTCCGCAAAAACAGTATAGTGGCAGCGCCCGCAATATTCCCTGTCCTTGTGCTTTGCCATGAATGTTCCGGGTCCGCACCGGGGGCAGGATTTGAGCGTTCTTGTCGCCTTCGTACCCTCTACTTTGTAGAACTTGTATTTTGGAACGTATTTGTGAGGCTTTTTCTTCTTCTTTCCGTCTCCGCCAGCCATATGCACGGAACCCCGCGCCACGCTTTATAAAAGTTGTTTTCCCTGTTCTCGCATCATTCCCCGGAGAAAACGATGAGGGCTTTCGTCCGTTCCGACTCTATTATCCTGCCCCCTATTCCGGAGGCCTTCAGTATCCGGAGAACCTGATTCTTCCCAAGGCGCTTTCCAGCCTCGAAAACACGCAGCTTGCTTACGGGCTCGCGGATGACGAGTCCTTTGAAGTTTTTCCTGATTTTCCGGAGGAAAATTTCCGGCTTTTTCAGGTGATGGATTACCCCCCAGAGGATCGCAAGGTCTCCCTTTGGAACCTTTTTTTCAAAGTCTATTTTCTGGGTTTTCAGGCCCCGTTTCTTTGAGAGTTCCAGAAGCCTTTTGTTGACTTCGTATCCGACAAGCTTTTTCGGCCTGAGAATCCGGGCAAGCCTGAGAGTCGTTTTCCCGTCGCCGCAGCCAAGGTCCGAGATTTCCCGCCCCCTGAACGCGTTCGGAAGGGTCTTTTCAAGAAGCGCAAGCTCGTGCTCCAAGTCATACATCGAGAAATTCTTGAGGATTGAGTAAAGCCCTTGCTCGACGAGTTTCCCCATTTTTCCAGCCTTTCGCGAAACGGTTATAAAAGATTTTCCCAGGATGCATTCGTACATGGCCTATTCCGACACCGAGGTTGAGCTGAAGCTCCGGGTTGGCAGGAGGGCCTTTTCCGCAGCTGAGAAAACCCTGAACGCGTCCGGGAAGTTCCTTTCGGAAAGCAGGCAAATTGACACATACTACAATCACCCGAAACGCGATTTTCTTTCTCCCAGCCATCCTTTCGAATGGCTCAGCATCCGGAGGCGCGGCGCGCACACAATCCTGAACTACAAGCATTTTTATCCCGAGAACGCCAGGAAAACGACGCACTGCACCGAGCTGGAGACCGGGGTTTCCGACCCGGGAAAAGCCGCTCGGATTCTGGGCGCTTTGGGCTTTCAGAAGCTCGTTGTTGTTGACAAGAAGCGGAGGAACTATTCCTTCAGGGATTTTACGGTTTCCCTCGACAGGGTTGCCGGACTCGGCCTTTTCGCCGAGATAGAGTCGGAGAGAAGCTTCGGCTCGATAAAGAGGACGCTTGCGGAAATCTGGCGGGCTGCAAAGGCACTTGGTCTGAACAAATTCAAAGAGGATTTTCGCGGCTATCCCTACCTGCTTCTTGAGAAGGCCGGGTTGATGAGAAAATGATGGAACATCTTGCTATTATGAAAAAGTCTCTAGGCTTTCTTCCGAGAATCCTTTCGGGGGCGAAGACGATAGAGTCCCGCTGGTATTCGACGCGGCGCGCCCCTTTCGGGAAAATTTCGGCGGGTGAATCCGTTTACTTCAAGAACTCCGGGGAACCCGTCACGGTCCGGGCGGAAGTTTCCAAGGTAATCGAGTTCGAGGACATTTCTCCGGAAAATGTCCGCTCAATCCTATCCGAGTACGGAAAAGGAATAGGCCTCTCCGAGAAAGAAATCCCCTTCTTTGAAAAATCGGTTTCAGGCAAGAAATACTGCGTCCTGATTTTCCTTGAGGCGGTCCGCCCCTGCCCGCCCTTCGGAGTCGACAAGACTGGCTTCGGGACGATGTCCGCCTGGATAAGCGCGGAAAAGCTCAAGAAAACGGGAAGACAATAACGGAAAGGAATTTAACCAGTTGTACGGCCTTTTTCCCAATGGAAATCTCCGAAATCTCGAAATTCGCGAAAATCCAGAACGCCCATTTCAGGGAAAAGTGGCCGGAACTTAAGGATGAGACGCGCCTCGCCCTTGCCCAGGCAGTGAAGCTTTCGGAGGAGGCTGGCGAGCTTGCGGAGCAGGTCCTGAAGGCGCAGGGATTCCAGAGGAAGGAGAAGACGGGCGGTTCCGTTGCCGAGGAAATAGCCGACGTGATTTTCGCAACAGCCCTGATTGCCGATAGCTGCGGGGTCGATCTCGAGGATGCCCTCGGGAAAAAACTGGAAAAGCTTTACGGGCGTATTGAAATGGACAGGAAATCTACCTGAGGGCTTCCTCTCCGTTGCTTTTCATTTCCTTCCTGACCCAGCCGGGCGTCCGAACCTTTGCCGGGCCGTCCCTTTCCGGGATATAGGGCTTTATGTCAATAACGGGCGTTCCGTCAAGCGCGTCAAGGCCGTCAACCGAAAGGACATTTCCGCGGATTTTCTCAAGCCGGACGACCGAAACCCCGATTTTCGCCGGACGGAACGGGGACCTTGTTGCGAAAACCCCTATCTCCGGGAGATTCGGGTTCCTCATCGGATGCACCAGAAGCGCGGTATCGAGCTTCTTATGGAATCTGAAAATGACTATTATGTGCGAGAATTTTTCAAGGCCTCTAAGCCCCGCCGAGTATTCCTTCCGGACAACTATTTCCGACGGAACCCTTTTTCCGGGAGCAAGAACGTGCGCTCCGTTCCGGACTCTGCCTATTTCCAGCTCAGTTGGATTCAATGCCTTTCTCCTCCAGGACTTTGACTGCCCGCGACTTCAGGTCGGCAAGAATCGCGATGAAGTTCGCATATGCCTCGTAGGGGTTCTTGATGTGCGCGAAATAGGAATGGACGTCCCCGTCCCCGAGCCACTTGGTGCACATGTAGTAGTAGTGGTCGCTTGTCTGGAGGAGCCGCCATGCCCTTATGAGATCCTTGTCCCCGGCCGCAAGAACCAACGGGCCAAGCTTCTTTATCTCCTCGAAGGCAATCTGCTGCATCCTGTTCCCGAGCCAGGCGCTCGTGTCCCGCTCAAGGTCCGCCCAGGAAATTGTCGAATATTCGAAAACGTCAATCTCCCCGACCGGCATGAACTTCCCGACAAGCTCGCTGGGCGTTGCGAAGGAAAGCTGCGGATACTTCAGAACCTGTTCCGGCAGGGCCTCAAGGAAGGAGAAAATCCCGGTGTCGGTCCATTGGTGCTCCCCGAAGGTCTCAAAGTCAATGCAGATGTTGGTGAAATCCCCTGTCGCCTCCGAAAGCCAGGCGGCGTATTTTTCCGCCGTCAGAGGCCACTCGTTCCACCATCTTGCGGAGAACCGGTAGCCGATGTCGTCGGAAAGCTTGTAGTTCCTGAGGAGCGCGAAGATTCCCGGCGCATCCTTTACCGTGTAGAGGTGGTTGGGGCTTTTCCAGCCATGGAGAATCCAGTCGATCCCCTCCGTGTATATCGCCTTGTATCCCAGCTCGGCAACGGTTTTCGCAATCGCGTTGTTGAAAATGAACTCGGTGTTCCTGAAGATTTTCGGGCTCTGTCCGAAAAGCTCCTTTATTTTCCGCCCGTGTTCCCTGACCTGTTCGATGAATTCCCCCCGGTCAGTCCCGTAAAGGCTTGAAAGGGAGTGGTAGTAAGTTTCGTCAATGAATTCCACTGCGCCGGTTTCCGCAAGGAGCCGGAAATTATCAAGGACCTCGGGCGCATATTCCTCCGCCTGCTCAATGAAAGTTCCCGTGAGGGAGAACGAGACCTTGAACCGCCCCTTGAAGCGGTCAATGAGCTTCAGGAGGATGAATGTTGTCGGGAGATAGCACTTGGTTGCGACCTTTCGGAAGGTCGTCCGGTTTGTTTCAGAGTCGAAATAATACTTTCCGAGCTCCGCGGGCTTTGCTCTCGCAGGAATTTCCGGAAATTGCCCGACCCGCCTTGGCTGGTGCACCTCAAACTCAAGAGCCAGGGAAACCATTCTTTTTCACCTTCCGCAATCCCTCTTTATAAATTGGCCCGGGCCCGGGATTCAGAGGGAGAATTCCCCGCCGCAGTTCCTGCCGTTGACTGAGATTTTCCCGCCGTTAAGAACCGAGATTTCGAATTTCTTTCCCGCAATTTTTCCAATCCGTTCAATCCGCCCGAATCCCTCAGGGATTTTCGGGCGTATCCCGACCCGCCCCGCTTCCGCATCAGGCTCAATTCCGAAAAGCCCGTCGTCGACAATTCTCGGGACAATCGAAGCGCTCCAGGCCTGGCTCACCGCGCCCTGGGGGGCGCCGGAACCGTCAAAAGTCTCGTCGAGCGCCTGCGCGCATCTCCGTCCGAAGTTCGATTTCAAGATTCCCAGATATTCGAGCCCCTTTTCCGGACGGCCGTACTTGAACTCGGCAAGGCTTGCGAGCCCGGTGAGGAGGTTCCAGACGGCGCCGGTGTGGTATCCGTTAGGGGAATAGTTCGGGTTCTTTGCCGAGCCGGTCTGGACGCCCCAAGGTTTCGTGAATTCCTCCGATTCGATTGTTCTCAGCGCGGCAACGGCCCGGTCGTCCGGAATCCGTCTACCGATTGCAAGGGGAAAAAGTATGTTTGAGGATTTCTGGTTGTAGGTCGGGCCTCCGATTGTGTCAGCGAAATAGGCCCATTCTGATTTCCAGAACTTTTCCTCGCAGGAGCTGGAGAGCTTTTGCCCTTTCTCCTCGAAGCCTTCTTCTCCAAGGAGCTTTCCGGCTTTGACCAGTGCGTCCGCCCAGAGGAAGTTTACTTCGACGGCTTTTCCGCTCCGCTCAATTGAATCCATCCAGGTCGTCCAATGCTTCAAGGGCGTGTCGTAAACCGAGCGCGCATCTGTTTCCGAAAGCCCGTCCCCGTCAACGTCGGTTTTCCAGAAGAAGTCAGCTGCCTTGGCGACCTCTTCAACCAGGACTTTCTCTCCGGACCAGTTCCAATAGTCTGCGACGGCGAGGATGAACAACGGGGTTGTGTCCGCGGAGGAGAAATCGTCAGAGCCCGGGAAATTCGGTATTGCCCCGTCTAGCCTCTGGCTTTCCCCGATTTTTTCAAGGACTTTGCGCGCTCGCGCATATAATCCAAGCCGCGAAAGGGCAGGAAGGGAGATGCACGCATCCCGGGCCCAGAATTTGGCGAAATAAGGGAAGCCCGCAAGATATTTTTCCCCTGAAAGGAAGCTCGTCGAAAGCTGTGCGCATTTTCCGACGAACTCGCCAAGTTCGGAATCCGGAAATCTGTGGATCTCATCGAAAGCTTCCGGGGAACCGGCCGGCTCTTCCGGAGGAAATCCGCAGCTTGCTACTGAAAACCCGGCCGCCTTGGTTTTCCTTGCGCTTTTCAGCCGGACCACAAGGCAATCCTGTTCTGCTTCGTTGAAATATTTCCAGCCGAGCTTCTCGGAAATCCTTCCCGGATAATGCCTCTTCTGGAAGTTCTCCGTCAGTTCAAAGCCGTCCAATCCGGAAATTTTTTCCCTCCGCCCTCCGCGCCCCTCGACAGTCAGGACCCCTCCTCCGAAGGAAACGACATTCCCCGGACTGCCTGTGGAATTCTCGCCGGCTTCCCGGAGGTTTATTCCAAGTTCAATCTCGCAAGTTTCCGGAATTTTGGATGCGGCGGCAACGCGCAAGCCGTCCTTGGAGAAGCAGACCTCTTCGGCAAGGTCCCCTCCGAACGAAAGTCGCGCCCTCCGCTCGGAAAGGTTCTCCTTGAAGCCTGAAAAATTCTCCGGCGAAAGCCAGGACTTGCCGAAATTGAATGCCCAGTACTCGAGGACTTTCCGTTCGCCCTTCCAAAAACCCATCCACTTCGACCCGAACCCCCCTGAGTTGAACCTGAAAACGAAGTTTCCTTCCTTGGAAATGACGTGGCAGATCCCCTCGGATTTTTTTTCCATTTTCTCAGATGAACGCCTTTTTCCCGGCAAGCGCGTATGCCGTAATGTAGTTCTCGATTTGGATTTCCCAGTCAAGGGATTTTATCATTTCAAGGGCATCCTTCTTCATCTCCGCAACCTGCTCGTCGCTCGAATCCGCAATGCGCTCAATTATCCCCGCGACTTCGGCGGCAATCTCCGGGTCGGTCCTCCCGGAGGTCCTGACGACACAAACGCCCCGCCCCGAAGTTTCCCCGAAGTTTCCGGAAATGAACTTGCCGAACCCGGAATAGTCGGTGGTTACCGCGATGTTCCCCGCGAGCGCAGCCTCGACGGGGGTGTATCCGAAAGGTTCGTATCTTGACGGAAAGACTCCGACGTCGCAGCCAAGCATCACCCCGTCGTATTCAAGATTGAGTATCCCGTCCCCCGGCTTGATATAGGTAGGATAGAAAATGATCTTGACGTTCGAACCGGGGCTGTTCGCGAGCCCGGCAAGGGCGCATCTCGAAATTACCGCATCCGTCGGATAGTTCAGATCGAAGGCCGCTATCGGGGGGGACTGGAAAGCCAGCAGGTTTTTCCAGAGCTTGGAAACCTCCGAATATTTTCCATCCCCCTTCGCAAGGGCGAGGATTTTGGAGAGCGGTTCGTTCTTCCCGGAAATCTCCTCGAAAGCCTCCCGCATCCTGTCTATTATCGAGACGTTCTGGAGGATTTGCTTGTTCGGCCCCGACACGTTCGACGGGACGAAGACGAAAAAATACAGCTGGCGCGGCAGGTTCTTCTTGTTGAGTATCCCGGCCGCATCAATGAAATAGTCGATTCCCTTGTTCTCGAACTCATAGCGCGCAGTAAGGTAAACGAAAAGCGCGCTCTCCGTCTTCAATATCTCCTGCGGGAGGAACATCCCATGCACAAGATTCTCTATCTCCTCCCTCTTTGGCTCCCGTTTCCCGTTGGTTCCCTTGGAAAATTCTATTCCGTTGAGGGTTATCACGTCCGGCTTTTTCCCGAGTATGTATTCGACCTCCCGGCCGACAGTCTCGCTGACCGTCGTGAAAGCGTCCGCGTTCTTCGCGCAGGCGACCTCCATGAAATGCTTTCCCTCGAGCTTGAACCTGTATGCTTCCTCGGATGACGCGACATTCCCCTGGGCGAGCCCAGCCTCAACCGTCCGGGAAAGGTTTTCCCCGAACGTCGTCTTGCTCCGGCCGAGGACCGTCGCGTGCGTTGTGAAAACCGTTGCCACCGGACATTTTTTCTGCTTCAAATAGAGCAAGCCCGCCCCCGAAATCCATTCATGGAACTGGCAGACTATTCGTTTCCCCTTGAACTGCGGAGCCTCCAGGAGCCGCTCGATTGCGATCCCGACCGCCGTTGACCAAATTACGTTCTCGTTGAAATCCCCGCCCATGAAAAGGGAGTCTATCCCCCAGGTTTTCCAGAGGTCGTATTTTATCTGGTTCAGCTTGGAATCCTTTCCGATTCCGTACGAGACCGCGGTTTCCCTCTGCCCGAAACCCCAGGAATCTATGAGGATCAGGCGCGCCGAACTTCCGCAGGTCCATTTCCCGATCCGGCACTTTATTCCCTCCCGCTCAAGAGCCGAGAATACCGCAGCAATTTCCGCGGACGGCTTTTCCTCGGAGAATTCCTCCTTCGCGGTCGAAGGTTCGTAGCGGCCGAAAAGGAAATAGTTATCTGCGCCGAACTTCCCCATTGCGGCCTTTGCCTTTGTCCGGAGAACTGTGTAAATCCCCCCGACCTTCCTTCCCGCTTCGGAGGAAACCTCGAAAACGGCATCGAACTCTGGCATTTCCCCAGAAGAGGGGCAGGTCGTCTATTAATTCTTTGTCAGTTTCGGGGTTTCCCGGGATATTCTTATAAAGGCGGGTTCTCCGGGTTACTTCAGGGAGTGACAAGATGACCGATTCCTTTTGGTTGAACAGGGCGGATTTTCAGCCGGTTGCGAAAATTGGCAGCCTTTCCGAGATGATTGAGGCTCTCAGGCGGGCGCCGAGGCAGGTAGTTTCCCATCACATTACCCCGCAGAAGAACGATTTCGCGAACTGGGTCAAGAACTCCCTTCACAATCCGGATCTTGCGTCAAGGCTCTCGTCAATAAAGTGCGACGACCCCAGGGCGCTTGAAAAGATCATTGAAGCGCTCTCCTCGAACAGCCAGCACGGAAAAAGAAAGTAGTTTTTTCCCGATTATTTCGATATCTTGACCTGCGTCCCGACGGATTCTCCAGGAAGCCCCCTGTCGAACCTCACCCTTAGCGCGCCCTTTGCTCCGTGGAAATGGGTCGCCGTCCCTGAAATGCTCGTTTTCCCGTTCGTCCAGGTCACCCTCGCACCGATAAGCTCCTTCGAATCCTCCTTTCCCTTCGCCCCGGCAGGCATTACAACCATCTGGTTCGGCTTCCTCTTCGTCTTGTGTGATCCCCTGTAATTGACTATCAACCCCTTTTTTTCCATTCGGAAAGCAAGCTTCCGGAGGTTTTTAAAGATGATTGTTGCCCGGGGCTTGCCCGCTAATCCAGGCCCCAGCCAACATATTTGACCGGGTCCCGCTCCCCGGGAGCAGTCTTCCCTGCGTAGTGGGGCGGACCTATCGCATTGCACCCGCTTCTTTCGCTCAGCTCGCGGAGGGAATCGTAAAGGTATTTCCGAACGCTTTTCGGGTCTGCAATTGAAATCCTGCCTCCCGGTGGAAAAGGGAACTCCTTGAGCGCGTCAAGATGCCCTCCAGCGCATCCGCCGACAACGGCGCGATATTCCCGCCCTTCCAGGTCAGTCTGGAGTAGGGTCGTTTCCCTCTCAATTCGCCCAAGAAGCGCGTCATTGTTTCCTCTCGAACAAAGCGCATCAATCCACTCGGCACAATATTCGGCAAGTTTCGGGTCCGCGTAATTCAGGTAGACAAGCTTTCCGTCATGGGCGCCGAGAACGACCCTTACGTGATACGAATCGCCTTCTTTTTTTCCAGCTTCATATTCCCGCTTGCCTCTGAAATATGCATTTACTGCATCTTCAATTCTCTCAGCAGTCATAATTTCTCCGACAAGGGCAAGACCCTCCTCCACCCAGCCGGACACCCCAACCAAGAGCGTTCCACCAATATTCGCGGCAAGCTTTCGCGTATGTTCGCCACCCCTCGTCACATTGCAGCAGGTTTCCTTTCCAGTGATTCTCTTGGATTTCACCCCGTCAGTCATGAATTCAACTGTTCCGGGCGCTGCGACGGAAAATAGTGCAGTCATTTTCTCCCGTCAAGCCCCCTCGCATAATCCAGAGCGTCCGGAAGAGGGAGAATCACGGCCGGTTCCCCTTCTATTGAAAATCCCGTAAGATATGGCTTGCCAACCGCGCAGCAAACCCCGGAAACCCTTTCGACGGCACTTGCAAGAGCTTCCAGAGTATTGTAGAATGAACGGGCGTCAAGCCCTTCCGGGCGGATGCGGTCTTTTCTCAAATGCGCTTCTCCGCAACCTACTGCAGCAAAGCGAGCTAAACCCTTGTTTCTGTCCCTGACCTTTCTTGTCATCAATTCCCCGTATCTTTGCTGAGCGTCAAGTTCGCCTTCAAGCCGGGCAATTCCCGAATCAAGCCTTGCAATCCGCGCGCCCTCGGCAACAAGAATTCCTGCGAGAGCGCCCCGTTTGTACCTGAAAAATTCCGCGAAATCTTCAATCAAGCCAGAATAGCCAACTGCATCTGTTGCGAACAAAAGCTGCTCAACACAGTCGGTAGCCCCGACAAGGCCGTAAATCGAGCTTCCGGAATCCCGCCACAATTTCCCGACTGCGTCGCTTTCAACTGCGCTATGATGACCGCAAGGACCTCTCTCGCCCTTACTAGTCCGCCTGCCATCGGCAACAAGAACCGTCGCCCTTTTCGGCGGAAGGGTTGCAGCGACAATTAGGCTCATTTTCCCCCCTCCCGTGCATATTCAAGGGCGTCAGGAACACGGAAAATCTTCACTCCGGAAGGTTCGACAAAGCCGATTTTGAAAACCCCGCCAATCGGTCCGAAAGGCGGATATCTCCGATCGGCCTCGGTTTCAGCAAGACGCCCCAGTTCAGCCAAGTATTCCACAACTTCCGCAGGTGAGCTAACCGAGATTGATTTTCCCGGAGGGAACGGAAGTTTTTCAAGTATTTTAGGGCTCACCGCAACAGCAACCCGGTATTTATCGCCATTCCGGTCAGTTTGGATTTCAGTCGTTTCCTCTTCAAGTTCCCTTGCAAAAGAAGCAGGACTTTTGAGAAGGTTCCGTTTCTTCTCCAGCAGTTCGGGAGTGAGATGGTAAAGCTTATGCAAGCCGCCGGCAACGATAACGTCGAGCCCCCTCCGTCGCGCCAGTTCGTTCTCACAGAGCACGGTTGCATATGCTAGAAAAACCTGCTGCGGAAGCAAAGCTTTCCGTGCTAGCTTTTCGAACGCAATGCAGTTTCGGTCATCCTCCCCGGTTGAAAGGACTGCTGCGCGCCCGTCTCTGCAGGCAACAATTTTTTCCGCCTCATCGGTTTCAATGTCAAATCCGCTGTCATAGCCAAAGCCGCTTATCCTGCCGTCGGCAAGGAGATAGATTCTTCCCGGCGATTTTATTGCAGCCCCAATACTCATCAGTAACCATTAGGAAGGGGCTATTTTTAAGCATTTTTCTCAGAAAAGAAATCTTTATATATTAAGTTTTACCACTAGAACGAGGCTATAATGGTCAAAAACTCATCCCAAGAAAGAAGGCGCATAGGTGACCGGTTGCGCGCATATGCGCACAAGATCCTTGATTATGCCGGACAGGCTGGAGAGGAAGCCCGGGAACACCTGACTGGAGAGAACGCGCACGGGAAAGAAACTGACGAATATCACGTAGGAGCCGAAGCACACCACATTTTTTCAGGAGCCAAGCGCGCCCTTGCAACTTCAATAGAATATGCATTAGAGCCGGAATCACGAGAGCGAATCCGAGCCGAACTAGGAGAAAAATGGGAATATGCCAAAACTCCTGCCGGAAGGTATGAGGCTGCCGCAAATGCCCTGAGGTTCGCCGGGAACGCGTTCAATTTCGCTGACAACTTCGTTGCAGCAGCAACCGCCAAATACATTGTGGCGCGCTCGGGAGGAGACGAGCTTGCTGCTACGAATCTGATTGCAAAGCTCGTTTCGGAGTTCGTTGCAACTCCTTTAGTGACGGGAACCTTCCTCCACTTTTCAAGGAACTGCCGGGAAAAGGCGGCGGAATTGCGGGGGGAACCTTCGTCCGAAAAGGAAAAACACCAGTCCGGATTCCAGCAATGGGTTGACAGCGCTCTTGCGGTCGGGTTCATAGATGCCGCGGTCGGTGCTGCGGGAAGCGTTGCAGCATATCCTATTGAAACTGCGGCGCTCGAAACAGGCGCCGACCCGTCCACTGTGCTTTTCCTAAGCACTGCCGCGCAATCCGGAATAATGACTTACCTTGCCAGCCAGGGCGAGGAACACCAAATTGTCGAGCACATCCGGCAATATGTCAGGGAACGCCTGCCCAGAAGAATCGTTTCAGATACAGCTGAAACAATTGTGCAGGGAATCCCTTATTATATTGGAGCAAAATCTTCCAATAATCCGGCTGGCTATGCAGTTCTCAGGCAGGCCCATTTGGTTCCCTGACGTCTTGAATACCGAGCCGCAAATCAAGATAAGTTGCATATCCGCAAGCGGATTCCCTTGGAATGACGTGGGCGCCCTCGCCTCTTGTCAGGAAGGAAACATCAAAGCCGCCTCCAACTCCGTAGCACACCTCGTCAATTTCATCCCCGAACCTCAGGAGAGCTGCAAGGGCTGAATGGACAGTTCCAAGTTCGTGTCTTTTTGGCGCTTTTCCGGAAACAGAAGGTTCGTATCTGTGTTCCTTCCCACAGCCGGAAAGTACCTGGGTTTTTGCATATTTGTTTGTTTCAAGGAATTCCTGGACCTCCTTTGGCCCGAAAAACATAGTCAGATAGGTTTTGCCCGGTCTTTCAATTGCCGCGGCATCGTCGTTTAGGTAAATCTCATAGGAAAGCCTTACAAGCCGTCCGTTCTCAATCGAACTCATTCTGACAGTCTGAAGGCCCGTTTTGGCGGAATGAAGCGCAAGCGAAAGAAAAATCTGATCATCCCCGGAAGAAGTTCGGGCAAGGTCGGTATAATCCCCGACAACGAATTCCCAGTGCTTGCCTTTCGAAGCAGCCAGGAAAGATTTCGCATTTTTGTGGTTCCCTGAAGCCGCCAAGAGGCCGTTTTTGAGGGAAACGGCCTTTATCATATTCGGTTCAATTTTTCCCGAGTGCCCGCACAAGTGCCCGCACACATCTGAAGACGCGCCCTCTTTCATTTCTCCCGGAAGAGTAACCCTCCTATCGGAAATCCCGACAACATAGCGGGAAGTCCGTTCGAAAGCAAGGAAAGTCATTAATCTAGATTGAACTCAAGACCTTATAAACTCTTCCCGAGTGGTTATTATTTCTTCTCTCCCTGTGCTGGCGGGGCTCATGGAGGTCCTCCTTGGGGAACCCCTTGGGACCCCCCGACGGGCGGCGCCAGAGTGACGTTCGTCAAATCGACAAGCGCCCTTCCCGGGAACTCAACTCCCGCCCGGTCAATTCCGGCAAGAAGCTCAGGAGGCATGCTCTTGAAAATCAGCTGGATGAGTCCTGTCGTGACAATCGGCTTGAACTGGTTTGTTTCCAAGCTGGCGAACAGGTTTTTCGACTCGGTCTTGTTGAACGGTCCGAGCTTCCCCTCGTTAATGTGGGACACGAGCACGGTATCGATGTTCTTGCCCAAATAGACCGCGACGTAAATCGATTTCTCGAAAAGCCAGGAATAGCCGCGCCTGTCCTCTTTTCCATAAGTCCAGAAAACCTTCGGAGTCGTCTTTATCTTCTCCTTCAGGTCGTCCGCGCGTTTCTTCCCCTTCATGAGCTCGTTGACGTTCTTCTCCATGTATGCGAGGAAATTGTCGCATTTCTTCTTGACCTCCGCAACCTTTTCCGGGGTCATGTTCTTTATTTCGCCATGCTCAATCCCCTTCTGGAGCTTGACAATTTCCTCAAGAATGTCCGGATATTCCGGCGGCATTGTCCCTGGCTCGACGAAATATTTCCTGAAAACAGGGGCAAGCTCCGGAACTTCGGCAGGGGGCATCCCGGAAGCCATCAGGAACGCGTTGGCCGACCATGTTGCGGCCCGGAACATCCGCTCAATTGCCCAGTTCATGTAATCGACGACCTTCGTCAGATATGATTTGGCGCCATCAATGCTTTTGAAAATCGCCTCTTGCGAGGGTTTGATTGCGCCGGAAACAAGGAGCCGGTTCATCGGCTTGTAGAATCCGCCGTCATAAACCGGAATTCCGCTCCTGAGATAGTTGAAGAAAAGGGGATCCCCGTTCCGGATATAATCCCAGAATTCCGTCAGGGTGTGTAGCTGGATGTGTATTTCCTTGTCAATTTTCACCCCAAGATCCTGCATCTGGTTGTGCAGGCTGTCCCGCAGCGGCTGGTCGATTGGCTTGTCGGATTCGGTATCGTCAATTATGACAAGGACGTCGATATCCGAGCCGATCGTGTAGTTCCCCCTTGCAAAGGAGCCGAAAACAACGACCGCCTTGACATATTTCCCGAACTTTTCCCGGAGCTTTGCTGAATATTCCTTGACCTTGTTCATTGCACCCCGGAGAATAAGCTGCCGTTTCTTCTTCGCTTTTTCAATCTGGTTCGGGCTGAGCGGTTTTGCCGCCTTTTGGGGAACCCCTGAGGGACCCCCTGAGGGAACCCCTGAGGGAACCCTTGAGGGAACCCCTTGGGGAATTGCGCCGTTTTCGGTTTCAGGGGCGTTTTCAGCCGTTTTCAGCCGTTGTTCTTGGATGCGGGAAACATTATTGCTAGTTTGGGTTTTCTGCTCGGGTTCCGCCATTTTTCGCGACATTTAATCCAAATTACTATTAAACTGTTTCCACTTCAGTTGGCCCCTTTTCAGACCTCCAAATGCCCAGTTTTTTACCATTTAGTAGTAATGTTTAAAAGGCAATTGTGCCCTATTATTATTGGAAAAAGGCGATTGAACAATGGCTCTACCAAGAAAGTTTGTGGCTAACGCTCCCGTTAATCCTTCTGAGCCTGTCGGGCCCTCCTTAGCTGGAGAAAAAAAAGATTCCTATTTTGGACTTGTTCAGGCTGCCGTAACAAAACCAGAGCAGCTAATGCCCGAACTTTCCGGATTATACCAAGTTAACGAAACCTTGAACGACGCACGGGGCAACTTTGAACTCACTCCCGAAGGGCTTGCACTTGCCAAAGAAGTTCACAAGCGGGTCGGAGGCAACAAGAAACTCCTCGAAACCAGCAGGAACCTCCTGATTCTTGCCGGGAGCCTTCCGGACTACCAACTGGCAGTTGTCGAGGGCGCGGCTGCGCTTTCCCCGGAACTGAAGGGATTCGTTGGCAAGGACGGAAAGCTTGACCGGGATGCCACCGCGGAATACATTGAGGGTCGTTCCGGAGAACTTGAGAAAACCTCCGGGACTGTCGGCGGAATGCAGGACGAAATTGCAGCCGGCGCCCGGGAATATGTTTCCGTAATTGACGGGCTTTACAGGAAATTCGAGGAAAAATCCTCAGCCGCACTTGGGAAAGCGAAGGGCGCTCTTGCGAAGCTTGAGAAGGGTTCTGATGCTTACAAGGCACTTTCGGAGAAAATTGAGCGGGCGGCTGCAGACTCGAAGAAATATCTTGACGGCCTAAAGGAACTGCAGCAGGAAATAGGCAAAGGCTTCCAGGAGGAAGCAAAACAATTCGCCGAACTTGCAAGCGAGATTTCAGGAACAGCCAAGCAGGCTCTGAAGGAGAAATACGGTCTTGCCGAAACAACGACATATGCCGAAGTCCTCTCCATGAAGCAGAAGTTCGACGGTCTCACTCATTTAACCGGCAACATGCTCAAGGAAGCTCAAGGGAAGGTAAAATCCGCAGCTTACAAAGTGACGGAAAAAGCGCAGGAAATCTACGGAAAGGTTTCTTCCGCGCCGGCGTCTATCTACACCCTTCCCGCCTAGATTTCATTCCTTGTAGCTCGCGCAAACCGCATCCATGTTCTCGATTAGCTTCCCGACGGCATCCTTCCAGAACCTGAGTTCCTCCGGGGAAACCTCGAACTTTTGCCTGTGGACAATCGATTTCATCAGGTCGAAAACCCCCTGGTATGCTTTCCTATCTTCCTCCGAGCCAATTCCAGTCCTAGCCATTTCCTCGGAAATCTTCTCCGGGCTTGCCGGGGTCGAGCCCTTTGTCATGAGGGCGGAATGTGTTGCCTCGACAGCAGCCCAGTAAAGGCTTGTTGCCGCTACGGAAGTCGCGTTCGAATAGTCGTTCATGTGGTAGCGCGCCCGGTTCTTCCCGAGCTCAATCGCTTCCCAGGTCGGCCGTATCTTCCCGTGCTTCAGGAGGAGCTTCATTGGCGCGAAAAAGCCCGCGTCAATGACCGGCAATCCCGTCCGGAGTATGTTTATTATCAGCGGGTCGCCCCGTCTGACCGTGTCGAAAAAGTCCGAGAGCGAAACGGTCGTCACATGGAACTTGAGAACCGAGCCCTCCTTCTTCAGGATCGAGTCAAGCTCCTTGTTGTAGAAGCCGATTATGTCCGGAGTTATCTCGACCGATGCATCGTCAATTATGATCATTATGTCGATGTCGCTTTTCTCGCCGATGTTTCCCCGGGCAAAGGAGCCGAAAACTACGACGCTCTTTATTAGGGAGCCGAATTCCCTGACAACCTTGAGGGAGAAATCATAGACAAGGGAGATTTCCTTCAGCGCAACATGCCTGAGCGTCTCCTCGCCCTTGTGGCTGTCCATTACCTCGCTCCGCTTGACCGCGGTCGGGAGTTCGAAAAGTTTCTCCTTGTTCTTCACGGTTTTCATCTTCATCCTGACGACAACTTTTTTCTTGCTTTTCTTTGCCATTTATTTTCTTTCACTCACTCTTTGTTCTTCATGCTGTAAATCATTGGCTGGCTTCCGCCCCAGATGTTTGTTCCGGGCATTTGATGCGATATTCCGCCCTGGTAAAGGGATGGCGAGGCTAGCGTGCTGTATGTTGCCCTGAACGGCTGAGCAAGGGAGGGTCCGAACGAGTAAAGGCTTTTAGTTATGAGCCCGGCGTTCTGGGATGCGAAATCTGCGAAATAGCCGCTGCTTCCGCGCATTCCGCCGTATGCCGGGGTCGGCATTCCGGTATAGCCGAGATTCCTGATGAGCTGCTCCTCGGCGCCGCCCTTTATCCCCGGGGTGTTTGCCGCCTGGAGAACGTCCATTGGGGCGCCCAAAAGAAGGGTTTCAAGGCCGCCCTCAACATCCTTTATCCCGCCGCTTCCCGGTTCGATTGTCAGAGGGACTCCGAGCTCGACAAGACGTTTCAAAAGCTCGGGGTTCTTCCTTGCGACATCGTCCTCAATTGAGCCGAAGCCCTTGTGGCCGAAGATGCTTGCTGTCGACCCTCCGCCGACAAGATGGACGTGGCCAATCATGTCCTCCTTGCCCTGCCGCTTCATTTCGTTGATGAATTCTGTGGGGTTCTGCTGCGTTCCGATTGCGGCATGCTCGGTGTCGAAGGTCATCTTGATGTGCTGCTCCGGGTTCTTCATCCCGCATTCCGCAGCAACCTTCCGCAGTTCCTCCACGGCCTGAATCATGTGCTCCGCTTTGTTGAAATAGCCGGCTGCATCGGTGACTCCGAGCTCCGGATTGACTCCCCAGAGGTTTTCAGCCGAGAGGACAATCTTTCCCTCCTCGATATCCCTCCGTATCGCCGGGTTCTTGAAAACATCCCTGAAGGTCTCCTTGAGATTTTTTATCCAGGATTCGGTTGCTTCCCTTGCTTCGGTGTTTTTTGCATCGCTTCCAAGGTCGGCTCCGGAAAGGTCAATCTGCCTATTCAGCGTCATTGCGTTAGCGAAATTATACCTTTTCTTGGAATCAGCTTCCCCAGTGTTCTTGAAGTTATTCAGATATTCCTGGAACTGCTCCGGACTTGCGAAAGCTTCCTTCGGATACATGAAAAGGTCGTGTTTTTCATCGCCCATGTGTTCGTAGCGCATGTCCTGCTCAGCAGTCGAGCCGTTAAGATTGATGCGCCCCCCGGCTGCCATTGTCGCAAGCTGCCATTTCCTTTTCTTGACATCCTCGAGATATTCAATGAAAGCCTCCGGGCTGCTCTTGGAAAGATGTGCCTTCACGTTCTCCAAGGCCTTGACGAACTCTTCCCGATTTCCGACAAGGTTTTCGACAGATGCCCTGGCGCCTCTCTGGACATCCGGATTTGCGCTGTTGAAATAGGTTCCGAGCTTCAGCCCGACTTGCTGGCGTATTTCCTCAGGGTCGGTCACTCCTTTCTTGAGCTGTTGCGCAATCTCCTCCTGGGCATCCATTAACGCACCGGTTTTTCCGAATTCTGATGCATAAAGCGGTGCCGAGGCCGCATAGTGCTGGGTGAACTGCATTGACTGGGCGTTGAACATGATTCCTGCTTCGGTCCGGAGCTTTTGGTAAATAGGGGAGTTTTGGCTGATGTGGTTCTTATCGCACCAGGAATCGAATTCCTGCTTGTCCCGCATCATGAGATGCGCCGGGACGGGCGTTGCCTGCCAGGTGAACGGGTCCTGGAAAGCGGCTCCCGAGAGGTTTGCTGTCGGGTGGAACGTGACATAATGGGCGCCCATATCCTTTGCGTATCTTATTGACTGGCGCATTACCTCGGCAGCCTCGATTCTCTGCCCCCAGCCAATTGAGGCGAAATCAACCTGGTATGGCGCATGAACCGAAAAGCTGCCGCCGAATTCAGTTGCAATCTGCTTCGAAATCCTTTTCTGGGCGTCCGGAACGTGCCCGGGCATTATCTTCTTGTTATACGCATCAGCGAGGTCGAGTTCAACCCGGGTGACTCCCCGCTCGAACGTCTGACGGAGCCGCTCAGCCATTGGGAGGTTTTCCCAGCCGCCGCCGGTCGGGACAGAGGTTCCCCGCTTGCCAACGAAGGGAATTTTTCCGTCAGTATCCGCCATTTCCAGGATTCAACAGGTTCCTCTATTTTAACTCTTTCTTCTTCTCGTTTTCCACACTAGTGAGTGTGATAGCCGCTTGAGTTTTCCTCTCCCTCGGCTTCCTTTCCAAGCATTTTCCTTATTGCAGCTTCCGGGCTTGTGTCAACGCCCTGCCTGACCTCGGCATAATCCGGCGGCCTTGAGCCGGCTGAATAGAAACCGGGACCTTCTCCGGCAGTTTGATAGGGGTCTGAAGATTTTTTCTCCTCCTCCCGGTATCCGGCGAAAATCGTCATTGTCTGGGCTTCTATTTTCTTAGGTCCCTCGATCGGCGCGCCGGGCTCGTTCATTATGCCGGAATATTTCCTGACTATCTCGGCGACCATCGATTCCATTCCCTTCGGAGCCTGGGACATTAGCGCGCGCAGGTTCTCGGCCCTGTTCCGGTCGTTGCTTGCGAGTATCTCCCGTATCTTCAGGAGGATCATCCGTCTTATCTGCTCAGGGTCGTCCTCATCCTGCGCGCCCGTTCCCTCCGGCTCGATTGCCGGGGAGAAAATCTTGTCTTTTCCAAGCCCCTTTTGCAGCTGCTTTATTTCGTCAACACCCTGCTCCCTCTCGGGCGAAAAAACATCGGCGCCTCCGAGTTCACTTTCCAGCTCCTCAAGGGATTTGAGCTTGGCGCGCATTTCTTCTTTATCGTCCGGCATTTTCCTTGCAAGCTCCGCCATGCTCCCTCAAATTCTTTTGTAACGCGTTTTCAAAAGATTTATAAACGGCGGGAGTGCGTCTCTTTCGTCAGCGGTCAAAGGCTTCGGGCAAGACCCGTTCCCATCTCGAACACGGAAGTGAATCCGGAGCGCGAATGTGGTTGTACTGCCCTTTGCGGCGGGAACCCACGTACGCTGCTGACACCTGAACCCTTTTCTTTCCAAATTGAAAGAAAAGCCTTTAACGGGAAAAGAGAAAATTCTGCCTCTGGCGGCTGAGCGCAAGCGAAGTCTGTGCATCAGCACAGGGAACCCACGTACGCTGTTGAGGCGGCCGCCGAAATCCGCGCTTGCGCGGGCTGACACATTTCTACTTTTCCGAAAGCCCATAGCTGCAGCCAGGATATTCAAGCTTTCGGGGCCGACACCTGTTTTTTCCAGTTGAGCGATAGCTTGGTCGGAACTTAAACCTCCTCCGCAGAGGACCTTTAACGGGAAAAGAAAACCCCCCGTTTCCCGTCTAGTCAAACTAAAAGGACCAAATGCTTATAAATTAGGAAAGCGTTATCTCTTCAGGATGGTTACACTAACCCCCTGGAACGTTCCGACCGGGCTTGAATATAGTGGAATAGACGGCAAGCACAAGCAAATAGAAATAGCCCGCTGCGTTATTGACAGTGGAGTTCCGGGGCCCCTTCTTGTTGCCGCAAGCGGAGCGCATGCAGGATCCCTTGAGCTTTCGGCTGTAGAGCTTCTCGGCCGCCTCCAAGAAGATTTTGAGAAAATCGAGCGGGGGACTGTCGTCATCCTTCCAATGCTAAACGAGCCCGGATTCTATCAGGCGACGAGGGGTTTCGAGCTTGCGGGCGCGTCCCTCGACGACATGAACCGGGCGTATCCAGGCAACCCCAATGGGAATCCTGCCGAACGGCTTGTCAACTCAGTTTATGAAGCCGTTGCAGAACCTCTCAGGGCGCACAGGCGGGCCTTTCCCGGGGAGAAAAGGGTTCTTGCTGAGGGCCATGCTGATGAATCCTGCCATCCTTACACGATAATCGACATTGCACTGAACGGCGACAGAGAACTTGAGCAGGCTTGCGCGGACTATGCGAGCGCGCTGGGTTTCCCTTGGGTTAGGGAGGGCCCACGTGAAGCATATGTGAAAGACGGGCTTGACAAATCCCTGACCGGGGCAATTGTGAACGTTGAGGGAATCCCGGCCCTGACTCTTGAGTTTGACGAGACCGACCATCATAGGCTTTCCGGGAACGAGTGGGGACGTTCGGCAGTCCTTGCCCTTGCAACTCGGCTGGGGATTTTCTCCGAGAAGCGTTTCCATGAAATTACAGGGACCGCTTTGCCGGAGCCGGGCAAGGAACACAAGTACGTCAATGTTCATTTTAGAGATTTGGTTCAGACCGCCGCCCCCGCGCACGAAGTTTTCAACGTCAAACTCGGCACACAGGTTTTCAAAGGACAGGAAATCGGGCAACTGTGTTTTCCTCTCACGTTTGAACGCGTCCCGATAATTGCTTCGGAGACCGGATTGTTCCTTGCAAAGCCAACCTGCCTTGCATACAACCCGAACCCGAATGAAGTGGCATACCGGATTGCGGTTCCCTGCTGAAGCCAGCAATAACAATTTAAACCCGTCCTTGGTTCCCCGAACAAACATGGCAGGGAACGACGGAAAAATAAAGGCAAGCCACATTTTGGTTGACAAGCACTCGAGGGCGCTTGAAATCGCGCAGATGATAATCAACAAGCAGAAGACTTTCGAGCAGGCTGCTGCCGAATTCTCCTCGTGCCCCTCGAAGAAGAAGGGCGGGGACTTGGGCTCGTTCGCAAGGGGACAGATGGTGAGGGAATTCGACGAGGCTGCGCGCAAACTGCAGGTCGGGCAGATGACAACCGAGCCGGTGAAAACGCAGTTCGGGTACCATTTGATCAAGAGAACCGGATGATTTCTGGGAAAAGTGACCTTTCTCAAGAGGTAATTATTTAATCCCAGAGGCGCTCTTCCCGGAAGGATGTCAAAGCCTTCTTGGCAGGTTGCGATTGAAAAAGAAGACACCTTCCGAAAGTCGAATGCATATCTTTCGCTCCCGGCAGAGGGACGGGCGCGTCTCGACCTTCTGATTGATTCCGGTCGCTTGGAAATCTCGGCTGCGGAATATCTTGCGGAAACCCAGGGCGAGCTTGGCTTTGAAACCTTTTCTTCCGGGCCGCTCACTCTAAAAGAAGTTCGGGAAAGAAAGAAGAAAGCCGCACAAACCGGAATTTCCAGGAGGACCGGACGGCTGCTCGGAATCCCGCCCCGCTACACGAGCCTTGCCCAGGTAATTTCTGAAGGGGAAACGGAAAGCCAGGCAGAAGCGGCAAGAATGGACTTGAACCAATATCTTCTCAAGCTGTATTTTGACCTGGAATCCGCGCTCGGAAGGGAGGCGCTTTTGAAGCAGCACGAGGACTATTATGAGCGCGACCTCAGGCCCGAGCTCGCCCTTCTCGGCTCAGGAACGGTTTCCCTGCGACTTGCCATTATCGGAAGGGGGCTTCTTGACATTTCCAAATATCAAGCCGACTTTGCAAAAGTCTCGATTGGCGCTTTCAATGACGTGCCCTACGTAGGGATTTCAGCCGAATATCGCACGCCGGAAAGCGTTTCGGAAGCGGTAAATCTGCCCGAGATTCTCTGGAAAACTGCGGCAGCAATTGTTTGCCGAACTGCGAATCAGATCTATAGGGAAAATCTTTCAGATGTCCGGCTCAGTCTCTTGGAGCCAGTGAAAACTCCAGTGACACAAGGAATTTAAGCAAAAGGCGCATATTACTGTTGAGGCAAATGAAGATGACTCCGAAATATGCTCCAAAGGCGCGGACACAGCCCGCATCGGGAACTGCGGCAGCAGTCCAAGAGCCGGTTTGGCAAGCGGATCCCGGACTTGACGTTCCGGCAGGACCGCCGGACTACAAGGAACCGGAAAAGTATCGGGCTGGCTTTGGAAGCCGGGCTCTTGCGGCAGTAGAGGAAGGCGCAGCAAGGCTCGTTCTGTCAATGGGAGGCAATCAAAACATGATTCTGGCTCCAATCGGTCAGATGATTGGCGGGGAGGAAGGAGACCGTTTCGTTCGTTCTGGAAACAAGGCAACCGGCGCCTTGGTAGGCGGCATTGCCAAGGTTGCCGGCGGGATTCCATTCGGTATTGGTCCTGCTGTTGCGCGTATTGGTGAGGGGGCATATGATCTCAGTAAGAAATTAAGGGCTGATGCGAGAAGCCGGCGGGCAGACGATTACAATCCGGAGGGTCTTTCTTTAGAAGACAAGCTCTACAGAAAAATTGGCGGATGGCTAAGTCCTCACTTGGCTGACCGAGTCGTCACTGGACTTGAACATCCTCACGCCCAGAAAAAGGCTGCCGAACTTGGGAATCTTATCGGGCAGGGACCTGATGCTGTCACGGGCGCTTTCTATGCCTCAATGGAAAACAAAGTTGACGAAAAATTCGGACCCGGCGCTTATGAGTGGGTAAGCGGTTTTGTCGGGGATGCTGCCGCAAAAGTGAGAAGCTACAAGCCCTCTGCCGCGGACGCGGCCAGCTATGTTCAGTAATCCCTAAATTGCTCGCCTAAAGGGGGTCTCTAGAGAGCTTCCCGAATCTTCTTCGCGATTTCTTCCAGCTCTTCCCGTGTCAGGTGGACATGGACCGAGAAGTCGATTGTCTGCCCATGTCCGTCCCCGCCGAACCGCGGAAGGACCCAGATTGCCGCATGAGGAACCTGGTAGCCAAGTGTCAGGAACGATACTGCCGGCGCGCCCGAAGCCTTCTGGCTGGCAAGCCCGATTTTCTTCGCAAGCTCGAAGAATTCCCCGAACTCGGGAACGTCAATAGCCCATCTGTAATGCTTCTTCGGGATAACTAGGGTATGTCCGAAGACTTTCGGGTCAATCGAGAGGAAAGCGAGGTATTTCTCATCCTCGTAAACCTTGTATCTCGGAAGCTCGCGGGCGATTATTTTGCAGAAAATGCATTCAGCTTCTTTGGATTCAACGGGGTTTTCCATCAGGTTTCCCGGGGACCGAGCAGGCTTAAATCATTTGTGAAATATCTCCAGGAAAAGCGGGCCAATAACAGACACGGAACCGAACCGGAACCCAACGGGAACCCGACGGGAACCGAACCGGAAACTTGCAAAATAACTGGAAAAATCAATATTTTCCGGATTTCAGGTCTTTTCGGGGACCATTCAATCTAACTAGGTTAATTTATGCCCTTTTCTAGCTCAGACACTTAACAATACTTATATACTACTTGAGGGTAATAATAGTTTAAGAGTGAAGAAAGATGTTAACCGAAGAAGTGATGAAGGAAACCCCGCTAGTTGAATTTGAAGTTGACTCAATCGAAGTAACCGAGGAGGAGCTTCCCGACGGCTTCCGGATTCACGAGGAAGGTCATGCCCTTGGCGTTGACATCGAAAAGCATGGAGACAAGTTCAGGTACGTCACCCACTCCTGGGATGAGATACGAATGAAGCTTGCAAGAGACGTTGTCGAGGGGATAATTTCCGAAGCCGAAATCAAGCACGACTTTTCGGGGCTCGGGCGCAAGATTGCCGAGGAGCTTGGGGAACTGGACTGTGCTGCGAAATAGGCAGATAGCAAAATGGTCGAAACAGCGCAGAAAAATCCTTCCGATATGTTTTATGTTGGACCGGAAAGTTGGGAAGCGGCCTATAAGACGATGTGCGAATTGCAAATACATGGAGCCGTCGGAGGGAGAATATACAGGCGCGTTGCCAAGGCATTCGAAATACTGCACGCATACCAGGAATTGGAAGCCGGCGGCAGGCCGCTTCTTTCGAAACCAAAACACGAACTGAAGCTGTGAGCCCAAGGGCGAGCCCAAGGGCGAGCCCAAGGAAACTCTGAAAGCTTTTTATTTCAGTTCAGCCTTCCTTAGCGTTGATGCCTAAGAAACCCGAATTGAAACTGACCCTCTCGAAAAAGCTCCCTAAAAAGGATGAAAAATGGCGCCTTGCCCAGTGGAGGAAAATAAACCGCAAGCACAACTATTCCTGGAACGAGAGGAAATACTCCCTTTCCGCGAAAGATTCAGCAGGAAAAATCCTCGGCTGCGCGAACTTCAAAATAAACGGAGGAGTCGGCTATCTGAAGGATTTGATTGTTTCGGAGGATTCCAGGAAAAAGGGGGTCGGAACCCTCATCCTCGGGAAATTCGAGGCAGTCTGCAGGAAAAAGAACTGCCACAAGCTCCAGCTGAAGACCGCGGATTTCATGGCGCGCCCCTTCTATGAAAGGAACGGTTTCGTCTGCATGCACACGTTCGAGAACGACTGTTTCAAGTTTCGATGGTATCTCATGGAGAAACTGATCGGATGAATCCCTCAATAGTAATCCCGGCAATTTCGGAGGAACGGAACCTTTCTATTCTCCTTCCGCAGCTGAGAAGGGCATTCCCCGGGGCGAAAACCCTCATTGTGACCGCCTCCGCCGAGAAAAAGATGCTCTCAAGAAAATTCCCGTCCGCTAACGTCCTTGCCTGCGATTCCGGATTCGGGCTCTCGGTTCTTGCAGGCCTCCGGGCTACCCACCCGCCCGTAATTGTCCTTGACGGCGACCTCTCCCATTCTCCCTCCGATGCGAAAAAGATTTTGGAAATCTTCAGAAAAACCCGCCCGGCCCTCCTGATAGGCTCACGCTATTGTCCTGGGGGAAAGATTTCCGGTTGGCGCCCTTTCAGGCGTTTCCTTTCTTCCTTTGCAAACGGCTTTGCGCAAGCAGTTCTCCGGACAAAAACCCTGGATTTGACTTCAGGTTTCAGGATTTACTCGGCTGAGGCGATTTCAGTCCTGAAGGCGGCGAAGAGGCTTCCCGTCCAGGCATACCCGTTCCAGCTTTCCTCGGCAGTTCTCCTTGAACGTTCCGGACTAGGGATTTCAGAAGTCCCAATCGAATTCACGGAACGAAAGTTCGGGCGCTCAAAGACGTTCTCTTTCCAGGCAATCTTCTCGTTTTTCTTGCAGGTCCTGCGTCTCGGAATCCAATCACTTTGAAGTTCCTTATTTCTCCGAACTTTCTCTGCAAAAAGAGGGAAACCAGGATTTCCCTGTTGCTTTCCAACTTGCGCTCAAGAGCGCGCCGGTTCCTGAAAACCCCTTTTTCAACGAGCAGGGCGGACAGCCTTTGGAATTTCCTTGATTTCACCCAGGCCCGCTTTGGGGAGAGGTTCTCCGCCCGCTCGAACCCAATCTTTCCAGACATCTCCAAGAAGCGGGCGGATTCCGTTACGAACAGCCAGTCGGCGTCATATCGGATTTTCGCGAGGAAACACTCCCCGAAAGCTTTGGAAAACCTGCGGATAGTCTCGTTAGCTCCACGGAAATATCGGGGTGCGTTTGTTTCCTGCGCCCTCGCGCAAAGGGAGGAAATGGCAAGCCCGAGCTTTTCACGCCTCTTGATTGAAAAGAAAACGTTCTTCCCCCTTACCGGAAACTGCCTGCACATAAGCGGGCGCTTCCCGTAAATAGAGCATTTGCCTTCCTCAAGGAAGGGGCAGTTTTCAACAACCCAGAGCCAGTTTGCAACAACCGGCAGGCCGGATTCCGGGAAAAGGACGAACTGCCTTTCAAGGGTCAGTTTCTTTTCTTTCTTCACGGCTTCCTTTTTCAGCCGGTCGACTTCCCAGTCGAAGATCGAAATTCCTTCCGAGGCCTTCCGGGCAGCCAGATAGAAGGGACCCCGGCGGGCGTCCCAGAAATCCCTTCGCAGCTTTGCTTTCGGGAGATTTTCGCAGCAGCAGCCCCTCCTACTGCAGGAGAATTCCTTTGGCTCTTGGAAATAGTCCCCGAGCACGCGCCCCTGCAGGAATTTTCCAAAGTTCTTCCAGAAAAGCACCAGAGAACGGACGTTCAAAGAACGTGATTCATTGCCTCTGGGATTGACTCGACAAGCCAGTGGGGGAGGACGCGCTTCCGCTTCCGGAGGCAGAGGTCCCCGGCAACCCCGTTGACCCAGGCGCCGGCAGCGCAGGATTCGAACGGCTTGAGCCCGCTCGACTGCGCCCAGAATGTCGCGACAATCCCTGCAAGGGTGTCCCCGGTTCCGCCGACAGTCATCTCCGGATTGTGCGTCCGGTTCTCCTCAATCTTCTTCCCATCGGTGATTATGTCAACTCCGCCCTTGAGAAGGATCGTTGTCTTGAATTTTTCAGCCATCTTCCGGACCGCCTCCTTCCTTTTCTCGAAATCCTTTACGGGCGGGATTTTGCTGAAAAGAGTGAGATATTCGCGCTCGTGCGGGGTGAGGATCGATTTCTTCGGGATCACCTTCGCCTTGAAAGCATCGGCGTCGACAATTACGTTTGCCTTCATTTTTTCGAGCTTCTGTAGCAGGATGCCGACCGCCTCGATTGTTTCTTTCCTGTCGGAAAGCCCGTTCCCGACGACAACTACATCGGCTTTTGCGGCTTCGGCAAGAATCTGCTCAATATGCGAGCTGTTGAAGAATTCGCCAGCGAGTTTCAATGTTATCAGGTGCGGCGAGCAAGCGTTTATCGCCCACGCAACCTTTTCGGGAGCCGCGATTTTCACAATGTCCGCCCCGGTTGCATAAGCGGCAAGGGCGACGAGGGTCGGCGAACCGACATATTCGGGAGACCCCCCGACAACAAGAATCCGTCCATAATCCCCCTTGTGGCTTGAGAAACTCCTCGGCTTGATTACCTGCTGCATATAGTGTTTCATTTTCTTACAACACACCTTGATGATTTTCTGAACCGTTTTGATGACAATCCGTTTTTAAAAACAGTGTTTTCTTTGACTTAATTGTACAAAAGAGGGCAAAAAGAGAAGTGAATTGGCCCTGAAAAGTAATCTTTTTGGAAAATTTCCCTACTCCGCAAACTAGAAAACCCTGCTTTGGGCGGGGGAAGATTGACCCTTATTTCTTATCTTCCTTGCTTGCGCTCATTGCGAAAACAACAAGGCCCACAATTCCCGCCGCTATGAGCGCGTAAACGAGGAACTGGCTTGAGAAGTTTATTCCGGACAGCCCGAAAATATCCTTCCAGCCCGGCGTCGTTACAACGAGCAATATTATCACCGCAAAAGCGCCGAGCAGAACTATCGTCTTGTTTATTACCGGTTTTGAGTCTTCTCCCATGTCTTCTTCCCTCTCACATTATTTCATTCATATTTCCAGGTTCGGACATCCTCAGATGGTCCAGCCCTGCTGGAGATTTCGGGTTTCCCTAACGGGTTACGTCCTTCAATCTCCCTTCGTGTTCCGGCTGACAAACGCGTTGACAACCAAAACTATCAGGACTATAATCAGCAGTATCCCCGCCTTGCCAAGTAGCCAGGAAAGGAAATCCCCGACAATCGGCATGCTTCCAAGGAAAAGGGTTGCAATAAGCGCCGCTACCGCAGATATTGCGGCCGCAAGCCAGACTTCCTCGACAACCTTCGAGCCCTTGAGCGCAACGAACATCACCAGGAATATCAGCACGAACGGCAGGACAATCGAATAGACTCCCTGCTGGACTGCCTGGTCAATTACACCCTCAAGTGCGTTTGCGAAAAGATATGTCATTTTTTTCTTCCTCACTTCATTTGATTTATTGTTGGTTCGGACCTCGGCATCCGCCTCAGCCCCTCTTTTACTTACTTTGGCTTGTCGTCTCCCTTCACGAATATCGCGATCAATCCGACGATTCCGGCAGCAACCGCGATTCCGACGAGGACGTTGTTGTCAATCTCAATCTTGGTTCCGAAAAGTATCAGCCAGCTGTCCGGGCTTGAGTTCAGGGCGAAGATTATCAGGCCGACGGCAATCCCGAAGCAGACGATCGCATACTTCCATTCTTCCCCCGTCTTGACCATTTCGTTGGTCTTTATCACCCTGAAGATGAAGGTTGAAATCATCAGCGCGAACATCAGCACAAGCATTGTTATGAAGCTCTTCCCCGAGAAAATCGAGATGAACCTCCCTACAAGGAAGACTCGCGCGAAATAGAGCATGAAAAGCCCGAGTATC
>JAZDJS010000009.1:0-9397 GCA_043803745.1 archaeon
GGGATATTCGTTCGGTCCTGTCCAGATTGACCCGGCTCTCGCCGGGCTCAGCTTCGAGCTCTCCGGAACTGTCGCGCCCGCTCCTGCTCCTGTTGTTGACACGCCGGCTCCCTTGGTTCCGGAAGCGGTTCCTTCGGTTCCGGAAGCGGTTCCTGTTGCTCCCGAACCGGCTCCTACTACGGAAGCGGTTCCGGTTGCTGGGGGGGGTGAGTTTGTAGACCCTGCAATCGAATTACCTAGCGCAGGAATGCTTCCGGGGACGGTTGTTTTCCCGGTCTTACCCCCCTTTGGAAGCGGAGGGGATGAGAACCTCCTTGCAATAACAACGCGCGAAGGGGGATACCATGGATTGCACGTTGACATTGCGCCGTACAGTAGGACAGGAGATTACCAAATTGTTGCACCCGGACCTGGCTGGACAGTTGCCAAAATTTACGATGATGCAAGTTGCATTTATGTGCAGGAACTCGGGCAGTATTTTTCTCCTGATGGGACGCGGTTACCGAATTGCGATGTAGACATGCAGGCTGCAGGACAGACGCAGCATCCTTCCCTAAATATGATTTTCCTTGAACAGGATCACGGCGACGGAACAAAAACAGTTATGCGCTTTCTCCACTTGGCCCAAGGAAGCATACCTGATTACATTTACGAAGGATATGTGACTGTCGGTGGAGAAACCCTTGCCGAGCTGGGGAACCAAGGCATTATGATTGGAAGCGCGGAGTCAACTACGTTGCTTCAGCAAGATCCTGCAACTTATGCAGGAACTTATGCAAGGCATCTGCACATTGACATCCATGAGGAAAGGTTTAACGCGGAAACGCAAAGGTGGGAATATTACGATGCAGTTATTCCAAGCGAAGGCCTATTCCTGCCCCCGACTGACAATGCAATTAGCTATGCTGAAATTGCCGCGGCAGCCTCAAACGCAGGCCTTCAATGGACTGCTGACGGGCTAACCCCGATCAGTCCAGTTGCCAATTCAAACATACTGCCTCAAAATACGTCTTCGCCAGATAATGGAGTTGCACCAGGGCAGTACGAGAACCTTCAGGTTGTTGTCGTACCTAACGAGCCTTGGCTCCAGAATATGACAATGGAAACCCTTCTTGCAATGGATCCGGCCACTCTGGACTTTTACGGCCATGGAGGTATTTTCGACGAGGCGATGGGGTTCAGGTATGTATACGGAACCGTCCAGAACCTAGGGCAGATACAAACCCTTCTTGGGCCCGGACGGCTTGACGTTTGGTATGAGCTGCCGGAAATGGCTCCAATAACTTCGCTTACAGATCCTTACACGGACAGAGAAATTGGGACAATCCGGGAATTCAACACAATGTATCCTACATTCGAATCCCTTGAAACCGCGCTCCTCGACATTGACCCGGCCTTAACTTACGATAACTTCAGGCAGCTTTGCAACGACAGGGGAATCCCCGTTCAACTCGGGTTGACGATTATGATGAACGAAACCTGGATGGGCCAATATTTCCGGATTGTTAGTGGAACTGACCCGACTTTTGATGACCCGATGCAAACCGACGCGGATTCCTCCGACGGATATTTAGCAGTTGTTGCGGGTCTCGACCACCTTGGCGGAAATCTTACTTATGCGACTGGAAATCCTATCAAAGCCGGACTCTTTTACAACAGAGGAACTTCCGGCGGAGACAGCTTGATTGCTGCGACAAGCAGCTTGCCTTAATTCAATCCCCGCCAATCTTCTCGGCAACCAAAAAAAGGAAATCCTCCTTCTTCTTTCCGGTGGAGGCATAGCTGATTCCGTCCGTCCGGGTGATTGATAGGAAAAAGTGCCGGGTTATCATGAAGCCGTATTTCCAGAACCAGTCCTTCAAGTTCTCCCGCCTTTCCTTGCCCGAAAAGAGGAAAATCAATTTCCCCTTTGCTTTGAGGGATTTTCCCGATTCCCGGAGGAATTGCGCGCTCTCTGCTTTCGGGTAAAGCCAGGAAATCACGAAATCGCTTTGAGTTTCAAGAGCCCCGGAAACTATTTTCCCGGCCATCCGCTTCTTCAGAAAATCCTCGATTTCCGGATTTTCCGGGAAAATGCAAACGTTCTTCCCGGTGAAATTCTGCTCCTTCAGGAGCTTCTCTAGGGAATTCTCCATCACGGATAGACCCTCAAGGGTACACCCTGTTGATTGTCCTTGGGAAGGGTATCGCGTCCCGCAAATGCTTGAGCTTGCAAATCCAGCGGACAACCCGGTCAACCCCGAGGCCGAATCCGGAATGGGGGACGCTCCCGTATCTCCGGAGATCGAAGTACCATCCGTAATCCTTTTCCCGGAGGTTGAACAGTTCCAGCTGCTTCCTTAGTTCTTCAGTCGTGTCGCACCTCTGGCCGCCGCCTATTATCTCCCCATATCCCTCCGGGGCGAGAAGGTCGCCTGCAAGGGTGCTTGTCGGGCGCACAGGGTCCGGCTTGTGATAGAACGCCTTCAGCATCACAGGATAGCCGGTAACAATGAACGGCTTGTCAAACTGGTTGGCAAGGACGGTTTCCTCGTCAGCGCCCAGGTCGCTTTCGTAGGTGAGACCGAGCTCGGATTTCGCGTTTATCATGTCAATTGCCTTTTCATAGGGGATGCGCGGGAAATTGCCTTCGGCGGTTTTCTCCAGAGTTTCCAGCGGCCTTTTCAGGAACGCAAGCTCGTCCTTCCTCTCGGCAAGGACCTTCTTGACAATGTGGACAATAAGCTCCTCCTCGGTTTTCATTATGCCCTCGAAATCGCACCAGGCAACCTCGCATTCGGCATGCCAGAACTCCGTCAGGTGCCGGGGCGTCTTGCTCTTCTCGGCGCGGAAGGATGGCGCAATCAGGTATTGCTTCCCCAGCGTGAAAATCAGGGCCTCGTTGTAGAACTGGGCGGACTGGGAAAGGTAGGCTTTCCGGCCGAAATAGTTTATGGGGAAAAGGGTCGAGCCTCCCTCGCAAGCGGCAGTGACGAACATCGGCCCGGTTGATTCGTAGAACCCGTTCGTCCTGAAATATTCGTGGATTCCGTCGAAAACCGTGTGGCGCACTTTCAATATCGCATTCATCTTCCGGCTGCGGAGCCAAAGATGCCTGACGTTCATCAGGTGGGTAACTGAAATGTCCTTCGTTATCGGGAAAGGCGAGTCCGCAAGACCGACAATCTTGAATCCGGTCAGGGCAAGCTCATAGCCTCCCGGGGCCCGCTCATCCTTCTTGACAAGCCCCTCAAGCTCAGCGCTTGATTCGCGGGTAACTTTCTCAACCTCGGGCCAGAACGGGTCTGTGGCGCGTCCGACGACCTGGATTATCCCGCTCGGGTCGCGGAGGACCATGAAAATGACCTTTCCGCTTGAGCGCTTCCGGTGTATCCATCCCCGGAGCTTGACTTTGGAGCCGTCGCAATGCTTCCCTGAAAGTATAGAACCTATTTCCTCGAACATTGCCGGATTTCCTCCAAGAGGCTTATAAAAGACTTGCCGAAATTAATAGCGGAATGTCGGGCCTTTCGGAAGTTTCCCTTATCGTGCCGGTCCATAACGAGGAGAAACGGCTGCCCGCCCTTTTCTCAAAGCTTGCCCTCGGGAGATTCGGTGAAGTGATCTTCGTACTTGACGGATGCACGGACGGTTCGGAAAGCCTGCTGCCGAAGAAATCCGGAAAAATAGTTCTCGGGAAACGGAAGGGAAAAGGATTTGCCCTGAGAGCAGGATTCCTTGCGGCAAGGAAGCCGATTGTCTGCTTTGTTGATGCTGACGGGACTTTTAGCCAAAGGCAGGTCGGACTTGTCTGCAAAAGCTGCAAAAAAAACGGAATCGCAATTGCCGAAAGGCGCGTTTTTCCAAGGGAAAGGGCGCTCCAACGAAGCGGGCTCAGGCTCATTTCAAGGTTCTTTTTCGGGCTGAAGCTCAAGGACACCCAGTGCGGGCTTTTGGCGGGGGGGCGCAAGACCCTTGCGGAAATTATTCCCGCCTGCAAATCGGACGGCTACGAATTCCCTGTCGAGCTTCTCTGGCGAGCTGAAAAGGCTGGCGCGCGAATTTCAACGGTCGGAATAAGGATTCCTGCAGAGGATTACGCTAACTCGACATTCGACGAAATTCTCGACCCGGTAAGGATGTTTCGCTCCCTTGTGAGGCTGAGGCTCCTTGGATAGGGAAATCTTTCTCACCTTCGATGTCGAGGCATATTCAGTCCCTGCGGAATTCGGCGAGCGAAAAAGGCCGGACAATTTCCCCTCAAAAACGGGCCTGGAATATCTGCTTTCAACCGTCGGGAAGGCGACCTATTTCGTTACAATCGATTTCGCAAGGAAATTCCCGAAGCTGGTGGGGGAAATACCGAAGCGTGGGAACGAACTTGCCCTTCACGGGGAAATCTCCCGCGCGAGAAGAGAGAGAAAAATCCTTGAGAAAATCTCCGGGCGGAAGGTGCGGGGGTTCCGGGCCCACAGGTTCTCTGCAAGCGAAAAGGAAATCGCCGGTCTGGCGACGCTGGGCTTTTCCTACGATTCTTCGATTAATCCGACCTTCGTTCCGGGAAGGTATTCCCGGCTTTCCGCTCCAACAAGCCCGCACAAAATCGGAGAAATAACTGAAATCCCGATTTCAACTTTCTGCGGGATTCCTCTTTCCTTCCTTTGGTTCCGGCTTTTGCCGCGCGCGTTCCTGGACCTTGCCGCTGGAAAAATTGAACGGCAAGTCTACTATTTCCATCCCTGGGAGTTCCTGCCCGTGACCGGAAACGCCCTGAGGACGAAATTGGTCGCCGCCGGCTGCGGAGAGAGATTCCTGAAAAAGTTCGAGGCGCATTTCCTCCGGCTTGAGAAAGCGGGGGCTGAATTCAGGACGCTCTCAGGAATCAAAGTTCAGTAAGCGAGCTGCATTGCGCTCTACGCGGATTCAACTGCAAGCTCCCTTGGAGCCTTGAGGCTTTCGTAAATGTGTTTTGCAGCAGCAGTTTCAGCAAGATCTGTCTTGTAGGCTTCAGAACCGACAAAAGCAATTGCAACCCCCGGCACAGCGCAAACAAGATAGCCCATTCCTTCACGAATTGCCTCCGGGTCGTGTCGGATAAGCCCTGCACCTAACTTGAAAGCCCCGACCAATCCGAAGAACGCCGCTTCCAGCTCAGCAGCATAGTGAATTACGTAGTAAACCCGTTGCTCATTTTCCTTTGAAAACGGCGCGCCCTCTGAAGGCGGACTCCGGTTGTTCCCAAGGCAGCCCATGGCTAGCATGAATTCAGAAACGGGCCCGCTTAGTTTGTCGGGACAGGTCAGATAGGGCACGCTGTTGTTCCGATACTCTCCCTCGTCCGCAACGAGAACAACCTGTTCGGGCATCGGACTATTCTTCTCGCGGCCGGCAAGCAAATGGACTGCCCTTCCAACGACCTTGCCGACAAGTTCTTCTTTTGAAATCGCCTCATCTTTCGCAATATCCGGAAATTCATCCTCAAGTTTCAGGTAAATTTCGAGTCCCTTTCCATCGAGAAAAAGATGAGTTTTTCCAAGATAATCTTCGACTGTTGCTGGCGGCACGTCTGCCATGGAACTGCGGGAGGTCTTTTTACTTATAAATCTACTCTTTTCCAGTGGTCACGCTAATTCTAGGAAAGAACTATTTCCCGAGGGGGCCTTTTCGCCTTCCTTGCCGCTGCGGCGGAGAGAATCTCGAGTTTCCCGTTCCGCCCGATTGAAAGCTGCTTTGCCCCTTTCCAGCTTTTGATGAAACCGCCCTCTATCTTGACGTTCTTTCCAACCTCGATTCCCTTGCACTGGTCGCCCCAGAGAATCAGGAGTATGTTCGCCGAATCGTCCTTTATTGTGGCGTGGGTGAGCTTCGTTTCCTTGCCGTAGCGGGTGACGACGGAGCGGCTTTCCCCGACGGAGATTATCTCCCCCTCGAGGTCGACGTTGGTGTGTCCGTCCTTAAGGTCGACTATCTTGAATGCTGTCATGTCCTGAAATCATCTCAAAAAGGCGAGGAAATGGTTCTTCTCCATTACCTCGAAAACCGCCGAAAGCCGCACAAGCATTTCCTCCTTCGCCATTGCAGTGTTCTTGACGAGGTGGAACGCGATGTCATCGAGGGTGTTCTTGCCGTCGGCAAGGGCGAGCGCTGCGAGGAGAACGTCGGGTATCGCAACGAACGATTGCTCGTCAATTGTCCCGAAAGGTTCGCCATCCCTCTGGAAAAGGCGAAGAGCCGGGTTCCGCTTCGGCTTGAGCTTCGAATAATCCCTGTGCTTCTTCTTCGTTTTGACTGCCATTGCCTGTGGGAAAACAGTGAAAGATATAAGCATTTTGTTCGGAACAAACTCACCGGGATGAAGATTAACCAAGAGGGTTAGCCTAGGCCGAAAGGTCGATGAGGATGTGACCCGATGCTGACCGGCCCTCGGTCCGGGAGGACGGAAAGATGAATCTTCAGGCAGGTTTGTCAGTCCAGCGCGAGCTGCGGCTGACCGGCCCTCGGTCCGGGAGGACGGAAAGATGAATCTTCAGACAATCCAAAGGGAATTGTCAACCTACGCCGACTTGGCTTTCTATAGCGTCTGCTACGCGTTTCCGTCCGGCTCTTGCATATATTCCGCAGGTCCAACTGTCTGTACATGCGGGTCGGGATCTGCAGAAATCACTGATTCCTTGACATAATTTCTAAGGGTCCGGCTTGCGAATGCGCTCGCGGCGTCGACAAGATATTTCCCGACCGCGGATAGCACGACCGCATCTTCTGATTCGGGAAGGTGCCCTTCTTTTTGAATTTCCTTGGCAACCCAGCGGCTTGCCAGGCCGCCCAAAGCAAACTTGAATGCTGCGTAGAACAACGGTTCGCGGCAGCCGTCATCGAGGGCGTAATCAACTTCAGAGATTACGTGGCTGCCTTGGCGGAGGATTTCTCCTTCTTGATCTACTTTGGATCCGCAGGCAGTTTCAAACTCCCGCCACTTTTTTTCGCTTATCTTGTTCTCAAGCGATTCCACGTATTTAGGAAGCCCGGTGAATTCGAACGCAAGGTCGCTGAACGCGTCTTTCCTCAAATTATAGCTGCTAATTCTGGCGGCAGCCTCTGCGCGCTCAATAACTTGTTCGTAATCCGTAGTTGGCTTGCCCTCTTTTGAGGAGAAAAATTCGGCGGCTTCCTCAAGCTCACTTCGGTCAAGCGACTTTCCTGCCGCAAGATATGCAATTGCGTGCCTAACGGTGTTTTCAAGGGGGCAGAAAAAGGCCCCGTCTCCGTCAGGAGCCTTGCTTTTCACAGTTTCAATCAAGTCGGAATACCTTTCCGGGTCCAGCTCCTCGTCAATCAACCGCCTCAGAGCCGAAGAAAATTTTCGTCCCAGCCCGCCGATTGCGCTCGAATCAGCAGGACCTTCAAAACGCGTTTCAAGAAGTTCTGCGTTTGAAAAGAGCATATCTTCATAATCAGCAATGAAGTCGGGATAGTTGATGATTTCAGTTCTCCTGTTTTGTGCTTGGGCTTCCGGAACTGCCTGCGTTTTCGCAAAGGGAATCAGCCGCAGGACCGGCTTTGCACCTTTTCTCTTCCCGACCCGCTGCGCAAGCTCGGGGTTTTCCGCTCCGGTTTTTTGCAGAAGCAGCCCGGTTTCTTCAGCGAAAGCTTCGGGCGTCTTCGCTTCGGAGTATATTCTCGCGATTTCTCCAAGGAGGTTCGAATTTTCAGGCGCGGGGGAAAGGTCAAAAAACAAGGAAGTGTCCAGGTAATCCAAGAAATCCCCGATGAAATCGTCTTCATATTTTGCGGGCTTTGGAGCTTTCGGAGGCATTATTTTCCCGCCAGTTACTTTTTGGGCGAGCTTCCCCAGGTAGCCCCTGACCCGCCCGGGGAGCCGTTCCAAATTATCCAAAAATGTTGTATGGAGGATGAGGTTGGCAAACCAAGAATCAGGATAAGTGCTCAACGAGTTGACATCGTCAAGGAAATGTTCCGCAAGTTCCCTATTTACCCGGTGAACCCCTTTCCCTTGAAGGTTTTCAAGCCCCATTTTAGCTCCATAAAGTATTCCCGCCAACTCAGGTTTTCCGCAGGCCATATACCGGTAATACCGGATTTGTGCGTTGAGCTCCCCGACCGGAACGGTTTCAGCAGCCAGCTTTTCAGCATCTTGCTCAAGGGCGCAGGCGTCCAACATCGCAAGGTCCCTGGCGGCAGCGGAAACGCGCGGGTCGGAGAAGAACTTTTTTTTCTTTTCGAATTTGGCAACTAGCGCTCGTTGTCTCTCTGCATATTCCCCGAAATTTCCTGCGGAACGCATTTCCTTTGCTTGCGCAACTTCATCTTCGGAAAAGCGCCCCCTCAAAGCAAGTATTTGCCGTTCAATCCCTTGGACCTGGACTTCGAGCGGGTAATATCTGGCATATTCGTCCACCGGAATCCCGCTCTCTCCGAAATAATCATCAAGAAATTCCGCATTTGCGCGGGCTTGCTGCAAGGACCGTTCGGCGTGGTTCAGGACCCTTAAGCCGGCTTCAGCAGAAGTTCTGGCCTCCGAAACAACTGTCTGAAGGGAGGTTTGCTCGGCAGTCAAAACCCCTTTTTCGCGAAGCTCCTGAGAAACCGCATCTGCGACAACGCGCTCCAATTCCTTGATTTTAATTTCAGTCCGGACGGTTTCCGGCAAGCGGAGTCTTTCCAAATATGTTCCGTCAGTCTTCTGGGGATTGCAATAGCCATTCCGGGGGTCGAACAAAATTTCTATGTCTTTCTCGAGTCTCGCAGGTGTGGGAACTGAAAAATTCGGACTGACTAGTTTAAGCAGGCTTCCGACTGCCTCGGCAACCGTCAGTTCAGCGGAAGGGTCTGCAACTGGGCCGTCCCGCTTAACGCGAGAGGGTGTGCTTTGGCCAACACGGAGAAAACCGCCGGACTGTGCAGGACGTGTGCCCATTGTACACCACTAAGTAGTGATTAATTACTTAAATAGCTTGCGGTTCGGCCCTCCTTATAAACAGCCCAATAACCCGCCAAACCGCTGGAAAAGCCAAAAACCTATCTTTTGGCTGCCGCTGCCTTCGCTTTCACGGATTCCAGATAAGTCGCAGCCATCGAGATGTTCCCGGCCTTGAGCTTGTCCTCGGCAAGGTTGAGCTCCATCTGCATGTCGTAGACGTCGGTGCCCGCCTTCTTGAGCGTTTCAATCCGGGATTTGAGTTCCTTGACAGCTGCAATAACTATCTTGTACTGGACAAGGTCCTCTTCGGAAATGCGGAATGTCGAGTGGAGGAGCGGGCGGAACTGGACGAACCAGGGCTTGCCATCGTTATATTCCGGATTCTGCATAAGGCCCGTTCCTATCTGGAGCTTTGTAATCGTTGCCGCAAAGGTCGAACCGTATTTAGTCTTGACCCTGTTTATGTCGCCCTCGTACTTG
>JAZDJS010000010.1:0-23159 GCA_043803745.1 archaeon
ACGGAAAAAGTTCGCACCCAATTCTATAACAGTATTCGGCAAAAGCAGTGAGGAAACGAGGGAAGATGTCCGAAGGATACTTTCGGAATATCCGCACCTCAAGATGCTGAAGGTGAAGCTTCTTGGCTCGGGAAGGGGAGACGAGACCCGCTGCGCCGCAATTGCTGAAACTGTCCGAGAAATGAGGCGGCGGATCTCCTACCTGATAGACTGCAACCAGGGCTACTCAGACTTCCGCTCGGCAGCAACGGCAATCGAAACCGCAAGGGAAACCCTTGGAAACCTCTTTCTTGTGGAGGAACCTGTCGGGAAGCAAGATTGGGCGCTTTCCAGGCAGCTTACGAAGAGCTTCGACACACCCATCTTTCTCGACGAATCCATAATCTCGCTCAAGGATGTCCAAACCGCGATTGAGAAGGATGCCTGCAGCGGAATAAACATAAAACTCCAAAAAGCGGGGGGAATTCTCCCCGCAACGAAAATAGCAGACCTCTGCAGGAAACACTCGGTTTCGATAATGGTTGGATGCATGTTCGAAAGCGCGATAGGGATTTCCGCGGGGATAAATTTCGCCCAGTCGCAAAGGGGCGTCAAAGTCACCGACCTAGATTATGATCTTGCGCTCCCTAACGTCTTTTCTGAAACCCTGCCCTTTGAGAAGGGAGTCCGCAAAACGCTCGGGAGGCCTGGATTGGGCGTCTCGATCGACTTGGAGAAACTCATGGACGCGAAAAAAAAGAAACTAATAGCCTTCCCGAACGAATTGCTCAGGCATCTTCCAATCAGAACACCGAGGATTCCCAGACATCCACAAGCTCGTCCGCGTACGTTCCGGAATAGTTGACGGCCGTCTTTCTTCTCGTCCTGTTCAGGGCAAGCGATTCGTCCATTATCCGCTTCTGTTCGGCGTCCGCAAGACCTTTCAGGATTTCCTCAAGGGGCGTTCTCGCCGCCCCAATCGCCGTGGCTGTCCTTTTCTTTTCAGCCAATTTACCCAACGGCAGTTCCTTCAAGGGCGTTTCGGGCAGCCTGCCGGAATAACCCGGGCGTTCTCCGGAGAGATACGTGGCGGGCTCGCCAGGCCCGTAGGAATCAGCCGGAACAAGCGTTCTCCGCTCGCCGGCAAAAGCATTGAGAACCGAAGTGTTCCCGACCCCGAAGAGAACCCCGCGCGCATTCCGCTCCTTGGACTTTTCCCGGGAATAGCCGACACTCCCCGAAAGTTGACCCCTGCTAATCTGGCCGGTCGGGTCCATCACGACAATGTAGTTCTGAGGAAGCTTGTGCATCCCTTGGTAGACCATTCGGGCAGCCTCGACAATTGACGCCTGCCCTTCCCTGTGCATCGGGCTCCGGAGATCGATGACGTTCTCCCTGTTGGAAACAGGGTCAACTGCCTTGATTGAAACGACATCCCCCTGCGAGTTCCGCAAAAGATGAACGGAATGCGCGCCGGAAACTCCAAGGAGCGCTTTTTCGAATCCGCTAAGGTCCCCGTCTTCGTCATACCCCACACAGTTCCGCAAGCACTCGCATATAAAAAAATTGCCTGGCCACTTTCAAATCGTTTCCTTCCAAGGTTCCTTCCAAGGTTCCCCGGCCGGGCCCCCTAAGGTTTATAAACCGAGTTTTTCGGGTTAGCCGCATTATGGTCAGACTGTTCAGTAAGAGGTCCAGGCGTGAAAGGGGCCACAGGTCCCACGGCTACGGCGCCGGAAAAAAGCACAGGGGAAAAGGGAACAAGGGGGGGAAGGGATATGCATGGGACAAGCACCTGTGGGTATATATGCTCAAATACGACCCCGACCACTTTGGAAAGCACGGCTTCCAGTCTCCCGGACAGAAGGCGAACCGGCTTACCACAATAAACGTAGGTCTCCTTGATGCAACGGCCGAAACGATGGTTTCGAGGAAGCTCGCCGAATTCAAGGGAGGGGAATACCTGATTGACTGCGGAAAGCTCGGGATTGAGAAAATCTTGGGAAGCGGAAAAGTTTCTAGGAAACTCACAATAACGAACTGCGTCGCAGCCTCGGAAGGGGCAATTGCGAAGGTTGAGGCCGCCGGAGGGAAAATTGTCCTTCCTGAGCCGAGAGCCCCGAAAAAAGCGCCCAAGACAGATGTGAAAACGGGCAAGATAGGTCCGTCCTAACAACGACAAGGAGAAGAAATGGTAGGAATTCTGGATTTCACACAGTTCATTCCGGCGGTTAGGAAGCCGAAAACCCGCCTCGGCTTTAATGAGAAGCTCAAATGGACCGCATTCATCCTCCTTGCATACTATGTTCTCGGAATGATTCCCTTGTATGGGCTCGACCAAAAGGCAACCGATTATTTTCAGGCGCTCCGCGCGATAATCGCGGGGAGGTTCGGGTCAATAATAACGCTCGGAATAGGCCCGATCGTGACAGCAGGCATAATCCTGCAGCTGATGGTCGGAGTCAAGCTCCTTCCCCTCGACCTTTCGAAGGAAAAGGACAAGCAGACCTTCCAGGGACTTTCGCAGCTTCTCACGATAATAGTGGCGCTTTTCGAGGGCGCCGTTTATGTTTACCTTGGCGGGCTTCCCGCCCTTAACAACGACCCCTTCCTGAAGATCCTCCTCGTTGCTCAGCTTTTCGGGGGGACAATGCTAATTTCCCTTCTTGACGACCTCTCCCAGAAATGGGGCTTCATTTCAGGAATAAGCCTTTTCATTGCGGCGGGGGTTGCGACGGAAATACTAGTGGCCTCTCTGAACCCGCTTCCCAATCCTGAGAACCCGACGCTTGCAGCCGGAAGAATCCCCGCGGCAATCCAGTTCATTACACAAGGCGACCCGATGCAGTCGTTTTACCTCCTCATCCCCGTGATATTCACCGCAGTCGTTTTCTTCATAGTTGTATATGCCCAGTCAATCAACGTGGAAATCCCCCTTTCGTTCGGAAGAATAGCGGGAATGACGACAAGATGGCCCCTGAACCTTTTCTACACCGGCAACCTGCCGGTAATACTTGTTGCGGCGCTAATTGCAAACCTCCAGCTATGGGCCGGACTTGCACAGAAAGCGGGATACCCGATACTGGGAACTCTCGGGACCGACAGCACGGCCTTAACTGGGCTGATATTCTTCCTGACGCCCCCGCGGAACTTCATAACATATCTGCTGAACCCGTTCACGTTCTTTTCGGGCATTTCAAAGGAACTGGCAATACTTTTCGGTCTCTCAAGCACAATCGGACCGGTCAACTTTTACAATCTGACCTACATAACGATGACGCTTCGAGCCTTCACATACACGCTTTTCATGGTCCTTGGCTCGGTGCTTTTCTCGATTTTCTGGGTGAAAACGAGCGGGCAGGACACCAAATCCGTTGCGGAGCAAATCAACGGGGCGGGGATGCAAGTGAGGGGGTTCAGGAGCGACCCGCGGGTAATTGAAATGGTTCTCGACAGGTACATACCATACCTCACCGTGATCGGGGGCGCGGCAGTCGGGCTCTTGGCCGCATTCGCCGACTTCACTAACGCGATTGGCGGGGGGACGGGAATACTCCTTACCGTGATGATAGTCTACAAGATGTACGAGACGATAGTCAGACAGCACCTGGTTGACATGGCCCCGCTGCTGAAGACAATCGTATCGAAATGAGTCGGGCGTAGCGTAGCATACCGAGGCGAAGCGGAAGCTTATTAACGGGGACCAACGAGGGAAAAACCGAAGAAATGGCAATATCGCTGCTAGAAAACCAGGTTCTCCAGCTTTTCCTCATTTCCTTTGCCGCCGTCCTCATACAGAACCTTCTTTTCAAGAAGCTTTCGGATCAAGCCGCCTTGCGCGAAATGAAGAAACAGCTTGACTCCGCCCAGATAAGAATGAAGAAAGCCCAGAAGGAGCAGAATGCCAAGGCAATGGAAATCGAGCTTAAGAAAATCCAGGAGTTTTCAACGAAGCGCCTTTCAATGACAATGAAGCCGAACCTGATCTCCTCCCTTGCATTCATTCTGGTAATAGGCTGGATTCAGACAACTTACGCCAAACTCATAGTCAATCTGCCGATACCCCTGCCAATCTGGCAGTGGAAGCTGCCCCCAATTGCGTTCAGCTCGACCCTCGGGTGGTTCGGATGGTATTTCTACGTGGCGATTCTCTCAAGCTTCGTTGTCAAGGAACTTCTCGGAATAGAGACCTGAGAGGATTTTCCCGGGAACCTCCCTCAGCCCCCGGGCCCGCAGGTAACTTCCCCTGTGCTTGCCCTTTATCCGGTCAACGAAAGGCTTCCATCCCCGAATGGGAACAAATATCCCCCGCACGCCAGCTTTCCCGGCAGCCCGCATGTCTGCATAGGTATCGCCGACGAAGAATGCGTCTTTCCGGGATGCGCCAATTTCCCTGAGAAGCTTGCGTATCGCAGCCGCCTTCTCTCCGCCAATCACCTTGAAGGACCTTCCATCGGGAAAGATTTCCGCAAGCTTCGGGAAATGCGACCGCTTGCTTTCCTGCACTTTTCGGTCTCCCCGGGTTATTATGAAAACCTTCGCGCCCCTCTCGCGGATTGTTTCCAGCGCGAAAAACGCGTTTTTCCTCTCCCGCCACGGCGGGGAAAGCGCTTTTGATGCTTCCGCGTAAATCTTGCGCTCAAGCGGAGTTCCCAGGATTTGCCCAACCTCCCTCTCAAGCGCATTTTCCGGAATTCCCAGGAAAGCCTCCCGATCCCTGTCGGAATATCCGTGCTTGCGCAGGAATTCGCATCTCTCCGCATACGGGATCTTCCCGAGCAGTTCAATGTCTCTCCCCGAAAACTTGCCCGAAAGAACCAGGCGGGATGTTATCACAAGCGCAGAAGGGAATGCGTCGCGCCTGAAAAGTTTCCGGCTGCCGACCGAATTGACCCTTACAAGGTCGACCTCCATTGACAGGAGCTCGAGCAGGCGGCAGTCTATCTTCGACCCACCTTCCTTTCGCAGAAGGCGGGCGCATTTTCTAGACGCAGCCCTGTACTTGTATTCAAGGAGCGTCAGCGTGTCGTCAAGGTCGAAGAAAACGACTTTCCCCTTCAACGGCTTCTCATTCAAGTCCCAAACCTCCAATCGACGAGGAGACGATTTCGGACGGCTTGCTTAAATCAATTGTTCTCAATTCCGCAGGCTTGCGCGGTCCGGATGTCGTCAAGGCCCAAGCTTTCCGCAAGGGTTTATCCGCCTAACCATATTTTTCTAACACATTTTTTATAAAGACCCTCGCAAGGCCCCGAAAGAATGCCCCTTACAAACGAGTTCCTTGTCCGAAAGGCTGAGGAGTCAAGCGCGAAATACGGATGCCGCCCCGAGGAACGCAGCCTGCAGAAGCACCTGCAGTTCGGGGTAATCAACCTCGACAAGCCGGCCGGTCCGACAAGCCACGAGGTTGCCGACTGGGTGAAAAAAATTACCGGCGCAAAGAAAGCCGGACATTCCGGAACCCTTGATCCCAACGTGACGGGCGTTCTTCCGACAGCGCTCAACGAGGCAACCAAAATACTGAACGCCCTCCTTCCGGCAGGGAAGGAATATGTCGGCACAATGCGCTTCCACAAGGACATTTCCCTGGATGCGCTTGCTCCGGTTGTGAAGGAGTTCACCGGGACGATAATGCAAATGCCCCCCGTCCGCTCAGCTGTCAAAAGGCAAATCAGGCCGAGGACGGTTTATTCGCTGGACATCCTTGAAACAGACGGGAGAACCGTCCTTTTCAGGACGAGCGTCGAGGCGGGCACATACATAAGGAAGCTTTGCCACGACATCGGCGAGAAGCTCGGCGGAGGGAACATGACCGAGCTCAGGCGCACCCGCGCAGGGCCCTTCCTCGAGAAAACCGCGATAACCCTGCACGACCTGAAAGACGCCTTCGAAACAGGGGAAACTGAGATACGGAAGATGGTTCTGCCCGTCGAGGTTGCATCAGCCCACCTTTCGTGCATCTGGATTCAGGACGGGGCAATAGAGGCGGTCTGCTCAGGCGCACCGCTCGCATCAGTCGGGATAACGAAGCTCGACAAGGGGATCGCGCCCAACGAGCACGTTGCAATCTTTTCCGGCAAGGATGAGCTTGTTGCGCTCGGGCTTTCCCTCGCGGGAGCCGAGCAAATAGCAGTCGCGAAAAGCGGATTCGCTGCAAAGCCCACAAGGGTGATAATGCCCTCCGGAACATATCCGCGGATGTGGAGGCGTCCGGCCTCGAAATGAAGCCCGCAATTGTCTGGCCCCCGGAATTTCTCGGCGCGCTGCTTGAAATCCTCGGGGAGCCCGAGAGGATAGAAATATCGGTTTTCCAGTCAGAAATCACAGCGGAAAAAAGGGCGGGCTTCGTATTTTATCCCCAATATACAAAGTTCGTCCATTATCGGGATCCGAAAAAGCCCATTTCCCCAGAGGGCATCATCGAAACCTATATCGAGCAACTTGCCGAAAATAACCCGCCGAAATTCATCGAAAAGATAATCTGGGCCGACTTCCTTCTTGCGGCAGGGGGGCAGAGAAACCTCTTCTCAGCCGAATTCCTCCCCGAAAAACTCTCAATAGAGCTCCAGTATTCCGAGGAAATGAAAAAGATCCTCGACCGGCTGAAGGATGCAATCGGGAAAATCAGCGGGAAAAAGCCAGCTTGCGAAGTCAAGATTGTATTCAGCTGATCAGCTTCCTTATCCGCGAGCCGTCCTTCGAGTCCTGGACAGAATATCCCAGAGATTCAATCTCCTTCCGAATCCGGTCGGCAGCCTCCCAATTCTTCCCGGCGCGCGCAGCTTCCCGTTCGGCAACGAGTTCCCCGACCCGGACGGGGATTTCTTCCCGCCCTTCAAACTCAGGACCGAGAACGCCGATAACCGAATCAATTTTCCGCAGCGCCTCAAGGATATTTTCCGCCTCAGACCGCCCAAGTTCACCAATCAACTTGTTCGTTTCCCGCACAAGCTCGAAAATTGCCGCAAGAGCTTCGGACGTGTTGAGATCCGAATCCATTGCATTCTCGAACTTCCTTTCCGCGATTTCAAGAAAGCTTCCCGCAATGCCCGAATCCCCCTCATGCCGGACATCCTTCAGGTTGCGCACGAATTCAGCCAGTTTGCCGACCGCGCCCCTTGCCCCGTCGAGGGCCGGGAAAGTGAAATTCAAGGGCTGGCGGTAATGGGTTGCGAGGAGGAGATAGCGTATTTCCCGCCCGGAATAGCCCTTTGCAAGAATGTCGCGCAGGGTGTAAAAGTTCCCGAGGGATTTGCTCATCTTCTTCCCGTCGACAAGAAGATATTCGTTGTGAACCCAGTATCTTGCGAATTGCTTGCCCGTAGCTCCCTCGCTTTGGGCAATCTCATCCTCGTGATGCGGGAAAATCAGGTCAATCCCCCCGGCATGGATGTCAATGGTCTCCCCGAGGGTTCTCATGCTCATTGCCGAGCATTCGATATGCCAGCCGGGACGCCCCCGCCCGAAAGGGGATTCCCAGAAGATCCGCCCATCCTCCTCACTCCAGGCTTTCCAGAGGGCGAAATCGTTCGCCTGCTCCTTCGAATATTCGTCGCTCTTGACCCTTGCCCCCGCCCGCAGGGAGTCCAGGGGTATGCCGGAAAGCTTTCCGTAACCAGGGAAATTCCTGACGTTATAGTAAATCGAACCATCTTCCCCCTTGTATGCGAGGCCCTTTTCAAGGAGCTTTTGGATTATGTCAAGCATCTCCTCAATGTATTTCGTTGCCTCCGGATATGCGTCTGCCGGATCAAGGCCCAGGACTGCGCAGTCCTCGAAAAAGGCTTTCTTGTACTTTTCAGTAAAGTTCGACAGGGGCAGGCCCTCCTTCTGGGAATCCCGGATTGTCTTGTCATCGACATCCGTCAGGTTCATCACGTGATTGACCTGGAACCCCTTGTATCTGAGATATCGCTTCAGGACGTCCTGGCAGACATATGCGCGGAAGTTCCCGATATGGGCGAAGTTGTAAACAGTCGGCCCGCAGGTGTAGAAAAGGACAATTTCCCTGCCAGCAGGCAGTGTGAACTCCTCAAGCTTCCTGGTCATTGTGTTATGGAGGAAAAGCGCCATCTTTCCGGCCTGCTGGACGGGGTTATTAATTTAGCGGAGATTTGCCCCTTGGCAGAGAATTGACCCTCCTAAAGGGGGACTTTTTTTTAAACTCGAGCCAACTCATCCGGCCGAAATGTCAAGGAAGACGACAGATTTCAGGGAAGAGGTTCACAAACTTCATGAGTATTTCTCGAGAAGCTCGATAGGGGAAGCTGACTGGGACTCCGCACTGAGAATTGCATTAAGTGGGTCCCAACCGCTGTTTTTCAGAGGGACTGCTCCAAGCGAGATACAGGTTGCCGCTTTCTCCGGCGGACTGAAGGAGATTGCTTCGTATTCCGCGGTTTTCGCCGCCCTTGCGGAGGAAGCGGAGCGCCTGAAAACGCCTCGGAGATACCAATTCATTCCGGAGGAGGTATACCGGGAGCTTATCGGAACTTATTTCCCTGCTGCGCTCAAGAGAGTCAAGGCGAACATCCTCGCACTAGCCGGACAAGAAGCCGAGCACCTGCCCCTCCCTCTAACCCGCGAAGAACTGCGAACGGCAGCCGAACCAATCTTTGCTTTCCTTAACAGAGAAACACCGCAGGTCAAAAACGAATACGTGTCCTGGAGGCTTTCCCCGGGAATTAACAGCGGCTATTAGCTTTCCCGGGCAGCCGCAAGAGCAGCCAGAGACCCGACGGCTCTCGAGTCCTCCGCAGGTCCAGTTCAATTGAAAATTTGAAACGGTTCCCCTGAGAGGACAAAATTACCATTTTCCAGGGGAACATTTTTAAATAGGAATCTGAAAGACTAGACAATGGCAGGTAAACAGATTGAATTCAGGGACGAAAGCACAGCGCTTCTCACATATTTCGGGGAAACGCCCGGGGATGCAGCTGACTGGAATTCCGGACTGGAATGCGCAATATCTATCGCAAGGGAAAAATTCTTTGGCGAATCCAGGCCCGCGCGCGCGCAGGAGGCTGCTTTTATCGGGGGTCTGACGTTTCTTACATCATATGATGCCCTTTGTAACGCCCTTGAAGAAGCTGCCGCGCGACGCAAGGTCCCCGAGAACGCATTTGTCGATGAGACACAGTATATGAAATTGGTCAACGGATATTTCACCGAAGCATTCCGGGGGATTCTCAGCGACGTCAACGTCCTCACAAGACAGGAAATGGCACACCTCCCCGCGTCCGAAACAAGCCGGCGCGAAAAAGACATTCGGGCAGAGTTGCTGTCGTTGCCGGTCAAGGCGTTCCTTGCGGAAAGCATTGGTTCTATTTATCGAAGTTACGTTAACTGGCGCCTTGGGGAACAATCAACACAACAACTTGCTGCGCTGCGGGTTGAGGAAGATTCTTCCCGCGGATTTTGCGACTATTAATTTCTCCCAGCTTCAGCCAGAGCCTTCAGCGCCCTGACCGCCCTTTCCGGCGTGTCATAGACCGGCAGCCCGCTCGATTCCATCGCGACCTTGTGCAGGTGCGTGAATTCCGAGCCGATTGCAACAGCAACCAGCGGCTTGTCTGTTTTCCTGTCCTCGGCAGCCATTATCTTCACAATCTCCGTCGAGAGCTTCGGGAGCTGAAATAGGAAGATGACGAGAACCGCGTCGACGTTCTCATCTTCAATTGCGGCATCAATTGCGGCAAGATATCTTGCGGCATCGGCATCTCCGGTGATGTCAATCGGATTCTTCACAACGCAGTGGGACGGGAACTGTTCGCGCAGCCGCGCTCTCCTTTCCTCGGACATTTCCGCAAGCTTCAGGCCCGCCGCCTCAATTGCGTCCGTTGCCATTACCCCAAAGCCCCCGCCCGAAGTTATCACCTGGATGCGCGAGCCCCCGGGCTGCTGGAGGGAGAACGCCTTTGCGAAATCGAAAAGCTCCTCAAGTGTCTCAGCCTGGACAATCCCAGCCTGCCTGAACGCGCCCGAATAGACCCGCGAATCCCCGGCAAGGGAGCCGGTGTGGCTCATCACTGCCCGGGCGCCCCCGGAGCTGTTCCCGACCTTGAACGCGACAATCGGCTTTTTCCTCGAAACCCTGCGCGCAACCTCGATGAATTTCTTGCCGTCTTTCAAACCTTCGACGTAAAGCATGATTACCTTCGTATGCGGGTCGTTTTCAAGATATTCGAGCATGCTGATTTCGTCAATGTCAAGCTTGTTCCCGTAGGAAACTATCTTCGATATCCCGATGTTCTCCGAAGCAGCCCAGTCAAGGCCGCCTCCCGCAACAGCCCCGCTCTGGGAGAGGAATGCGACGTTCCCCGCCTTTGGCGCCTTTATCCGGTATGCAGGGAGGAAGAACGCGTTCAGTCCAGAATGGGGATCGTAGATTCCGAGGCAGTTCGGGCCGACAATCCGAATCCCGCTTCCGGCCGATATTTTCCGTATTTCTTCCTCGAGCTCAGGCTTGCCAATCTCGGAAAAGCCCCCGGAAATTACAACCGCCCGCTTAACGCCCTTTTCCGCGCAGTCTTTCAGTACCGCAGGAACGACGGAGGCGGGGGTTGCGATTATCGCAAGGTCGACCTTGCCCGGTATGCTGGAAACCTTCGCAAAGCAGGGACTGCCTTCTATCTCCGAAGCCTTCGGATTTACCGCATGGACAGCCCCCCGGAATCCGGAACTAAGAAGGTTCTTGAAAATTATCCTTCCGGGGCCCTCCTCGTCAGTTGAGGAAACGCCGACAACGGCAACGCATTCGGGATTGAAGAACCCTTCGAGCTCGCTAGCGGACATCCGCGAAAATAAACACTGCCAAGTTTTATATAATGCGGTTTCCACTGCTTTGCAGAGCAGCGGACGAACGGGGTCGTCGTATAACTAGGCATTACGGCAGGCTCCAGCGAAAATCTGGAGCGCGGACCTTGGCGGGCGCAGGCTGCCTGCCTCGGGATGACTGAATAGATAGAAGCCTCCTGCCCAAAAAAGGGCAGACTGGCCTACTGGAAAATCCAGCGGGTTTGAAGAAATGCCGGCTTGGTTTTCGGAGAAACCTGCTTATTAGGGTTCAAATCCCTACGACCCCACCCACTTCCGCAGTTAGGGTCTCGGACTTCGTTTCATTCAGAGCCTACGACCCCACCCGCCCGGAGAAACTCATCCGCGGGGCTCCTGGATCTCGCGCGCACAATCGCGCTGTTCGTCCCGCGCTTCACACCCCTTCTTCGTACGCCCCTTAGTTCAGGAGCTCCGCGCATTCCTGGAATGCGCCAGAGATTTCACAAGCTCAAACCACAGGATGCTTGCGAAGGCAGCGAAAGCGGCGATTGCAACGTCGGCCGGATGCAGAACGCCGAATTTGAAAACGTCCCTCAGCTGCGGAACCAGAAGCGCCGCCGAAAGGAAGGAAAGCGCGCCCAGGAAAACGACCCACAACGCGTTGTTTTTCCTGGCGATCGAGCGGAAAATTGTCATTGACCAGGACCGGTTGCTTGCAATAAGGAGAAGGTTCGCGAATATTAGCGTAGTGAAGCTGATTGCCCGGGCCTCCTCAGCATTCCCGCTTGATTTGAGCGTGATATAGAACGAGGCGAGTACAACCCCGAGCACAACGACCCCTTGCAGGACGCTGTAAGCAACAGTTCTCCTGTTGAATATTTTTTCCTTCGGGTCCCTCGGAGGTTTCGACATTATGTCGCTTTCTTCCTCTTCGGACTCGAAAACAACCGAACACGCCGGGTCTATTATCAGTTCAAGGAAAAGTATGTGGACGGGGAAGAGAATCATGGGGAAATTCATGAGAACCGAGAAAAGAGTCGCCCCGGCAATGGGTATGTGAACCGCGAGGACGTATGCCATCGCCTTCCTTATGTTGTCGAAAACCCGCCGCCCCATTCTTATGCCGTTGACAATTGACGTGAAATTGTCGTCAAGGAGGACGAGGCCGGAAGCCTCCCGCGCGACATCGGTTCCCTTTTCGCCCATTGCAATCCCTATATTCGCCTTCTTCAGGGCGGGAGCGTCGTTCACCCCATCCCCGGTCATTGCAACAAGCTCCCCCTTGTTCTGAAGGGCCCGAATTATCCTGAGTTTCTGTTCCGGGACCGTTCTTGCGAAAATGTTCACCAGGGAAATCCGTTCAGCAAGCTCGGATTCGCTCATTTCAGCAAGCTCGGGTCCGGTGATAACCTTCTCGGGATTTTCCAGGCCAATCTGCCTTGCAACGTTCCTGGCTGTCCCCGGATAGTCCCCCGTGATCATTATCACTCGGATTCCTGCGCCATAGCATTCCTTGACCGATTCGGGAACGGTGGGCCTTACCGGGTCGGCGAAACATATCAGGCCCACAAACTCGAAGGCGAAGTCATGCTGGCTTTCGGGGAGGCTTTCACCCGCCCGGCCCTTTGCAACTCCGATCACCCGCAAGCCCTCTTCCGAAAGCTCCGAAACCTTGCGCAGAATCGCCTCCTTGCCCGGCAGATGGCACAAATCAAGAATTGCCTCGGGCGAGCCTTTCGCCGCAACCACATGCTCCATCCTGTCGGGCGACACCCAGACAAGCGAAATGGCAAGAAGCGAGTTCGAAAGCGGATATTCCTTCAGAAGCGTCCAGTTGCTATGCATCTCCTGGGTTCTCCGGAGGGCCTGCATCCCGAGCTTTTTGAGCGCCTTTTCCATCGGGTCGAAGGGTTCCTTCTGGCTTGCGAGGATTCCGCATTCGACAACCTCGCGCGTTTCATCCGGCAGGCCCTCGCTCTGGGAAATTTCGAAAACCTTTCCGTTGGCGTAGATCTTCCTTATCGACATCTTGTTCTCGGTCAAAGTTCCCGTCTTGTCAGTGCAAAGGACCGTTGCCGAACCAAGCTCCTGGATTGCCTTCTGCCTTCTCGCAAGAACGTTCTTCTTCGACATCCTCCAGGCTCCGAGCGCAAGGAAAATGGTGAGAACAACCGGAAACTCCTCCGGCAGTATGGACATTGCAAGGGTTATCCCGGCAAGGAAAGCATCAAGCCACTCGCCCTTTGTGAGGCCGTAGGCAACGACGACAATGGCGCAGAGGATTGCGGCAGTCACTGCGAAAACGCGCACAATTGAGCCGGTTTCCCGCTCAAGGCCGGTCTTCTCCTCAGTTATCTCCCCAAGAGATTTGCCGATTTTTCCGAGCTCCGTCCTGAGTCCGACACGCTCGACTTTCGCGAGCCCCTGCCCGGTCACGACCAGCGTCCCCGAATAGACGAAGGGGAGGCTTTCCCCTCCCGGGGCGCCAATCTTTTCCATCCCCGTCCCCGGCATCTTCCGGACGGCAAGGGATTCCCCGGTAAGAAGGCTTTCATCGACAGTGAGATTTGAGCAGTCAATTACAACGGCGTCGGCCGGAACCTTGTCGCCTTCCGCAAGGACGATTATGTCTTCCTCAACAACCTCCCGTCCGGCAATCCGCTTAGGCGACCCGCCCCGTATCACCAGGGCGCGAGGGCTTGCAAGGTTCCGCAATGCCTGCAGGGCATTTTCAGTTTTGTTCTCCTGGTAGATAGTTATCCCAATCACAATGAAGACGAAGCCGAGAAGCATAAGGGCCTCCTCAAAGCTCCCAAGGAAAAGGTAAACCGTTCCGCAGGAAAGAAGAAGGAGGAACATAGGCTCCTGCGCAATCCCGACCAGCAGCATAAGAACGGTTTTCCGCTTCTCCTGTGGGAGCTCGTTGTAACCGTCGCGCGCGAGCCTCTGAGCCACCTGCTCCTCGGAAAGCCCCGTTATTTTCAGCTTTCCGACCGTTTCTGAAACGCTTTGCATTGGTTTTTTGCGAGAAGACGCTTCAGGGAGGGAGATTTAAGGCTATCTGAACACAAACCAACCAGCAATTCTTAAAACCTGTCACGTTCAAAAATTTCCCAAGATGCCCGTTTCAAGCACATTATACAAGCACCACCAGCAGCATCATCATCATGCGAAGGAGATTTCAGAGGCCCTTTCCGAACTCGGAACATCAAAGGAAGGCCTTTCTTCGGCAGAAGCGGAGAGGAGGCTTGCTGCGGAGGGAAGGAACATCATTTCCGAGGGCAAAAAGACGCATGCGCTGGTCGTTTTCATTTCCCAGTTCAAAAGCCTCCCGATAATCCTCCTGATGCTCGCTTCCCTCTTTTCCTTCATGGTCAGCGAGACGAACCTTTCGATAAAGCCGCACTTTTCCCCGGAGGGGCTTGCAATCGCCCTAATAATATTGATAAACGCGCTGATAGGGTTCTTCCAAGAGGTCAATGCCGAGAAGGCAATCGCCGCTCTGAGAAAGCTCTCTGCGCTGAAGGTCAAGGTCCTCCGCGACGGACTACGGCAGCTTTCCGATGCAGTCCACATTGTTCCCGGGGACATCATTTTCCTCGAAACCGGGGACAAGATCCCCGCCGACGCGCGAATACTCGAACACCACGCATTCTCGGTAATGGAAGCGACCCTTACGGGCGAGTCAGTCCCGTCAAGGAAGCATGCCGACGCGCTACACCATGACACGCCCCTCGCGGAAAGGAAAAACATGGTTTATTCGGGGACAATCGTCACCTCCGGCAGGGCAATTGCGGCAGTTGCCGCAACCGGGAACAAGACCGAGATAGGCAAAATCGCAAAGGCGATAGAGGAGATGCGCTTCGAGGACACGCCCCTCCAGAAAAGCGTAGAGAGGATGGCGAAATACCTTTCATATGCGGTCATAGCGTTCTCAATAGCGGTCTTCATACTCCTTGTGGGAATCCTTGGCAAGCCCCCGCTTGAGATACTGCTTCTCTCGGTCGCGATGATTGTTGCCGCCCTTCCAGAAGGGCTCCCGATTGTCATGACAATAACTTCCGCGGTCGGGGTCAGGAAAATGGTCCACCGGCACGTTTTGGTACGGAAGCTTGCGTCAATTGAAACCCTCGGGAGCGTTTCCGTAATCTGCACCGACAAGACGGGGACCCTTACGAAGAACCAGATGACGGTATCAAAACTTTTCTACGACGGCTCCGTTGTCGAAGTTTCCGGCGAGGGGTATTCCCCCCACGGGAACATCCTCGGGGAGCGAACACGCGCCCTTGAAATGCTCCTCCAGATAGGCGCGCTCTGCAACAACGCAAGCATGTTCCACGAAAAGGTTTCCGGCGACCCAACCGAAATAGCCCTGATTGCCTCCGCGGCAAAGGGCGGGATAAACACGGAGGAACTTGAGCGGGTTTTCAGGCGGATTGACGAGTTCGAATTCACCAGCGAGAGGAAGATAATGAGCACCGTGAACATTCTTGGCGCGAATCCGATGCTTCTTGTGAAAGGAGCGCCCGATGAGATACTGAAAAGGTCGACCAGGATGCTTTACGGGGGAAATGAGATTCCACTCCACGAGCAGCACAGGCGCGAAATCCTCGAGGCGAACGACATATTCTCGCGCGAAGCCCTACGAGTCCTTGGGTTCGCATACAGGCCCCTCTATCAAGGCGAGGAGCCGAAGGAGGATTCCCTTGTGTTCGTCGGCCTTCAGGCAATGCTGGACCCCCCAAGGGAGGAAGTCAGGACCGCAGTCGAGCGCTGCAGGAAAGCGGGCATCCGGGTCATCATGATTACCGGCGATCATGCGGGAACAGCCGTGGCAGTCGCGAGATCCCTCGGGCTTGAGCCTAAGGTAATCACGGGAACCGAGCTCGATGCCCTCTCCGACATTGACCGGGTTGTCGAGGATGTCGTCATTTACGCAAGGACTTCCCCGGAACACAAGCTCAAGATAGTCAACGCGCTCCAGGCGAAGGGATGCGTTGTCGCAATGACCGGGGACGGGGTGAACGACGCTCCCGCACTCAAAAAGGCGAATATCGGGATTGCAATGGGGATTTCCGGAACGGACGTTGCGAAGGAGGCTTCCGCAATGGTCCTCATCGATGACAATTTTTCAAGCATTGTTTCGGCGGTAGAGGAGGGGAGGGGAATATACGAGAACATAAGGAAGTTCATAAGATACCAGATATCGACGAACGTGGGAGCAATTGTCCTGATTCTTTCAAGCATAGTGATATCATTGCCCCTTCCCCTGGTCCCCGTCCAGCTCCTATGGATAAATATCTCAATTGACGGTCCCCCGGCGCTTTCCCTCGGGCTTGAGCCGACAAGGGCAAGCGAGCTAATGTCAAAAAAGCCGCGCAACTCAAAAGAGTCATTGATTTCCCGCCAGATGCTCCTGGACATATTCCTTTCAGGGGCAATAATGGCGGCAGGCACACTTGCAGTTTTCGCCGCCGCCCTTTCCCAAGGAGCAAGCCTTCCGAAAGCTCAGACAATAGCGTTCACGACCTTCGCGCTTTTCCAAATATTCAACGTCCTCAACTGCAGGTCTTTCGAGGAGTCGATTTTCAAGATAGGACCCCTGTCAAACAAGGTAACCCTCTATTCAATAGCCGCGCTAATGGTTTCGCACCTTTTCATCGTATATGCGCCTTTCCTGCAGGGGATATTCAGGACGGTTGCACTCTCCCCCATGGACTGGCTTGTTTCCTTCGCTGTAGCAGTTTCGATACTTGCGATATACGAGGTTATCAAGGCGTTTCCGTTGAAAATCCGGGGACACGCGCCGAAATACGCCGCCCCCTGAAAAAACCTTTTTAAAGTGACACTGTCCGAAAGGCCAAGGTGCTTGAAGAACTAATGGGAATTTTCACACAAAACGAGAACAAGCAGAACAGAGAACGCGCCGGCTTCCAGCCTGCAACAATACCCTTTTCGTCGGCCGGAGCCCAGCCTCCGCAATGGGTTCCTCCACGGGGCGCGCCGCTTCCCCAGAACTATGTTCCGCCAGTTCCGCAGGATGCGGTCAGGCCTCAATTCCAGCAACAACAGCCGCAACTTCAGCCAATAGTCACGAGCCAGCCCATAGTTGTCCAGCTCCATGCCGCAGCACCCCCGCAACAACAACAGCAATTTCAATCCCAGATGGTCGGGCAGGTTATCGAGGCAACCGAGACCCAGCCGACGATTGTCGCAACGGACCCCAACGCGCCCGTTTTCATAAAAATCGACAAATACGAGGAAATCCTCACCGAGCTCTCCGACATGAAGGGGACAATCCAGAACGTCAAGAACCTTGCGGAAGTTTTCGGACTTGTGCGCGAGGTCCAGCTCGATTCAATCGGGATCCTTGACGGCCTAATGAAGGAGCTGGAAAGATCGCAAGTGAAGCTTGACAAGGTCCTCGGACGCCTTGAGGATGTCGAGGAACGCATCAAGGGCTCCAAATACGAGAACGTGCGGAAGCCGACCCCTAATGAAATGGGCGACATTGAGGAGAGAATCCGGAGAATCCGGGAAGAGATAGGGAAGCTCGGCGCGAACAGGTCGTAACGGGCAGGAATAAGAAGAACCAAACCGAAGTGTTTTTTGTCTCTTCACTTCCTCCAGCGCTCAATCCGTGCTTTCCAGAACGGCTGATTTCTTGCGCCAATCCGAAAGTTCCCTTGCCCGCTTGAACTTCCTGATGCTTTTGTAAAAGGCGATTTCAGTGCCGATGGTTCTCACGGGGATTTCCCTTTTTCCGAGAGGAATGCGTTCAAGAACGCCGAAATCCGCTACAGGGAGTTCGCAGACAATGTCGACCTGAACGTCCCCAATTCCAAGAACGAATTTTTCGCAGGCGGCCCGGTTCCCCCTCTTCGGAAGGATTGTCCGGGTTGATTCAGGGAAAAGCCGCGCGATTTTTCCAGCGGATTCAATCCCGCAGAGTATGTCAATATCAACCGGATGGATCGGGTAATTGCGGATTGCAAGGGCGCTCCCGCCAAAGAGACTCCACTTGACCCGGGTCCTGTCGAGCTTCCGCGCAAGGAAGAGCAACGCTGCCGTGAATTTTTCGTCAAGCATCCTATTTGCGCACCAATAACAGATTTAAACCCTTGCCACGATATCATCGGAGCGCCGGGGTGGCGGAGTGGTCAAACCAGACTCTGCCTAATCCGCAGGTCAGGGACCTAACGCGCCAGACTCAAGATCTGGTCCCCTAGAGGGTTCGCTGGTTCAAATCCGGCCTCCGGCACCAGAGCACCCCATTCTTTTTGGAAAAGTCCAGCACCACGAGCTGGATGCTCTGAGGAGCAAAAAGCTCCTCGGAACCAAAAAGAAACCGCCCTTTTCGCTGCCTAGCAACGAAAAACCGGAATGGATTTAAATTTCAAACAAGTTCTCCCGAGATGCCCGCGCCCAAAAATCCCCAAAAAGGAAAAAACGCCCCGCAGAAAAAAGGTTCAATCCTTGCACAAGGGGTGTTCGGGCTGGCACTGTCAATTCTAATCTGCCTTGCCGCAGGACTCATCGGAGGAATCTTCACAGCATCTTCGGTAGGAAGCTGGTACATTTCCCTGAACAAGCCAGATTTTACCCCGCCAAGCTGGGTTTTCGGGCCCGTCTGGACAATCCTTTACGTCCTTATGGGAATATCCCTGCATTTGGCAATCAAAAGGGGCGCGAACAAAAAGGCGCTACTTATTTTCTGCGTTCAGCTAATCCTCAACATTCTCTGGTCATTCTGCTTCTTCGGCCTCCGGAGCCCGGCGCTTGCGCTCTTCTGCATATTCCTCCTTTGGCTAGCCATTCTCTTCAGCATCCTGGAATTCCGCAAGTTTTCAAGAATTGCTGCATATCTTCTGATTCCGTATATAGTCTGGGTGAGTTTCGCCGGAGCCTTGAACTTTGCAATAGTCCAGATGCCCACCCCTTCGGGAACCGCGATTGCGACAACCACGACAATTCCAGCTGGCCCGGAAATGGCAAAAACAACAAACCCGACTTCCTCAATCCAATCAACAATCTCAAATGTCCCTTACGACCCGACACAATATGTCTGGGTCGCGAACCTTGGAACGAACGCAATCACCAAGCTATATGCTTCAAACGGCTCCAAGGCATTCTCCCGTTTTTTCGGGCTTGGTCTTGAGGCAATTGCGGTCGACGCCTCCGGCAACGTCTGGATACCTAGCCGTGCGGAGAATAGAATAATCAAACTAAACGGCGAAACAGGCGCAACAATCGGAACATATCCAGTCGGTCAGAGGCCGGAAGGGGTTGCGGTCGACGCCTCCGGCAACGTCTGGGTTACTAATCTTGAAAGCAACACAGTCACGAAGCTCAACGGCGAAACAGGCGCAACAATCGGAACATATCCCGTAGGTAGCGAACCTTTCGGCATTGCAATAGATTCCTCCGGAAACGTATGGGTAGCGAGTTCCGGCAGCGACACAGTCACGAAGCTCAACGGCGCCACGGGAGAAAATATTAGCGAGTATTGGGTTGGCGGGGATCCTGCATGCATAGCAATAAGCCCTTCGGGCGATGTCTGGGTGACCGCTTCCGCGAGCGCTTCTGTAACCAAGCTCAGTTCCTCAGGGGTCCCGGTAGCTTCTTACCCAACCGGATATAGTCCAATAGGCATTGCAATAGATTCCTTAGGCAACGTCTGGGTCGCGAGTTCCGGCAGCGACACGGTAACGAAACTCAACGGGGAAACCGGCGGGGAAATAGGAACCTATTCCGTAGGCACAAGCCCCCTCGGCATATCGGTTGACTTTTCCGGGAATATCTGGGTCGCGAACCGCGGAGGAGACACGGTAACGAAACTCAACGGGGAAACCGGCGAGAAACTTGGCGACTATTCGGTGGGAGATGGGCCTTCCGGCATAGGCGACATGACGGGATTCGTCCTGCGCCATTTCGTCCTGAAGAACGATTAAGCTTTGCTTGGGAAACTCACCACACGCAATGGGCGCCCAAAACATATTTAGGCGCGCCCCGCGCCAGCCGGAAAGATGCGAAAGGACCTATTGGAACGGCTCCCTCTTGTCTGCCCCGGGTGCCGCAGGCCTGGAAAGGTAGCCAGGCCCAATATCCGGCTAGCATCAATTACCAAGAGTTCGGGGAAGTTCATAATCAAGGGAAAACTCAAATGCACTGATTGTGGCAGGAAATATGAGATAAACGGCGGCGTCGTTTGCATTATTGACCGGAAACGGGCGTCAAGGTTTGTATCGAAGGAAACGGTCAGCTCATATCTCCACGCAAGCTACGGATTTTACCCAAGAAGGGGGAAGATAGCGGCTTTCGGGGGCAACGAAGAGCTATGGGGAAAACTGCGCAAGGAATTCGGGGCGGAAAGCGAAAATCTCCCTTCAATTGACCTTGGCTGCGGAATGGGCCGCTCGACGTTCGAGCTTGCCAAAAAAAGCAGCGTGGCAGTTGGTCTTGATGCGGATTTCCAGGCGCTCTTGCTTGCAGCCAAGTTCTCAAGGACGGGGAAAATCGAATATGACTTGAAGATCAGAGGACTTGCCAAGATTCCGGTGAAATCCGGATTCCTGCCGAGCAACGATGCGGCATTCGTTCTTGCGGATGCCCGCGCCCCGCCATTTCCGAAAGAATCTTTCAGAATTGTCTGCGCATGCAACTTAATTGACAGCATTGGCAGCCCTTCAGAACTCCTAAGAAAGATGGATTCTCTCCTGATTCCGGGAGGGACGCTAGTTGTCGCAAGCCCATTCTCCTGGCGCGAGGAAGTCACGGCAAGAAAGCAATGGCTTGAAACCAAGGAACTTGAGGGAATAGACTATCTCTCAAAAGTCCTGAGGGGCAGGCTCCTTCCGGGACTGGGCCTCCGTTATTCAATAACCGGGAAAGAAAGGGGGATTGAATGGAGCTTCTGGACCGGAAGGATGCACGTTAACACATTCTTCACAGACATCCTGTCCGCAAGAAAAAGCATGCGGCGCTTTTCCTCCCCTCCCTGAGCAAATTAAATTTTCCCAAGAGAGACCCGACAAAGTTTTATACTTGAAAATACCGCCTTTGGGAATGGCATTCGAACCAACGGTGCTCCCCACAGGGGCGGAAATGGCAACATTACTTGCTGCTTTGGGAATATTTACGGTATTCATAATAATCTTGGCGCTTGCGGGATATATCTACGGAAGCATAACCCTTATGACCGTTGCCAGGAAGACGAAAACGCCGAGGCCCTGGCTTGCCTGGATTCCCTACGGAAACCTCTATCTGACGTCCCAAATAGCGAAAATGTCCGGAGTTCCAGCATTTGTTTTTGCTGGGGGCAATCTGTTGCTTGCAGGCGGAGCCACACTTGCCTTTTTTTCGCTCCTTAACGGGCTCGCTAACCCGAACGTTCTTCTTCTTATCGGCGGAGGGTTTGCGATTCTTGCCGGAATAATCCTCTCCTTGATTGGCACGGTTTTCATGTACATCTGGATGTGGAAGATTTGCGTTATCCGTGGAAGGCCCGGCTGGTGGGCGCTTGTCCCCCTCGCAGCGCTTCCCGCAATGGTCCTTAGCGCGCTGCCAATCATAGGAAACCTGCTCGCAAATCTTGTGAATTTCGTCGCATCAATCTGGACGTTTGTGATGTGGGGCATTCTTGCCTGGGCGGACGTTCCGGGAACGAAAGGGAGAAAATAGCGGGCGGATTCGAGAAATCACTTCTTTTTCACTCGGTAGAAATTCGCAACAGGCTCCTCAATAAGACGCTCAAGTTCCATCCGGAAGAGCAGGTTCTTCAGCTCGACCGGAGGAGCCCCCGAAATCAGGAAAAGCTCGGAGAAGGGAAGACCCTTCAACCCGCCAAGGCTTGTCAATATCAGCCGCCGGAGGCTTTTCTCACGTATTTCCGAAAACACAGGGATTTTCCGCAACCCTTTTTAATTAGATTTCCCCCAATTCGTTCAATGAAGCAGAAAAAACAAGGGACGGCTCCCGAGTCCCGGACCGACAACATTTCAGGGATACTCGTCGTTGTCCTGTCGCTCCTCGCGCTTTTCCTCTTTCTATTCGGGGTATTCTCAAGGGAATACCGGCTTCTCGCAGTGACCATTCCGGTCACGGTCTTCACGGCCGGGTTCCTTGGGCTCGTTTCCGTCCTCGCCTGGGAATATTCCAAAAGGCAGCTCTGAGGAAATTTCCGGAAATTGTCTGGTATGCTTCGCAAGGAGTCCAGCAATTAGGGCAGTCAAGCTTTTCGGCTGCCTTGGCGGTCTCTTTCGCGAACTCGGAGTTCCAAAGGGAGGAAATCCTCGGATCCTTCCGAATGTTCCCGAGCTTCCGATCCCAGATTGTGCACGGGTAAAGCGTGCCCTGCGGATCGAGGAAAAGGGATGCCGAGCAGGCTTTGCAGGGGAGGGGACTCTTTCCAGTTCTCAGATATTCCACCGAGCCCTCAAGGTATTTCCGTTCCAGGAAGCCTAGGGGATCCAGAAGGGAAAACCTGCGTTTTTCGAGGATTTCCCCGATTGCCCGTTCGGTCTTTTTCTTCCAGGATCCGGGGATTCTCCGGTTCATGTAAAAGTGGGGGGAATAGTGGAAAACGTTCGCATGTATCCTGTCGTAGGAAATCTCGGGGAAACGAGAATTCAGCTCGGAGAAAAGCGGCTCGAACTGGTCCGAGTTCAGGAAAGAGAGAGTGAATCCGAAGAAAATTCGGAAATTTTCGTTCTGCAAGCCTCTCAGCGACGAGTAAATGCCGCAAAGCTTCTCGAAATTTCCGGGAACCCCCCTGATTCGGTCGTGCACGGGTCCGGGCCCGTCACAGCTAAGGGTCAGTATTAGCCTCGGAATCCGGAGCCTGAGGATTCTTTTTGTCTCCTTCACGACCCGCCCAGGCAGGAGACCGTTCGTGGTTATCGTCACGACTGACAGCGGATTTGTCCGGGACATCGCCTTGCAAATGCCGAACAGGTCTTTCCTCAGGAAGGGTTCCCCCCCGGTTATTGCCACCCACCTGAAACCGCGATTCTCAGAGAAGAATTTTTCCATTTCCCGGAGGGAAAGCTCATCCTTGCTCTTCCTTCTCCATATCGAGCAGGTTGCGCAGCGGGAATTGCACCGGTAGGTAACGGCAAAAGTGAGCTTGAACGGGAACGGGGGCCTTTGGAAGTTGGATTTCAGGGCTTCGGCGCCAAGGGACAGCAGGCCTTTCACAGGGGCGGAATAACTCCAATATTTATAAACGTCTTTGTCAGCCATGACGCACATCATTGGCCCGGGTAAGTCAGTGGCAGACTGGGGGACTGTGGATCCCCAAACGTGGGTTCGATTCCCACTCTGGGCCCCATCTTTCCCAAATTTCCCGTGAACGGATTTGCCACCAGGCAAAGGGGTTCTTCCGATTCCCACTCTGGGACCCATCT
>JAZDJS010000011.1:0-8778 GCA_043803745.1 archaeon
AGTGCAGAACGAAGGCAATGAACAGGAAGCTCCGTTCGATTCATTTTTATATCCAGCTGATTCAACGCCAGAATTTCCTGATAGCATTTCGGCAGCTCCTGCCAGATGCTACAGGGCAACGCTTGCGCCAACGGAAACGGCTGGAGAATATTTCCTTTCTCTTGACAACGGAGCTGTTGGAAGAGTTCTTTTCGACCCTTCAGTTTTAGACTCTGGAGAACCGTATATTTTCGCTGTTAGCGGGGAAGGACCAATTCAATCCGGTCCGGAAGGTCTAGTAACTGCTGAATTTATCGAGAAAGTTTTGGACAGGGCAGCTCGTACAGAAAGTCTTGTCACAACCCAGGGAACTAGCATACAACTAGTCCCGACGCCCGTCGCGCCCCAGGGAAGCCTTCCCGGAGTCGGAGATGCCGTCGCATATGCGCCCTCTTCTTCGCGCGCAAAGTACGCGTCAGTTGCAGAAATGGCAGCCTACTGAGTTGTTGTTACCGTTGCCGTCGTAGTAGTAGCAGCAGCAGTCCCGGAAAGGGCCTGATTGTTCTGAAGGCTTTCCGCAATGCATGCCAGGCTGTTCGTTGAGAAGAACCCGCCCTCCTGGCCGCAGAAGGGATAGACCGCTCCGCTAATCTCGGTAACAAGCCCGCCCCCTTCAGGGGTCCCGGAGAACGAGCCGACGTTCTCAGCAGTTGTCCGCCCGGAAATCCTTGTGTGGAACTCGACTGTATTCGCGCAGTAGACGGTTTCGCAGCAGTAGCAGTTCCCGGAGTAAACGCAGCGAGGGTCCTCGTTCTTTATGCAGAGGAGGACTGTCCGCTTCGCTTCCTCGGAATTCGTCAGGGAGGAGAAATACGGGCATTCGAACGGGACGTAGGAGGAGCAGCTTCCGGTGAAAAGGTGCTTGTCGGAAAGGGTAAGGTCCCAGACCTCCCGGGCGCCCTTCCTCGGTATTGCCCCGACCGGGAAGACCGAGGGCGGCGAACCCTCGAGGTTCAGCGCGGAAATTATGCAGGAATCCTTCTGGATTTCCGAGTAAAGCTTCTCATCCTCGCTTGTGCAGGAGACCATTACCGCGCAGGTCGGAATCCGGTAGCCGGGCCCGGAATAAACGTCGCACTCGCCGGCGCGTATCTTTCCCTCGATAACCTCGATTGCCGAAGCCTTTGCCTCCGAAATCCGGGAGTACCTTTCGGAAAGCGAGGCGAAATTCGCAAGGGTTCCGGAAAGCTTCTCGCTGAAATCGGCGGAAACGCTGCAGAAATTCCCCGTTCCCTTGCAGGTAGTGCCCTCGAAAAGCGAGCCCCTGTCGTTGAAGCTCTCGACCTTCCCGATGAAATCAAGCCAGGGGTTTTCGCCTGAAAGCGTCCTGAACTGTTCCGATTCCCCGGCAAGCCGCCCCCCGTCCCTCCTCACGAAATCCGCATAAACCCCGGCGAGCTTCTCCACCTTTTCCTCTTTCAGCGTCAGGAGACCGTCCGATGTCGGGGAGAACACCTCGGAAATCCGCGGGGCATTCCTTGAAAGCTCGGTTTCGACAACAACCTGCCCGTTTATCCCGAGGTATGCGTTTGTCAGCTTGTCAGTGAGCGCGCCCTTCCATTCCCTGATAATTGCCTTCATCTCGAGGTTCCCGGAGGAAATCTCGGGAGTGACGCTCTCCCCCCCACTGTCCGAAATTATGATTGTCTTGTCAAGCCCTGCCGGGACCATCAGAATGTTTCCGCTGTTGATTGCACTGTCGAGGTCGTTTGAAACGAAGCTTCCGAGATCCTCAAGGGGCATTCCGGAAGCATCCCCGTTGAAAGCGGAGGAAGCCTCCGCAAGGGTGCTTTCAAGAACGGGCGCGTCCAAAGCCCGCTGGAAAATTTCCATGAGTTTTACGTCAATGCCTGCGGGGGGCGCGTTCCGGCCAGAAGTGCCATATTCAGCAGCATATGCGCTCGGCGCGGCAACGGTCCAGAGATATACCTTTCCGGGAAAAGAAGGAACAAGCGCGCTGACGACAAGGATTGTCTCGAAGGGATGCTCATTAGTGACAGTCGCCGTTGAGAGGAGAAGACCGAGCTTGTCGCAGGTTGCGGCAACAAGCTTCGTCTGGAGCTCGCATCCGCTTGCGGTCGGGGAGAATTCGGTCAGCGCGCCAGCGGAAGCCGGGTCGTTACAAACGCTTGAAATCCTGTCCTTTACGGCAGCCACCTGGGATTTCATCGTGTTCTGGCAGACGCTGCTGGTTTTCCCGAGGGTGCTGACAAGGAAGGGCAGGGCGGCCATAATGACTAGTAGCACGAAAATCGATATTGCGGCAAGGCCGATGAAATCCATCTGGGACTTTTTTTTCCTCTTATTAGTCATATATCATCCAGCCTCCTCAGTCCCCCCGGAAACATAGACTTCCCGATTGTCCGAAAGGGCTATCTCAATTGCCTGCGTAGTTCCGCCGTAAAACTCGCCGACGCCCGCCGAGGAATACGGGATGAAATCGTGCAGGGCGCAGTCCGCAGCCAAATCGGAAACCTCGTAAACCCGTCCGGTCGGCGCAGTGTGTCCTCCTCCGATTGCAATGGTCGAATACCGGTATGCGAAATTCAAAACGTGCACTCTCCGGTTTTTCTTGTCCGCCGGAATCCTCGAGCAGTCAAGGAGGACGTTTTCCCAGCCGTCGTAATCGCCCACATCCTTCTGCTTGACATCATATCTGAAATGGATGAGGCTCCAGACCTTTTGGGGGATTTTTTCAAGCCTTTCAACGGTTTCGCAGCTGATGACATATACCGACTGCTCTTCCTTAAGAGAAAGCTGGGGTTGGCCAACCCCTCCCGGAATCGTATACGGAGTTTTCCCGTTAGTGCAGACGGAGACAACCCCCTCGCGAATCTGGCTGAGGGAAGTCGTCATGCGGAGCTGGTCGTTGCCGCCGGAAAGCCCGCCGACGCCCTTTGCAACCTGCCAAAGCAGGAGCGCCAGAAGAATCATCAGGATTGAAAAGCCGAGAACCTGGGCTATGGAAGACCGGCCCCTACCAGGCCCTCTCCTCTCGGCGGCAAAAAACATTTCCCGAACCCACTCAGTTTCCGCAGCTCCTGAAACTGAAAAGCTCCGAAAGCTCGGGAATCGACTTTTGCGCGACGCAGGCAGCCTTGGTGTTGCAGGAGTACGGCGAGTAAATCGAGCCCGTTGCGGATTCCTCAGAAAGGTATTGCTTCGCCTTTGTCGGGCCGAGCGCGTTCCCTCCCGCCGTTGACGCAAGGAAAACTATGCAGTCGCATCCGGAAGGCGGGCCAGGTTCGATATAGGATTTCGTTGTCGGATCCTTGTCGGAAAGAAGCCAGCCGGCTTTCCTGAAAACGTCCGTTTTTCCCTCCCGGTCGTTGTAGGTCGGCTCGCTTGCCCGCGGATTGATGTTGCCGTTAATGTCGGTGTCAAGCGGTTTTATCCAGCTCTTGCAGAAGCTTTCAATTGCAATCCGCTCAGTATCCCCTCCCTGCCCCTGTCCTATGAAGATGTTGAAAATCCCGGTCCCCTTGCTAATCATGTTGAACATTGCAATCCCGACAACAACCGCCAGCAAAAGCGCGACAAGAAGCCAGATTGGCTGTTCAGCCGATTTCCTTCCTATTTTAGCCATAATCCTGACTCAATGCGGAGGCAATATTTAATCCTTTGGCCCCTTGGGGTTCCTTTTTCAGGGAAGCAACTCCGGGTCGGTTCCCTCGTCAAGGAGCCCCTTTTTCTTTCCCAGAGAAAAAGTCCCTCGGGGTCAAAAAGAAAAGAACTTTTTGAGCCCGTGTCCGCGCCTAGGAAGAATTCCTTTTTCAGGGAAGCAACTCCGGGTCGGTTCCCTCGTCAAACGCAATTACGAGATTCGCGCATTCCTCTCCGCCCTTGGTGCAAACATCCGAGCGGGTATTGACCCATTCGCAGAGAGCCGCGCAGTTCCTTGCGATTACCAGGACGCGCTCCTTCCCGGTCAGGGAAACCCCGCCGCCAGTCGTTGGATCGGTGTAGATCTTGTCAAGCGCGTTCCAGAGTATGAGCGCAGCCTGCGCATCATCCTCCCTGAAAACCCCCGGGGCAAGCTCCTCTGCAGCTGAAATGCATGCAGCCGTCTTGGTGCTGCTCGCAGCCCGGTAATAGACGCTCTGGTCAAGCCGCGCAACTTTCGCGTAATACATTGCGGAATATGCCTTGAACGTATTGTCAAGGAAAACATCAAGGCAGGAGTCGACAGTTGCCTCCTCCTCGCATTGGATGCTAAGGGACGAGCCGGAAAATCCGCTTCCCGCGCTTGAGCTCCAGAGATTGCATTTCGCCTTGAGCTGGGCATATGCTGCGGATTCGGTAACTGAAAATCCCGATGCAACCCCCTCTCCCCGCCTTTTGGTTTCTCCAAGCGCGCCGACGCCGATTACAAGAAGGACAAGGGCGACGATCACCGCAAGGACAAGCATTATCGGGACTCCGATGCCTCCGTCAGCCCGCCGCTTTTCCGAGTCGCCATCGCGGTCCAAAGTCCCGACCCGTGTCAAGCCCCGGCCCTTCAGTGCAGGATGTTTGACCATCAGCTCGTCAAGCCTCCCGGAAGAATACATCCTTCAGTATCGCAGCGCTGGAAGTATTTGCCTCCAACTGCATAGCATCCTTCCTGCCGTTCAGCGCAGGCGCGGACAAGCCCTTCAAGGGCCGAGCATTTCTTCACGCAGGTGACATAGTCCCGTTTTTGGTCCGCGCACGCAAGGTTGTCCCCGCTCTCCTTTGAAAGCCCGATGTCGCTGAAAGCCTTGGCAACCCCGAGGTCGATAGTGTCAAGATAGTCGCCCGGGTCCCTCCAAGCCGCGCAAAGCTTCTGCAGGCTCTGGATCTCCAGGTACTTCTTTCCCTGGATCTCCGTCCCGTTGTTGAGCATCATCTTTATGTCCGGAGCAACATAGCCTACCACGATGAACAGGACTGCAAGAGCAATCACAGCGGCAACGACAGCCGTTATCGTTATTTCAATTGCGCCTTTTCTCCTGCCTGCAATCATGTGCACGACATCCTCGCCTCCTTGCTGAAATCATATGGCGTTCCCGGGAAGGTTCCCTTCATGCTTTCGGAAATCCTCCTGCAGGGCGCGTCAAGGTTAGTTGCTTCGTCCCCTGTCGGAAGGCATAGGAAAGCCTTGTATGCCTCGACCCAGGCGGGCCGAGAATAAATCGACTTGCTTGAAAGGACGGTGAGAATTGGGGTTGTTTCGGAGAATATCTCGTCCCCCTGGTACATTCCCTTGCATATCACCGCAAGGTTCTCAAGGGATGACGCGCCCTTTACCGCGCTGAAAACCTCGTCAGGCGCCCTTATCGTGAATTCCTTTGTGCAGGTTTCCCCCTCGGAAATCCTGTCGCAGGCCTGGGCGGAGTCTTCCATCCGCACAAGCTCGTATTTCGGGCCTTCCGCGGAGCCCTCCACCTTTACGATTTCAGTATAAGGCGGCAGGTCGTAGTCATCTATCCTGTAACATTCCGTTGAACCGTCAAAACACCTGTTCGAAGTCATTGGGATGGATTTTGCCGGGACAATCTGCCTCGAGCCCGGATATTCGGAAATCGACCTTGCGCAGCAATGTTCCTTGTTCTGGATTTCCCATATTGCTTCCGGAGGCCTGTAGGAATAGCAGCCGTAATTGACTGAAAGGGAAACCCCCTCGCATCCCCCGGCAACCCTGCAGGTCGCAAGGCAGGTCACTTTCATTTCCTGGATGTTCGGAATCGGCGTCCCGTCCGAGCCCCAGAAATTATTCGGCTCGACGGTTCCATATCCGGAAATCGGGTCGTGGGTATATGCAAGCCGGGTGCTTATCGAGATAATGTCCGCAGTGTCGCTTTCCGGGCGGCAGGTCCGGTCGATTTCCTTCAGGGATCTGAGGAAATCAAGGACGCAATATGTCCCGGCGCGCTTGAAGGAGACCCCTTCCTTGGTTTCCGCGGCGGTTGTCACAGTCCCGACTTCGGGATCCTCTTCATCCGGGACGAAAAGATCGGGCTTGTATGTGTTCGGGTTGAGCGAGCATTTCTTGTCGGCTGAAACCGCCTTCGTGCACGCCTTGACGCAGGTGCACCTGTTCATCGGTTCCTTGATTGCATTCGGGCTGCAGAAATCGTCCCAGCCGAGTTTCGTCGCTCTTACCGCATCGTAAATCTGTGAGTTGTAGGAAATCTCAAGGCCTCCCGCGTCAAGCCAGCCGTTGCACGCCGAGAGAATGTAGCTTCTCTGCATGTCCGCAAGGGTTTCCTCGGGGACCCTTATCCCGAACGTCTGCATTGTCGGGAAAAGCCCCCCGAAAGCAAGAAAGAGGACTCCGAGTGCGGTGATTATGACTATCACCAGGCCTATCCCCTTTTCGACCTGCGCCCGTCTTCCCTTCCTACTTTCGGAATCAGCCATTTCCTTCACAGTTAGTATAATCGACCAGGACATTAGTCATGCAGGTTGTGTATTCCCTCTGGTTGGCAGCCCCTTGATGTTCCCTGCTGCAATCGGTGTCGGCCTGAGAAACGAACTCGCATGCGTCAAGGCAGTTGTTGACAACATCCCAGCCCTCCTCATCGCTGTTGAACGAGAGTCCCTTGCTCTTCAGATTTTCAGCGGCAACCTGGAGGTCCTTCCAGCAGCATTCGAACTTCGCCCCCTGGGTTTTTGCGGAAGCCGTTACGGAGGGCCTGAAAGCCCCGCCCAGAATGTAGGCGGTGGTGTATTTCTCAGGGCTTGCCTGCCAATCGTTGCAAACTTGCGGGAAATTCCCGGTTGGCTGGTAAATGAATTCCTTTCCAACCCCCTGGATTGTTTCCTGGGTCGCGCCGATGAAGCCAAGGCCCTTCAGTCCCAAGAAACCCAATCCAAGAAAAAGGATTATTGCAACAACTATCCAAAGGACCTGGGACAGACCTCTCCGGTTGGGTTTCATCATGCCGGAACCGGGGCGTTCCCAGGTTATAAATAATTCTTTTTCCCCCGCCCCTCGCTGCTTTTCCTCGCTAGAAGGGAACATTGAAATTCCCGGGCTTTTTCAGGTAGGCGAAAATGCTGTCAAGCCGAGTTCTCCCGAAAGTGAGAATGGCGACGACGACTGTTAGCACCAGAAGCGCCGCAAGAATGCCTATCACAAGCTGCCAGGTGGTAAGCCCCCGTTTTCTCATTTCCTTCCGTTTCATGTTGCCGGCAACCCCATTGTGCAGGTATCCGCGGGAGCGGCCTTGTTATTGAAGCCAATCGCCCCGCCAGTGCTCCCGAGAAGGGAATTGTCAATGAAGAGCTCCGCCTTCCAGGCGCCTGTGAAATCGTTCCTTGGAAGGAGCATTTCAAGCCGATAGTCCTTTGCCTCCTCCGAAGCAACAGAGGTTGGAGAATTGCCGACGCGGGTGACAAACTTCCCATATGTCAGGAGGCCGTCCCCGGTCCCCTTTCCAGCCTCAAGATTCCTCACTTGCTTGACCGCGTCGGGAAGCGTGTATGTCGCCGTCCATTCCCCGTCCCCGTATTTTTCCTGGGAACAGCGGAAAGTGACGGTGAACTTGACATATGCGTTCTGGAGGGAGGAAATCTTCTTTCCCCTGCAGTTGCATATTATGAAATTCGCTTCGTTAAGCCCGTTCGTTCCGAGGAAGGGATCCGGGGCAACCTCGCCGTCCGGGCTTTCAGCGATGAACGCGCTCCTTCCCCCGACAAGAATCAGCTGGACCGGGTCGGGCCCGACGCAGCTCAGCTTGCATTCGCCGAGGATTTGCGCAGCGTCCCCGCTTTTGGAAAGGAATCCCATGCCCCAGAAAATCCCGAGCGCAAGAACGATGATGCCTGCGGCAATGCTGAGGAGAACGCCGACAAGCTCCTTGTCCGCCATCAGTTCTCGGCCTCCTCAGAAGTCGTTTCCGAAAGCGGGCTGAAGAAAAGGCAGAAATCCGGAAGAATCGTGTGCCCCGGAAGAACCTTCTTGGCCTCGATGTTGTAGAGCCCGGTCAGGACCCTGTCGCAATCCTGCGTGCAGACGATGTGGATCGCAAGGCCCTCGAAATCCTCCGAATAGTATGCGCAGACGTCAACGAAATCAATTTCAACAGCCCCATTCCACCGCCTCGTGCATGAGCCGCTTCCGTCCGGAGCGAACTCGATGCAGGAATCAGAAGGGAAGCATTCCTTCACCTCGGAGAATCCCCGAGCGAAATCAAGCATCCTTATCTCCGGGGCGGAGTCGGAAGAATACTGCGCCTCGCCGCTTGCCGCGAAATCCACGTCGCCAATCCCGCGGGAATCGGTGATTGCCTCGCTGCAAAGGGTTGACGCGCTCCGCCCAAGGGACTCGGTTTTCGGGGGCTCGACATTTTCCCGGTCCGACCAGAGCTTTGAGACGACCAGGACGGCTGAAAGAAGGACGAATGCGATTATGAGCGCAAGGAGAGCAACGAAAAGCCAGTTGAATGGCTCGGAAGTCCCCCCCTTCCGCATCATGGCAGGACCGACCTGAACAAATCCTTTCCCTTCATCGCAATCAGCGCGACTATTGCAAGGCCTATCAGTCCGAGGATAATCCACACGAGGGTCATCGGCATTTCGTTTGCCTGGGTTTTTCTGTTCGCCATTATTTTTCTTCTCACGTCCGTCCAACCAAATCCTGCGCAATCCCAGTAACACCCCCCGGGTCCGAAGGCGCGGATGTCGCAATCTTAATCAGCAGGAAGCCGATGAGCCCGATCACGATAGCCACGACCAAAAGCATCAGGAGATGCCAGAGCTCCTCAGCCTTCCTCC
>JAZDJS010000012.1:0-13357 GCA_043803745.1 archaeon
AGTCCGGAATTATCACAAGCAATTTCACGTCAAGCTCTTCCCGGGGCGTATCAAATCCCAGAAAACCGTTGTCTGCCCTTCGTACCTGAACAACCGTCCCGGTAGTCTTACTTGTCGGAAACAAATAGGAAAATGCGTGAAAAGTTACTTCCGTTCCGTCATACCGGACAACTTGCTTGTCATATCCGCTGAAAGGGGCGTCCGGCAAATAACCCGGCTCCTCAACAATTGCCCCTGAAACGCGCTGCTGGATTTCCTCTATTTTTTCCCGCGGCGTTCCAGGGGGATAGTTAAGCAGAATGCAAGTTGCCTTTCCCGCTTTACCCTCTTCAATTTCGCACCCAGTGAAAACCTCGAAAGAAAAATCCGCAGGAGGCTCGAATCCGGACATTGGAAATATTCTCCATTGCCACTTTATAATAGTTCAACCTTTTGAAACAACCTTAATAAGCTTCCGGGACGCTTTCAGGAAATGCCGGAAACAATTGCGCGGGGCGCCGAGGCGATCCTTGTCCGGGACGGAGCGCGCCTTTCCAAGGAGCGGATTTCAAAGGGCTACCGCGCCCCCGAGCTCGACTCACGCCTGAGGCATCGGAGGACGCGCCTTGAGGCCAGGGTAATTGACGCGCTTTTGCGCGCAGGGGCAAACGTCCCGAGGGTGATTTCAACCGACGAGAATTCCTGTAAAATCGAGATGGATTTCCTCGATGGGAAAAAAGCCCGGGACCGCTTCTCGGAAAAGCTCGTCCCCAAAATTGCTGAGCAGATCATCATTGTCCATTCAGCCGGAATAATCCACGGCGACATCACGACCTCGAACATGATTCTTTCGAGCGGAAAAATCTGGCTGATAGATTTCGGGCTTGCCAAGTTCTCAAGCTCGGTCGAGGACCGGGCTGTCGACATACACCTGTTTTCCCAGGCGCTTGAAAGCACGCACACGCCGGTCGCGCGCAAGGCTTTCGGGAAATTCCTGAAAATCTACGGGAGAAAATTCCCCGAAGTCGTCGCCAGGCTCAAGAAGGTCGAGTCCAGGGGAAGATATCGGTAAGTTTCCTACCGGTCAATGTCCTGGTGGAATCTGCTCTCTATTATCTCAAGGACGGGCTTTTGCATCACAACTCCCGCATCTTCCGCCGCAATCGCAGCCGCATACTCGAGCTTCTCCTCGCTTTCCGAATAGATTTCGTAGAGCGGGTCGCCCTTCTTCAGCTTGGCGCCCTTCTTGATGAAAAGGTAGATTCCCGCCCCCTTGTTTTTGGGCGCGCCCGCCGCCCGGGCGATTTTCGTGAGCTGGCTGTTGATGAAGCTGAAAATGGAGCAGCCTTCCGAAGAAAAGATTCTCTTCCTGAACTTTCCCGGCTTCGGAGTCGCGCTCGAGACCTTCTCGGAACCCCCCTGGGCGTGCACGATTTCCCTGAACTTGGCAAGCGCTTTTCCGGAGGCAAGGAGGTTTTCGGCAATCTTTTCTCCTTCCCCTCTGGCAGCCTTTCCAGTATGCTCAAGCAAAAGCCCCGCAAGGGTCAGCGCCTTCTTTCTCAGGTCGTCGGGCGCATCCGGCGCGCATTCAAGGACCTTAAGGACATCAATTGCCTCAAGTGCCGGACCGATTCCGTTCCCGATTGGCTGGTCTCCGGCGGTGAGCGCGACTTCGACGTCGAGCCCCAAGCGCGTCCCGAGAGAAATGAACCGTCCCGCAAGCTTCCTGCCCGCTTCCTCGGTTTCGAACTTCCCCCCGCGCGCAATCGGGATGTCAATCAGGATCTTCTTAGCCCCCTCCGCTTTCTTCTTCGAGAGGATGCTAGCAAGAAGGAAAGGTTCCGGGTCAAGCCGAAGGGGATAGCGCAGCTGGTTCAGCCTGTCGTCCGCCGGAGAAAGGTTCACCGCCCCGTTCCAGATTATGCATCCGCCAACCTTGTTGACAATTGAGGTGACCGCGTCGAAGCTGTGCTCGACGCTGCAGAGGACCTCCATCACGTCCGCGGTTCCCGCCGGCGAGGAAATTGCGCGCGCGGAAGTCTTCGCCATTGTCAAGCCGGCTGCAACGCAAATCGGGATCACAATCATCGTCGTCCTGTTCCCCGGAACGCCTCCGGTGCAGTGCTTGCTTGCGACAAGCTTTCCCGGAAAGGAGAGCGTTTTCCCCGCCTCAACCATCCCCTCTGCAAGGGCTGAAAGCTCGTCATCGTTGAAATCGTGGCTGTAGCAGGATGACATGAAGAAAACGGATTCGATGTCGGAAAGCTTGTTGTCGACAACGTCCCTGATTATCTCCTTTATCTCGGCGGGGGCGAGCGCCTGCCCGAGGAGCCGCTTTTTGATGTAGCCCGCGGTTCTTGGGGGCTTGGCTGGCTCGACCTGGACGGATTTCCCGTCAAGTTTCTCATCTTCGTCAGTGTTCCCCTCGAAAAGCCCGAGTTCCCCCGGCTTTAGAACGTCCCTGGTGACGTCAACGATGAATGTGTGGGTTTCCCCGTCAAAGGTGACGCTTATCCGGTCGTTCGGATGGACCCCGAGTTCGCCGGCGTCCTCCTTGTGCAAAAGCGCGATCTTCTTCCCGCCGGTCTCGATGTCAATCCTCTTTCCCTTCAGCGTAAGCATGGTATGCCAAGGCTTGCAAGGCTATTTATCTGTTGCCGCCGTCACGAAAAATTTGCATTTTCCCGCAGAGAGTTGACTTTGCGCAGCCTCAAGAACATGTCATCTGCAGTATATTGCCCGGCGCTGAGAGTGTTGCCCTCCCGTTCTGCGTAGTGCAGGGGCGCCACGCAGCAGCGGGTTCCTCGCTTATCCGCCCAGCGCGCCTTGAGCCGGTCGTAAAACCTGAAATTGTCATAATTGAACGAAAGCTTCCCGTCAGAATCAAGCGCGAATTGGTTTCCCCAATTACCTTCATAGGCCTCCTGGCTAATCAAAAGTTTCTTCGGAGCGTCGACTTCTACGCCAAGCGCCTTTGAAACCGCAGTTGCAATGTTCAGGAAGGGCAGCCCCCCTCCGCTGCGGCATGAATAGAGTAGGACGCGGGCATCTTCGGAAAAAAAGGGCCTGAGCTTCGAAAGCGCGCCCCGGGCGTTAAAAATCGAAAGCTCCTCATAAAAATATCCCCTGTCGCAGAGAAACATTGCCGAGGGCGTGCCATGAAAGGCCAAGACAAGTCCGTCGATTGGCCCCTTGCGGTCAGCCTCGCGCTCAATGCAATCAGCAAGGAATTCCTGGTCGGTTACCTGGGGCCCGTCAACCTTTGCGCCGGAAAGTTCCCCAAGGTCGCGCTCAATGGAATGATTGCGGATTTCCGGACCTTCGCCCGGTCCGAATGGGCTTGCGCAATAGAAGAAATGTTTCCGCTTACTCACATAACTACTTTATTGGAGTAATTTATATACTTTTAGGCAGGCTTGTAAGCATATCTCAAAAGCCCGACAACCCCGCCAAGGCCGGAAATCTTCTGCCCCGCCTCGTGCGTTTCGGAAATGACCGAAACGTTTCCGCCGGCTTTCTCAACCGCGCGAATCGTCTCCTCAAGCTGAACGAACGTTCCGTCAAGGCGCGTCTTCTTTATCATGCTGTCCGTAAGAAGGAGCCTCTCAACAGCGCCCGCAAGCGCGGCCGCCCTCACCTGTTCCCCGCCATAGGCAACCTTGTCCGGATTCTTCCCGAGCTGGGAAAAGACCCGTTCGACAAGGGAATTCTCCTCGGAAAGGGCGGTGCCCTCAAGTATTTTTCTCCCATCCCCCTCAAGAAGATCCTTCAGAGCAGCCTTTGTTGCCGAGCTTGCATTCGCCAGGGAGAATTTCACTTTCCCCCGGCAGAAATCGGAAAAATTCTCCTTTGCATTCCCAGGTCCCGCGACAATAATGCTTTTCGCCCGGGGCGCGAAGGACTGGAGCGCTGAAAAGACCCGTTCGAAATATTCCCTTGTTGCCGAATCATATGCCTTCGGGTCGCTTTTCGACGGTATGCTCGACTCAAGCGAGGCAAGCCAGTTTATCCCCTCCCCGGAAACAAGCGCGAAATTCGCCTCATCCCGGTCAATCAGGAGGATCAGGATTTTCGGCTGCGCCTGCCTTGCGCGCCTTATCCGTTCAAGGTCCAGGGAGGAAATTCCTCCCTCCTTCTGCAGCTTTATCAGGTCCCCCGGCTCAACGGAGAACGTGTGGTAGGAACCGAGCGGAGCAAGGTCGTTTTCCGAAGAGATTTTCCCGGAAACTCGGAGGGCGCCGGAGAACGGGTGATATTCGACCTTTTCAACCCGGATTGAAAGCGTTACGGCAACCTTTTCGGATTCGCTCCTCTCGCTTCCTAGGTCAAGCTTCACCTTCCGGACAGTCCGCATTGTCGCGAGGGTTTTGCCATCCTCAGTAAGGATGTTCGAGAGGTGCCAGATGTCGTCGCCGTTTTCGACAAGGAGTTTCAGCTCCCCCGCCCGTTCGTCAGCGAAAATCACTTTCATCGGGGCTTGTAAACCCCCAATCTTTATAAAAAATGGGCGATTCGGTCCCGGATATGGAAAACCGGCGGGGGCTTGCGGGCGTTTTCCTTATACTTCTCGCCGGAATAGTCCTCGCATCGCTCCTCGCCCTTTTCGCATCAAGCGAGGTGACCGGGGGGAACGTTTTCGTCGGCTTCATTCCAAGGGAGCTTCTGCAGGAAAAGCAGGTCGGGCTTGTCGGGGCTTCGATTGGCGAGGGATTCAGGCACATCTATTTCGGCAGGGTTTCCCTCAAGTCGGGGGCTGGCGGGACCCTTTCCTCAGAAAACGGCTCTGCGGAAGTTGCCCGCGGGCTTGTGACAAGCCAGGAGCATGAAATTGCGTTCTTATACAATTCCAAACCGGTCCAAGTTTCCTTCGTTGTCGACGAAACAAACGGCCTCGGTCTCCTGATTGCGCGGGCGAATGGGAGGATAGTCTGGTCCGGGAATCCCGGGGTTGGCGAGAAAGTTGAGTTCACAATCCCCCTTGAAAGCCTGAGGCAGGATGGCAATTCCCTCGTTTTCTCAACAACCTCCTCAGGGTGGAAGATTTGGTCGCCTTCATATTACCGCATTAACCGGATTTCCGTCGGATATTCCGGGGAGGAAACAAGCACGCAAAAGCGCCAGTTCGCCCTCACGAAAGAGGAGATTGACTCGTTCGTCCTCGGACGGGTCATTTTCACGGTTTCCTCGGCAAGCCCCGGCGCCCCGATTTCAATAAAGATAAACAATGCAACAATCTGGAAAAGCCCCGTCGGAGAGGGAACGCTCCCGGTTTCAATCGACTTTTCCTCCTCGGGGACGACTCTTTCTGGGGAGAATGAGATAGCCTTCCTGACTGAAAAGGGGAACTCCGCCGAGCTTGCGGGAGCGGAGATAATTGTATTCACCTCGTCAGAGGGAAAGGGGACCCCCGCGACGACGTTTTCCCTGACCCGCGAGGATTTCGACGTGCTTAACGGTGGGAGGATGACGGGGCGGGTCGAGTTCACCGTTTCGGAAGTTTCCCACGCGGGAACGATCCAGGTTTCAATTGTCGGGGACAAGGAAGTCACCATCTACTCGGACAGGGCGGTTGCGGGAACGGTTCTCGCAACGTTCACAAAAGGATCCGCGGTTTTCGGCAAGAACCTGCTCGTGTTCTCCTCCCCCGACGAGGGGATTTTCAGAATCAGCGACCTTTCAGTGAAGCTTGAGAGGACCTAAGATGGCAAGAAACAAGAAAAACTCCAGGTCATTCGCAGCCTTCGTGATTCTTGCGGCAGTTCTAGTCCTCCTTGCCGGGTGCACTTCAAGCAGGGACGGGAACGCGCCGGCGACCGACAAAAAAAACGAAGGAACAATAATTTCGATTTCAGACGCGTTTTCATCCGAGGTTTCCGCGAACGAGGGCGAGCTTATCGGGATTACGGCGGAGGTCGAGAACACCGGGAGCGTCCCGCTTGAGAATGTCAACGCGATTTTCTACAATTTCGGCTCGAACCTTTTCGGATGTCCGGATGTCTATATCGGCGAGCTTCCTCCTGGAGAGTCCTACGAGGCGAAATGCGACGTAACCGCAAAGACCCGCGATTCCTGGGGCGACCCCGAGAAAACGAGCTTCACCCAGGAGATTTCCCTCAAAGTCAGGTATTCCTTCCCGATTTCCGGGGCTTTCGAATCAATAAGGGTGATGTCCCCAGAGGAATATGCGCGCGTAAATCCCGGCTCGAAAACCGAAGAGAAATCCGTCGCAATCGGGCCGGTGACGATGAAGGCGGAATTCCAAAAGCAGCCGGCGGTTTCCGGGAGGGATTTCCCAATCAGCCTTTCATTCGCAGCCAGAACCTCCAGCACCGAGGGAATCGAAACCTTCGAGGACATGGGGACTGTTGCAAGCGCGCAGCTGCGCGTGCCCGCAAGCTTCTCATTCTCGGGCAAGGGAAGCTTCGACTCGGCAGGAATTCCGTGCGGCGACGGGAAATACGTCTGCGCGACGAAATCCGGCTGGACTATTTCCGGGAAGAACAGCTCGACCCTTCTTGTGAACGTCAGGCCCCCCAGCCTCTCAGTTCCTGAGGAAACCTTCTCCGCACGCTTCGACGCCGAAGGGTTCACGGTTTTCAGGATTGCGAAGAAGAAGATTACGGTTTCTGCGGTTTCTTCAGGGGAATAGAAGGGAAATTACTCAAATCATCTAGAAATGGCGATAAGATGGATTCAAAGACGCGCCTCGTCGGTTATGTGCAGGAAAGGGCCTTTCGGAAAGGAACGCATCAGGATCGATTTCAACCCGGCGGCAATTTTCTCCAGGCGCCCTAATCGTAGATGTTCTCGCGGTTCCCAATTTTGTGGACTATTATCATCTTCATTCTGCTGTCAATTTCCACTATTATCCGCCAATTCCCGGCGCGAAGCCTCCAAAAGGGAAGACCGGCAAGCCTTTTCGCGAAATCCTCCGGCCTGACCTTTGCCCTCTCGAGGACGCCGAGAATCCTGCGCTTCAATTCATTGTCCAGTTTCGAGAACTCCGACTTTACCGGGCCGGTGAAGACTATCTGGTACATTGTCAGAGCCCGGACTCTTTCCTGAGCTTCTCAATCGTTACGAAATTGCCCTTTGCGAAGGCTTTCCGCGAGCTTCCGATTTCCTTAAGCGTTTTGGCACTGAGCCTTTTGGAATCCTCGAGGAGGTCCCAGATTATTTCCTCGTAGCTCTCGTTGTCGCTCATTTTTCTTTCCTTTAGGACCTGGACAAGCCTGCCGCTGACTTGGATAGTTGTTCCCATAGAAAGATATGGATAACTATAGTTTAAAAGGCTTCCGGCCCTAGAAGAACTTCGTCAACGATTTCTGGGTGATCCCGGAAACGCAGTTTATCTCGCTCGCCCGTTCGACGATAATCCTCTTCATTTCCTCGGAATCGCGCGGGATTATCACCTGCCCGTACCGCCCCCCTCCCCCCGGGACGAAGACCACAAAGCCGTCCCTGAATTTCTGGAGCGCGTCCGCAAGCTCCGGATGCTTCGGGGAAATCTCCTCGGGCTTGAGCTCGAAAAGTATTTTTGTCTCAGTGCCGTAATCCGAGACAATTTCATTGTAGCGCGCCTCGGCTTCGGCAGGGGAAATCCGCATCACCCGCGTTATCAGGTCAACGAGTGGGATTGTGTACTGGTAAGGGGGCCTCCCGGGCGGGGAAACCGATTGCGCGCCTCCAGAAAGCTTCTCAATCCGGTCCTTGACCCCCATCTTTATTATGCTGCCGCAGGAGACGCAGGTGTAACTGAGCGAGCGAGCTTCGTCAATCCCGTATTTCTGGTAGCATTTCGTGCAGGCTGTGCAGTGGTATCTGCCTTCCCGCGGGTCGACTCCCGCGTTGAAGACTATTTTCCTCTCCGCCGCTCCCTTCAATGCAAGCTCTATCTCGTTGAAGGAAACCGATTTCACCGCAAGGCGCATGAATTCTCGCCCAAGCCGGGCCGGGTTTGCGGAATGCGCATCTGAGCCTGAGAGGTAGACGAATGCGCGCAGCTCCTCGACCTTGTCGGCAAGATATGTGTCAGCGGAAAGCCCGAGCTCAACGAAGGAAAGGAGGCGCGTTGCGGATTTGTAGCATTCGGACAGCGAGGTGAACGTCTTGAAAACGCTTGTCCATGGAGTGAATGCATGGGCAGGGCCGAAAAGGCAGCCGGAATCAAGGCAGGTGTTCGCAATTGCCTCCCCGGAAAGCCCGACCTTCGGGCGGCCGTCGAAAGCGAAGTTGTTCGAGAAATTCTCAAGCTTCTCCTTCACATCCTGGAGCGCGGCAAGCCCCGGGAAAATCACAAGGTGGTGCACGGAATCCCTGTCCTCAAGCTCCCCGGTAAGGATGAATTTGACCCCGTTCTCGTGCGTGAAAATCCCGGTCTCGTCGCTATAGCCCATCTGCTTTATTTCGGCAAGCCAGTCCGGATGGAGCGCATCCCCCGTGCCGACAAGGGCAAGCCCCTTCTTCCGCGCGCATTCGGCAACGGCGTTTATCGTTATTTCGGGCGAGCATGCCTTTGCAAAGCGGCTGTGTATGTGCAGGTCGGCATCTATTTCCTGGAGCATTCATTGAGCCTGCAGGCTCAAGAATTAACTAATTTTGCGGGTTTTGGCCTATTATTTGGTTGTTTTCACAAGGAAGCTAAATTGCCTCTGCGATTTTCTCAGCTTCTGCAATCTGGGCATATGCCGCGTTGATAACTGGCTCGGAAAGATATAGCTTTTCTAGATTGAGAAGCACACCATCCCCGAACCTTATCAAGGCGTCAAAAATCCCCGGAACCAGGATTTTCCTCTGCGCTTCGGAAGCGAGCTTCTCAGCAGAAACGGAAATTCCCAGAATCGGGGGAATGTTCTTGGTTTCAATTGTTTTCGGAAGGTAGAGCTCTCCGGCGAAGCAGTCCCCAGTAAATTGATATCTCCGGAATTCCGATTTGTATGGAATTTCGCCAAGCGGAATATTCGGACCTTTTACAACCTGGCTTTTCCCAAGCTTAACAGGACTTGAGAAAACACCCCCCACCGCAGGATCCCCGTCAACCAGTGCGTCAAGATAGGTTTGGAAGGGCGCAAGAACGCCAGGCCTCTGCAGAACGTCATTTGGCAGTTCCAAATCAGTATCTGCGGTCCGGATTTTTGGGTGTTGCTCAATTGTCGGGACAATGTAGAAACAGTCCGTTTTTCCGCCGGGTGGAATAACTTCCCTGAACTCAAATTTCATTGAACCGTCGACTAGGTAATTCCTATGCTCTTCAACGGGTTCTGCTTCCGGGGCTGCTGGCGAACTTCCCGCAATAAAATCAACCACTTTATTTACAAACGCAATGACTGGATTACTGGAATTTCCTTGGTCTTCTAGTTCCTCTGTCGGACCCCATGTGCAGTGGAACTTCAGGTAACCTCTCCCAGCGCCTTTGAAACCGCTTGTGTTAACGTCATGCCAATTGGCAAGCAAGTCGCCAAAAGGAGTCTGACTTGTCATTCTTACCCGGAGCGGCAGCTGTTTTTAAATGTTACCCTTCCAAAGGGGTTCCTATGTTTTCTTCATCCAATATACCTGAACTCGTCTGGCTTCCCGCCCCTCGAGTCGGAAATCATGGACTTTTCGATTTTCCCTCCGGGATTTCGCTTCCGCTCAACCTTCTCGAGAAACGCAGTTTTCCCGAACGGGTCTCCACCCAGTCCAGTTATTTTTCCAGATTTTTCCCGAATTTCTTCGCATAATAGTCCGCTCTCAATCTGAGGAGTTTTTCAAGGAGCATTTTTCCAGTTGCGGTTTTGAAGAGCGGCCCTTCCCGCCCGATTTCCTCCTTTAGGAACCTTTCATTTGCCTCAACGCCATAGAAAGGCCTTTTCCCCTCGGGCCAAACTGCCCCGAGAACGTCCGCCTCGAAAAGAAGGGTTCCAAGAAGGTTTTTTGCCATGCCCAGGCGGTCGTGGGTTCCAACCAGTTCCACAATCTTTCCTTTGTCGCTTTTTGAGAGGAAATCGAAGGACTTTTCCGAGAGAAGTTCGGAAGTCTTCCGCGCGCCGATTTCTGCGTGGGACTTTTTCGCAGCTTGGACATCTGAATAGTCAGACGAATTTTTCTCATCTCCGAACGTTTCAGAATATCCCCAGTCGTGGCAATAGCAGGCAATCATGAGAAGCACGCGCCCTTTTTCAGAAACGTTCACCTTTCTCGAAAGAAGTTTCCCATATTTCACGACAGCCTTTGTATGGGGAACATCGAACTTGCGCCGCCCGTGCTCAAGCTCCGGGAAAATTCGCCTCTTGAGGAGCCGCTCTAGGTTTTTTGAAAGAACGCCCCGCATTTCTGCTTACCCGATATACCTGAACTCGTCTGGCTTCCCGCCCCTCGAGTCGGAAATCATGGACTTTTCGATTTCCCTTGCCTTGGCAATTGCCCGGTCCATCTCAACCGAGCGCTCGTCCAAATCCTTCATGTCAAGCCTGAGCTTCAGAAGCTTGCAGAGCTCGAGCAGCACGTGCTTTGCTGCCTTGGCGTCGGTGAACATGGGCCGCGAGAGAGTCTCGCCCATGAGGCAGATCCCCTCGACGCCCTCGATTTTACCCAGGCCCAGCAGGAGCCCCGATGCCCCGATTATTATCCCGACGCGCTCGCCCTTCTCGAACTTCACCCCGAGCTTCTCGTATTTCTTCTTGAATTCCGGCTGCGTGACGGCGCCGATTACCTTCGGAGTTTTCGGAAGGACCGGAACCCCGAACCCCCCGAGCGTGTACATCTGCTTCACTCCGTAGGGCTTGACGAAATCAAGCATCGCCTTCACAATCTCATAATGTCCGTGGGGCGTCATCGACTGTATGTCGCCGGTTATTATTATCAGATCCGGCTCCCCCTTCTTTTTCGAGCGGTAGTAGTAGAACTCGTTCCGGGGGAGGTCTATCGTGTCATCCTCGTTGACGAAAACATGGTAGGGATAGTGGTCGGAATAGAGCTCGGCGAATTTTTTTGCCTTGAGCTTCTCTATGAAATATTCGCTCGCAACCTTCCCTACGTTCCCTATCCCGGGCAGACCTTCGACAAGAATGGGATTCCTAAGCTTCGGCTTTTCAATTACGTTCCAGATTATCATTTTTCCTTCGCTCCATTTGTTTTTGTTCTAGCCCAGCTTTCTTGCTGGATTTCGTTTCACTCAAGCTCGGACTTCGGCATCCGCCTCGGCCTTTTTTGCACGTTCCATATTTGCTGGTTCGGTCATCCTCAGACGGTCCAGCTTCACAGGGAACTGCGGATTCCCATTTCACTTATCATAGGTTCAGATTTTGACTTTAGCCTCAGCGCTGGCCTTGGCCTCCGCCTTCATCATCCGCCGATATTTTCCGTAGGTATCCTCTGGGGAAAACTTGGCGGGGTGAGGCGAGCTTGCCGGGGCGCCGCATTTCGGGCAGGCAGCCCTGAGTGTGTATGCTTGGCACGAGCCGCAGCGCCGTATTATCATACTTTGACTTCCTCCTCCTTGTTGCCGTCCTTGATCAGCGCGAAATCGAACCGCGTACCCTCCTTCTTGGCAGCCTTTGCCATGCCCTCGGCAATCCCCCTGAGCTGGCGCTCCGCAGTCTTGTAATCCTTCGCAGTGAGCGAAATCCGGTATTTCGGGGCGCTTATGTAGGACACTTGCGCGCCGGCTTTCCCGGCAATTGCAAGAACCCTCTTTACGGCAGCGACACCGTCCTCCGCAAAGCTTGAAAGTTCGACGGACGCCTTGAGCTCGACATCCTGGAACGTAATGTTGTCCTTCCCGGTTTCCTCGAAAACCTTGGAAACCTCCGGGGAGAACCCGCGTTCGGCAAGAGCGCCGGCCCCGAGGCGCGCGCCAGCTTCGAAGGCGAAATAAACCTCGGTGAATTCCTTTTCAATCCTCTCGAGCAGCTCCCCATCGACGGTTATCTTCCGCCGGGCAATCTCGAGCATTTTCGAGGTCTTTTTCGCCCGCTTGACCTGCTCGAACTTTTGCTTCTTGTCAACCTCGCTAACCCGCTTGAGGGAAAGTGTGATGTGCCTTTTTTCCAGGTTGACCGCCATCACAAGGCAGACAATGCTCTTGTCCTCCTTCACAATCGACCTGATGTTCTTGACCCATGAGGATGATATCTCCCCGATCGGAATCATCCCTTCAAGGTTGTGGAATTCCTCGAGGCGCGCGAAAGCGCTCGTCGGATAAACGGTCGTGACTGTGCAGAGCACGAGGTCTCCCTCGAAGGGAAATCCGTCCCGCTTTTCAATCTGGGGGGGTGCCTGTTCGCTCGGGTTGCCAGTGGCCATTACACTTTGCTCAGACACAGAAGTCAGTCGAACACCTCAATTATCTTCACGGCCCTTTCGTTTATCAGGCCGCCCTTCGGCTCGACGAGAACCGAATCGCAGACAAGGCATTTTACAATGTTTGCCGGCTTGTTGAAGATAATCTGCTCGTTCTTGCATTTCTCGCACTTGACCTTCATGAACCTTGACGAGGGGCTCGGTATTGCCTCCCCTTTCTTGCGTTTCACCATTTTGTTTATTTGCTCTCCTTCTTCGCTATTTCGAATTTTTTGGCGCGGAACGTGCGGGTCCTCGGCCTCTGCTTTTTGCAGACGGTGCACTCCATCCGGAGATCCTTTCTCCTCGCAGCCTTTTCGCCGGACGGCTTCGGCCTCGGGAATCCAGTATAGCCGACCGTTTTTCTCCTGTATCTGCGCTGTCCCTCGGCAAGCTCGCTTGCCTTGTGCTTTTTGACCAGGAGGAGGTGGTGCAAGGTATGCTTCTTGCATTTCGGGCAGTATCCCTGTATGTCCTTGGGTAATTTCATTGCCGGAGGAGGTTGCTCAACGGCTTTTTAAAGGTTTGTCGGGGTTTGTCAGGCGCAAAAGTTCCCCAATATGCGCTCCGGCAAAAGGGGAATCCGAGCGAATCCTGAAATGGTTCCTGTGCCTTATATGTTTCCAGCCGCGTTTCATTGAATAGTATGCCTTCAGTCGGGAGTCCCTTCCCCCCGGCATTCTTCTTAATTGATGGACCCCTCCAAGAATCCTTTCCAGCGCAAGCCTTTCTTGGCAAACCAGCTCGAAAACGAAAACCTCAACCCCCGTTTCCTCGAGGGAATAGTAAAGCCTCCGGGCAGCCGGAATGTCAAAGCAGGTGTCAATGAAAACGGTCCGCACCCCCTTCTTCCAAAAGAGCTCCCGAAGCTTTCTGACCTTTTCAATCTGGGACTGTAGCCGGATTCGCATAGCTTGCCTATTTGGGAGCCCCTTGAACGAAACCCCGAGCCGCTTTAGGAACCTTTTCCCGAAAAGGTCCGAGTCAAAATAAAAAGAGCCAGGTTTCTTTGCCAGTTTCCGGGCAAGGGCACTCTTCCCAGTTCCGGGAAGGCCGG
>JAZDJS010000013.1:0-3143 GCA_043803745.1 archaeon
AACTCTTACCAATTGGCAGGCTTCCAACGGAAATCCAGGAAATTTTCAGGGGCGCGGATTCCCTGAAATGGGAGACCTATCGGGCGCCCGCGCTCCAACGGGGATCCCCAAGAATAGTTGCGAACGGAGCACTTTCCGCAATTTATTGACCTGCCGACCAAGAAACATTTTAACCTCTGAGAATTCGGTCCCCCGGAAGAACATGGCCATTGAGTTGAAAACGAGGTTCGGCCCCGCGGGCGTTCCTCCCGGATGCGCAAGCACCCTCGAGGCCCTCTCTTACGTGAAAGACGAGGGACTTGACGCATTTGAAATGGAATTCGTCCAGGGCGTCAGGATGGGCGCGCCACTCGCCGGAGAAATCGGCGTCCTTGCGAAAAAACTTGACATCTCCCTATCCTGCCACGCCCCTTACTGGATTAACTGCTGCGCGCTTGAGGAGCTGAAGCTCCGGAACTCCGTCCGCCACCTGACGGATTGCATAAAGGTCGGGGAAGCTCTCGGGGACCAGAGGTTCGTGATAGTTTTCCATCCCGGGTTCTATCTAGGGCAGAGTCCGGCCGAGGCCGGAAGAAAAATCAAGGCAACGATGGAAAGCGCGCTCTCGGAAATCCGCTCGCGGAACCTGAGGAACGTCGTGCTCGGGATGGAAACGACCGGCAAGCAGAGCCAGTTCGGGACGCTTGAGGAAATCCTTGCAATCTGCTCACAGCTGGAATTGGCAGTCCCGGTAATTGATTTCGCCCATCTCCACGCCCGCTCGAAGGGCGGGATGAAAACAGAGGCGGACTATCTTTCCGTCTTTGAGAAGGCGGAAAAATCCCTTGGTCCGCGGATTGCGCGGACCCTGCATTGCCATTTCTCCGAGCTCAATTTCGACCCGGTCAAGGGCAACGAGAAAAACCACGTCCCAATCGGGACCGGACCCGGCCCGGATTTCCGCCCGCTTGCGAGGGTTATTTCCACCCACAAGTTCTCCCCGACGATAATCTGCGAGTCGCCCCTCCTCGACAAGGATGCGCTAAAGCTAAAAGCAATGTTGGAGGATGCCGCCAGATGAAAATAAGGCGCGCGCGCAAATCAGACGAGCGGGAATACCTCCTCCTTTTGGACCAGCTTGTCGGAAGTAACAGCTGCTCGAAGAGCTCCGCCCCCGCCTTCCGGAAAGCCCTGAAGAACAGGAGCTCAATCCTCCTCTGCGCCGAGGATGGCGCCGGGAAAGTTTTCGGAGTCGAAACCCTTCTTGTTGTCGAGGCAATCCGGGCGAACGGTAGGCGGGTGATAATTGACGAGCTTGTCGTCGATTCCGCTCACCGAGGAAAGGGAATCGGGAGCGCCCTTGTCGCAGAGGCAATTTCGATTGCAAAAAAACTCCGGGCGAAATCAATCTGGGTTGCCTCCGGGGTTTTCCGGGCAGCCGCCCATAGGCTCTACCTGCGCTCGGGATTCAAATATTACGAGCACAACTTCCGGATGAACCTTGACGGGACAAAGATAAATTTCCCCCCCGGATTCGACCCGGACCTTGCATATGAGGGCGCCCAAAGGGAAATAAACAAGGAACTCGAGAAGCTCCCAAAATGAAACCGACGAAGAGGAAAACTGTTGTTGCAATAGGGACGAAGAACCCTGTGAAGATTTCGGCGGTGACGTGCGCATTCCGAAAAGTTTTCCCGGGAAAGGGATTCGAATTCAGCCCAGTCTCCGTTTCATCAGGGATAACTCCCCAGCCGGTCGGCCTCCAAGCTTTCCTAGGGGCGAGGAATAGATCCCTTGCCGCAGTCAAAGCACTAAAAGCTGACTATGGTGTCGGAGTCGAAGGGGGACTTAGGAACTGCGGGAAAAACGGGTTCTTCGCCGAAGGGATTGTCGCAGTTACCGATGATAAAAGAAGAATTTCCTTTGGGACGGCCGGCGGACCGAAGCTTCCCGAGAAATTCCACAAGCTAATGGTTTCGAAGAAAATCACCATGGGGGCTGCTGCCGACAGGCTCTTTGGGACTAGGAACGTCAACCACGGGATTGGGACAACGGGCCTCCTGACCGGCGGATTCTTCACAAGGAAAGACAGCTTCTATTTCGCATGCATTATCGCACTCGCCTCTAGGAACGTCCTGTCAAAGCTAGGGGATTTCTCCTAGGCAGAAAAAGTTAGCGGACCGAGCCGTCAAGGTTCCCTGCATCGGTAGGAAACGAAGTCCATTCCCCTGCCAAGCCCTCTAGCAATAGCCCTTGCCTCGAGGAAATTCCTCGAGAGATTTCCGGACTAACTTTTTTAAACAAGCTCCCGGGACTTTTCAAATGGCTCCGAAAAGGCTCGGCTGGGACGAATATTTCCTCGCGATTGCGGAGACTGTTTCAAGGCGCGGGACCTGCGACCGTGGGACGACTGGCTGCGTCATTGTGAAGGACAAGCGGATTGTCGCTACCGGCTATGTCGGTTCCCCCCCGGGAATGCCCCATTGCGACGAGGAAGGACACCTCTTCGCAAAGGCAATTGAGGAGGACGGGAAGGTCCACAACCACTGCATCCGCACGACCCATGCAGAGCAGAACGCAATCTGCCAGGCTGCCAAAGCCGGGGTTTCGATTGACGGAGCAACCCTTTACTGCAAGATTTTTCCCTGTTTCACCTGCGCAAAGCTCCTTGTCACCTGCGGAATCAAGAGGGTGGTTGCCAAGAACGACTACCATTCCTCGAAGCTTGCAAAGGACGCTTTCAAGAGGGCGGGAGTGCAGTTTGAGATAGTTGAGAGGACTGTCGCAAGCTATCCCGACCAGGAGCATTCCGGAAACTAGTCAAGTTCCCCAAGGGGAATCCTCAGCGCCCGTTTCCTGCCCCTCACGAAATGCCGGGTTGTTTTTGGGGGGAAAACCTTTCCGGCCAGGGCAGTTTCCACGACAAGCTCCTTTGTGACAAGTAGCCCCTTCCTTCTTGATGCTAGCCGGACCTTCCCGTAATCAACCAGGATTGCCGGGACCTTTCTTGCGCCAAGTTTCTTCAGAGCCTCCGTCCTGTGATGCCCGTCGATGATTATGTAATCTTTCCTGTCCACGATTATTGGCTCCCTGAAAATTCCGCTTCTCTTAATTTTTCGCCTTATTTCCTCGAGCCGCCCTTTTCGGATCATCTCGTGCGGCCT
>JAZDJS010000014.1:0-7236 GCA_043803745.1 archaeon
CTTAGTCGAATCCCAATAGCGGTAGCCTCAGGCAGGATAAACCTGAATCCTGATTACAATTTGGTCTCTCCCGACCATTCTTCTCCCTTGGGTTTCCCCAAAGGGAAAAGTGCCGGATCGGCAAATACCTTGAATTTTAATTTTTGTGAATTGGCGTGTTTTGATTATAGAGCTCCTATTTATTAAAACACAGAGGTCGCGTACTCTGGTACTATTCCTCGCTTTTCAGGGCAAGAAAAGACCGAGCCGCGTACTTCTTACTCACTAGGCATTTTGACAAAATTCATAACGATGCATCTGCCCTAACGCTCATTCAGCGTCGGCATATGCATCATATGTGTGTCCTTCCCACTTCGGTCCATATCGATTAGGGTATGGAGTTCATCCTTTTTGTGGCGCAGCCTGGAAAGTTTGGGACACTCACTGGGTGCACAACACGTGCACATCCTTGTGTCTAACTTCTTTGGCCGTTGACCGCGCTTCTGCCCGTCTCTGGAAACTCGGTCCAGGTCATCCCTTCGGTCTTTCGACGAAGGCAGGATTCGGGACAACTTTTGAGGGCTTTATATGCTCTTCGGTAGGTTTGCGAACGCTTTTTTCGCCCCTTTCCTCGGTCCAACTCCAAAACTCGAGAGGCTTGCCTCTTTTGATTGGAGCCTTCATTCATCCATTCAAGCCCGACAAAAGTTCTTCCCAGTTTCTAGGCTTGATGCCTCACGTATTTCAGCTAAACAAGCAGTGGGTATTGCGTTCCCGGACCTTATATGTGTTTTGTCACTGGAGGACCGTCACGTGGAGAAGGATTTTCGGAATTTTTGCAAATTAGATTGTCGGGGTTTTGCTGCTTTTCAATTGTTCTCAATTGACTCTCATAAAGTAGTTAAAAAAGGGAAGATTTAAAAGTCTCCAGTCCCTTTGCTGGATACTGCTGAAATGGCGCTTTTCCCCAGAGATTACGCGGATTTGAAAGGAACGCTCTCTTCTGAGACCGCGTTAAAAATCCTTGGAAATGCGAATCCGGGGGATTTGTTCGAAGTCGAGGGCTTCTTGCCCCCCGAAATTCTCAAGCAGCTTCCGAATCTTCCTTTCGAAATCGGCCTCTTCTCCCCAAGCAGGCAGGATCGTCCTCAGTGGAATAATGCGGCACAGATTTGCGTGGTTGGCGAAAAAACCGGAGTCAGCTTTCCGGCAGGTGTTCGGTATCCTGAGCAAGTCAAGCACAGTCACCCAGCATACTTTGCAGTTGAGGGAATTGGAAGAATAGATGCCAGTCCGAGCGAAGGGGATCTTGGGGAATTGCTAATGCGTTATCCGTTCTGCCCAAGAGAGCATGTTGTTGCTGTCGACGGAGCAGTTGAAATCACTGCTGATGCGAAAAATCAACGGGGCTACCGTTTCTCTCTCTGGGCGCTTGGAAATCTCCCAGGGCTCGTTGCTTCAGGAGCTAAGGACCCCCTTTCGTTTGGAGCGTATAGAACCGTCCTAAGGCCTCTCATGACTGATCTTGCTTCAAAAGGCACGCCTTATCTTCTTGAAACAAATGGGTTCATGTCCGGGGGTGTGCGATTCAGGATTGGATTCTGCCCGTGGAAAGACGTGAATTACAGGGAGGGTCGGCTTTCCCTGCCGGAAGTCGAGATTCCGGTTCTTGAGACAATTGATTGCAGATGATTTCTCTAGGGAACTTTTTCCTTGAATAGCGGGGAGATTTCTTTCCTGAAACTAACAAAATTATCGGAAACTTTCTCCCTCCAACCCGTTTTATCCTTTCAAGCTGCTTTGACTCGTGCCCAAAACCATTGGTTATATAAAGTTAATTAACCTTATTCAACTGGAACATGGCAGTGAAAACGTTCAACATTACGGAACAGATCTATCGGGATTTCCGGGATTTCTGCAAGGAGAACGGGTTCTCAATGAGCAAGCAGGTGGAAATTTTCATGCGAGCGCAGCTCGAGGAGAAAGAGATTGTGAGGGAGGGCTTCCTCCGGACGCTCGAAAGGCTGAGGAAGGGCAAATTCGTCAAGGTGAAGAATCTGGACGAGATTCTCTGAGCAACTATTCGCTTGAGATTTCAGAAAACCTGAAGAAGGAATTCGACAAGCTGAAAAATAAAGACAAGTTTCAAGCAGCTCTTCTGAAAAGGAAACTCTCGGGAATACTTGCGAATCTCTACGCAGGCGGGCCTCTGAGGAACCTCCTTTCGGGTTTTTGGCGGGTCCATGTGCGGAATTTCGTCTTGGTTTACGAAATCTTTGAAAGCGAAAAGGTCGTCCGCCTGGTGAGGTATGCCCATCACGACGAAGCTTGTCTTTGACGGAGAACGGTGTGTCTGCAGGGGGCTCTTCCCGCGGAATTCTCGCTTGGCCGGAAGGAAGAGCGGCAAGCAATTTCTACCAAATACAAAGAGTCGGACATCCGGGAGGCTATTTCCGGCTTGCTTGACATTCTGAGAACGCGTTCAGGATGACGGAAAAATGCGCGCGTGACCGGGCCCTGGTTGAATAGCTTTTTATTCAGGACAGGATTTCCGCCGGCATGAAGGGCGGGATTTATTTGGTTCTTGCGGGGCTGTTCATCCTCATTGCCTCGGTTGTCGCGCACCCGAGGATAATCTCCTTTGCCGATTCTGAAAGCTATGGGGTTTCCCGCGCGCTCTGCCTATCCGACCTCGGAAACCCGTTCAACGCCCAGATTGAGGGAGATTGCAGCAGGCTCGGGATTATGGAGAACCTTGTCCTTGCTGCGCGGGTTGGCTGGGTTGCCGGCGTGCTTGTTGTCGGGGCGGGAATATGGCTCATTGCCCGTTCCGCCGCAAGAAAACCCGTTCCCGGACGGAACAAAAACAGATAAAAACCCGTTCCCGGTCGTTTTCGGAATGGCGGCTTTGAACTTTGCATTTGAGATTTTCGGAAATAGCGTTCAGCAATACCTGATTTCCCTCGGGGTTTTCACCGGGGGAATTGTCGGTCTCTGGATTTTCAAGAACGTTGTGATAAAATACCTTGAGAAGCTTGCGGAAAAGACGGAGACAGATTTCGATGATGCGATAATTGCGGCGGTCAAGGCGTTCGGCCTAGTTCCGCTTGCGTTCTTTGCGTTCCGGTTTGCGACGGCGTTCCTGGCGGTCCCGAATGGGTTCGCTTCCTTCCTTGACAAGGCAACTATTGTTATCGCGATCTTCTATTCGGTCGGCTCAATTGCGGTCCTCCTCGACTATCTCCTCCGGAAAATGGGCGAGAAGCGGGGACCTGCTGACGAAAGCTCGCTTTCGGTAATGCGGGGGATGGTGAAGATAGTCCTCTGGCTTGTCGCGGGGCTTTCGATAATCTCATTCCTTGGATTCAACATTTCCGCGCTCCTTACCGGACTGGGAATCGGCGGAATCGCGATTGCTTTCGCGCTGCAGCACATATTCACGGACATCTTCGCCTCGTTCTCGATATATTTCGACAAGCCCTTCCAGGTCGGGGATTTCATTGTTGTCGGGACTGACAAGGGAACCGTCAGGAAAATCGGAATCAAGACGACCCGGGTTACGACGCTGGAAGGCGATGAACTCGTTGTCTCGAACCAGGAATTGACAAGCACGAGAGTCCGGAACTACAAGAAGATGGAGAAACGGAAGGTTATTTTCAACATCGGGGTGTCCTGCCAGACGAAAAAGGAAAGACTCGAGAGGATACCGAGCATTATCGAATCAATTGTCAAATCGGTCAAGGACGCGAGCTTCGAAAGATGTCATTTCATAAGTTTCGCGGAATCTTCTTTGCTTTTCGAAGCAGTCTATAACATTTCGAACGGAGATATACTTGCGTTCAGGGAAATCCACCAGAAGATAGGCTTTGCAATCAAGGAAGCTTTCGAGAGGGAGGGAATAGAGATTGCATACCCGACCCACACGGTTTTCCTGAAGAAGGACGCCTGATTCCGCACGGATTCAGAGGATTGCCTCGCCGAATGAGTCGTGGATTTCGTCCGGCCAAATCGAGGACTGGACCTCGCCGATGTGCGCCTTGTGAAGGAGAAGCTGGCAGAGCCGCGACTGGCCGATTCCTCCGCCTATTGTGGGAGGGATTTTCCCTGAGAGCACTCCGCTATGAAAGGGAAGGGAAGTTCGTTCCATCGACCCGGACTTGCCAAGCTGGTATTTCAGTGCATCCGCATCGACCCGGATTCCCATCGAAGAGAGTTCGAGCGGGCGCGCTCGCGTTTTGTCCCATACGATTATGTCCCCGTTCAATCCGCGCCCCTCCGAGGTCAGGGTGCTCCAGCCGTCGTAATCGGCTGCCCGGAGGTCGTGCGGCTTTCCGTCAAAAAGCTCGTGCCCTATTCCGACTATGAAAACTGCACCGAATTTCTTCGCTATTTTCGTCTCCCGCTCGGCGGAGGTTAGCCCGGGATATTTCTTGGCGAGCGCCTCGGAATGGATGAAACGGATTTCCCTGGGAAGGCGCGCCTTGAGATGCGGGAATTTTCTCGCAACTTCCCTTTCCGTTTCAATCATTGCGGAATATATTTTCCGGACGACATTTTTCAGGAAACCGAGGGTCCGGTCGCCCTTCCCGATCATAAGCTCCCAGTCCCACTGGTCCACGTAGATGCTGTGTATTTCGTCGGCAAGCTCGTCCTTCCGTATCGCGTCCATGTCGGTGTAGATTCCCTTGCCGACCGGAAAGCCCCGCTTCCAAAGGGTGTGCCTTTTCCATTTGGCAAGGCTGTGGACGATCTCGACCTTCCTTTCAATGAACTTTGTGTGGAACCCGATGGGCTCCTGGGTTCCGGCAAGGTCGTCCTGCAGCCCCGTCCCGACAACAAGGAATTTGGGGGCGGTCACGCGCAGGAGGCTTAGTTTTTTCGCCAGCTTCCGCTCGAAGCAGTCCTTGATCAGCTTTATCCCGACTTCGGTTTCAGTGAACCCCAGTTTCGGTTTGTATTTTCCCATTTTTTTCAGTCCAGCGAGGGAATCCCGGCCGGCTTTTAAACCGCTTGGCATTGTTGCGGATGTGCGCTTCCGGAAACCTCCCTGGAATTGCCAGGAAATGGCTAATATATGTTGAGTCAAAAAAATCGACAATCTGCGCCGGAAAGGAGACATTATAAACGAGAAACCCGACGTTCCGACGGGATTGGTCAAAATGGCGAAACTCCAACCGGTTAAGGAAAAGGATTTGAAGATATTGCGGGAATTGAAAAAGGACGCCCGCCAGTCGACGGCGGAAATCGGCAGGACGCTCTCGATTCCGAGGGTCACCGTGCACGAACGGATACAGAGGCTTGCCTCGAGCGGGGTGATACGGAAATTCACGATTGAGCCGGATTATGCGCTTCTGGGCAAGCCCGTAAAGGCGTTCATTCTCCTCGGATATTCCCCGAACCAGAAATTTTCCCAAAGGCAGCTGATCCAAGCGCTTGCGAAAATAGATGAGGTTTCCGAGGTTTCCCTGCTTGCAGGGGACTGGGACATTCTCCTGAAGGTGCGCACAGAGTCGATAGACGCCCTCGGCAAGCTTGTAGTTGACCAGATTCGCGCACTCCCGGGAGTCGGAAAGTCCGTTACAATGCCCGCCCTCACGACTGAGAAGGAAGAGCTCTAGGGAAGATAAAGGATAAAAACGGCGGGCGGCTCACGCAAGTACAATGGCGTTGAAAAAGAAACTTGCCGAATCCAGCAGGAAAACCGAGTCCCTGGAAAACAAGGCGGGAATATTCATACCCGGTTGCCTTCTTATTGGGCTGGGCTTCGGGTTCGTTTTCGGCAACGTGCCTGCGGGGATTTTCATCGGCCTTGGCACGGGGCTGCTTGCATATGGAGGGCTTTCTCTTGGGAACTGCTGCTCAAGCACCAAACGGAAGTAAGGAAGACGAGCTGACCCCGGGGGTCCTTCTCGGCAGCCTGGTTGGCTCGGTCCATCAGACCGCCCAGGCAAAAAGGAGCTTCGAAAAGCGGTTCGCATACCTGAAATACTACAAGGTGGCAATACCTTCCGGGCTCTTCCTGAAGTTTCCCGAGACGCGTGCGGCATACCAGGAAGGGGTATATGCGCATCTCTTCGGGCTGGCATCCCTTTCGCGGCTTGCAATGATAAACACGCTGAAATTCGCGCTGAAAAAGAAGAAGGGAGAGGGGAAGTATTCCTCTGGGAAGGTCATCGACCTCCTGAATTGGGCTGGCCGCCACAAGGCTGTCGAGCATGAGGTTTCCGTTGCAAAGGGGCTCATTTCCAGGAATGCGGGGGAACAGGTCAACCTCGACTCAATAAGGTATTTCTCCGAGGTGATCAATGCGTTCTATCCGTACGTGACGGGCGATGTTACGGTTGTTTGCCCGAATTGCTGCAAGTCCCAGAACTACGAGGTCGAACGGGAGAAAATGTTTCTTGGGAACTCCCTCTCTCTGAAATGCAAAGATTGCCACAACGCGTTCTCCCTTCTGCTCATGGGTTGATTCGCGGGTCTCAGAGGCGCGAGGTGCAGTAGGCGCATTTCCTGGCATTGAGCGGAATCCTTGAAATGCAGTGCGGGCATTCCTTCGTGTTCGGCTCGGGCGCCGGAGCCTTTTTCTTCATCCGGTTTATCTGGGAAATCACCATGAAAATCGCGAGCGCAATCAGGACAAAGTCGATTACTGCCATTAGGAAATTCCCGTAGTTCAGGGTTATTGCCCCTACGGCCTTCGCCTCGGCAAGGGTTTTGAAGTTTCTGCCGGAACTGAGGACTATGAACATGTTGGCGAAATCGACCTTTCCGAGCAAAAGTCCGAGAGGGGGCATTACGATATCGGCGACGAAGGAGCTGATTATCTTCCCGAAGGCGGCGCCTATTATGACTCCGATTGCCAAGTCAAGCACGTTGCCTTTCACTGCGAAATCCCTGAATTCCTTGAGAAAGCCCATGTATGGAAGTTTCCGTCCGCTCTTTTAAAGGTTCCTCGAAAAACCCGTCCAGTCAAGTACGGAAAAAGTACTTGGTATGGAAACAATGGGAGGCCGCATCGGACCGCTTAAAGATGTTCGTCATCCCCGTTCAAAGGGCCCGGTCGGCCGCTCCCGATTGCATTTTTCTGTCTCGGAAGAACCCCTTTGCCTGGTGGCAAATCCGTTCACGGGAAATTTGGGAAAGATGGGGCCCAGAGTGGGAATCGGAAGAACCCCTTTGCCTGGTGGCAAATCCGTTCACGGGAAATTTGGGAAAGATGGGGCCCAGAGTGGGAATCGGAAGAACCCCTTTGCCTGG
>JAZDJS010000015.1:0-90016 GCA_043803745.1 archaeon
ACATATGCAGGCAGCTTTCCAGTCTTTCAGGGGCCTATCTTATTGTTGCTGAGAAAATTTCAATATTGTCCTTTCTTAACGTCGTTTCCGGGGCGCTTTACTTTGTTCTCGTCCCAATCCTGACCTTCTTTTTCGGCATAAACGGGCTCTTCGTCGGAGTCTCTCTGACGTATTTTGCGGATGCATTGCTGAAGTTCAAGAAAACGGGGGTTTCCCTCGGCAAAATTTCCGGTGCGGTCAAGCTGTTTTCGTTGGTCGGGAAATCTGAGCGTGCGCTCATTACAACCGGCGCGGTCTATGCAATCGCGTCCTGGCTCAGTTATGCCCTCCAGAACTATGACAATCTTCTTCTCGGCCTTTTCTGGCCGAAGGACCATGTGGCGCAGTATGCAATAGCATATCTCCCGGTTTTCCTGATGCTTGTGGCCTCGAGCTCGATTTTCTCGGCGACAGCCGTGCATTTCACGAGAACGAAGGGCGCCGAGCGTCTGCGCATCGTGAAAACCGCGGTGAAATATTCCCTAGTTGCGGCAACCCTTCTTGGAATTGTTGCGGTTGCGGGATATTTCGTGCTTACGAAATTCTTCCTCCAAAAATATTGGCAGTCATTTTTGATTTTGCCTTACTTGGTTCTGCCGTTCATTGTCGAATCCGCGGTCAACTCATTGCTGGTCAGCTTCCTTGTGACTGCGGGGGAGCGAGGAAACGTTCTTTCCCTGAGGGCGGCCCAGTTGGCTGTTGCGTTTATTGCGGGATTCTTCCTGATACGGTCCTACGGGATAATGGGCGCCGTCGCTGCATACTGGATATCTGCTATTTTCGGAACGATTCTGATATTTGCTTTTTCAGTAAAATTCTTCTCTGAAAAATGACTAGCGGGAACCGAGTTCGATTGCTTCCTTGTATGCGGAAATATACATTTTGAATATCTTTTCGGAATTGTGGTGTTTTTCGACGTGCTTTCTTGCGCGGGCCCTGTCGGAGGGCTTCAGGGATTCGACTGCCCACAGAAACTCTTCGGCGCTCGAGAATCTCTTGACTGGCGCACCCCAGCTGCAGCCGCAATCGTTTGAAAGGGCTATCATCGGAACTCCTTCAGCCATTGCCTCAAGCCCATTGTAGCCAACTCCCCCCGGCTCGATTGAGACAACTGCAGACATTTTCCTCAATGTTTTCCGGACTGCTCTCGGATTCGGAAGGCTGTAGAAGAAGACTTTTTCGCCTATTCCTTCGGAAATCGCCTGTCTTCTGAGGTCCTGTTCCAAGGGACCGTGTCCTATCAGATGAAGTTCCGCGGGAACCCTTGACTTCTTTACGTAAAAAGAGAACCAGTTGATGAGAATGTCCAGATTTTTCAGCGGAATATACCTTGCGACTGAGCAGATCCTCATTTTGCGGGGCGGCGGGGAACATCTGGAAGCGATATCTATTGCGTGCGGGATTGTCTTCTTCCTGACATCGAAAGGGTAGATGTCCGAGAGCATTTTAGTGTTGAATATCATTATGTCGCTTCGCTTCGCTGCGATTTGCGAGATTTTCCTTGAGAAGAGTGTCGAAAGGATGTGCCTCGGAGTTCCCTTTCCCTTGGAAAGGAGGTTCGCGTAGTTCAGAGTTCCGTGGACATGGGTGACGAGCGGTTTTGGACGGTACATCGCGTAGATTTCCCCGTTGGCGTGAGCGACGTCAAATTTCCCGTCCTGGAAAATTTTGGAAATTCTTTTCCGGAGCAAGGGAATGTTCAAGAGGTGCTCGAATGAGACGGGATAATCCGAAGGATATACCCGGAACTCTCCAGTGAAAGGCGGATGTGTTTTCTTTGACGCAAGGAAGGTTTCCTGGCGGTGGTTCCGGCAGACAAGGAAGTTTTCATGGGCAACCCCCGCTCCTGAGAGCGCTTTGTCGTGCCAGGCGAAGAACGTCTCGATCCCGGCGGGCCTGAGCGCTCCATCTGGAAGATAGGGATAGTGTGTAACTGTGAGGACTTTCATCTGACGGAATATAGGGCACGTTATTTAAATCTTGAGCGGTAATCTAGGGAATGTCTTTAGGTGTTCCGGGAAAGCGACTGCTGATTTTCGGCCAGGAATATCCTGGAACTTCTGGGGCATCGGTGCACTCTTGCGAAATCTTCAAGCAATTCCTCTCTGAGGAAAGGGCGGGCGGAACGTTCAGTCCGTCTCTTCTTGTTTCTAAGAACAACTCCGGTGTGGGGGGGCGGATTTCAACATATCCCTTCCCTGGCTTCGTTCCGAAAATAGTCCGCCCGTTCTTCGCCGGAAAATTCCTGAAAAAGGCCGGCTGCGACGTTGTACATGCGGATTTTTACAATACTGGCGCTGCGGCAGGCCTCGCTGTTGGGGGGAAAACCCCGCTTGTCGTGACAATACACGACGTGATACCTTGGTTCAGGAACGAGTATAGCAAGAAGGGGCTCATATATTACAAATTCTGCTTCGAAATCGTGCAGAAGAAGGCGGACGCTGTTCTTGTGGTTTCGAAAACCTCGGCAAAGGAGGCGGTTGAGTTTGCGGGAATCGAGAAAGACCGGGTTTTTCCGGTCTATAACGGGATAAACCACGAAGTTTTCTATCCAGACGCAAATAAAGGGGCGGTCGGGTCGGTTTTCACCATTTCCTATTGCGGGGGATATGGAAGCAGGAAGAATGTCGATTTGCTTGTCGGGGCGGCCGAACTTCTTTCTTCGCGAAGAGGTAGCCTCTTTCCAGGAAAAACTCTTCGTATCGCTCTCGTCGGAACGCTGCCTAAACTACTTCTTGAAAAGATAAGCAATCTCGGCCTGTCGCATGTCTTTAGGCCGCTCGGCTTCGTCAGCCTTCCTTCATTGAGGAAACTCTACTCGAATTCGGACATTTTCGTCTTTCCCTCCCTTGCCGAGGGGTTCGGGATGCCTCCGCTTGAGGCAATGGCCTGCGGCTGCCCCGTTCTCTCGTCAAACGCATCCTGCCTTCCGGAGATTCTCGGGAACTCTGCCGAGTATTTCGACCCTTTGAGCGCCGAGGATTTAGCTGAAAAAATCATCTCCCTCGAAAATTCCCCAGCCAGATTGAAAAGGCTCTCCTGTGCGGGCAAGGAGCAAGCCGCGAAATATTCATGGGCGAAAACCTGCAAGTCACTTGAGAAAATTTACGCGAAGCTCTTGTGAGAAAAGTTTTTAAAATGAGGTGGGGAGTGGAAAAACCATGCCGGGTTTCCCAACATACCACTCTTGGAAATTCTACATGTCCAGAACTTCCTCGCCCCTGAAGAGCAAATTGGTGGCAACCGTATGGTTTGCCGTGAGAACCGCTCTTCGCGTTCTTCTTGGGGCAAAGCGGGCTGATTTGCTAACAAGAGGGCTGTCCCTCTGGAAGCTGGAAAGTAGGGTGGATTCCTTGAGGTTCAGGAACACTGTTGAGGAGCTCGCTAACATTTGGGAGATTTTTTCGGGTGAAGCTGTTCGCGACGTCTCTTTTTCCGGGAAGGGGCGCACCAAACGCCCGATTATTTTGGATATAGGCGCACATATAGGGCTTTATTCTTTGAAGGTAGCTAGTGAATTTCCGAACGCAATTATTTTCGCCTTTGAGCCGTCTGGTGTGAACTATTATGCTCTTGAGGAAAACATATCAATTTCGAGAAAAACAAACATTTTCCCCGTCAAGATGGCGGTTTCCGACAGGAACGGTTCAGTAACCCTTTTCAATGATCCGCGGGGGAGCGGCACGAACACAATAGTCAATAGGATAAGTAACAATACTGAGAAAGTTCTCGCGGTGACTGTTGACGCATTCGTTAGGAAAAGAAGGCTTCGTTCAGTTGATTTCATGAAAATCGATGTCGAGGGCGCGGAGGAAGCGGTGCTGCGAGGTGCGGAATCCACCATCAAACGGTTCCGGCCCGCTCTTTCTGTTGAACTTCACCCATTCAACTCGAAGGGGGTTGAACTGCGCGTTCCACGTGTCCTGAAAAAACTCGGTTACACCCAGCTAGAATCGCCCGAGAACGAGCCGAACTTGGTCATTGCAAGGAGATAGGTGCCGAGCTCACCGCTTTGCAAGCCCGGTAATTGTCTCAGCAACGAATCTTGCATCCTCTTCCGAAACTGCTGCGTGGACTGGAAGCGCGAGCACCTGCTCCGCCGCCTTTTCGGCCTCCGGGAGACTCTGTTTGTTCCATTCCGTGTATGAAGCTTGTTTATGAACTGGAATTGGGTAGTGGACTCCCGTGCCGATTCCCTTTTCCTTGAGCTTTTCGGCAAGGTCATCGCGGCTGATGCCGAATTCCGGAAGGACCCGGATGACGTACTGATGAAAGACGTGCTTTCTTCCGGAGAATACTTTCGGGACCGTTATTCCTGGGACTTGTGAAAGCGCCGCCGTCAGAATCCCGGCGTTCCTCCTTCTCAGCTCGTTTCGCTCCTCGAGGTGCGCAAGCTGGACAACACCCAAAGCCGCTTCGACATCGGTCATTCGGTAGTTGTAGCCCAGGAAATCGTGGCGGTATTTGATATCCATCCCGGAGAATCGAAACATCCTCGCGCGTTTCGCAAGGGCTTCGTCGTTCGTTGTGACCATTCCGCCCTCGCCGGTTGTCATGTTTTTGGTTGCGTACATCGAAAAGCATCCGGCAGTTCCAAGGCTCCCTGCGCGTTTGCCTTTGTATTCCGCCCCGTGCGCCTGGGCGGCATCCTCGACAACAAACAAGTTGTGCTTCCGGGCTATTTCGGCTATCGCGCCCATCTCCGCAACCTGCCCGTAAAGGTGCACCGGGAGAATTACTCTCGTCTTCTTTGTTATTGCAGCCTCTATCTTCGTCTCGTCAATGCAATAGCTTTCTGGGTTTATGTCTACGAATACCGGTTTCGCACCTACGAACCGTATGCAGTCGGAGCTTGCGATGAATGTGAATGGTGTTGTTATGACCTCGTCTCCGGGACCCAGCCCGAGCGCCCCCATTGCAGTGTGAAGGGCTGCGGTTCCGCTCGAGGTTGCTACCCCGAATTTGGTTCCTATGAATTTTGCGAAATTCTCCTCAAAAATCTTCTCGTTCTTCCCGGCTGCAATCATGCCGGATTCGAGAACTGCAAGGACCGCCCGTTTTTCTTCCTCTCCGATAATCGGCTTTGCTATTGGTATTGGCATTTCCGCCTGCCGGCCGGATGGGTTTTTAATCAATTCTATGCTATTTGCCTTTCCGCAAGCTTGGCTATCCTCAATGCTGCGAGCCCTTTTTCTCCGGATACGAGAGGGGTTTTTCCGGTCCGGACCGAATCGACAAAATGCGAAAGCTCGAGCATCAGCGGCTCTTCTCGGGGTATCTTCACAATGCGCTCGATCACTTTGGAAAACGCGGTCACAAACTCCTCAAATGAAGCGTATTCCGAAGGCAGCCCTGAAGAGGGCTTGTACACTTTAAGTTCTTGAGAAATGTAGTCGACTTCTGCATATCCTTTACTTCCGGTTACGACGAGTGCGCGTACTTTTATCGGGGTTATCCAGTTGACTTGGACTATTCCGGTTGAATGCCGGTATTTCAGGAGGATTTCCGCATAGTCTGCTCGGTCTTTCAAAATGGATTTTCCCCCGTTGCAGAAAACCTTTTCAGGAAGCGCCCCAAAGAAGTAATTCATGAGGTCGATGTCATGGACTGCCAGATCGACCACGACGCTAGCATCTTTTATTCTCGGGGGGTATATTCCGACCCGGCGGGAAATTACAGAAAGCGGCGTGCCTATTTCCCCGGAATCGATTATCTTTTTCAATTCGATTACGGCGGGATTGAACCTTTCAACATGTCCAACCATAAGGTGCTTTCCGGCCCTTCTGGCTTCGAGGAGCATTTTTTTCGCTTCCGGGACTGTTGAAGAGATTGGCTTTTCGACTAGAACGTGCGCGCCAGCCCTCAGGCAGTCGATGGTAACTTGCGCATGGGCGTTCGTCGGAACGCAGACCGATACCAAATCCGGTTTTTCCTTGGAAAGGAGCTCCTTGTAGTCTATGTATTTCTTGCATATTTGAGAACTGGCTGAGAGGGTTCCCTCGTCTGCATCAGAGACAGCGCATAAGGAAACTCCGGAAATGACTGAGTATATTCTTGCATGGTGTCTTCCCATTTTTCCGACACCAATAACAGCGGCCTTCAGAAACTGCATTTCAAAGGAAAAATAATGTGTTTGTTTTATAACTGTTTTGAGTCCCTTTCTGCATGTATGGGTGAGTATTGCATTATCTCAAAAGACGCTAAAATAGGACGGAATGTTCGCATAGGAAACTTCGTAGTAGTACACCCGAATGTAATAATAGAGGATGACTGCGACATACAAGAACGGGTCAGCCTCGGACTTCCTGCAATAAGCGCGGTGGACGTTCCGTGCGTTGTCGGCAGGGGGACAATTTTGCACTGTGGCGCTATTGTGATGGCTGGAACGAAAATCGGAAAAGGTTGTAGAATAGGAAATTATGCGGTAATACGGGAGAAAAATATCATCGGGGACGGGACGAAAATCGGAATGCTTGTCCAGATTGAGAACAGCTCAACTATTGGCACACGATGCCTTATTGTTGCCGGGGCGCACGTTACTGCATATGAAAAAATAGAAGACGATGTTTTTTACGGAGCGCATGTGGTTTCCACAAACGATAACTGCATGGGGCGGGGAGAAGTTGTTTTGAAGGGACCTCTAATAAAGCGAGGCGCTCGGATTGGAAGCGGTGCAACACTTCTTCCTGGAGTGGTCATTGGGGAAGATTCGGTTGTGGGTGCTGGGGCAGTTGTCACTAAAGATGTTTCAGCAAGAAAGGTTGCGCTAGGTGTTCCTGCTAGGGAGATAAAAGACGTTCCTTTAGAATCACAAAAATATCCACAAAAAGGAAGTTAATATTTGTAAAATCCTTCTTTCGTTTTTTTCCCCAGTTTACCGCTGGAAACTTTCTTTTGAATTATTCCGGCGGGTGAAAAGTTCCCTTCGCGCTCCAGTTCTCTCATTATTCCAAGAACTATGTCTAGCCCGACCGAATCGGCTAATTTAAGGGGTCCTATTGGATAGTTCAGGCCCAGTTCTGCTGCTTTGTCAATTTTCTCAGGGAGTTCGCCTGCTTCGACGAGGTTTGCTGCTTCGTTGATTCCTGCGGCCATTATCCTGTTAGCGACGAACCCTGCTCTGTCGGAAACAATGAGCGGCGTTTTTCCAATTATCTCGCAGAACCTTCTTGCGGCAAGAACAGTTTCCTTTGAAGTTTTGTCGGAGGGAATTATTTCCACGAGACGCATTTTGTCGATTGGATTGAAGAAGTGAATTCCTATGAATTTCGCTTTGTCAGGGACGAATTTGGAAAGCTCTTTGATTGGTATCGCCGAAGTGTTCGTCGCTAGTATGCAAGGGAAATCGACCTCTGAAAAGAGTGCTCTTTTCACTTGCACCTCTTCTTTTCCGCATTCGATTACAAGGTCGGGCTTGAATTCTTTGTATGAAGAAATCAGTGAAAGCCTGTGTTCTGCTTCTCGCACCTCTTCAGGTGGTTTTGATTTGGATACTTCTGAAGTGATTTTCTCTTTCATTTCTGTATATTTTTGAGGTCTTGCGGTTTTTATTCCGACAAAAAAACCTCTGGCAAGGAGGAATGCAGCAACGGAAAGCCCCATTGTTCCTGCACCTATTATTGAAACTTTCGATATTTTCAGGGTGTCTTTTTCTCTTTCTGTCGGCTTCAATTCCTGATTGCGCAGGTTCCTATTTGATCTGACGAATGTGATTTCGTTGTCCTCGTTCAGCGTCGCGGAAACTGTGTAAGGAACGCTTTCATTTCCCGGACTAGGAACAGTTATTTCTGTTTCGCCTAATAACCTGGATGACCTTTTTTTCATGTTCAGAATACCTCCAAAATGTGCACTGCGCAAGTTCCGCCGACACCCCCAACATTATGCGCGAGCGCTTTTTTTACACCATCAATCTGCCTTTTTCCTGCGCGGTTTCTCAATTGCTGCACAATTTCAAAAACCTGTCCGCCGCCAGTTGCTCCTATTGGATGCCCGTCTGCTTTGAGCCCGCCATCAGAGTTTATCGGGAACTTGCCTGATAACTCCGTTTCTCTCGCCCTCACGAGTTTCGCAGCCTCGCCAGGTTTGCATATCCCGACATCTTCCATTGCTACAAGTTCAGCTATTGTGAAGCAGTCGTGCACTTCAAATAGGTCAATTTCTCGTGGATTTGTCCCTGCTTGCAGATAAGCCGTTTGTGCTGCCCTTTTCGCCGCCGGAAATGAAACAAACGAGCTGCGGCGAGCAAGAGTTATTGTGTCTGTTGACAATGCACTCGCAGAAATTATAATCTCCCCTTTTTTCGGAGGTTTGTTTGTGATGATGAGTGCTGCTGCGCCGTCCGACACCGGACTGCAGTCAAATAGCCTCAGGGGGCTTGCAATGATGGCTGCATTTCTTATTTGTTCAAGGGAAACTTTCTTGTGGAAAAAATGAGCGAGTTCGTTTAAATTTGCGTTAGCATGATTCTTCAAGGAAACCCGCGCTAAATCTTCAAGGGTTGTTCCATATTTATTCATATGTGCTCCCGCGACGAGGGCATACGCTCCGGGAAATATCAATCCGTTAGCTTGATCAAAATCAACGCTTCCCGCCGCTGCTACTGCTTTTGTTGTCTCAGGGGCTGAAAAACCAGTCATTTTTTCGACACCTACTACAAGAGTTGTTTTGTGCTCTTTCAGCATTCTTACAGCGGTTCCGATAGCAACCCCCCCGCTCGCGCATGCAGACTCTACACGAAGGGATTCTCCCGTATATTCGGGAAAAATCGTCGAAAAAATGGAATTCAGGTGCAACTGATTTTGTAGAATCCCTCCAAGAAAATTTGAAACAACAACGCAGTCGATTTTGTCAATGGTTAGGTTTGCGTCCAAAAGCGCAGATTTAGCAGCCTTTTCAATCAAGCTTGAAAGCGTCTCTTGCGGGAGAATGCCGAATTTCGTTCTTCCGATGCCTTCGACAACTATCGACATTCTGGTATTTCAACGCTCCTTGATAAAAACGTTCCGTTTTGTGTTTTTTTCGGAAAGTATTTTACAAATTTCACCAACGATTTCCTTCGCTGCGACCCCTGTTCCGAAAGCTTTTCTGGCTTCGAGGGGAATTTTCCATTTTCCGCCCTTCGCAAGAACGATTGCTTCGAGAATTTTCTTGGAGTCTGTCGTCCTTATAGCGGCGCCCGAGATTTCTGCCTCCTGCCTTTCCGCGCGCTCGCGGAACTGGATGCAAGGGACGCCTAGCCAGCAAGCCTCCTCGGTTTCTCCGCCGGCATCGGTCAATATTGCCGTTGCCGAGGCAAGGAGGGTGAGGAATTTCTTTTGAGGAAGGTATTTGATTGTTTTCGCGTTTCTCGGAACCTGCAGGCCGAATTTGGCGAGCTGCCTTTCCAGGTTCTCCGGAAGGATCAACACGACTGGGAGGGGGCTTGCTGAGATGGCTGAAATGAAATCTGAAAGCCTTTTCCGTGAGGTCACGTTTTCGTGCCTGTGAATCTTTGCAATCAGGTATTTTCCCCTGCGCTTCTTTTGGGACATGCTGATTTTTTTTGATGCGGCATCGATGTTCGTGTTCCCGGTCACAAATATCCTTGAGCGGGGTTTCCCTTCGGCAAGGAGGTTCTGGGCGGAATGCCAGGTAGGGCAGAAGAAATAGTCGGAAAGCTTGTCGGCAATCCTTCGGGAAATTTCTTCCGGGAATGGTTCGCGGACGCTCCCCGAGCGGAGGCCTGCCTCAATATGGGCAAGCGTAAGCCCGAGCGATTTGGCTGCAAGCGCGCCGGCTGCTGTTGTCATTGTGTCGCCGTGGACAAGGACTACCGAGGGCTTGAGCTTGGAAAGGGCTTTTCGAATCCAGAAGAATGCTTTCACCGACCAGATTGATGCGGCTGCTTTTGACAGGAACCGCCCCCTTCCCTTTGCGGAAGGGTCGAAGACATAGTCCGGCCTGGAAAGTCTGTTTTCCTTCAGCTCCTGGTCGATATTGTGCTGTCCTGTGAAAATGGAACTGTATCCTGGCCCGCTCCTCTTGAGCGCAGCCATCACAGGGGACATCTTGATTAGCTCCGCTTTGGTGCCAATCACTATTGCCGGTTTCCGTTTGGGCATTTTTCAAACCTTGCGTTCGTGGATTGTTTAATAAGTTTATTAAAAGAGGGATGGCGCTAAGGGGTTATGCGGCGGCTGACAGGCAAACGCGGATGGATTTTGGCTGCAATAGTCCCTGCCTACAATGAAAAAGGTAGGGTGGGTCCTGTCGTTAGGGCGCTTTCCAAATTCGTGGATACTGTGATTTTCGTCGATGACGGCTCCTCCGACGGGACGTTTGAGGAGGTTTCTTCCCTTGGGCTGCGGAACGTTGTTGCGGCGCGGCTCCCTGTAAACTGCGGAAAGGGTGCTGCGTTAAGAGCCGGTTTTTCAATTGCACGGAAGCTAGGGGCGAATGAAGTTGCGACGGTCGATTCGGACGGGCAACACCCTCCAAGTTTGCTTCCAGACCTTCTCAAAAAGCTGAGAAGAACTGGCGCAGATATTGTTGTTGGCTGCCGCGAGTTTTCCCATGGGATGCCCGTTGTCAAAAGACTCGGTAACCGCTGGATTTGCTTCCTTGCGCGGTTTCTTTTCGGAATACCCGTTTCCGACCCGCTTTCTGGCTTTCGCGTCTTTTCGGCTCGGGCAATAAGAAATTTGGAATGGAAATCGTCCGGCTACTCTGTGGAAATCGAGGTTCTTGCAAGGGCACGTAAATGCAAGCTCATAGTTTCCGAAATGAAAATTCCGACAATCTACGCAGACAAATATAAAGGAACTGGGGTTGGAAGTGGTGTGAGGATCACGATCGACATGTTGAAGGGGCGGGTTTTCGGATGGTTCCAGTAATCCAGCTAATCGGCATAGGATTCGGCTTGCTGATGATGTATTTCGTTTTTGTTTCTTTCAGGCGCAAGGAGCTTGGGAGTTCGGACCTCGTGATTTGGCTCTCCCTCTGGGGCGCGTTCCTGCTCGCAGTTGTCTTTCCGGGAATTCTGCAGGGGGTTATTGGAAGCCTAAATGTTGTGCGCGTTCTCGACCTGCTCATGGTCGCCTCGTTCATGGTCGCCTTTGCAATGCTTTTCAGGCTCTACAAAGGGCTGCGCAGGCTTGAAAGGAAGATGGATTCTCTTGCCGAATCTTTCGCGGTCAGCGGACTCAGGAACCGACGTATTTGACGACGACGGAGCCTCCGCCAGTTGCCTTGCTGACGAACTGCTTCTCTATGGAGAAATTCGCCGGATATTTCTGAAGAAGCCCGAGCGCATACTGGGGTTGGGCCCAGTCGTAATTATCTATCTCGATGTATCTCGCGGTTCCAATTGAAAGGTTCGACAGCAGTTCCGCTTCATTTAAGGGAAGGGCGATGACGAGATGTCCGGAAAGAAGCCCGACTATCCTGTATGCGCCGGCATAAACCGGCTCCCCTTCGGGAACGTTCTTTTTCATCCATTCGGCTGAGTATTCTATCTCAAGATAGCCCCCTTTCTTCGCCTCGAACATCGCAAGCCCGAATGACAGGGTGTAGATTGAGAGGGCGACCACGAAAACCGCTGGAATCGCCAGTTTTGCAACTCCTTTCGGAATCTGGGATATTGCCTGGGAGATTTTCAGGGGGGCTGCGATGATTGCGATCGCAAGCAGCGGAAGAATTGACAGGAGATATCGCGCATCATAGGGCTCAACGGGGAGACGGGAAGCGGTAACTGCTATTGTGAAAGCTGCAATCGGAAGGAAAAATTGCGACCTTGCGAGCAGCAGCAAGCCGATTATCGCGGCAAGGGCGGGGACAATTCCCCCGCAGACGAACTCGAACGCGGAAGGCACTTGGAAGATTGTCCGGGAGACAACCGCTCCCGCACCTGAGAAATTCACGACGGAGTAGAAGCCAAGCACCGAGGATTTCGCAAGAGCAATCCAGGTCAGGACGGGGACTGTGAAAATTGCGGCAGCGCAAATGACTGAAACAAGTGTTCCTTTCCTTTGGGAGCTGTTTTTGAATAAAGCAAGTGCGGCTGAAACTCCAAATGCTACGAGGAGGACGAGCGCATCAGGCACCCTTACGAAATATGCCGCGGCAATTGCCGCGCCTGCGAGCGCCGCCTTCTTCATTGATGTGGGCTCTTCCTGCCAACTGAATATTGCCAGGAGCCCAATTGCGGAAACTGCCGCATCATAAACGTCGAGAAGGATTCTTGTTGAATAGAACAGGAACGTTGCGTTGGTTGCCATTACTGCCGTCGAGAGGATTGCGGCCTCCTTGGAATCCAGAAGTTTGCGCGCCAGGGAATATGTCCCCGCAAGGGCGAAAATGGCTGCAAGGACTGTTGCAAGGTAGAAAGGCAGTTTCGAAAAGCCTGTGCCTGTGAGGGCCATGAACGCCGCGGAAAGAATCGGCAATGCGGGGAAAACCCCTCCTTCGCCGCCGAGGGTCAGCCCATTTCCGGAAAAGAAGTTTCGTGTTGCGCCCATGTAAAGAGCTTCGTCCGGCCAAAGGCCGTGCTCCTGGGTTACTAATGAGCCTGATACAAAGGCGAACACGGCAATCAAAAGGATGAGTATTTTCCCAGTGGGTATCTTCATGGATGGACAATTCCAAACATATTTTAAAGAGTTGCGCAAATTTCATCGAATGGTTAGCTTGGTTTCTGAGCTCGACGTCCCGGTAAAACCTGTTTTGCCGGTTCTTGTCAACACGGAGCTCCTGAAGCGCGAATGTGCAAGGGCGCGGCTGGTCCCGCTGATAGTTACGTCCACAAAGCCGGATTTTTACAAGCAGTGGCCTCTTCTGCCTGCCGCCGGAAAAGCCGGGCTTCCAAGGGTTGTGATGAACACGGGGCAGCACTTCGATTCCCTCCTTGGTCATGGCCTTGACGAGTTTGGGATACGTGAAAATATTGGAATTGACTTGAGGATAAAGGGGAACCTTTCCGAGAAAACATCGGAAGTCGTTGCAAAACTGGGAGTTGTCTCGTCATTTCTCTCAAAGGAATTCCCGGATAACATCTTCCTACCGATAGTGCACGGAGACACGCACGCCGCCGGGATGGTCCCTCTCGGCTGGATGTTCGCAACAAACCAGATGGCCGCCCAGAATGAGGCGGGCTTGCGGGCAATGCAGCCGGACTTTGCGAACAGGAAAAATCTCCGGAAGTTCGTCAACGACCAGTTTGAAAGGAAAAACTGGGTTCTGAACCGGACGGAGCCGTTTCCGGAGCAGTATGACACGTTCATCGGCGGAGCGGCATGCCATTATCATTTCGCGCCGACTGAGCTCAACAAAGACAACCTTGTCAGGGAGGGTTATTTCGAAGGGCGCGTGCCTGTTGTCGGGAACTCCGTTGTCGAGGCTCTCCGGGAAAAAATGGGCAAGAAGCCCGAATGCTCGATTTTCGGAGAATATCCCCGCCTTGAGAAAGGGGATTGGATAAGAGTCGATGTTCATAGGCGCGAAAACATGATCGGCGACCGCTTCAAGGCAATATTTGGGGGGATAAGGCGGCTTGTCCGCTCAGGGAGAAATGTTGTTTTCGTTGAAATGAACGCGAACAAGTTCGCGGTTGAGCAAGCCGGCCTTGAAACCGAGCTTGAGAAACTGAAAGGCTGCAAAAACTTCCTCTACACTCCTTTGTGGAGGGAGTATGGACAGGTTGTCGAATTCCTGAAAAGTGATTTTTGCGTTGCTGAACTGACGGACAGCGGAAGCATGCAAGAGGAGCTTAACGAGCTAAAGGGACCTGTTTGCTTGACCTGCAGGTTCAGCACAGACAGGCCGGAAAGTGTTTTTTCTTCCGGGAGCAACCTTCTGGTTCCTCCGATTTCCGCTGAATATGTTGCGGACCTGACCGAACACATTCTTAGCTCCGACAGCCTTGTCGCACGAATGCGGAAAGGGCGCCGCCTTTATGGCCGGTTCCCATCAAGGAAAATCATGTCGTTCCTGAAGAAACGCTTGGATGAAGTTCCATTCGAATGGGCGAACGAACGGGCGGGCGTTTCCTACAGGAACTCTGGGGGGGGAAGATACTTCCTGTGAGTGCGCAGTTCAAAAAGACCCGCGGGTTTGCCCGAGCTCTCGCAGACTTCCTGACGTTTCCTCTCAGGGCGCTCACGCTTTTCCATTCAGACTTGTTTTTTCTCTCATCCCTTGCTTCAGAAAGATTTTACTATGTTGCCGCGGAAGTCGAAGGTGTTTGCCTAGACGTTGGCTGCGGAAGGGGCAACAGATTCGTTTCAGAGTTCTTGGGGGGAAACGGCGAAGGTGTCGATGTTTTTCCCTATGAGGGGCTCAATAGGGAAAACTTGGTGAAGGACCTTTCACGATTTCCTTTCAAAACGGCTTCGTTTGGCACGGTGACTTTCATAGCGAACATAAACCACGTTCCGAAGAAATTACGTGACAAGGAACTTTCCGAAGCGTTCAGATGCCTGAGAATCGGAGGAAAAATAGCGATAACTATGGGCAATCCCCTTGCGGAGATTGCAGTCCATAAAGTAGTTCATCTCTACGACAGGTTCCTTGGGACGCATAACGACCTTGATGGGGAGCGGGGAATGGATGAGATTGAGGAAGCGTTCTTCCTCACGGATGCGGAAATTGTCGGGAGGCTGAAGAAAGCCGGATTTTCAAGAATAAGAAAACGGTATTTCGTAACGCAGTGGTTCCTCAATCACATGTTCATTGCTGACAAGTCCCGAGACTGGAAAGGGTGATCCTGTCTATTTGGTTGGGTTCTTTTTCGTCAAATCCGGTGCAACCAGAATTCCGGAAAATACAACCGGCCAAAACCCGGCCAACCTGTCTATTATCAGTGCGACGGAGACCTGGTGCACGGGAACTCCTACCAAGGAAAACAATGCCACGGCTGAAAGGTCTGAAGTTCCAAGACCTCCGGGCACCGTTGATACGACTCCGGCGATTATTGATATTGACAGTATCTGGGCTACCTGGAAAAATCCTTGCGTTCCGGCGCCCAGCAGGAAAAGGACGAAATAAAACCTTGAGAACTCTACGGTCCATATTGCGGTTGAAAGCGCCGCGGCCAGAAAGAATCCGGGCCGCCTGATTGTCGCTTGAACTGCGCGTTCCATCCGTTTCCCCTTGTCCCGAAGTATTTTGCGGAAAAGGAAGGTTGAGAAGGGGGGAATGGTTAGAGAAATGCCTGTTGCGGCGACGACTCCTCCGATCAAAAACGTTCCGAACGCGAGTGCGGTTGTGCCTTGCTTCAGGAGGAAAACCCCCTGAACTGAAAGGAATAGCAGAATGGAAAAATCAAACAGCCTTTCGAATATCAGAGAGAAAATGCTTTTTCTGAACGGCGTCCTGGAGACATTCCTGAGAAAAAAACACCTCGCAAGCTCCCCTGCTCTTGCGGGGGTTACGAGGGAAATCGCAGAACTTGCAAGGATTATTTGGATGGTTTTTTTGAATTCCTGGGGGCGCTCTTTTTCCTCAAGAAGAAGGAGCCACCTGAACGCCCTTAAGACGATCGATAGGGCGGTTGGAATAAGCAGAAGGGGAAATGTGTAGAACGGGAATTTTTTGACTGCTGCGAACAGAAGTTCCCGGTCATTCAGCAAAATGGTGGCTGCCAGTATCGCTGCGAAAATCGCAAGAATCCCGAGAAAATGGATTTTTTTGAATAAACCAATCCCGCTGCTTCGGGCAGTTTTTCCTTTTCGTCCGGACGCGCGCAGTTTCATTTTGGATTCACAATCGTCAGGAAGATTGCCTTTCAGCCGGGAGCCATTTGCCCGAAAGCACGCAGCCTGCGAGCTTCCTTTTCGCACACAGCCCCGGAAAAACATCCTTTTCAAGGCTACGGGCGGACTCGGAAATTTGGGGGAAAATCGACTCGCTGAAAACAAATATTCCTGTGCTGACGAGGTGGCTTTCAGCTTCCTTGGGTTTTTCGTTGAACGCGGTTATGAATTTCCCCTGAAGATCCACTACTCCGAAATCCGTGGGCGTTTTCACGGTTGTCAACGCAGCCGTGACGTCCGCGCCGGAATTGTTGTGGAATCCCACCAGGTCGTTTAAGTTGAATTCGAAGAAATTGTCGCCGTATATCAGCAAAAACACCCCTTTCGGCTTTGATTTGATCTTCTTGAGTGCTGCGGCAGTCCCCGTTTTCTCCTTTTGCTCTGAATAGTTGATTCCTGTGCCCTCGGCGTTCCCTATTACCTTCTTCAACTCGGAGGATATCGAGGATGTTGTGCATATTGTTATTTTGGAAACTCCCATTTCCCGGAGGAAAGCTATTATTTGGAGTATTATTGGCTTGCCGGAGGTTTCTTTGAGCGATTGCGCGTCTCCCGCGAGGATTACTGCGGGAACTCCCGTGGGGGAGAGCGCGTCTTCGAGAATTTTCTCTATTGCCCTGGAACGGTTGCTTTCGGAAGTTTCCCCTGAGAGCTCGTCAAGCCGCTGAAGGACGTCCTCTTTGAGTGTTATTGAAATCCTCCTTCTCATGTCATAAACTGCCTCCCGGGAGGATTCCAAAGTTTTTTATTTATAAAAGCCGTCTAAAAAGCCTGGAAAAGTGAAATGAAAGCAGTTATTCTTGCGGGAGGGAAAGGGGAGGATTTGTATCCTCTGACAATCACCCGTCCAAAGGCGATGTCGCTTGTAATGAATCAGCCGATACTCGAGCGGATAATTGAGAACATGCCCAAGGAGATAGATGAGATTTTCGTTACAACGGATCATATGGCGGATGCGATAAAGAAGCATTTTTCCGAAAAGGCGGTGAAAAGGCGGTTCGCCGGGAGGAAAATAGAGATTTTCGAGGAGGAGCGCCCGCTCGGAACCGCGGGCTCGATAAAGCAACTTGAAAAGAACATCCAGGAGACTTTTTTGGTTGTCCAAAGCGACATAATTTCCTCCGTCGATTACTTCAAGTTGATCAATTTCCACCGGGAGAAAAAGGCAAAGGCGACAATGTCGAGTTTCAGGGTCAAAAGCCCGCTGGATTACGGGATTCTGGGGGTTGATGAGGATGGGCGCGTAATGAAATTCCTCGAGAAGCCGAAAATTGACCAGGTTTTCTCGACAATGATTAATGCGGGCGCATATGTCTTCGAACCTTCGGTTTTTGAGGAGGTTCCTGCGCACGGAATTTGCGATTTTTCGGGAGATGTTTTTCCTAGGATGATACGGAAAGGAGAACTCGTAACGGCGCTAGAATTCAAGGGGATTTGGACCGACATTGGCTCATTCAAGAATTACCTCGAGGCGCACAAGTTGCTGCTTGAGCGGTCCATGACTTTCTCGGTCCAGAGCAAATCGAAGGCAAGCATGATTCCTCCTGTGTTGATCGGAACGGGTGGGAAAATAAACGCTGCTACGATAGGTCCCGATGTCTGCATTGCGAACGGCGTCGACATCGGGAAGAATGTGAAACTAACCGATTCGGTCGTTTACGGCGGGGTGACGATTGGGGAAGGTTGCATCGTAAAGGGCAGCATTATCGGAGAGGGTGTGACTCTTGGAAGGAATGTTGTTGCGGTCGGAACGCTCATAGGGGATGGCGCCAAAATCAAGGACCGGGTTCGTATTGGCTCCAGCAGCAAAATATGGCCGAACACGCGCGTGAACAAAGACGTCCCGGAGAAGGAATGGTTCGGCTTCCTTAGGGAGGATTGATTTTGTTCGGCATATCCGGTTTCGTCTTGGACGGATCTGTTCTCCTCCGTCGGTTTTTTGCTTACTGTGAAGCTTCTCCGCCCTAAAGGGTGGAGTCAACCGAAACGTTGGTCCGGCTACGCTGTGACTTCGCCCAAATTCGCATACATTTTTCGGGCTTCTTTGCTCCGCAGAGTTGTCCTCAGACAATCCAGCTAAGGGCAGGACCTCCGGCGTATCCAGGACATCCGTGCCCTGCTGAGCGACCGAAGGAAAGCGAAGTAAAGAGCTCAGCTTGGAAGGGCGACGGCTTTTCCGTGCTGAAGCGCCGATCCATTCGAGGCTGGACGCCCGAATGGTTAGGGTGAAAAAAGTTTTTTCGGTTGTTCCCGATCGAGTTGCTTCGATATTTCCCCGTCGAACTTCTTCGCGAATTCTTCCAATTTGCTCTTGGGGATTGTAGCGCCGGCGGCAATGTTGTGCCCTCCCCCTAGCCCTCCGACTTCTTTTGCCGCTGTCCGGATTGCCTCGGAAAGGTTCGCGCCCCTTCTTACCAGCTGGGCTGTGGTTCTCGCGGAAACTTTGATGTTTCCTGGATCCTGGGCTGCCGTACCGATGAAAACGCGCGAAGGATCGACGAGGCGCCCTCCGAGAGCTATCCCAATGACGATCCCTATTATTGTTGGCTTGACTTTTTCGGATTGGAATATTTGAATGTTTTTCCCGAATAGACGAACTGGTTTTGCCTCAAGCTCCTGGAGCCCGTTCTTGATGTTTTCTCGGTGTTCCGCCAATAGTTCCTTCGCTTTCAAGTACGCGTCTCCCCGGTCGCCCAAGCAGATTTTGATTCCGACATTTGCCCATTCATTCCGTCCGCATGAATTCAAAAGAGTTGAAAATTCCGTTGCATCCCTCGGTTCGGTGAGTTCCATCTCCTTAGGGAAGGTATATGTTTCCGTGACAAGGTTGCTTATTTGCCAGGGCTCAAGACCGACCGCTATTGCCCGCTCGTGAATGCCGGTGACCAGCCGGGCAAGTTCTTCGGAAGGCAGGCGGTTGTATGTTCCGAGTGGGTTTATTCCCAGTTTGCGAAGAAATTCGGAACAGCCGGCAATGCTTCCTGAAAGCCCAGGAAGAAAAGGATCGGTCGCATAGCTCAGAAAAACCGCTAGCTCCCTCGTTTCCCTTCCAAAAAACGGTAGCCCTTTTGTTGCAACTACCTCTTTTGCCGCAATTCCCTTTTTGAGGATTTCCCGATTTAGCCCGGTTAATCCCCTTTTCGCCTGGATGTCCCCAACTGCGCCGGTTATTGCAAGAGGAATTAGTGAGGTCTCGCCAATGAGTCTTTCGGAGACGAGGTAGGCAAGTCCTGAAGCGGAAATTTCCGCTGAGCCGGAAAATCCTTGTTCGGCCGCATTGAGGTGGCTTATTTTCCCGGATAGCCCCCCTTCAATCGGCTCGTGGTGGTCTATTATCACGCCGGGGCCTTTGGGGTCCGATAGTAGATTTTTCTGGCCGCTTCCAAAATCAACTAAAACGAACGCCTCCTCTTTCGGAACAAGTAAAATTGTTTCCGCGTCAAGTTGACGTATTGGAAAAATTTGAGGAGTTTTACCCATCTTTTCAATTGTGTAGAAAATTATTGAGCCGCTCGTGAGGCCATCTGCGTCAATATGGCAGAATATTTTCGGGTTTTCGAGCGAGCTGAGCTTCTCGGCAGTTTCAGCAAGCTTTTCTTGGAACCCGCCAGGTTCCCAGCTGGGGAGTTTGTCACCGAACTTCATTGGAGGGGGTGCTCAAATCAGAATATTTAACTTCTTTGCACTAGCGGAGCTATTTGACCAGCTCATAATAAATCCGCTCAGATAGCCCTCCCCAGGAGAACCCTCCGGAAGATTTTCTTTTCTCCGTTATCTTGAAAATTCCCTCTGAGACCCCTTTAGAAAGATGATAATATGTCAGCCTTAGAGACAGCCTACCGTAGCGAGTAACATATTTTTTGTTTATTTGATATCCATACAAGGGGGTTGTTTCCCCGATGAAAATCTCGACAATATTGTCCCTTATTTTACTCCGGGTCTTGATTCGTTTGTTTTCGGCAACCGGCTTTCCTTCGGGATCAATTGCGCCGCTTTGAATCCTTTCGGATGAGATAACAAGTCCGTCTTTTGCAAGGGTAAGGGGGATTTCAATCACAATCAATGGCGGTTTGCCTTTTGAAACGATAAACGCGTTCAGGGAAGCGGCAGCTTCCTTGCCCCCGCTGGTAGTTGCTAAAAATCGTAATCCGGGTGTTAATGAAAGATTCTCAAGATTGCCCTCCGATGCAACTATTTGGAACGGTATCTTCCGTGACAATAGAAAACGTTCGATCTTTTCCTTGCGGAATTCAAACGAGGTTTTTCCGGCGTTTTTCACAATTCCGACAAGCAACTTTTTTCCTATTGAACTGCAGGAAATCAAAAAATTTCGATGTCCTTTGTGAAAAACCTCGAAGGTTCCGAAACAGAGCAAATCAGGTTCTTCGTCACCCGTTTGTTGCTTTTCGATCCTGACCATTCAAGTCACCCTTTCGTTTCCTCTGAAGTTTGGGTTGTTGGTTGGTTGTATTGTTATTTATATTGTTTTCTATATAGAAATATTGAATTTAAACCACTTTCTAGCAAACCTCCACTCGAAACAACGGAGACAGAGTACAAAGGTTTCCACTGGAAACGAAGGTCAATCCGAACAAGTCCATCGGAAGTGGAGGTTGAGTCACAATAAAAGTTAAAAACCCCTTTTTCCACTGGAACCTGCGTTCTCTGAAGGTGAAGACAGTCTAAAATGCAATCCTCTCTGAAAGAAATGTTTCAAACATATCTCAACAGGCAGTCAATATTCGTCAACAAGTCTGCACTGGACGACGAGTTCCTTCCGGTAAACCTTCTTCATCGGGACCGAGAGCAGAAGCAGATTGCGAGTATCCTTCTTCCAGCCCTCCGGGGGGAAAAACCCTCGAATCTGTTCATATACGGGAAAACCGGGACGGGCAAGACAATTGGCGCGAAATCAGTTTGCAGGGAACTGGAAGGGTTCGCCCGGGAGAACAATCGGCCAGTGAAAATCGTGTATGTCAATGCGCAAATGAAGAAAGTCGCGGATACGGAATACCGGCTGATATCTTCAATTGCCCAGCAGTATGGCGTTAATCTGCCTTCGACAGGGCTCCCAACTGAAAAAATATACAAAGCGTTCATATCCGCGGTTGAGAACACAAAAGCGCTCTCAATAATAATAATTGACGAAATAGACAACGTAGTACGGAAATGTGGAAACGATCTTCTTTACAATCTTATGCGGCTGAACAGCGAACTTTCAGAATCCAGGGTAAGCGTCATCGGAATTACCAACGACCTCAACCTGTTGAAATTCATCGATTCGCGGGTGAAAAGCAGCCTTTCGGAAGAGGAACTCGTTTTTCCGCCGTATGATGCAAACCAGCTAAGCGACATATTGAGTTCACGCGCGGAAATTGCGTTCCTTCCAAACGCGTTGGACCAGGCAGTAGTTCCCAAATGTGCTGCATATGCTGCAAAGGAACACGGGGATGCGCGGCGGGCTCTCAATATCTTGAGATTGGCTGGGGAGCTTGCCGAGCGTTCTGGAGCGTCAAAAATCGAAGCGGAACACGTTGATGCAGCTCTTGACAAGCTCGACACCGAAACCGTAGTGGAATTTGTGAAAAGTCAGCCTCTGCAATCGAAAGCGGTTTTGTACAGCATTCTTTTCCTGCGGAATTCGACGCCTGATTTCACAACGGGCGACATTTATGACAAATACAGGCAAACCTGCACCCTTTTCAGGCAGAAATGCCTTACGCAACGGAGAGTGTCTGATTTGGTCACTGAACTCGCAGGGGTCGGAATAATCTCGACGAACCTGATTTCCAAGGGCAGGTATGGCAGAAGCAAGACGGTTGACATCTTGATGAACGGACCGACCCTTGACAAGGTAGTCAATGTCCTCAAAGGGGACTTTTCTTACTAGGGACAGAAAAAGTTCGGAGCCCTTGGTCCGTTTTTTGCCCTTCCCGGCAGTCTCCCGTAACTTTCAATAACCCATGTCCAGTCCGGCCCAGACCAGTCCAGCAACCACCTTGAAAAAGCCGTCTGAATTCCCTGTAAATTATCGGAAACAGGGCAACAACAGATAAAAACCACCCGCAAAGCCAGTCAGCCAATGGGGCCAGAATATTCCGAGCCTGCCAACACACTCTCAATAGAATCGGTTGTGATGGAACTCCTGTCCAAGGGGGTCCTCATCCAGCCAGAAGCCCTAGAATACCTAAAAACGCGTCCGCACCTTCTCCAGACGCTTGACATTCCCTCGATAGGCGGCAGCCTCACTCTTCAGAAGCTGCAGGAAACCGAGGATGCCGGAGGTTCCCTCCCGGTTTTGAACGACGAAGGCGTCCGCATACTTGAGGAATATGTCGAGAAATTCGACATGAAGGGGGAGCTCTCGGATTTCGTCAAGCATTTCTCAGACAGATACGCGACGCTTTCCGGGATGCTGAGAACGCGACCGGAACTCAAAAATCTGTGCTCAATAGGGCGCCTTTCATCAATCAAGGAGCGGGAAGACGTTTCCGTGATAGGTCTTGTCGGGGCGAAAAGGGAAACGCGCGCGGGGCACTATCTTATCGAGGTCGAAGATACCACAGGGCAGGCGAAAGTCCTCCTTCCGAAGAACAGCCCGGTTTCGAGAAAAGCCGACGAAATAGTGGATGACGAGGTAATTGCGATAAGCGGGACCGCATCCCGCGAGCTTCTTTTTGCCGAAGAAGTGATCTTTCCGGACGTTCCTCAGGCAACGGAATGGCCCGGCAGAAGCAAAAACGTGGCGGTAATGATTTCCGACGTTCACATAGGCTCCAAGCAGTTCCGAGCCGATCTTTTTGAGAACATGATAACCTGGATTAACAGCAGTGATCCGGTCGCGAGGCGGGCAAAATATCTGATTGTCGCAGGGGATATTGTTGACGGCGTCGGAGTTTACAAGGGGCAGCAGAAGGACCTGGCAATAGCGAACATAGTCAAGCAATATGATTTTTTCTCAAGCTTCATTGACCGCATAAGCAAGCGAATCCAGATATTTGTCGCGCCCGGCAACCACGACGCGTCGAGGGATTCGGATCCCCAACCCGCGATTCCTCGGGAATTCGCCCAGACAATCTACGACCTGCCCAACGTTAGGATGATTTCCTCCCCCGCGACAATACAAATAGACGGGATAACGTTTCTCATCTATCACGGGACCGCCCTTGACAGCATAATTGCCTCAATATCCTCGCTCAGACGGACCGGATATGACAACCCCCACCAGGCAATGATCCAGCAGCTTCGAAAGAGGCATCTCATACCCATTTACAACGATCTCTCGAGAATGTTCCCGGACAGCAAGGACGAAATGATAATTTCAAAAGTCCCCAACGTCTTCCACTCCGGGCACGTCCACAAGCTGAGCTTCTCGACTTATCGGGGAATCCGCGTCGTGAACTCGGGAACGTTCCAGGATCGCACGGCGTTCCAGGTGAAAATAGGACATCATCCTCAACCGGGGAAAATTCCATACATCGAACTCGGCACCGGGGCAATCAATCTTCTCGATTTGGAGCCGCAGCATGGCACGGAGGGATCCTGATGTCCGAAGGATTCCCAGCGGCATCGGAGAAGATAACCGCGTATTTCTCAAAAATACAGAGGACCGTCGAAGCGGAATACGGAATCGCGAAACAAGCAAGGCAGAAGCGCCTTGATCCGACCGAGCGGGTTGAAATAGCGCTTGCATCCGATGCAGCGGCAAGGGTCGAGGGGTTGCTTGCCACAATATATCCCCCGCTAGAGGGTTCCGGCCTTGCCGGGAGGATACGCGAGCTTGAAAAGAGATTCGGCAAGGGCTCGGAGAGGATTTCCCTTCAAATTGCGCGCGACGTTTTCGAGGAAAAGTTCATAAAATTCAAGACGGTCGAGGAGCGGCTTGAAGCTGGCGTCCGCGTCGGGACCGGGCATCTCACTCTCGGAATAGTCACAGCCCCCCTCGAGGGGATAACGAAAATAGTGAGCAAGCCGACAAGGGGCGGAGGCAAATACATTTCAATATACTTTTCCGGACCCATACGAAGTGCGGGGGGGACTGCCGCGGCATTTGCGGTGCTCATAGCGGACTTTCTTCGGCGCCTTGCCGGATTTGACCCCTACGACCCAGACGAGTCGGAACTCGAACGGTATGCCGCGGAGATAGATGACTATGACACGCGGGTTGTCAACCTGCAATACCGTATCAAGTCCGACGAAGTCAGGTTCCTCGTGAAAAATATCCCGGTGGAGATATCCGGAGATCCGACGGAGGAAGACGAGGTGATTGCGTTCAAGGACCTTCCGAGGATTGAGACGAACAGAATCCGCGGCGGAATGTGCCTCGTCGTTTCATCAATAGGGCAAAAGTCCGCCAAGTTGATAAAGCGGCTGAAGAAATATGGAAGCGAGTTCCAGCTCCTCGATTGGCTGTTCCTTGAGGAATATGAACTCCTCAAGAAGCAGATACACTCAACCGACGCCGAGAAGGCAACCTCCCCGGAGCAAACGGGTATTGAAACGGCGCCCGCGAAACTCCCTCCGAATTTCGCATATATGGAAGACGTTCCGGGAGGCAGGCCGATTTTTTCATTTCCTTCGACGCCCGGAGGCTTCCGCCTCAGATACGGGCGTGCCCGAAACACGGGATTTTCAACGGTCGGATTCCACCCGGCCTCGATGGCGGTATTGTCAGATTTCATTGCAATCGGGACCCAGCTGAAGATAGAGCGTCCCGGAAAAGGCGCGACGGCGGCAGTGGTTGATTCGATAGAGCCCCCCACAGTCCTCCTTTCGACTGGCGAAGTCCGGAGGATAGAGAAGGCGGAAGAAGCGCGCCTTCTGCTGAAGCAGAAGAAGATTTCGGAAATACTGTTCGTCGGAGACATCCTCATTTCCTACGGAGACTTTGTTTCAAACGGGCACAAACTCGTTCCGGCTGGATATGTTGAGGAAGTTTGGCTGTTGGAGTTGAGAAAGGCGATGGGGCTCGCGGGAATGGTTCCGGAGACTGCGGCGGAATTTGTCAACATACCGACGTTGCGCTTCCTCGAGCTCCTCGAAACGCCCAGGGAAGTTTCCTTTCCGGAAGCGCTGTCAATCGGAACCAAGATGAAAATACCCCTTCACCCGAAATTCACATACTTTTATCATCGCGTCTCGACCGCGAATCTGAAGGAGCTTTGCGCGGCATTGCAGGGAACAAGAACAGCAGCGCTGGACCTCGTCCAGACACCCTCCCTGAAAAGAACGCTCGAGCTGATGTGCTTTCCGCATGCAGTTGATCCCAATGGTCGGATTGTTGCCGAAGCGGACCCCGCAGCAGCACTTCGGATTTCGTTCGCAATAGACTCAGATCCCGGCGCGTTCGAGAGCATTCCCGCCGCGAACAACCCCCTTGAGTTCGTCAACAAGCTTTCAAAGATTGAAATAAGGGATCTCGGAGGGACTTACATAGGGGCGAGAATGGGGCGACCCGAGAAAGCCGAACGGCGCCTTCTCGACGGAAGGCCCCAAATTCTTTTTCCAGTCGGCCAGGCAGGGGGGCGCCTTAGGTCGGTTAACGAGGCGGCCAAGACAATCTACAACGCGCCGTTGGCATACCGCATTTGCCAGACTTGCGGCAAAAGAAACATTTTCCTCACCTGCTCTTGTGGCGGGGAAACGGTCCAGAAGCAAGTTTGCGTGATCTGCCAGAAAATCACAGAGGAGCCCGTCCACTGCAACATCCCCACCGGATTCGCAGCCTCTGCAGATGTCAATCTTGACCGGCATTTGAAAGCGGCTGAGAAATCCCTGAACGAGAAGATACCTCCGCTGATAAAGGGGGTTAGGGGACTTTCAAGCAGACTGAAAATACCGGAAAAGATTGAGAAAGGCGTTCTGCGTGCGAAGAACAACCTATTCGTCAACAAGGACGGGACAATCCGGTTTGACGCAACCAATCTTCCCCTCACGCATTTCAAGCCCAAGGAAATCGGCGTGTCAATGGAAAAGCTCCTCCACCTCGGATATGACACCGACATTCACGGGCTGCCCCTCTCGAACAGCGGCCAAATACTGGAGCTCAAGCCCCAGGACATTATTCTGTCCGATTTCGAGGATTCCAAAAGGGGGATAATGAGCGGTGCGGAATATTTCGTGAGGATTGCCAACTATGTTGACAACCTTCTTGTGAAATTCTACGGGCTTCCGTCATACTACAACATAGTTTCCAGAGAGGACCTGGCAGGGCATCTCGTAATAGGGCTCGCGCCGCACACTTCGGCAGGGATAGTCGGAAGAATAATAGGATTCAGCAAGGCGCGCGCGGGGTTCGCGCACCCGATGTTTCATGCCGCCAAGCGGCGGGATTGCGACGGCGACGAGGATTCCGTGATGCTCCTCATAGAGGCTTTGATTGACTTTTCAAGGGAATTCCTGCCGAACACGCGCGGTTCCTCGACAATGGACGTTCCGCTGGTCCTGACGACAATCCTCGATCCGACCGAAGTCGACGACCAGGTTCACGAATTGGACATTGCGTCGGAATATCCGCTTGAACTTTACGAGAAGGCCCAGGAGTATGTTTCCCCCGTGCTTCTTGAAAGACCGATTGAACGCTTGAAGAACCGTCTCGGAAAGCCCGCTCAGTACGAAGGGATGTCATTCACGCACGCCACTTCGAACATATCGGATGCAGTTTCAATAACCCGATACAGGTTCCTTGGCGCAATGGTGGAGAAGGTCACGGAGCAGCTCGAGCTTGCCGAGCGGGTCACCGCCGTAAACGCCGACGATGTCGCAAACCTCGTTCTTTCGACGCACTTCATACGCGACATCAAGGGCAATATGAGAACCTTCTGTCGCCAGTCTTTCCGTTGCGTCAAATGCAACGAGAAATACCGCAGGGTTCCGCTGGTTGGACGGTGCTTGAAATGCAGGGGTAAACTGGTGCTGACAGTCTATCAGGGAACGATAGAAAAATACCTTGAGGCATCCAAGAGGATATCCGAAAAGTACAATGTTCCCCCCTACCTGAAGCAGGAACTGCTGATTCTGCAGAAGCGGCTTTCGGCGATGTTCGGAAAGGAAAACCAGAAAAACCTGGATTCGTTCTTTGCAGCCTAGCCTTTGGGAGGCGCAGGATCGGCGCTTTCCGTGGTCAGGGCAGCCTCAGGTTTGTTGGGTTTTTCCCGCCTAACCGTTCCGCACCTGGGGCAAGCTAGAAGACCGTCAGCACCTAGCCAGCTGAATTTGCATTCCGGATTCTCGCAATATACCACTTCCTCGCCTTCCCCTTCGGGAAGAGAGCCGCACTGGGAACATTTCAATCCTTCACGGAGCTCCCAGCCCCAGCCGCATTTTTTGTTCGAGCAGTAAACCATCCCAAATCGCAGTCGCTCCCTTTGCCGCACCCTCCTTGCCTGTGCAATCGCGGCAGAAAGAGGCTTCGTCTTCCGTCTTCCCATTGCCAAAATGAGAAAATTCCTGTTTTTATTCTTTCCTGCGTGAAACTTTCCTGAGCCTAGGACTTCGCCTGATGGCTCAGCCGCCTCCTTGAGGCGGAAATATCCGTGCTTAAGCACCGATGCCCAGGGGGACACAGGCGAGCTTCGACCGCAAAGAGAAATGCGCTTAAGGGGGCTCGCCGCATTGCCCGACATCGCTTGGCTAGTTCAAGTAGTTCAAGTAGTTCAAGGATTCATAGGTGTTAGCCCGCAGCAATTCAATTTCTTCGATAAGGCAATTATTTCACGTTTTGCCCGTATGCAGCCGAGTCAACATCATAATCCTGCCTGACTGGTCTGCGCTTGAAGATTTTCATGAAAATGAAAAGGAGCGCGATCAGTATTATCAGGGGGTCCCTGGAGGCCAGAATTATCGCAAGCAGGGCTGCGAGAAACAGGAACGAGAACACTTCAAGGAAATTCCCGGTCATGACCGATTCGAAGAAGAGCGTGAAGAACATGAGCGCGGCAATCAGAATCAACCAAATCCACTGCATTTCTTGCGACCTTCCGGGAGCATGTCAGCGCCCCTTAAAATTCCTTTCTATTACCCGGAAATCTTGGGCGCCCAAAAGTTAAAAAACCCCCCCGGAACACCCCCCAGAATGTCTTCTGAACACCCGTTTGTCGAGAGATTCAAGCAGATTTACTCTCGGAACTACAAGAAGTTCTTCATCGTCCCTGCGCTCGCAGTTCTTTTCTGCCTCGGCGTGATAGCCTGGAACTACTATTCAACTGGAGAGCTCGTTTCAACGGGAATAGACCTCAAAGGGGGGATAATAGTTACTGTTGGCTGGAATTTTTCATCCGAGCCTTCGATAGCCAGCATGAAAACCGCATTGATTTCTGAAAATCTGGAAAAAGACATTTCGATTTCCAGGATAGACGCATTCGCCTCTGGGAAAATCAAACTCAGGGCGCTCCAGTTCGAAGCCCCGCCGGAGGCGGATCCGGTCAAATTCACCCAATCCGTCAGGACCGTCTTGTCTTCCGAAGGATTCGAGACGGATCCGGTTGAATATAACGTAAAGATAGTGGGCCCGGCGGTCGGAAAGGTGTTCCTCTCCAACACCTACATCGCAATGGCCATGGGCTTCTTTTTCCTCGGAGTCGTGATTTTCTTCATTTTCAAGAAAAAGGCAGTAATCGCAACAGTCATTTCCTGCATCTTTTTCGATTTTCTAGGAGGGCTTGCAACAATGAATATTCTGGGAATCAAGCTTTCCCCGATAACTCTCGCATCCCTTCTGATGCTGATAGGCTTCTCAATTGATAGCGACATTCTGATAACGACTGCCGTTCTGAAGAATCGAGAGGGTCCCGCAATTGACAGGGCAATTTTCGCAATGAAGACGGGCATAACAATGGCTCTTGCCGCATCTGCAAGCCTTACCGCGCTTTACATTCTGTCGGGAACCGCCGTTCTCAAAGACATGACCGTGATTCTGCTCGGGGGCCTGTTTTTCGATCTTATACACACGTGGTTCACGAACCTCGGGGTGCTTTTTTTGATTGCCGAGAAGGAATCCGCAACGGGAGCGCAGCACCAATGAACTGGGGAAAGCTTGTGAAAAATTGGCGGGTCGCGTTTGCAATAATCTCGATTGCGGCAGCCCTTTTTTTCGTCGCTCCACGGGTCGGACCGAACGGATGGGAAACGAACGTCCAGAAGGGGTTCGACATAGAGGGCGGAGTCAGGGCAATACTTTCCCCGGAGAGTACGGACAGGCAGCTCGTTCAGGACACAATCGAAATTCTCAGGCACCGGCTGAATGTGTACGGACTGAAGGACATCAAGATAAGCACCGCTAGCGACCTTACGGGCGAGACGTACATACTCGTGGAAGCGGCGCGGCTCACCGAAGAGGATGTCCGCTCCGTTGTTGCAAAGCAGGGAAAATTCGAGGCGAAAATAGGCAACGTAACAATCTTCACAGGACAGGACATCGTCGTGGATTCTTACAAGAACGCAATAAGGCCCGTCAACAACTATTATGAATATTTCATCGCCCTTAGGATAATCAATCCGGACGCATCCCAGAGGTTCGCAACGGAAACTTCGCGCCTTTCAATTGCATTCTCCGACTTTACGGCGGAGAGCGCATATCTCAACGAAACGCTTGACATTTATCTCGACGGTAAAAGCGTCAGTTCCCTGCAGATAGCATCCGACCTGAAGGGAAGAGTTTTCGACAGCCCGGTTGTGCAGGGCGCTGCCGAGAAAAAGGAGGAGGCCCAGACCCGTATGGAGCAGATGAAAGCGCTTCTCCAGTCGGGTTCCCTGCCGATGAAAGTCGAGGTTTCCTCGATAGACAAAGTCTCTCCAGCCCTAGGAGGAACCCTGCTGCAGAACGTCCTGGTCGCCGGGCTCGTAGCAGTCTTGGCGGTCGGGTTTGTAATTTTCCTTCGATACAGGTCCCCCATCCTCACCGGGTTGATAATGACAACCGTTTTCACCGAAGCCCTGCTAGTTCTCGGGATTTCTGTCGTGATAAACTGGCAGCTTGACCTTTCTGCGATAGCGGGAATAATAGTTTCCCTCGGAACGGGGGTCAACCAGGAAATAATAATGGTTGACGAATATTTCTTTTACGGCAAGGATCGCCGCCGGCTTTCATTCAAGGAAAAAATCAAGGAGGCCTCCTTCATAATCTTCGCAGCGTTCGGAAGCGGGATAGGCGCAATGCTCCCCCTGGTTTTCATCGGTCTCGGGGCTGTAAGGGGTTTCGCGATAACAACGCTGATAGGGATGGCGGGCGGAGTGTTCATTTCCCGACCGGCATTTTTGGCGGCACTTGACATTCTGACTGAGAACGAAGGGAAGCCGAACGAGAAAACGTCGGCCTGAAGGGGAACTTCGCGGAATCCTCCGGCTAGTGGCGTCCGAAGACTGTCTGCAAGGTCAACAACTTCGAAATGAGGCCTGCGGAAGTGAGGGGGAGAAACTCATCTTGCACCATCACGAAAAGGAAGGCGAGTTTTTTCGTTGTCAAAGGGAAGCTGAAAATGCGCATAATTCTGATGGCGTCTGGTTCAGCCAGGAGCGCGCGTAACCTTGCCAAAGATTTGACCGCAGGAGAAGTCAGGCTCTTCTGAGCGGCGCCTAGTTCGTGCTTCCACCCTTCAAACTTAATGATTGCGGCAGCAATATCCCCGCCAGTTTCCTCAAGAGCCCGTCCAGCTTCTTCTTCTGTCTTACCGGACGCTTCCGCAACAACTCGGGCGTCATCGGTACTTCTTTCGGGACTCGTCCCGGAACCCGTTTCGGAAACCTCTCCGGAAACTTGGAAAGTTGTCTGCCCCATCACCTGCATTTTCACAACAGCAGGCCTCTCAACGACGAGTTTTCTGCCGTCCGCGAGGAAAATTTCGACCTTTTCAGCGTCAAGTTCCTCCGTGCTCATCTGTTTCATTATTTTCTGCAAATTTCGTACGTCCATAAGAATTACCCTTTCTTCCCAGCAGCAACATTTTTTACAATTATGACGGGAATGGGTGAGTTCTCGAAGACAACGCCGCTGGTGCTGCCGACGACCATTTTTTCAGAACCTTCCTTGTCTGTCGCGCCCATGACGACGTACTCGTATCTTTTCAGGGCTTCCGCCAGAATCGCCCCCGAAATGTCCTGGTTTTGCACGGAGACGTAATTGACCTCCACCGCATAAGTTTCATCAAGCTGTGAGCGTATCTTGTCGATGAGCTTCCCTTGCTCGAGCGTCATGAGTTCCGGCCCCTTGACATTGAAAACAGTCACGCTTCCATTGACCTCCCGTGCAAGCAGTCCGGCAACGTCCGACGCTCTCAAGTCGTGCAGGGTTCCCTTGACTGGAAGGAGAAGGCGCCTCATTCCAGGAACATTCACCAGCACATTTTTATTGTTTTCCTTCCAAATGCGGGGGTGGATGATGACTCTGCGCTCCTGACCGAAAAAGGGATGAACGGGATTTTGAGTTCTGACACTTGCGAGAACAAGCCCTTCTTGACCGAGCTCCTCCCGGGAACCGGCGGCGAGATAAAAACGTCCCCCGAGGATTTTTTCGTCGAGGAAATTCCCGCATTCCCATTTTCGGGTGAGGGCGAACATCTGATACTCTTGGTCGAGAAAAGGGGGCTGACTACGCACCGTGCGGCTGAGATATTGGCCGGAACGGCGGGAGTTTCTTCCGAAAAAGTTGGCTATGCGGGCTTGAAAGATGCGTTCGCCCTTACAAGACAGTTTTTTTCCGTTCAGACGCCCGGCGGCCCGCCGGAAACCGCCGCGCCCGGCTTGCGCATCGTTTCGGCAACAAGGCACGCGCACAAGCTGCGGGCCGGAATGCTTTCCGGGAACAGATTCAAAATCCGGATCAGAAACGTCCGGGCGCCCGGGAACGCTGCGGCAATCCTCGAAGTGCTCGGGTCCCGCGGCCTGCCAAATTACTACGGTTCCCAAAGGTTCGGCTCAATGAGAAGCGTTTCCGCAAAGGTGGGCTTCGCGCTTCTGAGAGGGGACTTCGAACTGGCAGTCAGGGAGTACCTTTCGGTTTCCGGAGCCCAAGAGCCGGACAAGACGCGGAGCGCGAGAAGCTTGTGCAGCGAGGGAAATTTTTCGGAAGCGGCCAGAACATTCCCTCCCGGATGTTTCTACGAACTGCGCTTGATATCCCTCTTGGAGGCGCTCGGAAACCCCGAGAGCGCGTTTCGGCGGACTTTCCCGAAGCATCTTCTGCGTCTTTTCGTTTCGGCGACGCAATCGGAAGTCTTCAACAAGATACTGTCAGAAAGGATCCGGTCGATAGATTCATTCATCGACGGGGATGTCGGGATGTTCGAAAAAGGGGCGGTTTTCTTCCGGCACGCAGTTCCGGAGGATCCGCGCCTCAAGACGTTCGAGGTTTCCCCATCCGGGGTGCTGGTTGGCAACAAGGCAATTCTTGCGGAAGGGGCTGCGGGGGAGATAGAGCGGCGGGCGATTTCTTCAACGGGCTTTTCGGAATCCGAAAGCTTCCCCAAATCGCGCCTTCCTTTCCGCCTCGATGGTAGCCGCCGCCGGCTTCGGGAAAGGATTTCAGAGGCTTCCATTTCCGCAGCGCCCGACGGGACGGAAGACATTTTAATCTCATTTGTCCTTCCAAAGGGAACTTATGCGACCGAAGTTCTCCGGGAGGTGACAAAAACCGCTTGAGACGAAAGCGAGACTTTCTTTTGATTTTCGTCGTTTTTCTCCTGGGACTGTCCATAAGGCTCTATTTTGCATTCCAGGGTTCGGGACTGATCGGGGCGGACGGGTTTTTCCACAATTACCTGGTCTCGGAGACGGTTGAACATGGTGCGTTTCCATCCAGCGATCCGTTTTCCTGGGGCGGCCGCGAAGTAAGATATTTTCCCGGATTCCACCTTCTTCTCTCAACAATCCTCATTTCAACAAAAATTCCCACGAGCCTTCTCTTTCTTGCGGGACCCGTCTTTTTCTTCATTGCATTCCTCGCAATAGTCTCGATTGCGCGCAAGCAGGGAATCAGCTCATTACCCCTATGCGCCCTGTTCTCAACGATTCCCGTCCTGATATGGAAAACGACAACGAACCTCCTTCCGGATTCAGCCGTTCTTTTCCTGCTCTTGATTTCGATATTCGTAACGAAGAGCTCTGAACTCCCGATTTCCGCGGCGATTCTGATCGGCGGTTCCCTTATTCACCCCATTTTCTTCGTTGCGTACGTTCCACGCATAATTGAATCGAAATCGAGGGCCAAACTGGTCGGTATTTTGGCGACCCTCGCAGTCTCCCTCCTGGTATTGCATTTCGCCGGACTCCGAATCCCTTCGGATGCCCGCCAGAACGTTCCATCGGCGATGCAGGACGAAATTTTCGAGGGGGTTGATTTTGTCAAGATAACCTACCGGCTGGGACCCTCACTGGTTCCGATGCTTCTTCTTTTCCCGGAGAACTTCCTGTATTTTGCCGCGCCGCTGGTTCCCGTGCTGCTGAAGGTGATCGAACTTGATCGGGGGCTCTTCATTTCCGCCCTTTTCATGATGCTGGTCGCGGGAAAGTTCATTTCCCGAAGGAAGACATTCACCCAGGTGCTGGTGATTTCAATCCTTTTTTTCTGGTCATTCTACTCGATTCGCGCCCTCTCCTGGGCGCCCGTTAGGCAAGGGGATTTCAATTCACTCTTTTGGACGTCCGAGAATACGCCCCGGGAGTCGACAATCATCACGCTTCCCGGCGACGGATATCTCGTAGCATATGTAGCCAGGCGGAAAAATACGATTGACGGGCATTTCTCCGGGATGTCCAACTCTTCCAGAAGGCTGGCTGATGTGACCGGCGCGCTGTCATCCCCGGAAAAATACGCCGCAAGCCTGAACGCATCCACATTGGTTCTCACGTCCAGGACTGCGCACGTTGCAATCAGTCCGGAATGGAAGAAGCTGTCCGAAACCGGAGCTGCTGGAGGGGTTTTCGTTTATACCGGATAGATAATCTTATAGATTGAAAACGGGCCTTTTAGCGGTGGTTTCGAGGGTTCCGAGCAAAAAGGCAATACTTCTCCTGGCTTTTGCGGTATGTACGGCGACCTATTTCCTCGGGGTTCTCAGCGGGCTTTATGCGAACAAACTGCTCGAAAAAAAAGTCAGCACGGATATGGGGGTCATCAAGTACTACATGGATTCCTCCTCGCTTGACATGAAAAACATGCTGCTCCTTCAATTCTTCATGGAGAATATGGGAGATTCCTGCAAATTCTCCGAACTCTACCTATCCCACCTTTATGACCAACTCCAGCCATATTGGTCGCGCCTTCCGAAGGACATCGAGGCATATGACCGGGAGCAGACCGGCTCCGCCGAATATATCGCGCTCAAGAGGGAATACACCCGGCTTTCCTTGCGCATCTGGCTTACTGCCGAACGCAACCAGCAGGCCTGCAATTCCACCAAGTTTGTCCCGATTCTTTACTTTTACTCCAAGGCTTGCGCCAATTGCACGCTGCAGAGGGAAATTCTGGATACCTTCTCCCTTGAGATGAGGCAGAGGGGATTTAGCATAGTCATCTTCCCGATAGATGAGACTTTCGAGGACGATACAATATATCTTCTCAAGAAATACTACAATCTGACGGCATTTCCCTCAGTTGTTTTCAAAAACACCCTCTTCAACGGGGTCGTTGCCGGACAGGGCGATCTTCTTCAGGTCCTGGGCACTAATTGACCTTTTCCCAGACGTTCTTTTGATTTCCGTCGAAATACGCAGGCAGGCAGAAAACGTTCACGATCATTATCGAAAGCCAGAACGGGAACATGAAAGCCAAAGGGATCAAAGTTCTCGGAGCGAACCGCTTGTCGAATTTCCAGACCGCGTAGACATAGAGCGGATATGACAGGAGGGTGCTTGCTATGCCGACAACATTCAGATAGGTGACCGGTGTTGCCCCTGTGAACAGCCCGCCGAACCAGTTGAAAAAGCCGAATATCGAGAGCCATCCGAAAAGGAACCCCGCAACCCCCATACTGGCAAGGACGCCCTTTGAAGCAAAATATATGAAATAGCCGCTGGCAATCTGGTAGACGGTTATCAACCCCATGACTATTGCCTGTATGTAGTTGAACAAAAGAAGGGGCAGGGTGTAAAGATCTATTGCCGTCTTGGCCTTTCCGGCAAGGTGTTTCCGAAGAATGTACAAAAGACCCTTCCCGAACCGCGCCTTCTGCTTCAGGAACCCCCCAAGGGTCGAGGGCATGACCGTCTCAGAAACTGCATCGCTCGAGAACGCGACGGAATACCCCCGCCTTATCAGGCGGATTGTTATGTCAACATCCTCGGAAAAACCGCCTGTGCTGAACCCTCCGACCTGGATGAGCGCGCGCCTGCGGTACATGCTCAAGGGGCCGGGGGTCACAACATTCGCGTTGGCGTTCGCGAACATCATCCGCGTCAGGGCGCCGTAAAGTTGTTCAACATGAAGCCACATCCCGATGAAAGTTTTCCGATTTTTCACCTTGACGACGCCCGTTGCGGCGGCAACATTCCGTTTTCCCAATTCGTTCGCAAGGAAGCCGAGGGCGCCCGGATCGACAGTCCCGTCCCCGTCAACAATTGCAACGAGCTCCCCGGTTGCCCGTGCGAGACCGACATTGAGGGAATCCGCCTTGCCGGTATGGGGCTTGCGTATCAGCAGTACTTTCTTGCCGAACCGCCTTCTCGCCAGTTCCGCCCCCCCGTCAGAGCTTCCGTCGTCAACGACAATGATCTCCTTCCTTCCCGCAAAGTTCGCCGACAGCACGGACGAAATGCACTCGGCAATCCTCGGCCGTTCATTGTGCATCGGAATTATTACACTGAGCGTCCGGTACTTTTTTCTCACGGGGGCTTGGGAAAGCTCGTTTTGCTTGAAAATCAGGAGATAATAGTAGGAGATCACAACGCCCAGAAAAACCGTCGTTATTGCAGAAGGGACGAAGACAAAAAGAACATCCTGCGGCATCATTCTGATACCAGACTCACATTCGCGGCTTTTGGCGTGCAAAACCAATTTATCTTCTGATTGAGGACTGCCTTCATGAAAGCGAACGCGTTCGCAAATGCGACAACAAGTCCTATTGTGAACGACATGAAAACGACATCCTTCCATTCCGACAGCTCGCCCCGCTTATGAAGGGCGATGAAGCCGCCGAACAGGAATCCCCCCGTGACGAGGAGCCTTGAACCGAAAACGAACAGGTCCGAAAGCACGAAGAGCCGCACTTCTCCGAGGAACCACCCTGCCATTCCCGCGCAGGTCATTATGACCACTGGAACGGTAGGTCCATTGCCAAGGGTGTTGAAGGCCATCATGAACCTTTGGCGCAATCCGAGGTTGCCTTCGAAGAGAATCAGCCTGAAATTGTCAATGAAAACCCGCGTGTTCCCGTAGCACCATCGCATCTGCTGCTTAAGGAACGCCTCAAACGTGTCAGGGACCTCGCTAGGGGTTTCGTAATCCAGGTAAACAGAAGTGTATCCCCGCGCCAAAAGCTTGACGCTTATTTCGCAATCCTCAGTGACGCTATCCGGATTCCATCCGCCAACTTCCTCGAAATGCGTTCGCCGGAGGGCTCCCGCGGTCCCGCAGAAGAAGACGCTGTTGACTTTGCTGTTTATCGGCATTATTATCGAATGATACATTATCAGGAGATATGCCGCGAAACGAGTGACAACATTAGCTTTTCGATTGTAGAAACCCTGTTTCGATTGGACAATTGCGACTTTTGAATCCGAGAACGGCTCGATTATTTTCCTCAGAAAGTCCCGCTTTGGAATCCAGTCGGAATCGAAAACAACAATGAACTCGCCCCTGCTGAAGCTCATTGCATTTTTCAGAGCTCCCGGCTTGAAGCCGGTTCTTTCAGACCTGTATACGTATTTCACCTGCCCCGGATTCTCCAGGGAAAGGCCTTCCATCATTCTCCGGGTTTTGGGGTTGGTGCTGTCGTCCGCGATGATTATCTCATACCTTTTCCGCGGATAATCGAATTCAAGGCACTTGGAAACGCATCTTGCCGCAATCGGGTCGTTGAAAACGGGTATTTGCACCGTTATGAAAGGCAAATCCTTTTCCGCGAAGGGCTTCCAGCGAGCCGTTTTTTGCCCTTTGTCAATGAAAATGCTGATGAAAGAGAGGACTACGAAAAGAGCCGAAAAGAAGACCAAAGGGACAAGCGCCAAGTTGTAGATGAAAAGCGAAATGTCATAAGGGTCAATCATTCAAGTCCCTTTCCTACTCACCTGCTTCCATCAAATGTTGCCTTAAAACCTTTCGCAATTGGCTATACTCGGGGATGCCAACCAGTTCCGTATTCTCTCGCCCGGCTCTGCCGACAAGCACCATTGGGAACAGTCCAGGAACGCCGAACCGGCTACATTCCCCTGCCGAACGGAGGAGTTCTTCTGGGATTTCCTGTCCGCGTGCGCACGCTTCTTCTGACCGCTCGCACAAAGTCGAAAGCGCCGAAATGAACTCGGGAGTCTTCCTCTCAATGTCGAGCAAGGTGAGGTATTCCTTTTGCAAATATGCGACTTTTCCGCTCTTGAGGAATTCGTTCTCAAGCTTCGGCAGAACGGTTTCCAGGAATTCCCTGCTTCCTTTGTCTCCCGTCCTCAGGTATGCAACCACCGTGATGCCTCCCTCTCCAGGGGACTGGCCAACGTCTACTCTCCCGCTCAAATAGGAATAAAGGGCTGAGATATTCCCGGCAGAAACGAACTCGAGAACGTTCGGGTATATCAGGCGTTCCTGACCGACGAACACAAGCGAGGACGCGACAAGCAGGGCTGCGACAAGGAAAGCGAAGGCCGGCAAAGCCCATTTTTCTCTCGACGACAGCATTTTCAATCCCGGTAATTGACCGAAGTTCTCAGCATTCTTTGCCCGGACCCGTATTTGACCGACAGGGCGAACAGGAACGCCGTCCAGACGAGAAGCGCGCCGCCGACAATCGGAATCCAGCCGAACAGCAGGACGGGCGTCAGGGAGAACATTACATACTTCAGGATCTCCACATATTTCGTCCCGCGCAATCTTCTGCCGGAAGCGACGGAACGTGCCGCAAGGCTCGCAAGGAATGCAAGAAAGGTTCCCGCAAAAAGATAGAAAAGGAACGTCCCGAAGGAAATCCCTATTGCATAATTCGCGAAAATCCAGTAGTTTATGTCCGCTCCGTTGACAAATATCCAATAAGCGGCTTCAGCGGCAAAGAACAGGAGCCGGCAAATCCCCGCCGCGGTGGCAGTTAGCAGAAGGATTTTCAGATGGCCGAACAGAACCGCCTCGAACTTTTCCTTCCGCAGGTTCGCAAGGGCGCGTTTCGGATTTTCGAGCCAGCTAATGCGTTCTTTCAAGAGGGTTGCGAGCGGAACCATTTCTCTCCACACTTCAGACATACAAATTTAAACTTTGCTGGGATTGACGGGCGGGCAATGCTTGAAATAAGGCGGCAGGCGGTTCATCTGATTCTTTTCAGCATCTGCGCATTCCCCGTGATTTACTTCCCTCTGAACGTCTCAATCGCGATTTTCTCTCTTCTTTTATCCGTTTCCCTGTCCGGGGGGCTCATCCTAAAGTACGACCTGGAAAGATTCCTTCCGAAAAAACTGAGGATAGTGGAAGTTCTCTCAAGGAAGGCGGAACGCAAAGAAGACGCGGGGAAGCTGCCATTCTATGGGTCAACAATCGGGCTTGTGGGAATCCTCGCAGCCCTTCTGATTTCCGGTTCAAAGGCGTTCATTCCGATATTGATTCTCGCGTGGGGCGACAGCACCTCAACGGTTGTCGGGATTCATCTCGGAAAGACCAATCTCTTTTCAGGGAGAAGCCTCGAGGGGTCAGTTGGATTTTTCTTTGCAGCGCTAATCCCCCTCTTCATTTCAACATCCCTTTCGGACGGGAAAATAGTGCTGATTGCCCTTGCAGCAACCCTGACCGAGATATTTTCCCCCGTCAATGACAATCTCTCGATACCGATCGTCACGAGCCTGCTGCTCCGGCTGCTCGCGTAGGACAATACAAAGCAAAAGAAGGACGGTTCTCGCTAAAGCAGCGGTTTCAGAGGCCTACCCGCTGTTTCTTCATCCGTTTCATTCTTTTCCGTCTTTTTTTTCTCCATTTCCAGCGGCTTTTCTGCCCCTGCCGCTTTTTCCAAGGATGAGATGTTTTAGTCACGAAGACATCCGGTTTTCTTGGGTATAAAAACGTTTGGCATCAGCCGTAAAAGCATAAAAGCGGACTTGAGGGATGCTTGCCATGTTTCCGGCGGTCCAGATCCCCATCGAGAAAAGGCCCGGCGAAACAAGCGCATACCGTGAATATTCGCGGCTCGGCAGGGGCGTTCTGAGAACCGAGGTGCGTGTTGGACCCGGCGCAATAGCGCTTTCATTTAGGGCAATAGAACCTGAAGAGCCCCGCGATCTCCTCGACCTCCAGATTCTTGACACACCGGCCGCAAGATACTCGTTGCTTCCAACCGGAAGATATGGATAAGACGCTAGTTGTTCGTCCGCTGCCGAACCATTTTGCCAAGCAGAGCCCTAGCCCGCCAAAAATTTTCTCTTTTCCCGTGTCCGTGCTGTAGCACCGACGGTCCGAGGACCGAACGGATTTTCTCTTGGCAAAGAGAAAAGGGGTTCCTGGTGGACTCCTCTGCCGAGGACCTTCGGCCGCCAAAAGCTTCCCTTTCCCCGAGGGATTTTTTCTTTGGAAAAGAAAAAAGGGGCTCCTGGTGGACCCGCTGGGATTTGAACCCAGGTCAAAGGCTCCGCAAGCCCCCATGCTATCCAAGCTATACCACGGGTCCGTCAGTGAAACGCGCAACCAACCATTTATAATATGTTTCAGGCGAGGAATCTTGGATGACGAGCCAGATACTTTTCGGACTTGTTTCAATGCTTCTATGGGCGATTTCCGACATAATTGCAGCTAGCGCGGTGAGAAAATCGGGAACCGGACGGGTGCTTTTCTACAGCCAGCTTTTCTCGGTCGTATTTGCATTAATTGCGGCGCCCGCTTTCCTTGGTGCAGAAGCGGCCCGGATTGATGCAGTATCAATACTCCTTTTGTCCCTTTGCGGGCTTCTTAACGCCGGCGGGTTCCTTTTTTTCTACCGGGCTCTTGAAAGGGGGAAAATATCAATTGCGGTTCCGCTCGGATACGGATGGTCAATTGTGACGGCAGTTCTCTCTGTTGCGTTCCTTGCAGAGAGACCGAGCAGGGCTCTTCTATTCGGCTCCGTTCTGGTCGTCCTCGGGGGGGTAATATCCGAGCTCAAACTATTTGGGCACCGCTCGCAGGGGCACCAACCATTTTCCGACAAGGGAACCTATCAGGTTGTTCTATCAGTGCTACTTTGGGGAGTTTGCTACGCGCTATTTGATTCGGTTTCGTCGAGAACCGGTTCATGGTTCCTTCCGGTTCTTATCCTTCGGCTGGTTTCTCTCACGGTAATGGTTCCTTTTTTGTTCAGACCAGACAAAAAAGAGCTCCGAAAGGGGATTCTCGTTGGAACCGCCCTGATAGGGCTTTTCGAGCTCGGCGCGACGCTTTCGTATTCTGTCGGAATCTCGATTGGCTACAGCTCGGTTGTTGCCCCAATTGCAGCGGGCGCCCCAGCAATCGTCGTCGCATATTCACTGGTTTTCCTCAAGGAAAAAGTCTCGAGAACGCAGCTCGCCGGAATTATGTTGGTTCTTCTGGGATTGATTATTGCAGCCTTCGCAGCCTGAAAGAAGAATTTATAAACCGCTCCAAGAAGCCCAATGTATTATGGCTGAAGAGAGCAAAGCATGCGTTTCCTGCGGCAAAAAAGTCGCCGCAATTAAGGGCAGTCTGACTTTTATGTGCCCTTCGTGCGGAAACGAGACGATTCGCAGGTGCTTTCCCTGCAGAAAAGCCGGAAGATTGTACACCTGCAAGGGCTGCGGATTTGTCGGTCCCTGATTTTTTGGCTGAGAAGGAGTGTATTGAAATGGAAAACGGACCTGCGCAGCAGGAACAGATGAAAAAGCCGAAAAAGCCGACCAACGTGATTACCGAAATCCGAGTGATGCCCGAAGGGCTGGAAATCGACCTTGTGAAACTGCAGGAGCAGGTCAAGGCTCTCGGCGCCCAGTCAATCGAGCTAAGGGACATCGCATTCGGGCTTAAGGCAATCCACGCGGTTTTCGCGATCCCCGATTCTGACGGAGGCGCAATGGAACGCGTTGAACAGGGGCTTGCGTCAATTCCCGGAGTTGCAGCCATCGAGGTCGTCAGCATGGGACGCGAAGTTGACTTGGACGATTTCAAGTAGTTCCGGCAACAACCTATAAATAAGGAACTCTGCGAACCCTGTCGTGGCATATGGGACAGCGGTGGAAATAGTTGAGACGAGGTTCGTGAAATTTGACAAGCCGACGGTAATAGAGGGGTTCCCCTCGGTTGGATTGGTTGGTTCTATCGCAACCGAATACATCGCCACGAAGCTGGAGATGGAGGAAATAGGGTTCATAAAATCGACGCGGTTGCCTCCGGTGACAATAGTCAAGGACGGGGTTCCCAAGGCCCCGATAAGAATCTATTCCAAGGACAACATAATCGTGTTTGTTTCCGACACGGCCGTTCCCGAGAGCCTTACATACGATCTCGCGCGGACGATAGTTGATTGGTGCAAAAAGCACGGGGCAGTGAAAATCATTTCGGTCGGCGGGATTGCACGGGAGGAAAAGCCGTCAGAAGCGAAGATTTACGTCGTTGGAACCGACCCGGTCGAAATAGCGAAAATAATAGAAACCAAGAAATATTCGGCGATAAAACTCGGTTTCCTCACTGGACTTCTTGGGATTCTCATGATGGAATCCGGGGAAGCCGGAATCCCTGCGCACGCATATCTTACTGACGCGCTCCTCGATGCGCCCGACCCCAAGGCCGCCGCGAAAACGGTTGACGCAATTGTGGACGAGCTCGGACTAAAGCTTGAAACGCAGTCTCTCGTCCAGACCTCGGACAAAATAGAGAAGAAGATTTCCCAGCTAATGCACCAGACAAAGCATCACCTGGAAGAAAGCAAGGCATATCCGAGCGTATATGGATGAGGCAGAACTTTGCCGAATCGCAGCTGAGATAGTTGGACGCGCGATTGCACTCAAGGACTTTCTGACAGATGAGAAAACCGCGTCGGTAGGCTACTGTTGCATATACTGTCACGACCCGGAGGAATACCGGGCTCGTCTGACAACTGCCGCCGGAATAGGGAAAATTGTCAGGGAAACGCCAACCGGACCGTTCATACTTCTGCGTGAGCCGATTCAAACAGCCGCCGGAAGCTTGCATATACTCAAAATAAGGGCTCCCGATCCGACTCATCCTGAGCTAGGGCATGCGGATTTCACCGCGGCCGACTATCGGAAACTTAAGAAGTGGGCACTTGGACGGGAAGGATTCAAGCTAATAGTTAGGAAAGAGCACGAAATGATTGAGTTAAAGTCTCCAGAGTTCAAGGACGTCCGGGCATATTTTCCGGACCCGCCCATAGAAACAATCTTAGGAATTTAACCCTTTCCGCGCAAATCTCCCATCCTTTCAGGGCGGAGATACGCGTGATCTTCGACCGCGAAGATAGGCTCGCTCCAAGGATTTCACACCATTGGCCGGCTTTGCCGGCCCATCTTAGGAATCCGCGGGCTTGAGCCCGCGGTAGTTCAATCAGGCGCGCCCGCCTCGCCAAAGCTCCAGGTTTTCCTTGCTAGGGGTTTTTGACAGGAGTTTTTTTGCCTCTCTTAGGCTTTCCTGGTCGGGATATTTTCCGCATTTCGGGCATTTTTCGCTCTCGGAGACGTTCCAACCCCAGCCGCAGCGCTTGTCGGAGCAGTAGACAATTCCCGCAGATTCAACCCCGCGCCCAAGCTCGAAAGTTTTCCGGTTCGCCTCAATCATCTTTCTGTTCGGCCTGAAATAGTTCGACTGTGCCATTGTAGGACCTTCGCCAACGGCGACCTTTTTTAGAGTTTTCCCGCCCCATCACGCAACCAAAGGCACCGTGGAATATCCCCCGCTGCTTGAAAGGTACTGCTCGTGGAAAATCGGCGGCTTGCCCATGTTCCGGAGAAGCTCCGCGGTTATCTGTCTGACGAAAAGCTCCTCTCCCCCGCCGAGAATTTGGTGGACCTTTTCGTGAAGCCCGATTTCGAATTTTCCTGCGGGCGACTCTTCCTTTTTCACACGTATCTTTCTTGTTCCGAGTTCGGCCGTTCCAAGAGTATCTTTCCCCAGCATATGCCCCGGAACCTCGCGTATGTCAAAATTGCTATCCGCAAGCACTTCCGGGCGCGCGTATATCGAATCAGCGACGACCTTCGCAGCCGACTTGTGCGGAGTCCGTCCGTGCCCGTATCTGGGGTCTTTCTTTGAAGAGCCATAAACACCTTGCCTTGCGCCATATTTCTTTGGCCCCGCATCGTAAATTTCGACGGCAGTAACTTTCCCGGAAGAAGTTGCAAGGATTCCGTATGCCCCGGCAAAAGGGTCCGGTCCCGCTAGAACGCCGGGCAAGTCTGTTGCCGCGTCCATGACCGTCCTGTCAAGCACCTTGTAACGGGGATTCTCCTCAGGAGTTTCGATTCGCCCAAGGACATACGCGACAAACGCGCCGGGCTTTTCAGTTCCTGCAACGATGTGCCCGCGCGTCCCGAAAAGAAGGGAATCCGTTTCCGGCGAAAGTACAAGGACTGCAAGCTCCTCAATCGGAAGATTTGCATAGTTCGCAGTCAACATATTCTCATTCCCAGGTTTTGCTACTTGGCAATTGCATTAGGGGTTTATCAAGCTTTCCCTCAAACTATTCAATCCGGTCGATGTATTTTACCCAATCCTTCTCCGAAAGCTGGAACACTTGCGCGCCATTTGCCTGCGCAATCATAAGCTCCTGCCCGAACTGCGTCTTGGTGGTTCCTTTGTAATTGTCCTTTCCAACAACCAACTGCACGCTTGACTCTTGGGCCGAGCCGCAGGGCGAGCAGACAATTCCGATGATTGCAGTGTCCTTGTCAGCAAGGCCCTCAAGCTTAATGCTTATTTTTGGCGGGCTCGCGGTGAATCCGGTATAAACAAGGAACGCGCCCCCCAGAAGAAGGAGAATTGCGAGGATGTAAAGTATTTTCTTCTGCCCGCCTCCGACATCTTTGCCAATCTGGAAGCTCCCGCCCGAGGAAGGGATTGAGTAGCCTCTCTGAGGAGACGGCCAATATGAAGGGGAAGCTGCCCCGTAATATCCCCGCCGTTGCCCGCCCGGAGAGGGCCAGTTCTGTTGTTGTCCCCCCAGTCTTTGCGGAGTTCCCAAAGTCACTGCCATTTTCCTAACGTGAACCTCTCAATTGTTTCATGTACTGCGCCGGTCTCACCCAACCTGCTTTCTTTTAATAATATCTCCTTTGCGATAAAGGAGCCAAACTCGAGTTCTCCGAACTTGTCAAAAATCCCCCCGAAATTTCCCTTCAGGAGCTTTACGCGCCCGATAGTTATGTGCGGTCTGAATGCCCCCGGTCCCGCCTCTGGGACGCCCAATCTTTCCAGTTCATACGCGCCCCGGCACTGCGCAAAGACGACCCGCGGGCTGGCTTGGTTCGGGAAAGCGGAAATTCCCCTGACATTGATGGGGAACGGCAGTGTTTTCTCGGAGACACGTCGCCATCTTTCCGAAATCCCTCCTAGCGCATCCGCGGCAACATCCCCGAGAAATTCCAGATTGATGTGGTACTGGGTCGGCTCGACATAATTCATCGGAACCCCGAATTGTTTCAGTTCCCTCGAGACGAGGGCAATATTGTTTTTGACCGCGCTGTCCGGCTCAATGCAGACGAAACATCGTTTGGTTTCCATTCTAGGGTGAATGCTTTAAAGGAGTACAAATCATTTTCCTTTTTGGAGCGCAGACTAGAAATGCAATCGGCAAAGAAAGGTGTCGTCGTCTTAAAGGTCGGAGGTTCAGTGGCTTTCCCGGGAAAGCCGGACCCGGAGGTGATAAACAAGCTTGTCGAATACATCAACCAGTTCAAAAGCCAGGGGAAGCGGGTTGCCGTTATCGTCGGCGGAGGGAAGCTTGTCCGTGATTATGTTTCAGCCTTAAGGGGAACTGGGATGAACGAGGCATTCCTCGATGAATTGGGAATCCTGATAGGGCGGCTCAACGCGCGGGTCGTTGCAAAAATGGCGGACGGCCGGTTTGTCGAAACCCTTGAACAGGCAAGATATGTTGTCGAGGAGGGCATCGTCCCCGTGATGGGCGGGATGATTCCGGGACAGAGCCACGATGCCGTTGCCGCGGTAGTCGCGGAATATTTGGAGGCCGAACATCTATACATCCTCACCGATGTCGGCGGCGTTTACGACAAGGACCCGAAGATTAGCTCCGACGCCCGGCTTTTGCCAAATCTTTCCTTTTCCGAGATGATACGCCTCTGCGAAGGGCTCGAGAGCAAGGCAGGAAACTACCCTATATTCGATTTCGTCGCCGCAAAGGTAATTTCCCGTTCGAAGATAAGAACCACCCTGTGCAAATTCGAGAACCTTACCCTTGCAACGGAAGGAAAGTCAGGAACTTTGGTTGATGGCTGAACCGGAAGCGCGGAAGGTAATAGCGGTCGTCGGAATGCCGGGTAGCGGCAAGGGGACTTTTTGCGAGGTTGCGGCAGAGCTCGGATGGATGGTGATAACTTTCCGGGAAGTCGCAGTCGAAGCAACAAAAAAGCACGATGCAAGCAACGACGCTCTCGCAATCCACCGTGTGGCGGACCGCCTTCGGAAGGAAATAGGTCCCGATTGGATAGCGCGAGAAATTGCGGGAAGGATGAAATCTCTCAGCGGGAAAATATGTCTTGATGATATGCGCACCCCCGAGGAACTCCGTTTTCTCAAAGGCGCCTTTCCCGAACTGAAGGTAATAGGAATCTCGGCCCAAAAGGAAGACCGGTTCGACAGGCTGATAAGACGGAACAGATGGGACGACCATGTGGACCGGGAAACATTGGAGAAGAAGGATTCCGGCGGGGGCGCGTGGGGAATTCCCTCTCTTCTGGAAAAGTCGGACTTTCTGGTCGAGAACGCCGGGGCTCTGGAAGAGTTCAGATCGGCGTCGAGGAAAATCTTGGAGGGCGTTTGAAAAAAATGTCCGGAATCATCCTGAAAATATCCGCCGAAATCAACCCGACAGAGTCCGAGGAAAAACTCCGCACAGCGCTGTTTGGCCTGTTTGAGGACGTCCGGTTCGAGCGCGTGAGAAATAATCTGTCCGGAACCTCGGAAAGCAGCCAAGACCTTGAAAAACTCCGCGCAAAAATATTCGAGAAACGGATTATCGACACGGTGCGTTCGAGGCTTTTCCGGAATTCAGCAGGCACCCAGACAACTATCCTTCTCCACAAGCAGGCTCTCGCCGCCGGGAGAATCGCTGTTGTTGACTTGCCCGATGAAAGTCCCCTCGGTGCAGTGGAACTTTCCGTTTCCGCTCCGTCTTCCGAAGAATTGGAGAATTTTATAAACTGGTTTTCCCCTGAGACTAGGGAGGGGGTTGTTGTTTCGATTGAAGGGAAGGAAAAGGACCGCTACTGAAGCTCTTTTGTTCCTGAACACCCTCGATTCCGGAGGGCTTGCCGCCGGTGCAATACTCTCAGCACTCCTGATTCTTTCCGGCGTGCGCTATCTTGCGCTTCTTTTGGTTTTCTTCGTCCTCGCCGCGGTTTTTACAAAACTCGGCTCAAAGAGGAAGGGAAATCACAGGCCGCGAGGATGGCGCAACGTTCTCGCGAACGGAATCTTTCCGACATTCGCAGCAGTTGTGGGCAGCCCGCAATTGTTTGTCGGAGCGCTTTCAGCAGTGACCGCCGACAAGCTTGCGGGAGAAATAGGGCAGCTTTCCGACAGAAAGCCTATTTTGATAACTGACTGGGAAACGCAAGTTCCCCGTGGAACGAACGGGGGGATAACCCTTCTCGGGGAAAGTTCGGCCGTTTTAGCGGGATCAGTCATCGGCGCGGTTTCATTCGTTCTTCTGGGCAGGTTCGCGCCTCCCCTGTACCTTTTTGCCGGAGTTGTTAGCGGTTTCCTCGGGGCCAATTTTGACAGTATCCTAGGGGCCGTTTTTGAAAACAGGGGACTCCTTGACAAGCACGGGGTGAATTTCCTCGCATCCGTTTTCGGCGGCATTGTTTCATTGGCAATTTTCAGGTTTTTCCTCTGAAAACAAGCAATTTGTAGAAGTTAAGGGGCGGTGCAGTCTTGATCGGCGGTTCCCGTGGCGAGCCTTTTGGAAGCCCTAATTCGCCTGAAAACATTTATATAACAGCGCAGACGTTTATTTCATCAATTACACTGATTGGAGAAGGTGAAAAAACCAAAATGGCAGCACTGGGGCAACAACAAAGCGAAGAAATGCAGAAACACTCGAGAACGCTTCTTGGAAAGGTTATTGTAAGCAAGGAAGGGCGCAAGTTCGGGGAGGTCGGCGACATCCGATTCGACCCAAGAACCGGCGAGCTGATAGACCTATTGATAACCAAGCCAACCGAATATTGCCGGAGCGTTGTTGCCGGAGACAAGTCCGGAATTTTCCGCGTTCCGTTCTCAGCAGTCATTTCCGTCGGGGATTTCTTGATCGTCTCCGAAGAGGACATTGTCTGATAGGAACGGTCAGAGATCCGCGGCAATTTCGGGATAGCGGACGAGTCGTTCCCTGAAAACGGCGACTATTCTCTTCAACTCCACTTCGGTCCTTCCCTCGAACCTCATTGAGAAAACAGGCTCCCCATTCGAAACGCGCACAAGCCCCCAGCCATAGCCGAAATCCACCCGCGCGCCGTCTATGCCCAAGACGCGCGAACCCCATTCTTCTTTGAAATCGGCGACAATCCGGTCCATCAATTCGAATTTCTTTTCCTCGGGCGTTCCGGTATATGCGAATCTGAACTCCTGAGTTGAATGGTACTTTGGGATGTCCGAGAGAAGTTCGGACAGTTTTTTCCCGCTCTCCGACACGATTCGGCAGATTCGTCCGGCTGCGTAAAGCGATTCGGAAAGCCAAGTCCGCCCGTCCGGAAGGACGAAGAACATGTGCCCGCTCATTTCCCCGGCGAGAACAGCCCCCTCCTCAAACATCTTGTCCTCGATTTTCGTCCTTCCAGTTTTCCAGAGTATTGGGACGCCTCCATGCGCCTTTATGTCATCGAGTACGGACTGGGAGCATTTTATCTCAACAACGACCTTCGCGCCGGCGTTCTTTCCAAGCAAGTCTCTTGCGTAAAGAATCAAAAAACCGTCCGCCCAGACGATTTTTCCGGCTTCGTCGACCCCCGCAATCCGGTCCCCGTCCGCGTCAAACATCAGGCCAAGATCGCATTTTTTCGCCCTCACAGCCGCAATTAGCTGGGGATAATACTCCGGTTTCACAGTGTCTGGAGGGTGGTTCGGATAGTTCGGGTCGCTCTTGCAGTTTATTGGAACAACCACATGCCCTAGCTTTTTCAGATAGGGAACTATGAATTTCCCGACGACCCCGTTTCCGCAGTCGACGGCAACTTTCAGCTTCTTTTTGGGCCTCAGTCCGGCTGCAAGCGCAGCGAGGTAGCTTCTGAAAATGTTCTTCTTGACAACCTTTCCCCTGCGCACTCCCCTTTCGAAATTTCCCGCCAACGCGAAATCCCTTACCGTTTCTATCGTTTCCCCCCCGCGGTCGCGCCCATCCATCACGAATTTTACCCCGTTGTATTTCGCCGGGTTGTGGCTTGCCGAAACAACGAGCCCTGCGCGTATCTTTAGATGCGCGCATGCGAAAAGTATGCAAGGGGTTGTGATTTCCCCGACATTGACAACGTCAAGCCCGCTCCACGCAAGTCCCCTGATTAGCGCCCCGGTCAAGCTTGGCGAACTTTCCCTATTGTCGCATCCGACAGCAATTTTTTTTGCACCCATTGAAATGACATATCTCGCGAAAGCCTTGCCAAAAAGTTCCATTCTTTCGGGATCAAGGTCCTCACCGACCAGGCCCCTAATGTCATATGCCCTGAAGATTGCCGGATTGACCTTCGAGTCTGCCATAGTAATACACTGTAATACATTTTCTCGTTTCATTTATAAAACTGACACAAGCCCTGCCGCCTTAAGCCCTTCGGCAAGCCCTTCGGCAAGCCCTTCGGCAAGCCCTTCGGCAAGCCCGTTGAAGACGAATTGAACTGCAATCGCGGCAAGAACAAGCCCCATTACGCGGACAACAACCTTCACCGCAATTGGCCCCGTCTTTTCAAATACGCGCGCCCCGAGCTCGATGGCAAACCAGGACAGCAGGAACGCCGCGAGAATCGCGACAAGCACAAGCGGTTTTTGTACGAGAGTCGCCGAATCGAAAAGAACAATCGCGGTGGTTATCGCGCCTGGGCCGGTAAGGAGCGGAATTGCCATCGGCGTCACGACGACATCTTCGATTTCCCTTGCAAGTTTGTGTTCTTCGTCGCTGTATTCGGTTTTCGTGTGCTTCCCGAAAAGCATCTCGAGCGAGATTATGAAAAGGAGAATCCCCCCAGCAACCTTGAATGAGTACATCGAAACTCCTAGCGCATCGAAAAAGAACTTTCCGGCAACGGCAAGCGTCATAAGCACGCTGCACGCGATAATCAGCGCCTGCCTGACCATCTTCTTTCTTGCCCGGGCCTTCCGCAAGTGCAAGATTGAGCCAAATATGGGGATGTTCGCGACGGGGTCTATTATCAGAAAGAGGGTGATTGTGCAGTAAGCGAAGAAGCCAAAGTCCATCAGTTTCCTCAGTCAACCGTCTTATTTATCCCTTTTTCCCTGGACGTCAGTCTCATCCAGGAGAGCCAAACCAAGAGTATTAGGGAAATCATCCCGAATTTCCAAAGAACGGAATGAACGACCTCTGTAAATGCGGGGATTCTCACAGCAACAAAAAGAACGGTCACTAGCCGGGCGAGGTTTGCCAGATACATTACAAGGGAACCCACAATAATTCCGAACGCCTTTTCTTTCGCGCTTCTGTTCGGCACGGCTATTACAAGGGCGATGAATGCGAAAACGTCCTTCCAGGCAACGCAAGCCTCAATGACCTCGAGTATCACATTGGAGCTTTTCACGAGATACCCTTCAGCGACAGCGGGATTCCCAAGCAGCCTGGAAACCGCCGCAACCTGCCCTGCAACGGTCTCCTGCGCGAAGCGGAAGTCCGCCTTCAAATATATCAGCAGGTAGAGCGGGATTGCCATCGCGAAAAAAACCGCGAAAAAACCGGCGAAGGAAACCCAGTTTTCACCCAGCCTAACGAGAAACGAACGCAAGATATTCTCGCGCCCATGCCTTTTCACTTTCCTTTCCAATTTCGAGCGCCGTCCTGTCAACAAGGACGAACTCCCCGTTAAATATACTTTGCCCAGACACTTTGACTATTTTGCACGGCAGATTGGTGCGTCCCGTTTCGCAAACAACGACTTTTATCCTGTTTCGGAAAATATCGCTTTCCGACAGCATGCTGCAATCTCCGACGTAAACGCATCCGTTTGCTGGCGCGCCCTTTTCCAGTATCGTCAGTTCTCCGCCGGCAAGGGAGCGCACGATTCTTTTCGCGTTTTCAAGTTCGAAGGAAACGGCGCGCACAGTTTCTCGGTTCTCAACGGAAACCTTTTCAATCACCCGTGCCCGAAGATTTAGCTTTTTGCCCAAAGCAATTTCAAGTTCCCCGTTTTTGGCTCTCAGGCGCAGCAGGGAGTTCTCGAGGAAGCGCACCCTCTCCGAGAGGATTCGCATCTTGAGCCGGATGGGAATTTCCGGCCCTTTCCGCCCGTCCGTTTTCTCAAGCGCCGCAGCCTCCTCAAAACTCAGGTTTGGAAGCGCGCCCTTCAATATCTGGAAAACGCGGGTTTCCCACTTTTCGCCCGATTTTTTTCTCGCTCGATCAAAAAGCCCGGAATACGAGCCGAGGCAGAAAAGTGCGGCCGCAAGCGCATCCCGTTCATGCACGTCAAGCTTCCTGCCGGAGACAATTTCCCGTTTGTCGGCAACGCCGAGGGAAAGTTCAGGACACCAGGTTCTGCAGGAGAATGCGCCCGCAAGTTTTCTTGTTGCCCCCTGGACGGGAAAAACGTCCGAAGCGAAAACGGCTGGAATGCAATAGTCTCCGACAATTTTCACGCAATCCTCAAACGATGCGCCTTTGATGCTTTTCACAAAAACGACATTGCCTTGGAAATCCACAATCCCGATTGCGCAGGTGTTCCCGGGGTCAAATCCAACAATTCCATAGGTTTCTTTAGGCATCTTTTTCGGACACAATCCTTCGCGCGAAAGCTCTCCTTTTACTGTCTATTTCTGAAACGCAGGATCCCCTGCCCGGAACACCGTAAACTAGAATTGTTCCATCGGGCGCAAGGGCGCTTATTGCAAGGGCCGCAAGATCCTCTTCCCCCTCGACAAAAACCATTGTCCTGCGCTTCAGGGCCATTTTTGCAGCCGCCCACAAAGCAAGAGTTATTTTTCCCCTAGGGTTTTCGACGGAAATCCGCGTTTTTATCGGAAGTGCCCTTATCCGTTCAAGCAGATTTTCCGAAATTTTTCTCCTTCGGGTCCTGCCATCATAGAAAACGCTGAATATGCTTCCCGAAGGAACCTTCAGGGCGCAAGAATCACCGACGACAACAATCTTCTTGCGAGCCGGAAAAAAAGACTCTGGAAAGCGTCCTCGAAAAACCCTTCCAGCGGGTTTCCTGAGGCGTGCGACAGCCTTCCTTTTCATGCAATATTCCTGTTCCGTTTTGTGTCGCCCCCTCCGGCCCATTTCCTCGCAGTTTCAAGGCAGTTTCTGAACGTTTTGTCGGAAACTTTCCTGACCCGTCCTTTAGACTCCTTCATAACCTCTATTAGCGTATGGCCCGCCCGGGCACCCTTAATCAGCTGTTTGAATTGCCGCCTAAGCTCAGTGTTTCCGGAACTGAAAGGATAATGGTCGCCTAGCCCTTTAACAGCGTGCAAATGCAGTGCCCTTATCCGCTTTCCATATGTCCGGCCCCAATCCTTCGGCGACCGGTCCTCCCTTTCCACCGCTTTTCGCGAAAGTTTGTTCACAATCGTCGAGTGCCCAAAATCGAAGCACAAACCGATCCCGGTTGCTTCCAGAATGAAATCGTTGTTTGACGCGAGTCCGAAAATCGGGTCTGGAGTGTTCTCGAAAGTTGCCGGAATCCCGAGTTTTTTTGAAAACCTGCCAAGTTCAAAGCAGCTTTTTCTTGAAGAATTTAGGACTGCTGAAAGCCAAACGAGGTTGTCCGCGCCGAGGGTCTCGCCGCAATCTCCGTGGAAGTTGAAATATGCCGGCTTGAATTGCTTGGTCCATTTCAGGAGATTTTTCAGGAAATTGACCGAACTAATCCGAAGCTCCTGCCAGGGACTTCCTATTTCAATCCCTTCCGGCGGGGCATGAAAAGCGAATTCGATTCCTTCTTTCCGCGCTGTAAAAAGTATCTTTTCAATATCCCTTTTTCCAAGGAGTTCAGGCCAGGGATAGTCGAGGGAAACCTCGACATAATCGAATCCGAGGCTTGCAGCCCGTTCAATCTCGTCCTCGATTGATGAAATGTTCCCGTACCATACAGGCAAACCGAACTTCATTTCAGGAAAGGCTCCCTAGTCAGCTATTTAGTTTTTCCCGGGGTTTTTAGGGAAAACACCTCTAGAAACGCTATTGTTAAATCCGACCTCTGTTGTACTATATTGGACAAACATGCACAGAGGCGCAAGCGAGAGAATACTTGATTTGCTTGAGCGCGATGCTTCCCTGACAAACCGCGAAATAGGGGAAAAACTTTCGCTTCCCACGACAACAGTCCACAACATAATAAGGCGTCTTGAGAAGGACGGTACAATAAGAAAATATTCGATTTTGATAGACAAGGAGAAGCTCGGATATCCGATACAGGCAGTAATTTTAATTAACACAACCTTTGCCGGAAGCAAGTTGCCTGCACACGCAGAAATAGCCGCCAAAATAAAGAAAATCGGAAAGGTTGATTGCATACATTCGATAACTGGCGAGTTTGACCTCCTTGTACGGGTCGCAGTCCGAAGCACAAGGGAACTTGGCGAATTTGTTACAAAAGTGCGCAAAATTGACGGAGTAGTTAAAACGGTAACCTCAGTGGTTCTTGAGGAACTCAGCATTTGACCTACGTGCAGTGAACTTATGTAATTGTTGCGACGGAAAAAAGGTGTTCGGCGAAGCCCATTTGAGATTAAACAGATTCCTGCGCCTATTCAGCCTGTTGAAGACTGAATAAACAACCTTTCACTTCAGTTGGGCTGAAAAAAGAACGCATTCTTCTTGAAATTGGCGAAAAAGACAACTCAATTCAAATTAGATTCACTTGCTGTCGGCATTGTTCCAATAAATCCTCGTTCTTGCGAAGGTTTTCTCCGCTTTTAGTATTTCAGAAATCAGCTCCGTGTAATCTCGCAAAGCTGATTTGGCAAGAACCCTTGCAGCGGTTTCCGGGCCAATTCCATATCCTGCAAGAACCAGGAACGTTTTTTGTCCATAGCTCAGGTAAAGATTTGCCGTTCTTTTCGATTTTTCAAGAATGCTCGCGTCCGCCTTGCTCAATGGGCCTTTCGCTGAAAGTATCGGGAGGTTTTCCCGTTTAAGAATCCCAAGTAGCTTTGAATTGCAAATAGGGCAGGCAAAATCAATGCTTTTTGCAGTAAAAATTCCCAAACCCTTCTTGCAATTAAGGCAGGCTAACTGGAATTTTTTCCTTTCCAGCCGTTTTTTGACCATTTCCCGAACTTTTCCCGCCGGAAGACCGGAGAAAACGAGTTCGGGACTATATCTTTCGATAAACCTCATTGAAAAAGGCGTCGGCGCCCCAAGTATCTCAATTTTCAAAACGCCGGATTTTATCCGTTTGACAAGTTCCCGGGTTTTTTCAATATCCAGTTTTTCGAAGAAATGTTCGTTAATTGTCTCTTCGAAAACCGGAGTCTCCGAATAAACGTCAACAAGCCTCTGTATCGACATTTTGGAGAATACCGCATCTTTCGAAACAACCCCGAATTTCTTTGCAATCTGAATGAAACGCTGCTTGAATTGCGGACTGTTCCTGACAATTGTTCTCAGAGTCTGCCCGATTTTGTCCTCTTTAATTGAAAGAATGGTTTCCTTGATGCTTTCCTTGGAATAAGTTCCCGGAAACTTTATGAAAATCCTATATGCATCTGTGCGAAGCCCAATCGAATCGCCATATTTTAGCGAAAAATATGCTGAAAGGAGCCTCCCAAGGGTTTCGTTGACCTTGTTTCCGAAAAAGCTCCGTATTACCACAAAGTTTTCGCCGCATTCAACCCCCAAAATAGTCTCTTGAAAGTTTCCGCACAGTTTCAGGTCATTTTCTATCTTCTTGGCGCAATTGGCGTCGATTATCTTCAAATAGTCGGTTTTCTTCGAGGGCCAACCAGATCTAAGGCAATTAACCTCAATTGCAATGGAATAATCAACAGGCATAAGCTCTCCCGACCATTCGGGCACATTATATGCAACAGAAGTCTCCTCTACGAAAACTTTGTTGCCTTCTTTTGAAATGACCTTCCAATACGCGCCCCGACAAATAAATGAAGCACCCAGTTCAAGTTCCGACGAGAATTCTTCATCGATTTGGGCTATTTTTTCCTTGCTCTCGAACTTTATGACGTCAAACTTCCGGCTGTCCTTAATCATTGACAAATTGGAGAAGAAGAAGCTGAAAGCAGGCTTTTTAATCGAGATGACCCCGTTTTCGAGGATTCTCAGGATTCTGAGGTTGATAAGAAGATTGAGGATTTCAGTGAACTCCTCCCACGGAAGATTTTTGAAAGGAACCGCTCTTTTTATTGTAGCGAACGCGTTTTCAACGCTATAGCAGCCTTCAAAGCCAATTCCGGTTAATTGATTGGCAACAACATCGAAGGAATTTTCAATAAACTCCATTGGCTCAAGGCGCTTTGAAAGGGCAAGCTTTGCAATAACCGCGGCTTCTAATGCATCATCCTCATCAATAACAACAATTTCTCCCCTTGAAATTTCCGAAAGCCGGTGCCCGGCCCGTCCAATTCGTTGAACAAGGGAATCAACACGTCGTGGAGACATATATTGGATTACCAAATCAATATGTCCGATGTCAATGCCAAGGGCGAGAGAAGATGTTGCGACAACAGCTACAAGATCCTTGTTTTTCAGCTCTTTTTCAGTTTTTAGGCGAGATTCTTTTGACAAAGAGCTGTGATGGATACCGAATTTGCTGCTAATCGCTTTCAGCTTAGAACCGAGAATTTCTGCACTATCTCTGGTATTGACAAACACCAAAACGCCCGCATTTTCCTTTACGCGCCGCGCTATGAAGTTTATTTTTGAGTAGAACCAATCTTTTTCCTCAGGTTCTTCAGTGTCTTGGACTTCCTCTTCAGGCCAAACAACCGATATTTCAGTCTTCTTTTGGTCTTTTGACTCTATTATCAGGACTTCAGATTCATTACTTCCTTTTAGAATCTCTGCAACCGTCTTTGGATTAGAAATTGTTGCTGAAAGGCCGATTCTTACAAAATCTCGTCCGAGTTGATTCTTTAGGCGTTCTAGACAAATTAACAGCTGTTCTCCTCGCTTTTCCCCTATTATTTCGTGTATTTCGTCAATTATGACGAAATCAACGTTTTTTAAATGTTCTTTGATTTTTTTCCCAATAATGATTGCTTGAAGGCTCTCAGGAGTTGTTATGAGCACGTTTGGCGGATCCTTTGTTTGCAAGGTTCTTTGGTTAGTTGGGGTGTCGCCATGGCGGATGTCAATGTCGATTCCAAGATCGTTACCAATTTCAATGATGCGTTCGAAAAGATTTCTATTCAATGCTTTCAATGGAGTTATGTAAAGGCAAGAAATTCGTCTTTCCGGGTTTCTCGACAAAATATCAAGGATTGGGAGCATAACTGCTTCTGTTTTCCCGCTTCCAGTTTCGGAAACAACTAAGACAGACCTTTTTTCAAGTATGTGCTTTATAGTATCTTTTTGCACATTTGTTGGTGTTATGAAGCCCCTTTTCGAAAGAATTTGTACTAGTTTTTTTGAAAGAAGTTCGAAAGACACCACTATGCTTCCCTTAAACTAGTATAAAATCATATGTTTTTGCTGTTGATATCATTGACATCAATGATATCAATCTCATATTAGTGACATTGGATTGAATCTCGGGTAACAAAAGACCCCTCACATACCACCCTCTCGAAAATTGTAGTGGTTACACATACCTAACATACCTATATGCCCACAAGCTATCGCAACTTCAAACACATAAAAAGTCTCTAACATTTCATCTGTTTTTTTCGTATTTGTACTGCTTTCAAGGCCAAATGATGGGTTGACGGGCAGTTGATTGATTGTTTGCGGGCATTCCCTCAAGTTAGTATTGATATCATTAATGTCATTCATTTTATTGATGTCAATAACCTCATTGACTCAGAAAAAAGGCAAAGTATAAATACTTTTCCACATTTTTAATGTCAATGACCTCATTGATATCAAAAACTTTTTGATGTTGAAATAGGATTAACCTCAACAACAACAATTAGCTTAAATTCTCTCAAAGGATAGCCCCCTACCGTTACGGAAATCGACATAAACGCGGTTCGCTCGTTTTTTTAAGCTTTCCTTGTCGAAAATGACCCTTTCGCAGCCGGGCTTCCCTTCGGAAGCCCGTTCAAACACAATCTCTCGAAAAGAAGCACATTCTGGAACTATGTGTTTGGAAGCAATATCTTTTTCAATGAAGAGCTGCGAATGAAGGAAAATAAGATCCTCCACAAAATTGCCACCGATGCAGAAACATGATTTTCTAAACCATTTGGGCGCTTTGGGAGCGAGTTCACGTTCTTTCATCCAATCAGTCAATTTCCGAGCTTCCAAACTAAAGAAAGACAACGGGAGGACTCAAACCGACGGGTCCCTGATGTGTTACTTCAAGAAAAGTAAGCGTTTTTTCAGTTCCAACAGTTTCGTCCAATCAGATCGCGTTTCGACAGAATAACAGCCCTTTTTATAGTCGTCTTCAGACCTTGAAAGCAAATGGTAGCCCCAGGCAGATTCGAACTGCCGTCCCAGGCTCCAGAGGCCCGTATCCTTGACCGCTAGACGATGGGGCTTTCCCAGATTTCGCAAGGCGCCAACCTCTTTAATAAATCTTTGCCCCAGTCAAGACACATATTCGAAAACTTCGTTTAGTATTGGAGAGGGGTGGCCATAATATATGTTTGGAAAATGTCAAATGAAACTAAGCATCCCTTGACAATTAACGTAACCATTGTATCGGAGCCGACAGGTTGCAAATAATTCAACAACAAACTGTTATAATTTACCCTAGTATGGTATAAAAAAATATGGTTTTCCAGTCCTAATAGGGCGAAATATCTACCTTCAAGCACCTGAAGGCGCTGTTTATTTGTTTTGTGGGCTAATATCTTGACCCTTGGGTTGGTTCGTGTCACTCAATAACGGCCTCCCTTAGATACCCCGAGGCCTGCCCCCGGTTGGAAGCTTCATTTTGGATGAGAACCCATCATCCCCGCGCAAATCTGCGCCATTTCTCAGCTTTTTCTTCAAGTTTATTTGCGAAATTATGACTTAGGAAATATCCGGAATATTTGCTTTCCCGGTCAATTAACCCCCCACGCTCAAGCGTTGAAACAATTCGATATATTGTCGCCCTTGGCCCCTGAACCTTGAGCTCCGAAGCAAACATTTGTCTGCCTGATCTTGAGTAGCATCCCGCAGCTTTCATTTCAAGTATTATCTGTATTGCAATCTCAACCTGGCTTTTTGCAACGAAATCCTCCAGAAGCAGTTTCAGGAAGTCTCGATTTCCTGAAAAGCCATCCGTATCGGTTTTCTGAGACGAACGTTCAGTTTCCAAGAAAACACCCTCTTCCACAAACAGACCATTTCCATATTTTTGAGACGAATATATATGTCTGCAGTTGAAGCCCCATCATTTGCCAAACCCTCCTGAAAAGAATGAAATCGCCTGTTTTTCGAGCATCGTCTCAGCTAACCGGGATTGGACTATTTATTCATTGACCAGAGCATTCCTCTAATATTTCAAAAAAAGAAAAAGCCTAAAAGCAACAACTTGTCATAAAAAGCAACATGTCAACAACAGATTTGCCAATTTCTGAAATAACCATCAGGAAGTTCGAACGGCCCGAGAATATTGACAAAAAAGTGCTAATAAGGCGATTTTGCATTTCCCTTGGTTTGATAAATTCAGGAGATAATCGTGCTGGCTGCGTTGACGTTTTTGAGGTAATTTTCAATTCAAAAGAACCTTTAAGTGCCGAAGAAGTGTTTGAATCGCTTGGGAAGAAACTTGCACTCTCAGGAATACGTCGGCATTTGCGGAGGCTTGAAAGAATAAGGATTTTGGAACACCGAAACTCCAAATATCAGATAGCGGAAGGTCGAAATCTCTCTTATTGCCTGAAATACGTTGTGAAGGACTACTTGATTGAAGACATTTTTAATCGGATATCAGAATACGGCGAAAAGCTTCAAAATTTGCTCGATTCGGAGAAATAAGGTCACAGTTTGTCGAATGAGATATATATCCCTTCCATAGAATGTGCTATTTCTTCCCCGAATTTCGTCAAAATAACGTGTTTTATGCGCCCTTTTTTCTCGAATTCAACAAGCCCCAGTTTCTTCATATCCTGGAGAATCCGGACGCAATGGGAATACGTGCAATCAGCTTCCTTCGCAAGAATCGAGGCATATTTCTTCAGCCCCTTCAGTTTCGTTATGATTCTCGCCGGTTTGTCATGCAGAAACATTAGCTCGAGATCTTTTCTTGCCCCCATTGCCATTTTCAATAAACCCCCAAATTCTCCTATATTCTAAAAGATTGTGACAATCACTATATAACCGTTTTGATGCAACCATTGAGTTAGTATATTTTTACTGCAAGGATGATATTAAAAATACCACTTCAGCGCAATGTTCTTTATTATCTCCATCAAAAAGGTGAAGATTAGTCCCATAATCACAGAGGTAACAAGATTTGTCAACCCAAGAGTGGGCTCTAAAAAGTAGCTCGCAGCAGACTTAAGGACCCAAACGGAAACCCCGACAAGCACCCCTGTGTTGATGTAATGGAGCATAAGAGAGAAATTTGGGAAGGAATCAATCGTTTTCCCGGAAACAACTGAAATGGCCGCCATCAGGAAGAAGAACAGCGAGCCGTAGAGGAACGAGAAAACCGTGTTGACAATGCTGGTGCTCCCCGCCATCTGCTCGAGTCCTTTGTAAATCGCGACGCCAACCATTACAAGGGAGACAACATACGTAAGCAAGGAAAACCTCATGAACTTGAAGGATGTCTTGAAATCGTTCACGAACCCGAGAACCGCGCTTTCAAGCTGGAAACCGCGTAGGAGCAGATAGCCGCCGACAACGGCAAAAATTATCCGCCAGCCGGACATTCCGAAAAGGGCAAGCATTATTGCGACAATTCCCGGAACGCCAAGGACAAGCCGCGCCATTTCCTTGTCCTTCGTTATCTTCTTCAACCAATCCATTGCCGTGTAATAGGTGTTTTCAAGCCGCTCCGCCTGTTTCACTACAAGACGCCGTATCCCAGTTATCTTAATCCTCGACTGCAGGAGCGGAAGGACCTGGTCGTCCTCGGCGCCGTCAGTCACGAGGATTGCGCCGCTGTATTTTCCGCCTTTCAGAACGTGTTCAATTTGCTCGGAAACGATTCTGTCAGAAGCAACCCCGACCTTGACCGAGCCAGTGACAACCGCAACCTCGCCCTTGACCTCCTTTGCGACCCGGACCGCCTCAAACATTGTGTTTGAATCGTTGTCAGCGGGGTCCGCCAGGGAAAGGGCAATAGCAGCTTCAAGAACCTTTCTTTCCCCGACAATTGGGCCGTCAAACTGGGTCTTCCTGCCGAGATCGTCGTCCCTATCGACGCACATTACAATGAGCCGGTCGCTGATTTTTTCACTCTGTTGCCGCAAAATTAACATCCTCTTTGGTTATAGTTTTCCGCTTGCCAATCCCGGCGAGCACCCCGGACTTTGCAGCCAGCCTCTTCGCAGTTTGTTCAAGGAAGTTGTGAAGTTCCTCGACGGATTCCCGTTCGAACCGCGCCCTGCCCGCCTTTCTCATGAGCCTCACGACGCCCGCTCTTGGAAGAAGTCCCTTTTCTCTTGAATCGGAAGAACCGCCAGCCATTCCGCCTCTGTGCAGGCCTTCTTTTATTTAATTTTGTGTTTTCTGGCGATTTTATCGGAAAACCGTCCAATTGACGGTCACCATTATAAAATAGTCCTTCGATTCATACGGCAATGCCTGTGATTTCCCCTCCAACGGACCGGGAAGAATATCTCCGCGCCTATTACAACGCCATGAAACCCGAGGAAGTTGAGTTTCTCGAATCCCTTGAACAGACCGGAGACGGCGACCCAATAGACGTCCGGAACGCAAAGCTAGCATTTATTGCGAACCACTACTTCAATTTCGAGTTCAGGACTTGCAGCGCATTCAGACGGGGATATTTTCTTCTCGAGGAGTTGGACGAGACGGTAAAGGGAATTGACCTTGCCCCTTTTTTGAGAAGAAATAAAAAAGACGGTTTCAAGCCAGATTACCCCAAATACTCTATCACGTCAATTCGGGTTTCTCCGGAAGGGCGCAAATCCGATGACTGCTGGAAGGGTCCCAAATGCCCCGACCGGGTGCAAATCCTGCCAGACGGGACACACCTCGTCCACAAATATTACATCGACGCGCCAGCGGGATTCGAGGTGTGTTTTTCCGGAGAGCCGATATGCTACGCTTCCTTTTTTCCCTCAAGCGAAGATGCCCTCACAATAAGGCAGCTCCAAGGCGTTCGGTTCATTGACGCCTCTCGGAGAATTTTCCGCGGAACGCGCCCCCTTGTCCCATTCAACTACAAAGGGATCCTTCTCGATGTTTCAACCGAAATAGCAAGAGCCCTCGGATATTCCCAGATAGGAATCCAGACGGGACAGGCGCATCCCTCAACAAGGCTATTCTATCCGGAAACCGGCGCACCCCACCTCCCTCTTGAGAACGCTCTGCGAATATACGATGCCTTTGCCGAAGCAAATGGTTTCGAGCAGGGACCGGATTCCAACTGGTACAGATCCCTTGCACAAACGGGCTAGCGGCCAAGCCCTCCGGGAATTTGATGCTTTTACAGGAAACCTCCAGAAAACAGATAAAAAGGCTGAGAACGGTCGGTGCCCATGCAGGCAGATTTCGAATCGGTTGTTAGGAAGCTTGTGGAGGATTCCCAGCTTCCGAGGGAAGAGATACTCTCATTAATCGAGGGGAAGAAAAAAGAGCTCCCCGGGCTGATTTCGGATCTCGGGGCAGCCCATATTATCGCTAACGAACTCGGGATACAGACGCTCCCCTCATTGAAAACAATCCAGAAAATAGAGGATCTAAAGCCCGGAACCCCCTCGGTCGAGCTCATTGCCCGTGTTTTGCGCGTTTATGAGAAGCGGGAATTCGACAAGGGAGGTCGAAAGGGACAGGTCGCTTCCCTGCTGATCCTTGATGAAACGGGCACAACCCGCCTTGTCCTCTGGGGAGTTCTCGCAAACCTGGCTGAAACAGTTACACAAGGGGACATTCTCAAGGTTTCCAACGCATATGTGAAGCAGGATCTGCAGGGGCGTTCCGAGCTTCACGCTTCGAACAGGACAAGAGTTGCGCTCAACCCGGAAGGGGAGGGAAAGGATCTCCCTTCAGCGTCTTCAGGACTGGCAAGCGCGGGAACATTTTCAGCAAAGGAGAAATACATTTCCGAGCTTTCAGAAAACGAGACGGCTCAGGTAACCTTCCGCGCAACAGTAATGAAGGTTTTCGACACGCGTTCGCCCTTCTACGAAACCTGCCCGACTTGCAGCAAGTCAATCAACACCTGCGCCGAGCACGACCACGCGACAACGAAGCGCGCGCTGATACTGAACATCCTTGTCGACGACGGAACCGGGGTTATCCGGGCAACCCTTTTCAAGCAGGCTGCGGAAGCGCTCCTTGGGATGAAAACGGAGGAAGCTGAGAAGCTGGCCGACCTTGCCGGCAACCCGCTTGTAATCTATGCTGCAACGAACAAGCTTATCGGAACAGAGAGGGTTTTCACCGGTCGCGCCCGCTACAATTCGGTTTTCGAGCGGATGGAGCTTGTCGCAAACTCCGTCCTGAACGTCGATGTCGCCAGGGAAGTCGAGAAGCTTACGAAGGAACTGGAAGCAACGGCGAAATAAGTGAGAAGGGTCATTAACTGAAAAATGGGCTTGTCCGACGAAATGCGCGAACTTCAGGACCAGATTTACTCGGACTACCGGCTAGGCAGCGACCTAGCAACATTTGAAAGAAGATTCCTTGGAAAAGACCGAGAAGTCGTGAAATACGGACAAGAATGTCTTTGCATAACTGCCCTGGGAAATGCAGTGGGATATCGCCCCGAAGTTCCCAGCGGCGACTTCCTTCCGGAAGTAACCGCGCTCATAGATGCAGTTGAAGAATACCGCAAGCCAAGGGAGATAGACCGTTCCGAGATGGATTTCTCATCTTCGTTGATATGCGCTCTCGTCCATGCCGTTCACGCAGCAAACGCAGATGCGGCCTACTGGATCGAACTGCAAGATGCCCGGGGAGTGGGCCGGACAATACAGCGGGCAAAAAACTTTCAGGGACGATATCCTAATGAGTTCAGGGAAATGAAGGAAGACGGTGGTTGGGAGGAAATAGGTTATTTTGATTTCGACAAATATTTCTATGCGCTTGCACGAATATGCGCAACGGACTCAAGGAAACTACTTGCAAGCGGATCTAGCGACCGCACGGAAACGGCCCAGAAAGCTCGGGAGCCCACCGAATATTTCAGAGCAATTGCAAAGACGGCGGAACTGGAACCTCCCGCGGATGCGGTCGCCCTCGTATCAACAGTTGAAGCGGAAATAGCAAAATATCAATTCGCCGGCTTGTGAAGACCGAACTCCGTTCCCGCCGGTTGAGCAAAAGCCGAGTAACGGGCGAGGCCTGGCATCTCCGAGCGCGTAGCCCCTCCGCAGAGAGTCCGTGCCGAAAATAGAATTTTTCCAAAAACTATGCACCGAAGAGGTCGCTATTCCGGAAAATATACTGTTCTCCGGCAAATCGGCTGAGCAATCATGCAAAGTCGGTATTCGCAACCAAACGCCAGACAAAATGCGAATACCGGAAAGGCGCCCTCAGTCTCTATAAATAGAGATTGAGCCCAACCAAAGTTAACATGGCGAAGAAGACAGCAACATCGAAAGACGAAATAATCGAAACGGTTCCTTCAACGGAAAAAGAGGAAACTGTAGCCGCATCCGAAACAAAGCCCGAGGCAAAAGCGGAAGCCAAAGCATCCAAAAAGTCGAAAATAGAATCGGTTGCTGAGCTCCCAGGAGTCGGCGACAAGACAGCCGCGAAGCTTGCGGCGGCTGGGTATGTAGATCTTCTTGCGGTTGCTGCGGCATCTCCGGCAGAGCTTGCAGCAATAACCGAAATAGGGGACGCAACCTGCGCGAAAATAATTAACTCCGCCCGCGAACAGCTTGAGATAGGATTCGAGCCGGCCAGCGAGCTTCTTGAGAAAAGGAAGCTTGTCGGGCGGATAAAGACCGGGTCCAAAACTCTTGACGACCTCCTTGGCGGAGGAGTCCAGACACAGGCAATAACGGAATCATTCGCAGCATTCGGGTCTGGCAAGTCCCAGCTAGGGTTCCAGCTCGCGGTTAACGCAACCCTTCCGGTTGAGAAGGGCGGGCTTGCGGGACAGGTTGCTTTCATTGACACTGAGAACACCTTCCGCCCGGAGAGGATCATCCAGATAGCCGAAGCAAGGGGGGTTTCCCAGGATGAAATCCTTTCCAAGATAATAATCGCCCGTGCATATAACAGCGATCACCAAATGCTCCTCGTCGACCAGATTGAGGATATGATAAACAAGGGGAAGAAAATCAAGCTCATTGTAGTAGACTCCGTCACAAGCCATTTCAGAGCGGAATACCTGGGTCGCGGCACGTTAGCCGACAGGCAGCAGAAGCTGAACCGCCACCTCCACAGGCTCCAGAGGCTTGCGGACGTCTACAATCTTGTCGTTTACATCACAAACCAGGTTTCCGCAAAGCCGGATTCTTTCTGGGGACCCTCAATCGAGGCAATCGGGGGGAACGTCCTGGCCCATGCCGCGACATACCGGCTCTTCCTAAGGAAGTCGAAAGGAACGAAGCGGGTCGCGAAGCTGATAGATTCTCCCGACCTCCCCGAAGGAGAAGCGGTTTTCCAGGTTACTGAAAAAGGCGTCGAGGATGCGGAAGAAGAATAGTCAGGAAGAGAAGATTGCAAAGCCAACAAGCAACCATCGAGATGCTAGAAGGTTTCCGCAAGCATGACTACTGATCCGGCGACGGGACAGGATTCGCGCTTTCATCCGTTTTCTCGCCGGAAGAAGCAGCCGGAACCGGCTCGCTTTCTTTCAGGACCTCTTCAGAGAACGGATTTCCCGGAGTCGGAGGCTCCTCGAAAGGTTCCTGCGGGATTTCCGGAGCCTCTTTCGCACCTTCCCCAAGCCGCGTGTACTTGTACTTGTTTGTGACAGGATCCCGGAGGCGCGCGACCTTTCCGATTGACCGGAGATGCCGCAGGCGCGCAGCGGTATACCCGTAGCTTTTCCTGATGTTGTCGGAAATCTCCTCAATTGATTTCGGATAGTCAAGGAACTTGATTACTGCGTTGTCAATGTCAAGATCCTCTATTGTCTTCCGCGCAAGCTCCCGTTCGTACGGGGTCAGGTTCTCAAGAAGGAGCTGGAGCCGTGAAACACGCGTCCCGTCGTCCGCGAGCGGCTTGAGTTCCTCGTAAATTGAGAAAACCCCCTGGAGAATGTAATTTATTTTTTCGGAATCTGAAAGGAACCTCAAATCCTCCCTCGGGAGGCGCCAGTCAGATGGCTTTTGGAATTTCGGAGGGGTCTGCAGGTGAGGTGGGATTGCGGGCTTTTCAGTTCCCGTAGAAGTAAAAGTGCCGGGTTCACCCTTTCCAGCTCCAGCAGGTTTCTCTTGCGCCTTCCTCAGACCGAGCCATTCGAGGATTCCCATATATTCCCAAATAAGCCCCCTCTGGCTTTTTATATTGTGTCGTTCCTGAAGCTTTCATGGACCGCCTCCTTTCCGAAGCAATTTTTCTGATGAAGCTGAAGACAATAAGGCGGGCTGGTTGGGTGAGGGCCGGGATTCCCTACCCTGAATCTGTCGCAGCCCATTCCTACGGAGCCGCCGCCCTCGCGCTGCTGTTCGGAAAGTTTTTCCCAGATGTTGACGGACACAAGCTCCTGAAAATGGCGGTTTTCCACGACATCGGGGAAGCAGCCACAGGGATAGATTTCGTCAAGGATCGGGGTCGGGAAATCAACTGGGAAAAGCGGGTTTCGACAGCGGAAAGGGAGGCTGCCGCCCTCGCTGGCAAGGTAAGCAAACGCATCCTCAAGATTTTCGTTGAAATGGAGACGCAGAAAACCCCCGAAGCAAGGGCACTTAAAGAAATCGAAAAATTCGACATGGCCCTGACCGCATTCATCTACGAGCGGCACAAGACCGGAAAGAACCTCCAGGAATTCTACGATTCTGCGGCAGTCTGGATAAAGAACCAGAAATTGAAGAATCTGTTCGAAGAGCTCCTTTCCAAAAGAACAAGAAGTCACTCCGCCCGGAAAGCCTCGACAGGGTCAAGGCCAGCTGCCCGCCTTGCCGGAAGTATCCCGCCAAGAACACCGAGGAAAAGCGCGAAGAAGAACGCCTCGACAATCGTGAAAACGCCCACATAGGGGACAAACGTCCCTCCGACAAGCTTCGGAAGGAGCCCGTAGGAAACGAAAAGACCAAGCCCAATGCCCATAAGCGCCCCGAAGCTGCTTATTATCAAACATTCCGTAATTACAAGGAGGACAATTTCCGAACTTTTCCACCCGACCGCCTTGAGTATCCCGAACTCTTTCGTCCTCTCGGCAACCGACATTATCATCGAGTTCGCAATCCCAATCCCCCCTATTATCGCGGCAAGCCCGGCAATGACCCACGTTGCGACGCGGAGCGTGTCGGTGAAGCTTGAAAGCTGTTTTACAACCATGCGGCCGAAGCTCGGGTCAACCCCGGGCACGAGCATCTTTATCTTGCGCTCGATTTCCTCGCTCTGCGCGGGATTCTCCGGGACCGCCCTTGCGAATGAAATTTTGTAGGAAGGCATTGAAAGCATTTTCCGCGCCTGCTCAATGTCGATCACAAGGTCGTTCGCTCCCGAAGATCCCAGTTCGTAAATCCCCACAACATTGAACTCGTAGACTTCCCCCTTGTTCTCACCGTTCACGAGCTTGACGTTTATCGTGCTTCCGACTTTTATGTCGCTGTCCCGGACAATGTCAATCCCTACAAGAACGCCATCAGTTTCTCCGGACTTTAGGGATCTTCCAGCAACAACCTTGGTATATTCGCTGCTGGACCGTCTCTCCTTGTCCGGGTCGACGCCGATTATTCCCGCGATTCCTCCGACAAAAGGTATCGAGCTCCTATAATCCTCTATCTCGACGGTTCCGACGACAAGCGGAGTTGCGAAAAGGACTCCCGGAATTTTCTCAATATTGTCGATTACTTTCGCATCAAGCTCCCCGTATCCCCCGGTTGCCGGGTTCACGCCTTTCTGGATCACAAGTATGTTTGTCCCCATCGTCCTCGAAAGGTCGTCGGTAAGCCTCTGGAGCCCGTCCGAAACCGAGACAAGGGAGACAATCATCGCAATCCCGAGGAGAATGCCGAGGGCGGAAAGAGATGTCCTGATCTTCCTTTTCGAAAGGTTCCGTAGGGCGAGCGTGTGGTAGAAAATCATTTTTCCGAGCCACCGCCGCTGACAATCAGGCCATCCTGGAGGCGAATCTTCCTCCTTGCATAGCTTGCGATGTTCGGGTCGTGGGTGACCATTATTATTGTTGTCAAATCATTCTCGTTGATATCTGAGAGGAGGGAAAGGATTTCCCCGCCAGTCTTGCTGTCCAACTGGCCCGTGGGCTCATCGGCAAGGACGATGTCAGGGGAATTTATCAAAGCGCGGGCAATCGCGACCCGCTGGTTCTGGCCTCCTGAAAGTTCGCTCGGTCTCCTTTCAAGCTTGTCCCCAAGGTCAAAGCGCTTAAGGAGCGAAATAGCCCTTTCCCGATAGCCGTCCTCGACATCGCCAAAGGGCATTACCGGAACGAGGACGTTCTCAAGGACATTCAGCGTCGATATCAGGTTGAACGTCTGGAAAATTATCCCAACGTTCTCCCTCCTGAACTCGGAAAGTTCGTCATCTTCAAGCTCCCCGAGATTCTTGCCGCAGACGGAAACCCGTCCTTCGGTCGGCCTGTCAACCCCCCCGACAAGGTGGAGGAGCGTGCTTTTCCCGCACCCAGAAGGGCCCATTATCGTCACGAATTCCCCTTTCTTCACAGTTATGTCAACCCCCCCGAGAGCCCAGACTTTTCCGACTTCGTAGAACTTTTTCACCCCCGAAACAGTTACAATAATCTCAGGCTTTTTCGTTTTCTCAGTCGACAACCCTAAACGCCTCCACAGGTTCAAGCGATGCGGCTTTTCTTGCGGGAATCAATCCTCCAACAAGTCCGAGGAAAATGGCAAAACCAACTGCCTGAAGAACAATCTGCCAGGTCAGTACGGGCGTCAGCGCGCCCTTGAATACCTGGGGAAGCGCTATCTGCGTTGAGAAGAGCCCGACTGCAAGCCCCATCGCAGCACCTACAACGCTTATCCCAACGCTTTCGGCAACGATAAGCTTCATTACATCTCCGTTGAGCCAGCCGACAGCCTTGAGAACTCCGATTTCCTTCGTCTGTTCCATAACGGACATTATCATTGTGTTGAGTATCCCGACGCCACCTATGAATGCAGCGATCCCGGCAATCACCCAGGTGACCGTCTGGAGCGTTGACGTGAATGTCGAAAGCGTTGAGACAAAAGCCCTTGCATAGCTAGGGTCTGCGTTGTTAATCAGGAGTTTAATCTTCCTCTCAAGGAGTTCTGTCTGCCCCGGGCTTGTTGGGAGGACCTGCACAGCGTTTATCCTGTAGTTCGGAAGGTTCCCCACGCTCTGGACCTCTGCGAACGGAACAACAAGGTTGTCAGATGTTTCGCCGCCGCTTTCACTCTCGTAAATCCCGACAACATCGTAATCATAATCTTCCCCTTCAAAAGAGAATGTTACCGAATCCCCGATTCTCTTGTTCATGGCATTGGCAAGGACCCTCCCAATTACCGCGCTCCCCCGCTCATCTTCCTTCAGGAACCTGCCTGCAACTATCTTCGTATATGTGCTCGAGAGCCGCCTCTCCTTGTCCGGGTCGACGCCCACAAGCCCAGCCGCGCCGCCCCCGCCGCCAAAAATCCCGCCCCCGCTCCGATATCCCTCAACGGTTCCGATTAGGAGGATCTGCGGAGCTGCAAGCTGCACACCCGGTATTTTCTCAATATCCTCGATAACCGAGATGTCAAGGTTGCTTGTGCTGGGAGGTCCGAATGTCCCTTCAGCAACAACGTAAATAGTGCCCCCTATCGAGCTTGCGAACTCGTCAGTTGTCCTTTTCAATCCCTGGGAAACCGAAACAAGGGAAATGATCATTGCAACGCCTATCATTATCCCTAGGGCAGAAAGGAAGGTCCGAAGCTTCCTCTTGGTAAGGTTGCGTATTGCGAGGGTATAGTACATGTCTACTTCTTCATCGATCCGCGCCGCTTCCGGAAGAAAAAGAACCAGACTGCGATTGCAATCCCGGCCACTACAAGGATGATCGTCGTCACCGAGGGACCGCCTGCCGCGGCAATCCCGACCTCAACAGTTATCTCGCCGTTTTCAGTGAAGGAGTGCTCGCCGAAATCGTCGGTATATGTTACCCTGAACGCAACCGGGACGGTTGTTTTGGCAAGGACCGGTCCGGCATATGTCATCTCGAACAGGGCAACATCCTTGTCGCCAGCCTTTATCGTCCCAAGATATGCGCTTTTCTGCCCGGAAATCCTGCCGTTCTCGCCTATGAATTCGACAGTAACGCTCTTGCCCTCATTCTTTCCTGTGTTCTCGACCGTTGCGGAAAGAAGGAATGCCTTGTCAGGGATTACGTTTACCGGGTCTGTCTGCACCTTGGGCAGGGTGAGAAGCGCCTTTGAAACAACGACAAGCCCGATTCCGCTTTCCGAGGTTTGCCCGGAGTAGGTTATCTCAAGCGGGAAATTGTAAACGCCAGCTTCGACATTCTTGTCAGTGGCGAGCCTGAAAACGAATTCCTTCGCCTCCCCGACCCCGAGGCTTCCAATCGGGAATTCCGTTCCGGAGCCTATTACCGAGAATCTTCCCTTCGTATCTCCAGTAAGGACGGGAATTGTTAGCTTTGCCGCGCCGTTCAATGCCGGAGCGCTTCCAATGTTCTTGACAACCATCGTTACAGTCGCGGTTTTCCCCGGCTCTATTTCCTCCGGAGCGTATGAGACGAAGGTGACGACAACTTTGGGGCTTCCCTGGACCGAGACGGTGAACTCCTTTTCCCTTGAGCCCCCGCTCCATTCCGCAACGACCTTGATCAGGTAATCCCCTGAAATCGCCTTTTCATCAACCTTGATCGAGTATTTCGTTTCAAAGTTGCAGATGGCGCAGATCGGGCCGACGTTCTGGACGGCCATGTCGGTGTTCTTCAGGACAAAATCGTCCGGAAGGATGATTTTGACAATCACCTCGCTCGCGGGAGTCGTTGCCCAGTTCTGGGTGATTACGTTGAAGTTGAGGTTCCCTCCGGGAGTCACCGCAGCCGGATCGATCCGGCTTGAAATGAAAATTATGTCCGGGTTGCTTGATGGCGGCGCAGCAGCAAGCCCCCCGGCGACAAGCCCGCACACGAAAACCGCGAAAAACGCAAAAAGCAAGCCGGCAATCTTTCTTTTCTCAACGAAGCTCATTTCCTTGTTTCACTCCCTTTTTTCGATTTAGTTCTCCTGAATTTAAAAAAGAGGCCTATTGCCAGGACAACTCCTGCAATCCCGAAAAACAGGTAGTTTGCCGGGAATCCCCCCACGACCGAAACTCGCACCTCGAGAATCTCCGATTTCCTCTGGGCCTGTTCCTCGAAGCTCGCGGCAATTTGCACCGGATAGTCCTGGAGGGCGCCCTTGGAATCCACATCAACGGTGAAAAGCGCAACGCGCTCCTCTCCCGGAGGAAGGGACTCTATTATCGAACTCCGCCCGGACGGCGTAAGCGGATAGTCGGTTATCAGGGAAAGCCGAACGTTTTCCGCAGCGGAATTCCCGACGTTCCGTATCCGCACTTCAAGTTTCTGTTCGTTTTTCCCGGAGACAAGCTTCCCAGAAGTCCCGGAAATCTCAAGGTCTGCCGTTTTCCCGAGGAAGACCATTTCATGTTCGGAAAGGACCCCCCCATCGAAGCTGACTTCAATTGGAAGCACGAACCCGGTTCTTCCCGGAACTTTGTCAGGGGAGAAACTCACCTGGAACGCCGATTTTCCATTCGGCAATAGCTCCCCGATGAAAATCTCCCTTGATGCAGAGCTTATGTCAACAGCTTCCGGCTCGGCAATCTTCACATGGACGTTCCGCGCAATATCGGTCCCGTTGTTATGCAGCTCGAACGAAAGCAGCGTTTCCCTTCCCGCTTCAATGATTCCAGGAACGGATGACTTTTGGGTGAGAACAAGCGAGGGCGCGCCCGAAACCTCCACATAGAAATAGTCCGATGCTGAAAGCGTTTGCAGGGAATTGACAACGCTTCCGGAAAAGCTTGCCCCGCTAAGGGTTTTTGATTCGCTCGTTATGGTGACGGGTATTGAGTAGACCCCGGCAACAAGGTTGTCGTCCGCCCTGAATGAAAGCGCCCCGGGAACGGCGGAGTTCCGCTCAACCTCCCCGTTGCTTGACCAGGTGTCCCCGCCGACAGGCATGAAATTGCTCGAGGAGGCGGCTTTCACAACAACGTATCTCAGGCGGTCGTTCAGCGTGTTATGCACCTGGAAGTTCACTGAGAACACCTCCCCGGCCCCGACTTGCCCGACTCGCACGTTCTCAATCTGCGCAAAGCCCGCCGGGAAGCCGGCCGCCAAGGTCAGCATCAACCCGATAAAAGCCACCGCAACAAAGCCAATTGTCCTTTTTCCATAAGTTCTCATTTTTACCATTCCTCCTTGTTTGAATATCCTATCCGGCCGCCAGTTTCTCTGCTGTTGTTCTTGAAGAACCCGCTGACGAAGCCCAGCGCCGCGCCAACAGTCGTCAAGTCGGTCACCGGGAGGCCGAGCTGGCCGAACCCCGCCCGGACTGCGGGGCCTATTACCGGTGCAATCTGCACGAACCATCCTGCAACAGCCCCGAACAGGGCGCCCAGTATTGCATAGACGAACAGAAACACGAGCCCAGTCATCGCAACCGCGGCGGTGACGAGGCTCTCCAAGAAAAACCACTTCATTTTCGTTGCCATTTTTTCATTCCACGCTCCGTTTGAAGGACTTTATTCCGAATATCAGCATGCCGAGCCCGAGAAGGGCAAGTATGCTGAGGTCGAACGATACAGATGAGATTGTGAAACCCCTTATCATTATGTTCCGCGCGGCTCGGGTCGCATAGGTGAGTGGGCTTATTGCAGCCAAGGGCTTCAGCCACCAGACCATTGATTCAATCGGATAGAATGTTCCGCTGACGAACCAAAGCGGCATGATTATCAACTGCATTGTCATCATCCAGGCCTGGAAATCGTTGATATACGCGGTCATCGCAATCCCTAGACCTATGAAGCAGAACGCAATTAGGAACATCAGAATGACGAGGAAAGCGAGCCCGACAAGCCCGGTCTTTATTTTCGCCCCAAGGAAGAATGCTATAACTACAGCAGTGAGCCCGCTTGTCATGGACATCGTCACGGCCGAGAGTATTTTCCCGAGTATTATCGAGGTTTTCGAAATCGGCGCAACAAGGAGCTGATTGAAAACCCCGAGCTGCTTTTCGAAGAGCAGGCTCACGCCCCCGGAGAAGAGCGCGCCCATTGCAATCGTCTGGATTATGACGCCCGGAGCAAGGAAGTCAAGATAGCTTGCGCCCCTTGCGTAATGCACGTCCTTCCGTATCTCGAGGGAGACCCTCCTTTCCGAAAGGGCCGAGTTCACGACGCCCACTATGGCGGATGAAACCGCAGGGGAAGACTGGTCAACAAGTAGGTTGATCTGCTGGACGCCTGCCGGGATAACCACAACCGCGTAAACTTCCCGCGCCTCGAACATTTCAAGGGCGCGTTCGTAGCTCGGGACCGCGGCAATCCTGACGACGTTCCCCACTTGCAGGGCGTTCGTTATCTGGAGCGCCTGGCTCCCTCCGTCAAGGTCGACGACCGCGACCGGCAGGTCATATATTGACCCTCCAAAGGCGTTCGCGAAAATCAAGAGGTAAATCAGCGGGAAGATAAGCGCTCTTGAAATTACGACAAAGGGTTTCTTCAGCCAGACCCTTGTGTCCTTCTCCCAGACCGTGAGGACGTCCTGCAGAATCGCCCGCCAGCCTTCCGGGTTTCTCATCAGCTCCCTTTCAGCCTCCTTGCAAGGGCATGCGTAAGCTGGAGCCCGTCGGACTTTTCATCCCTGACTTCCCTTCCGGTATAATGGAGGAAAACGTCCTCCATTGTCGGCTTGCGTTCGTAAATTTCGGAGATTTCGGCGCGCGCAGTCCCCGCAATGTGCGCAATCTTTTTCACGGCTCCGGTTTTGCCTGAGGAAATCCTTATGCGCCCCTTTGAAAGCAGCTCGGGCGAGAAGCCCCCTTTCTCCAGGAGCGTGACAAGCAAATCTTCCCTTCCGGAAACCACCTCGAACTCCACTATCTCGGAGATACCAATGCTTTTCTTGAGCTCAAGGGGCGTGCCAATTGCGATTATCTTCCCGTGGTCCATTATCGCAATCCTGTTGCAGAGCGCCTCAGCCTCCTGCATGTAATGCGTTGTTATGAAAATCGTTATTCCTCGGCTCCTCCCGATTTCGAAGATTTTCTTCCAAATCATCTCCCGCGACTGCGGATCGAGCCCTATTGTCGGCTCGTCTAGAAATATTACTTCCGGGTCGGAAATGAAGACCTTGGCAATTTCCAGCCGCCGCTTCATCCCCCCAGAGAAAAACCTGACCTGAATCTTCCTCTTCTCCGTCAGGTCGACGAAATCAAGTGCTGCGCCAATGCGCCTTTCCAGCGAACTTTCCGGAACATGATAGAGCTTTCCGTAGAAGCGGAGGTTTTCTTCGGCAGTCAGGTCCCCGTCGGCGCTCCCTTCCTGGGAAATGAGAGAGATTCTCTCCCGCACCTTTTCCGGATTTTTAGACACCTCCGCCCCGGCAACGAACGCAGTTCCTTTCGATGGGGAGAGAAGGGTTGTCAGCACGTTTATTGTCGTGCTTTTTCCGGCTCCGTTCGGCCCGAGGAAACCGAAAATCTCCCCTTTCCTGACCGAGAAGGAAATCCCATCGACTGCGGTGAAGCGTCCGAACTTCTTGACCAGATTCTCCGCGGACACCGAGATTCTGCTCATCTGCTCTTTACCGCGCTCCCGTTGAAAAGCTCCGGCACGACCTCGCGGAAGAACATCATAGCGCTCGAGAAGCGCCCCTTCGCGGTCTTAACAACCGTTTTGCCCTTGGCCGTAAGGGAGAATATCTTCTTGGGCCTTTTGCCGCTTGTCCAGGACGACTTCAATATTTTCCCCTCTTCGAGAGCGGATAGGACGGCGTAGAATTCCCCGACCCCGAGTTTCCACCCGCCAAGGAAGCGGTAGGCTTTGCTGTTGAACTCCTTGAGGAGCGCATAGCCGTGCATTTCCTTCTTCACAAGGGAGAACAGGATGAAGAGCTTCAACATCCCCTTGCACATATGGTTTCTAATGCCTGCGTCGTCAATCTTCCAGTCCATATTCGGGTTCCTGAGTATTCATGTTTCCGAATAAGGGGGTATAAAAACGTTTCTAAAGGTCAAGATACGGCAGGACGTCTCGCAGATTGTTGGTTTCGACGGAGACTCCGCCGAGTTCCTTTACCCGCTGCACGAGCTCCGGATGGGCGTTCAAGGCTATCCGGTGCGACACCGCCTCCATTATCTTACTGTCGTTCCTGCCATCTCCCGTGAAACACCCGCCGTCAGGCAGGGGTATCCCGTATTTCTTCGCAATCTCGCGGAGAGAGGTCACTTTCCCCGCGTAGTCGTATTCCTTGAGGTCCCAACCGCAAAGAAGGCCAGTTTCTGGATCGAATCGGTATTTGCAGGCAGCCCTAATCTCATCAACGTAAGAAATACCTGGGAGACGCTCCAGCCGATTCTCGAAGCCTCCCGAGATTATCGCAATGCGGTTCTCCGGGTTTGCTTCCTTTATTCCGCGGAATGTTTCCTCAACGCCGCCTATGAATGGCACGCTTGCAAGAACGCCCGCGAAAACTTCTTCGGTCAGGCCGTGCATCCGGTGGATTTCAATTGTCTGTCGCATAAAATCAATATAACTCCCCACGAGGAGCTCGCCGGTTCTCTGCTGCTCGTTCCAGCGGGCAGTCAGGGCGTCCTCCTCGGCAAGGCATGCGGGTCCGAGAGCGTTCGCAATAAGAGGCCAATCGCTAGGATAGCGGCCTTGCGCGCTCGCATGCGTCGTGAGGGTGCCCTCAGAGTCAAAAGCGTAAATTCTAGGAGGTTTCATTTGGGAAGCTTTCCAGTTTTCTTTATAAGAGTTACTTTTCCATCGGAGTATCGGCAATCAGATTACCGGCAAATCCGCGGGAAAGCCAATAAAAACCCCCCTTTCCAGCGGAAGGCATGCCCGATTACTTTTCTGGAGAGTTCATCCGGGATGGGAAGATCGAGCGACGGCTTTACCAGGAGCTCATTTCCGCGAACGTCCTCAGAGGAGGCAACACGCTGGTTGTCCTGCCGACCGCAATGGGGAAGACCGCGATTGCCGCGGTCGTGATTGCCGCAAGAATCTCGAAACTCGGAGGCAACGCAATCCTGATTACGCCCACAAAGCCCCTTGCCGAGCAGCATGCGAAAACCCTTTCGGAATTCCTCAACATCCCCGCAATTGCGATAACCGGAGAGATTCCCGCCGAGAAACGGAGGGAGGCATACAAATCAGCCAGGGCAATATGCGTTACCGCGCCGGCAATCAGGAACGATATCCTTACCGGGGTTTTTTCCCTTTCGGACACTGTTGTTGCGGTTTTTGACGAGGCGCATCACTGCGTCAAGAACGATTCCTATGTAATGATCGCGTCCGAATACCAGAAAATAGCCAAGAATCCCATGATTCTGGCCCTGACTGCTTCTCCCGGCCACACCAACGAAAGGGTTGACGAAATCTGCCGGAACCTCAGCATTTCCCGGGTCGAGGCGCGGACGGAATCAGACCCTGACGTTTCCCAGTACGTTTCAAAGGTTTCCCTTGATTTCGTCCAGGTCGAACTTCCCCCGGAATTCCTGAAAGTGCGCGAGCTTCTCTTCTCAGTCCTCCGGGGATACTTGCGGGGGCTGAAAGCAGCGGGGCTGATAGAATCAGCGGACTCGGGGTTCATAACCAAGCGCGAACTCCTTGCGGCGAAATCCCGGGCAGCCGCACTGCGCGACTTCAGCTCAATTGCCGGGACGGCGGGCGCGATAAAAATACTCCACTCAATAGAGCTTTTGGAAACTCAGGGGATTTGTTCCCTTAATGAATTCATCGGCAGGATGAAGGTCGACGGCTCCAAGTCGGCCAAGCAGATTTCGGCACTCGAGGATTTCCGCCAGGCCGAATCGATTTCAAGGCATCTCCAGGCAAGGGGCATCGACCACCCGAAGCTCGACAGGCTTGTTGCGCTGGTTTCCGGTAACAAGGCCCCCTCAATAATTTTCGCGCACTATCGCTCCCAGGCGAAGAAAATATCAGAAATCCTCTCTTCGGCGGGAACAACCTCGCGCATTTTCCTCGGGCAGAAGGAAGGGTTCACTCAGAAGAAGCAGAAGGAAACGATAGAGGCGTTCCGCAAGGAGGAATTCCAGGTCCTGGTGAGCACCTCGGTCGGGGAGGAAGGGATCGACATCCCCTCTGTTGACCTGATAATTTTCTACGAGCCGGTCCCGAGCGCGATAAGGCACATCCAGCGCAGGGGGAGAACGGGGCGGAAGGGCGAGGGCCGCGTAGTTGTCCTCTACGCGAAGGGCACTCGGGACGAGGCATACAAGTGGATTTCCCACAGGAACGAAAAGGCAATGCGGGAGATAATAAAGTCGGCCAGGTTTGCGAAGAAGGAGGAGCGGGCCGCGAACAAAACTCTTTTCCCTTTCATCAAAACGGATGAGGACGCGCAAGAGCCAGTCCAGCCGAAAATCCTCGCCGATTCCCGAGAAATTCCCTCCGGACTTGTCGCAATCCTGAAGAACCAGAACTTCGCGCTCGAGATTTCCGCTCTAAGCGTCGGGGATTTCATAATTTCCGATTCAATTGCGATTGAACGGAAGACCGCGCTTGACTTTGTTTCATCGATAATCGACGGGCGGCTTTTCGAGCAGGCTGCCGAGCTTTCCAGGAACTTCGACCGTCCCCTCATCATTCTCGAGGCCGAGAACGGTCTTTCTTCGGTTTATTCCGTCCGCAACATACATCCCAATGCGATAAGGGGGGCGCTCGTCTCCATTGCGCTCGATTTCGGAATCCCCATTATTCTTTCATCCGGAATCGAGGAGACTGCGGCAGTCATATCGGTGATAGCCAAGCGGGAGTTTTCCGAGGGCAATCCCCCCCAGGTAAAGGGCAAAAGGCGGGGGAAAAATCTTCTCGAACAGCAGGAGATTTTGGTTGCGGCTCTGCCCGACATAAACCTGACCCTTGCGCGCCGCCTCCTGGCAAGGTTCGGAACTCCCGCGCGCGTATTTCTCGCCTCTGAGAAGGAGCTTTGCGAAGTTGGCGGAATAGGCAAGGTCACTGCCTCGAAAATAAGGCAGCTCCTGCTCGGGGAAACCGGTGCGCATGATGGAAAAGAATAAAACCGCGCGGCAGAGGTTTGCCAGCTGATGCAATCCTCGATAAGGCACCTCGGGCTTATTCCTGACGGAAACCGCCGGTTCGCCAGGGGGAAAAGCAAGCCGCCCTGGTGGGGACATGAAGCGGGCGTCCGGAACATGCGGGAGTTCTTCCACTGGGTTTTCGAGGGCTGGAAAATACCCGTACTTACTGTCTACGGGCTTTCATCCAAGAACCTTTCGCGGGCGCCGGTTGAGGTTTCAAGGATATTCTCCCTGATAAAGCTCGGTCTGAAGGACGCCGAGAAGAAAGACTTCTTCATGATGAACAACGTAAGGCTCCGCTTCATCGGCCGCCTGCATCTCCTTCCGAAGAACTTCCAGTCAGCCCTCCGGTCGGCTGAACGGGCAACCGAGGCAAACAAAAAGTTCTTCCTGAACATTGCGTTCGCATATGACGGTCAGGCGGAAATTGTCGACGCTGTTGCAAAGGGAGCGAGAACCGAGGAGGAAATCAGCCAGAAAATTTACCTCGGAGGCTTCCCCCCGCCCGACTTGATAATACGGACGAGCGGCGAGCAGAGGCTTTCCGGATTCCTTCTGTGGGGCTCGAGCTATTCCGAGTTCGCGTTCTGCCGGAAGAAATGGCCGGAATTCGTGCGCAAGGACCTCGACTCAATCCTGCGGAACTACGAGGCAAGGAATCGGCGTTTCGGCCGGTAGCCGCCAGTCTAGAAGAACAGCAGCAGGAGTGCAGCAGCCCCTATGGCGACGATGAACCAAGTGCCTACCCCGAGCCCGTCCTTCACAATGATTTCCTCGCACTCGCTTGAGAGGAGGTTCCCCTTCCAATTCGTCAGGTTCGCGCAGGCGAGGTATTCTCCACTCTGCAAGTTCGCGGATATGGTCCCGTTCGTCGGGAGGTCGGATGTCGCCGACGAGGAAACGCTGACAGTTCCATTGGAATCCTGCAGGCTGTCGTTGACGAGCGCATTGGTTGTCCGTCCGAGGAGTATGTACGGGATTGAGACGGGTCCCTTGTAGAACACGACTCTCGGCCAGATTATCTGGAACGGGAGAACGTCCACAGAAACGTCCTTCTTAAGGACCCGTTTCCCGAGGTCGGTCACCTCAAGCGGGACAGTCCGATCTTCCGTTCCAATTACCGTGAAGGAAACTTCGGCGCTCGAACCGGGGGAAACTCTTGCCGTTCCGCTCTCATCCCCGAACTTCACAAGAGCCTGCCCTTCGGCAGTTCCCTCGTTCTTGACCGTAACCGAGAAAAGCGCCTCCTCAAACTTGTAAACTTCGATCATTTCAGGAGCGGAGGCAGTTATCTTCGGCGCGTTCTCAACCGGAACTGTTGTGGTCTGGCCGGGCGAAGTTGTCGATGTTTCAACTCCCCCGCCGATTGTCACCTGCTCGCTGTCCGAGGCAAAAAGCCTGCCATCGTTGAGGTTCGCCCAAATGGTATGGGTTCCCGGGGAAAGCTCCTTTGGAACCTTGAAGAACCCGTTGTCCATCCTTTCGTAAACATACCTGCCGGAATCAATTGCATATGCAAGGCTTCCGTTGGCAGAAGTGCCGTCCTCATATGTCCCGACGAACGAAATCTCCCCCGAACCGTATCCGATCGAGAGTCCCATTGAATCGTGTATTCTTGTGCAGACCTGGACCGACATGTTCCTCGCGCTTACAAGGTCGCAGCTCTCGGAAGAGGGCGAAAGCAAGGAAACGTCATAGATCCCGTCCGAAGGGGCTGCAGTCTTCCTCGTTGCCCGGTATGTCACTATGAATGGCTCGCTCGCGGGAATCCCCCCGACGAACCATTTGCCTTCTGCGGAGAAAAGGGAGTTCGGCTTGACGATTGCGGGAGCTTCGAGAGTAAAGTCTTCGTTTCCGTTGCCGGAAGGATTGACGGTCAGGATCGCGCTCGCCCAGCCGACCTTGTCCTCCTTTTGGGCATGCGCGGTGATGTTGTTGTTTCCGTACCACGAGGTTGTCCAAATTTCCTTTGAGAATTCCCCGAACGTGTTCGTCGTGAGGATTTCCTTGCCCCAGGGCATCCTGAGCTCGACGGTCGCGGACCGCACGGGAAGCGTCCCATCGCTGACTTTTCCGGAGATTATGCTGGTTTCCCCGGCGAGAACTGTCATCGGCACGGCCTGGACAGTCACTTTCAGGTTGTTCGGCTCAAGGATGAACCATTTGCTTGCATATGCAGTGACGGGACCCGTCGCGCTCGCCATCGCCTTGGCGGATATTTCATGGCTTCCCTCGGGCGAGTTGTAAATGGTCAGGTAATAGCTTCCAGTAAAGTCCGTGTAAGTTGTCCATTTGCCGAAAGTCGTCCTGACTTCGACGAAAGTGTCGGCAGACGTTTCGGACGGGCAGGCCTTGTTGTTGACGGTCCCCCGGACCCGTATCTCCTCGCCCGGCGCGTAGAAATATTTGTCAGTCTCAACAGTCATTCCATAGACCCCGCAACTTCCGCTTGTTTCGGAAGTTCCGGTCACTGAATATTTGCAAACCCCTTCTGAGCAGAAATAACTCCTCTGTTCGGCGGCGGGCCCGTTGCAATAGCCTCCGCTCCTAAGCGAGCAGTAGTAGCTTTCGCAAACTGGCGTGCCCTCGGTATGCCCGTTGTAGCAATCGACGCGCGCAACATCGAACCCGTAGTTTGCGGCAACCGGATCGCTGTTGAAGAGCAGTTTGGATTTCCAAGTCGGGTAGTATTCAGTCCAGCCATATTGCCCGCCGTTGAAGTTCTTTTCAACAACGCCAATGAGCCTGTTCCCGGCGGTCCCGTCATAGACAAGTAGCTTGTCCCCGCTTTCAGCAGAGAGCTTGAGATAGAAGCGCATCTTGGTCGTCCCGTTCGGGCAGGAGAAATACCCCGAATCCGTCTGGATTTTCGTCCGGTAGGGATGTTCGGTTCCGTAGCAGGTCTCCGTGTCCCCCCCGTTGAAGAATTGGTCCGTACTGCAGGAGGGATCTTGCGCGTCAATCAATCCGTCATTGTCGTTGTCGGCCCCGTCGCAGCAGATTTCCCGCCTGCCCCATTGGGCCGGAGTGAGGCAGCCGTAGGTAGTGGAAGTGGTTGCCGTTCCGACATCATAGGTTTCCTTGGCAACGCAGAACCCCTTCGAGCACTTGAAGTCGGTCGGACAGACATGCCCGCAGAATCCGCAGTTGAAGCTATCGCTGTTGAAATTTCCCGAACACACAGATTCGCAGAAGTTTCCGACCTTCACATAATCTACCCTGAGCGAGCTCCAGTCGGCAGTTGTCGTGTAATAGGTGTAGTTTCCGAACCATATTGTCTTGGGAGCCGCTGTCGAGGTCCCCGCCGAATACATTACGCCATCGAAATAAATCTTATACTGGCCGGAAATGGACTCCATCCTGATGACATGCCAGTTGAGGTCGTACGAACCGGAGTAAACGGGCTCTCCGAAAGCGGTTACGTTAAGGAGCCCCGTCACAGTGTCGGACTTTACGGAAAGGAAGTCTTCCCTGTCGAAAGCCCCGACGTTGTCAGGCATGCGCGTTGCTGCGCTAAATGGCGAGAAAGTCCCGATGAAAATCCCAGAAGAGCGCTCCCGCACCTGCGGATACTGGAAGCGTATTTCAACGTAGTATTTGGAGCCGATTCCCGAGAAGGCATTGCTCCTTCCCACGAGAGGGAAATCATTGTCAAGCCCGTTCGAGGAAAGGAAAAGGTAGCTGCTGCTCTCGGAGAACTCTGCGCGTCCCCCGGACTGGTCGAAGGACCATCCGTTCGGCACGCCAACCGAAAAAGTGTCCTCGAAAACGTTTCCCGGAGTGCACGCCTCTGTCGGAGTGTCCGTCATGCAGAACCCGCTCGAGCAATAGTACCCGGTCGGACAGGCATGTCCGCAGGCCCCGCAATTCTCCCTGCTGTTTTTCAGGTCAATCCCATAACAGTCGATTGAAGTGCCCGGAATATCCGAAACGCACATTCCGCTCGAGCAATAGTACCCGGTCGGACAGGCATGTCCGCAGGCCCCGCAATTGCTTTCATCAGTTTCAATATCGGCTCCGTTGCAATAAGGCGCAGTTGTGCTTGTCGTGGTTTGACAAGAGATGCAAGAAGGAATTGTCGTCGCGGTTGTAGTGGTTGTCGGCCAAACATAGTTCCCGCAAATGCAGGTTCCGCCAGTCTTGAGAAGTTCCTTGCATGCAGTGTAGCAGTATCCGCTCTGCGAAAGGGGTTTGCACGGACCCAGCGGATTGCACCACTGGATTTCCCCGGGCCCGCAAGTGACCCCGTTAAACGAACATCCTCCGCCGCAGCCGTTGTTAGCTCCGGGGCTGCTGCAATGGCAGTTCCACGAAAAGCCGGTTGACAGAATAATGGAGAGAAACAGCGCAGACAAAAAAAACGCAGCCAGAACAAATCCAAACAGTTTTCCCTTTACCATGTTTTCACCATTTATGCGTAGTCAATTATTTATAAGCTTTCCCGTCAAATCCCCTCAGGAACCCCTTGAGGAACCACTCAGGAACCCTCGGTACATGCCCCTTTCCGCCCTTGATTTAAAAATCCACTCTAATAAACTTTTCCGGAGAATAACCCAATGTACCACGTAGTTGGAGGCGGTCCTGTAGGGCTTTGGGTTGCCGGAAAGCTCGGCAGGGAGGCGGTTCTCCACGAGGAGCACGCGGAAATAGGAAGGCCTGAGCATTGCACCGGGCTAGTCTCCAACCGGCTTGAGACAATCGTCCGGGTGCCAGAGGAGCTGAAACTTAACCGCGTCGCCGGCGCAAAATTCTTCTCAAGGAACGGGAGCTTCACGCTAACGCGGGGAAGAACCGAGGCAAACGTGATTGACCGGGCCGGATTTGACAAATACCTTTCCGAGCTTGCCGAATCGGCGGGAGCGGAAATCCTGAAGGGGCGAAACGCGAATCCTTTCCGGTTTCCGAGAAACAGGACGGTTTTCGTTGCAGAGGGAGTTTCCTCAAGGACGACGCGCGCGCTTGGCGGTAAAATGGAAACGCTTCCAGCCGTCCAATATGTCATCAGGACAAGGGAACGGCTCGATTCCGGGTTCGTTGAACTCCACTTCCTCCGGAGCGAGTTTTTCGCATGGGTTGTCCCGGAAAGCGGGCATCTAGCGAAAGTCGGCGTTGCCGCCGGGGAAAAGCCGAAGGAGCTGCTTGATCTCTTTCTGAAACGCAGGTTCTTCGGATCCGGCTTCCGCACAATCTGCAGGCAAGGAAGCCACGTTGTTGTTGGAGGACCCGTCAAAAAGACGGTCCACGGCAACCTCGTGCTTGTTGGCGACTGCGCAGGGCAGGTAAAGGCAACTACCGGCGGGGGAATCGTCACTGGGCTGATTTGCGCAGGAATCGCAGCTGAGAACGCCGGAAACCCTCTGAAATATGAGTGTGAATGGCGGAGGAAAGTCGGAGGGGAACTGGAGGCTGCCCGCCTGGTCCGGAAGGTCCTCTCAAGGCTTTCTGCGGAGGAATATGACGGACTCATTGGTTTTGCCAAGCGCAATTCGTCCGCGCTCAGGCGCTCGGGAGACATGGATTTCCATTCGAAAACCCTCTTGGAAATCTTCTCAAAGCCCCTGAATTGGGGTTTCCTCTTGAAATATCTCGGAAAACTTTTCCTTCATGGCTAGAATTTGGTCGAAAGGTTGGTGCAAACCTGCCGGATTGCGTCGCCGTTCAGCTGTCCGACCGCCCAAGTGCGTCCCTCGAGCTTCAGGACGGGCGTGCTCAAGAAATTCATCCGGAGGAGCTCCGTCTGCGCTGCGCTTTCAGCATCAACATCCTTTACAACGACAGCCCGCGAGAATTTTTCGCCGAGAATCACCCGCATCTCCTCAACAACCTTCCTGCAAAATTGGCAATCCGTTGAAACGAAAAGTTCTGCTGACATACCCATCCCGAATCTGCGAGGCAAGTCAGGTATAAATGCAAAATGACACGGCGAAACAACCATTGGAAAGCAATAATCGTTTTTTAAACTCTTTTAAACGGGAGTTTTCTTGCCCCAAGGCCAAAAAAGGAGATTCCGGAAACAACAAGAGCAACCGAAACGCTGTTAAGGGGCATCTTGAGGATTATTGAAAGAACGGTTGTCGCCGACACGACGAGCCCTATGCTTACCGCAACCGAAAGTACGAGGCGTTCAGTGAGATCGGCGGAGGAAGCCTTTCTGGAAAGGACATCAAGCCACAAATATCCGGGGCAAAAGAGAACTGCCGCGAGCCCGAGAGGCACCTGCAAGACGTTGTTTCTAGCGAAAAGGACGTTAGCAAGATGAAGAAGGGCCAAAAGCGCCGCGAAAAAGACACCTGCCCGGCTGTCCGAGAGAAAAGCGCGGAATCCGGAGACGAAAGTGCCCTTTCCAGTGTAGGAATATCCCTTTTTTGCCGCTTTCTTTTTCCCGATTAGTAGAGCCATATTCCGCCCTCGGAACAAGCTACCATCTTAAAAACTTTGGCTGGAAAGGGCGGGAACCAGATGATGAAGTGAACACACGCTGACTCTAAACGGATGAGGAACAGGAGTAGCTTCTGATGGTGCGCAGCTGCCTGCTATTTTTTCCGCCGGCTGATTAGCGCGTCGTTTATTTCCCTTACAATTGCATCAAGCTCTTTCCCGGCCAGCCCGTGTACCTGAGCCCCCTGCTCAAGAGTTTCGAACGGGCTCACATGGCAGCCAATGCAGTGGAAGCCCCGGGAAAGCAGGATTTCAACGGCTTCCGGGTGTTTTGAAACAAGTTCTCCGATGAGGATTTTCTTCGTCACACTTCCTTTGGAAGAGGAGGATGCGGAAGCTTTTTTGTTCGCTCGCCTTTTTGCAAGAGCCTTAGGCACCATATCTCTCCCGGACGAGAAGTCCCCTTTTATCCCTTTCCGCCTCATTTCAGAACGACGTGGTATTCGAAGAAGGCTCCGAGGAGGAGCGCCAGAACGGCAAGCACAATGCCGCTTCCCCTTGCGGCAACCACATAAGCGAAAACCTCAAGTGAAACGTGCGGAAGCCTCCTCAGGAATTCCCCGGCAGAAACCGCTGCGGTTGTCCCGAAGAAGCCAAGCACGAAGCCGACCGTCCCTATCAGGAGCGCGGCGAGGTTCTTGTGTTTCGGGAATTTCGGGGGAAGATAGTGAAGGAGCCCTGCAATCAGGAGATTCCCAAGAAAAATCCGTCCGATAGTCACAGGACCGAATCCCTTCAGGAAAGTAACATATCCTATTTTCAGGTTCATCAGGGAAAGGATGATGTTTGCAATAGGCCCCGCTCCAAGCCCAAGGAGGAACCCTCCTACAAGTCCGAAGACGGTTTTCTCAAGGCGGAGCATTTCCCGCTTTTTGTCTCCCCATGCCACATGCCAGCCAGGCAAACTCCTTTCTTAAATCCTTTCGTTCAGGAACCCTTTTGCTGATGCAAAAGCGTTTGGTCCTCAGACCATCGGTGCTGCAGCACGGACACGGAAAAAAATGTAAAATGGAAACCTGCGCGCTCAAGAACCCCTTGAAAATATCAGGTGGGTTGAGACATCGGCCAAAGTCCACTAAATGCGATTGAACGCAGAAAACGTGTTTAGTGGGACTGACGAAGGGATTTCCTCAAGCTACAGCTTGTGAGACCTCGCTAAAACGCTCGGGAACCCTTGACAAATCTAGGTGGGTTGAGGCGTCCGCAAGGACAAGCCGAAATCCAACAGCGCCAAAGTCAAATCAAGCTTGGCGCTGGTGGGCACGAAGGGATTTGAACCCTTGACCTCTGCCTTATCAGAGCAGCGCTACTACCGACCTGAGCTACGCGCCCGCGGGAGTGCCCCGCGCACCCCTTTTTTAAAAGCTTGTTTGTTGCATTGTGCCGAGCGCTACTTCCGTCTCCTCTTTTTTTGGGCAGCAATTGTCTTGGGTTTTTCAGCCGGGCCGGTGTTAATCCCGAGGACTGCGTAAAGCGGGCAGAAGCCGATTATTGCGGTTGTTGCGAGTATTGCCGAGATAACATATGCAATTGTTTGGAGCCCCTCTTCCAGGAAGAAGAATCCTGCAATAAGGAAAACTCCGGATGCCAGCGCCCGGACCATCCTGTCAGTCTCTCCCTCGTTCCTTTTCAGACAAGTGCATGAGCACATAATCGTTCCTGCCCGCCCAAGAATTTAAGCTTATTGAGGTTTTCGGCTTTGCCCAACAAGTCAAAAAGTAGGGTGACTTTATGGGCAAAATGAGGACTTTTTGGGCAATTAGAACTGTACGGTTGGGTCGCCTGTTTGAATAAAGCAATCTAGGTCGTTTTTGAGCCAGACTAACTGATCGAATGAACCCGGTTCGAAGCTACCTTCTGCTTTAATTATGGCGCTTTCGAAGGCTTTAATGGCTGATTGATAGACATCTCCTACAGTATTTCCTTTTAGCAAAGAGACCGCTATCCTATTTGTTATGTTCATAAATGGCATAGCTTGTGGATCTTCTGTAGGTGTAAACCCTAGGCCAGGGTCCATAGGAAACCCAAAAACTGAAGTGAATCCTAGAAATGCTTTGGTTTTTGTTGGGTTTTCTTCAAAAGCTTGCCCAACAAAGCATACTCTGGCGAAGATAATTGTGCTCTTCAAATCATCAGACGTTTTAACATTAATTAGCTCTTCTTCAGCTTTCCCTAAGATACTGGTGGGGGTGCCGTGACAATTGAAAACTATTAGTCCCGGACTTCGCGCAAGGCTTGCTTTGAATCTTTCTTTTGCAGATTCTTTGAAGCCTAAATCGTCAATATCGATTCCATTGCCCTTAGCGAATTCAAGTATCTCTGAACTCCATTGAGACAGATAGTTTAGTTCGTCTTTGTCATCTGGGCGGACAACTAAGACGCGTTTACTCAAAAATTATTCACCTTTTTTGAATGATCGTATTCCCTTCATATAGACGGCGGTTACTAGTTTGCCTATCTCGTCTTGTAACTGTACGTGTTCAATTAATTCTTCCTTAGAGAAAGTACCGCTACTGCCCATAAATGTCTTCATAGTTGAGGGCATTATTTGAAGTCTAGCTAGGACGAGGTTTATTTCATCTTTACTTAATTGGGTTTCGGGGTTTGTTTCCATGTTGTCATTCCTCTGTGATTATATTATACCCATCGTTACTAGCTTTTCTGCTATTTTTATACCTATCTCAGTACCTCCTAATATCTCTTTGTATGCCCTATCCCAGCTTATTGGACCATAGGGCTCTAGAACGACAACTGGGTTCAGTCGTTCTGATGGAGGTAGACTATCGAAAACCTTCAAGAATCTGACCTTGTTTGGATTCTCGACCATCTCTCTGTTTTGATTATTTCAAGTATTTAAAAGCGTTACTTTTAAGGGCCATTTATCAAAGATTTTAGGAGTGCTGTTTGTTTTCAAAGAAATCCGGCGTAATCCCTATCTCGTGCATCTCTTGGATTATGACGCATAGATTGTGACAGAGGACCTTGCAGAGTATCTCGTTCTTCTGCCCGATCTCCGTCTTGTTCCTCAGCCGGTTCCCGAACTTGGCTTTTATCATCGAGAAGCAAGTCTCGATATTGCTTCTCTTGTGGTAGTGCTGAAGGAACTCGTCCCGGTTGAGCTGGAAATAGTAATACATACGTTTCCAGATAGGCGAACCAAGGGCGCGCCCTTTGCTATTTGATTTGAAAGGAATGAACGGTGTCGCTCCAAGAGACTCTACAGTCTCAAGGTTTCGCCGACTCAGATATGCCTTGTCGGCGGAGACCTCAAGCACTCGAAAACCCTGTGCGGTTTCCTCTACAAGCTCTTGGAACTCAACAACATCGGCAGAGTGCCCGCCGGTTACCTTGACCGCTGTGATTATATTGGTAGTCGTTCCGCAACAGGCGTGAGCCTTCATCCACTTCTGCTTGTAGGTTTCCTTTCCCCATTTATGGTCGAACCACCGTGCGAACTGGCTGCTGCCGAAGCCAGTGGAATCAATGGCGAAGGATGTCTCGACTGTCGCGAGGGGAAGGGAAGACTTGCGGATTAGTTCTTCTAGAAGGTCGGTGAGTTCCCAGCTGTTGAAGCCATTGATTACGCTGTTGTAGCAGGGCCTCTTTGTCAAGTATCCTTTCTCGCAAGCGAAGCGTATATCTGAATCTGTCCTCCGACTTGACGCTCCAGAGAAGACCTTGAGGGCGCAGCAGAAGGCTAGTTCTCCAAGATTCAGCTTCGGTCTTCCGAAGTTTTGCTCTTGCTCGAAGGTTGTGATGTCCTTCAGGAGACGAAGGAATAGTTCCTTCTCGATGGTCTGTGCCCGGTTGTAGGCGGGCCAGTTTTGGGAGTAGTTTTGGCGCTGCGGATTCGAAAGTGTTTTATCCTCCTCGTGCGTTATTTCCCCCGCAGGGGTGTGTTCTTCCATAGGGCACCTCTTGTGTCAAGCAGGACAGGCCTCGAAACTTGCCTGCTTGGCGATTGGCGCGGAGGTCGGGACTCGAACCCGAATGTCCTGGAGGACGCTCGCTCTTAAGGCGAGTGCGTTTGCCGTTCCGCCACCTCCGCGCTGATTACTAATTATTACTACTTTCTACTATTTAAATGTTACTATTTGTATCTAGTCCTTACTTAGAAGGGCAACGACGCACAGTAGTAAGATTTATAAGAGGGAATAGGGTTATTACATAGAAAATGGGAAAACTCGGACAATACGACTATCCTGATCTGAGCTTTACGCTCGCATTGCAGTCCGTAAAAGAGCTTGATTCAAAACTCAAAGGAGACGAGATGACTCTCGAAGGTATGTCCTCGGCTCTTGGGCACGGAACGCACAAGAGCGGCGGCTTTCTTATGAAGATTGCCGATTTGAGGCGTTTTGGGCTTCTTTCTGGGCGAGGCAAGATGACTCTTTCGGATCTGGCCAAGCGCATCTTATATCCTACAAACCCAGAAGAAGAACGCGCAGCGCTCACTGAAGCGTTTATGAGCGTGCAGCTATTCAAGGAGATATACAACCGGTTTGGAGCAACCGAGCCGTCAGAGAGCGACATAAACACCTTTCTCCTTAATTTCACTAAACAGGACCGAGGAATCATCGCTAAAAAAGCAGTTAACATTAGGAAGTCTTATATTGAGGGTATGAGCAGGATTGGTAATATGGCAAATACACCAGGTCAAGTTATTCCTGCAAGCAGGTCCTTCTCTCCCTCAGCGATTCCTGGACGCACAGTCTCTGGGAATCCCAATGTGTTTGAAAAGAGTTTCGGGGATATCTTTATCAGCATCCCAAAAACGAAAGCTGCTCTCGAAGAGCTCAATGCTCTCTATCCGATAATAAAGAAACAGATAGAGCGAGAAGTTTCCGAGGCTACAGAAAAGAAAGAGAATTAAGTCACTTCATAGACGCTTCAACAATATTCCGTTCCCCTTCGGTTAAACCGTAGATATCATAGACGAGGCGGTCTATCTCGGCATCTGCGCGCTTGATCTCGTCCTCCAGCCTCTGGCGCTCGGAGGTCTGCTTGTCGCCGAAGGATTGGAGTTGTTTGTTTAGGGAGAGCAGTTTATCTACGAGGGCGACTACTTTATCTTGAGTATTGTCAGATTTTATTGGCAGTTCTAAAAAGGCGTTTTTTGCTACGCTCAGTACCTTATACTTTTGAAGGTAGTAATAGTTCAAAACTTTTGAATTGATTAGCGCAACAAGATATTTCAAAATATGTGAGTCTTTGTTCTTGAGCAGAAGTGCGTCCTTTATGTAATATCCTTGATCGTCAAAAGTACACACCAGCTTCTTGGCTATATCCATTATTACTATCTTGGGTTCTTCGAATCGTTGTGGCTCCCCGGGGCGAGCGGTATTTTTGTTTTTTCTCATTAACTCAGGTTTGTAAAAAACGTATTCATCTTTGAACTTAACGTAGTACCTTCCGAAATCGCTTCTTCTCAATAGTTTTTTGTATTCGGTACCATTCTTTGGGGCAAAAGTCAAAAACTTATCATCATCGGCAGTTTTTAGTCCATAAAAGAAATCCACACGGTCTTTCAGCTTTGTTGATGAGGTATCTATTTTCTTAACAAGTTTCTCAGAAGGTCCAGTACTCAAATCGAATATGCCTTCTTTATCCAATACAGCTTGTTTCTTTATTCCTAGTTTACTGATTTTTGAGTTCTCATCTATACTGAGGAGTTCTACAGAGTTTCTTTTCCTTGCTTCCTCGGAGCTACACCGCTCGAAAACAAATATTAAGGTTTCAACCGTCGCATCTTGGAATACTTTTTTTGGAGCAATGGTTATAGAAGTTATCTTACATTTTTGATTGATATAGGAGCGCAAATCTTCAAAACTTTCTAATGAGAGCCAGGTATGAGGAACTATAAGCGAGATTTCTCCTTTTTCTTTCAATAAATCTATTCCCCTCTCAATAAATGCAGCATACAAGTCTCCTTTGGCTTTGACTACCTTGCTGTGCTTCCACAAGTATCTTTTCGTTCTTTCATCAATCTTATGAGGACGAACATATGGCGGATTCCCAATTATCACGTCAAACCCGCCCTCATTCATTATCCCAGCGAACCTCTCCTCCCACTTGAAAGCCGTCCCGGGGGCGACCTTCTCATCATCGATGAGGGAGTTGCCGTGCTGGATATTGTCCTTGAGGAGAGGCAGCCTGTGCCTAGTCTCGGCCGTCTTCAGGAGGAGGTTCAATTGCGCTATCTCCACCGCCTTGGCATCCAAGTCGACTCCGAAAATGCTGTTCTGGAGTATCTGGGCTTTCTTCTTGATGTTTATGTCCTCATCGGAGCTGCCCAGTTTAGCCTGTGCCACTCTGCCCTGCTTCTTAGCGTAATACTCATCGAAAACCTCGAACGCCTTCAGAAGGAATGAGCCGCTCCCGCAAGCCATATCTAGGACCTTGATCTTGTCCGCGTCCTCCGGCTTCTTCAGCCCTTTCAAGACCTCCCCTAACGTGTTCCTGACGATGTAATCGACGATGTAGCCAGGGGTGTAGTAGATTCCCTGCTCCTTCCTATGAGACTGTATTCTCCCTATGTATTTCTCATACATCGAGCCGAGGATGTCAGCCG
>JAZDJS010000016.1:0-14488 GCA_043803745.1 archaeon
GAAAACCACTTCTTCTTTATTATCCCGATGTTGTTGCGTATCCTGAACGAATTTCTCTTCGCGTTCTTTATTCCCTTCTGGATCAGGAGGGCTGAAAGCTGCGCCGGGGAGAACCTGCCAAGAAATTTCCCGAAATCCCCCGGGGATTCGAGGGCAGCCAAGATTTCCTTCAGCTGTTCCTCGTTAGTCTGGATTATGGACTGGTCCGTTCCGTGTTGCACCTCGTCGAATTGGGATAATCAAACCCTGAGCATTTCATGCTTGATTTCCCCGTTTTCAAGGAGCTCGATCATTGCGGCATATCCGTCGCAAAGGGCTCCCGGATTGATTATGGTTGTCTTTCCTATCTTGTCAACGCCCCTTGCCTCGTGCACATGCCCGCAGATTACGAGGTCCGGCTGCTCGGATTCTATTACGCCCCGGAGGAACTCGCTCCCGACATGGTTCCCCGAGAAAAGCATGTCAACCTTCGTGTTTGCCGGCGGGACATGGGAGACGAGCACCTTTCTTTCGCAGTTCTTCATTTCCGAAAGGGTGTAATTGACTGCTTCATAATTGAGCACCGGGATTCCGCTGACGCTCACCGCGGAGGGACCTGAGAATCCGACAAACCCGACCCTGTTGTGGACGACGCCCTTGTTATGTATGTCAAACTCCTTCTTCTTCAAGACCCGTCCAACCTCCCTGCTGTCCCCGTTTCCGGTTATCGCAAGGATTTTCTTGTTGGTTTTCTCAAGGGTTCCCAAAATGTCGTAGATTGTCTTGCTGGGACTGAAATGGACGATGTCGCCCGCAAGGACAATGAGGTCGGGGTCCAGCTCCTCGACAAGCGAGAGTACCTTCTCAGTGTTGTAAAGGTCGGCGTGTATGTCGGAAAGGGCGAGTATTTTCATTTTGAGCGCCTTGACGGAGCCTTTTGCCATCTTTTTATATTTGTGTATTGCTCTTTAAATAGATTTACTATTTGAGAGTGGTTTAAAGTTGCCTTCTGAACCGCCCCAATCCAACACAGTTGTGGTTCTCCGGAAGCCTATGCTCCCCGCAGAAGAGGTTTCCGCAGAACTTGCACTTGAACGGCAGGCTTGCGCGCTCCCCGCAGAATGCGCAGGTCCCTGTCAGGGGCGCAGTCTTCCTTTTCCCGGCTGAAGAGAGCTCCCGCGGGAGGAAGATTTTCTCCCGAAGCGACATTTTATCTTTTTCAGCCGTCCTTCCGGAGGCTCGGCCTTTTCCCCCCGAGCGGAAAAAGGCGAAATAAACAAGTGCGGCGACCGCCGCAACACCCACCCCAAGAACAGGCAGATAATCCATTGCATTCCAGGGGGACAGGGAAGATTTAAAACACGCTCCCAATTCAGGCAATCCAACAATGGAAAACGATCAGGAAAGTCACAAAAGCCGTTTCAAGGATTTCGTGCCATATGCGCTCGGGATTTTCGCAATATCGGTTGCAATCCTCTTCCTTCTCCCGAAATGGCAGCCGCTGCCGCCCAAGCTTGAGTTCGTCGACGGCAGGGTTGTGCAGGCCGCCCAGGGACAGACGATTGTCGAGATGACGCTTTCCTGGAGTGCCCCGCACACCGGCAACTGCTACCTCGCAAACGACGTCCGCCCCGCAGGTGCGGCGAAGGGCGTGCCTGAAACTTCCGAATGGAGCCAGAACCACCTGATACGGTACAACCTTAAGAACGGCCAGACCCTTGTCGAATACTGGATAAACGTCGAGGTCCTCGACTCGCGCACAAGCACCAAGACGTTCAATTACATTGTCGAGAACCCGCCGACCGGAACAACCGCCCTCGACCTTTACTCCGAGCTTAAGTGCGATGACAAGAGCCTTTTGACTGCGAAGAAGACTGCTGAGTTCGTTCCCGCGATACAATGAAATATTACGGAATTTTCCCGCTTTCTGTTTTTTTCTCAGTTCTTTTTCTCCTCAGCCTCCCTCCCGCCCTTTCCTCGCTCGAAACTCCGGTAATCTCCACCTACCTGACCGACAAGGCGGGAATCTTTGATCCGGAATCGGCAGCGAAATTCGAGCAGGCCCTCCGCGCCCTTGAGACTGAAACTGCAGGAGTCCAGTATGTCGTCTATGTCGAGAAGGCGCTTCCGGCGGGAACGACCCTTGAGGAATACGCCCTTGCAATCGCCGAGAAGAACAAGATTGGCAAGGGCGGGAAGGACAACGGGCTCCTCCTCTACGTTGCAATTGACGACCGCCTCTATCGCTGGGAAGTCGGCTATGGCGTTGAAAGCACGCTCTCGACCCCCCTCCTTGGGCGGATTTCCCGCGAATATCTCGTCCCCAATTTCCGCGAGGGGAATTATGCCCTCGGGATTCTTGAGGCCTCCCGGGTCGTCGGCAGCCTTCTCCTGAACTCGACTGACCCAGACATTGTGAAGCTGAAAACCGAGGAAAACTCGGCAGGCTTTACCGACCTTGACGCAATGATAATGATTGTTTTCTTCCTGGTGATCGGGGGATTTGTCTGCCTCTCTATAATCGCCTTTGTGACCTCGCTATTCCTTCCGTTGGGGAAAGGAAAGAAGAGCAAAGGTTCCCGCAGCCTGCACAACACAGCCGCAACCGCGATTTTCCTTTCCTCCTTCGGGAGGGGAGGCGGTTTCGGAAGCGGCGGCTTTTCAGGAGGAGGGTTCTCAGGCGGCGGCGGCGGCTTTGGGGGCGGAGGATTCTCAGGAAGATGGTAAGAGGGAAATTTTAAAAGCACTGCCCTCAGGGAAACCCCATGAAACTGAATCAGTTCGAGCCTCTGGGCTGCCCGAGATGCTCGGGACTTTTCAAGGCGGTTATGCGGAAGATGCGACACCCTTCCGGAGCAATCCTGGACGTTTGCGACAAGTGCGGCGGAATGTGGCTTGACGGGCCTGAAGTGAAGCAGCTCTACCGGTTCTCGGTCAGGGAAGAAATAAAGAGCGCCACACTCCTGGTTCCCGCGAAGAAAAAGAAGAGGCGGTAATCGGAATGGCTAGCAAGAAAACCGAATCGAAGAGGCCCTGGCTTTCAACCGGAAAGATAGTATTGTTTTCGATAATCGGGCTTGTGCTTCTTTCAGCCCTCTGGATTGGCGGGACATACAACTCTCTCGTCTCTCTCCAGGAGGGCGTGAACAACAAATGGGCCCAGGTCGAGACCCAGTATCAGCGGCGGGTTGACCTCATCCCGAACCTCGTTGCAACTGTGAAGGGCGCTGCGAATTTCGAGGCTGGGACGCTCGAGGAACTGACGCGTCTAAGGAGCCAGTGGCAGACTGCCGGAACCGTTGATGCGAAGGTCGAGACCGCAAACCAGATTGAATCCGCAATATCGAAGCTCCTCGTAATAACCGAGAACTATCCGCAGCTTACCGCAACCCAGAATTTCCAGTCACTCCAGGACGAGCTTGCGAACACCGAGAACAAGGTCGCAGTTGAGCGGGGACGGTTCAACGATGCGCTGAGGGAATACAATACAAAGGTGCGCGTTTTCCCAACGAACCTCGTTGCAGGAATGTTCGGCTTCGGGCAGAAGAATTATTTCGAATCCGCCGAGGGAGCAGAGAACGCCCCGACAGTCAATTTCGGCTAGTAGCAGCTGACGAGTTGTCCGGAGTTTCGGCAAGCCCGGAGATTCCGGATCTCGCTACGCTCGACCCTTCGGCAGGCCCTTCGGCAAGGTATATCTCGTACAGATACGTTGCGGAATCAAGCTTCTTGATGCGGAAGCCTGCCTTCTCGAAAACCGAAATCCTTTCGAGAACCTCTCTTTCTGACCGGGGGGCCATCAGGAAGACGGGGAGGTATGTTGAGGCGACAACAAGGATTCGCTTTTCCTGAAGGACTTTATCTGGTGGAGAGAAAAATTCGACAGTTTTCACTTTTTCCTCAAGGAGGGGGAGGTCGAAGGCAACCGAGTAACAGTCGAAGAAATATACTGCGGAAGCATTCTCCTCCATCGCAAGCCTGATGAATTCGCTCGAGTTGACCGGATAACGCGCCTCAAGAGGAACTTTCGTCAGCACAGGTCCCAATTTGGCCGGGAGCAGGAAAGCCAATACCACAAGCAGGCCAAGAAGTTTCCTCTCCTCAAGGAAGCAGATCAGTCCGGCGATTGAGATGAATAGAAGTGGGAAAAATGCGTAAATGTGCCTGGAGTCGAGGGAGGAATAGGTCAGGGCTGAAAGAGGAATCAGCAGGACGAACGAGAGCATGGGAAGGAAAACCTCGGTCTTTTTTCTTGAAAAGAAAAGGGCTATTGTCGAGATGAAAACAAGGGTGAGAAGGACTTTGAAGCGCCCGTCCTCCGTCGATGAAAAGATTTCAAACTGGGAGAACCTTTCCAAAACTCCGATCCAGAAATACCTGAACTTTATGCCTGCGGCAATTGAGACGCTTCCGAAATGCGAGCTGAGGTTGTATGAGAGAAGGGAGTATGCGCCGATAAGCAGGGAAAGCCCGCCCCGCACAAGCCCCTTAGTCAAGCCAAGGCGCTTGAGCTTTCCAAGGTTTCCCGAAATTGTCGTTGCAAGAAAAATCCCGGCGAGAAAAGCCAAGAAGAATATCTTGTTGGCAATCCCTATTCCCGCGACAAGGCCCAGAAGGACGGGGGAGTTTTTTCCGGGCTTCCGGAGTTCCCTTATCAGGAGATAGAAAAAAAGAAGGGAAATGAACGCCTGAAGCCCCAATTCGTTCACCGAGGGCGTTATTGGACCAAGTTCAGTCCAGGGGACGATTGCAGCAATTATCAGGGCGGATTTCTCCGAGAAAAGTTCCTTTGAAACCAAATAAACCAGGAAAATGCAGAGAGTTGCGACAATCGAGAAGCTTATTGCCTGGGCGTTCGGCATGCCCCCGAAAATCAGGTTCGAAAGCCCGAAGAAAAGCGGCCAAATCGGGCCTATCCGGCCATCGCTCCCCCTTATCGCAGCCTGACCGCAGGAATTCTGGTCGAAGAAATTCCTTGCTATGAAAGAATCAACTGCGAACTGTTTTTGGGAACTACCGATGAAGCTGATTCCGAACGCAACAAGGATGACCGACCCAAGGGCAAAGCATTTCCAGAAGGTCGATTTTCCCCAGGACCCTTTCCCCTTGAACGCACCGGTGCCTCTGAAAAGGGCTAAAGCTGGAACAAGGAGGGCGAGGAAATTTGCAAGGCCGAGATATTTGGAAACTTCAGGGGACGACGGCTTTGTGCCTCCGAAGAGCCACATTGCGGCGCCGCTTGCTGCGAAAAGGGCAAAACCAGAAATAACGAAGAACCAGTTGCTTTTCGGAGCTCTGAGGAATTGGAACATCACAAATAAAAATTTCCAGACAAGCTCCGTAAGAACTATTGCGGCGCCTACCAGGAAACAGGCAAGCCCGAAAGCCGCGAGGAGTCCCCAGGTCTGGTGGGTCTTGATTGAGAAGAAATTTTCCCCGCGTTGTTCCGACTGGTCCGCGTTCCCAAGGGCGTTAAGGAAAACGAGCAGGCCGATTACAGCGGCAACCGCCGCAATTTTGAAGATTCTCGGAAATCTAGTTCCCATTGCGCGAGAACTCTTTCCAGTTCCTTCCGACTTGGCTGACAAGCGTCTCCCGTTCAACCCCTCTTATCTCGCAGATTGTGAAAATCGTCAGGTCAATGTTGGCCGGCTCGTTCTCTTCCCCCGGGACGGGCGCAAGCGAGGGGGAATCCGATTCCAGCAAAAGCCGTTCCAAGGGCAGGGCTTCGACAAGGTTCGCTTTCTGAACGTTCTCCTTCCGTGCGACCGAAGGCGGGATTGAGAAAAAAAGGTTCTTCTTCTTTGAAATTGCTTCAATTGCATAGCTTGCCCTCCCGTCAAACGCATGCATCAGGGCGGGGATTTCCGGATTGAGGTTTGCCAAGAGCGTTTCAAGCGCATATTTCCCGGCGCTCCGGGAGTGGACGGTCACCGGAAGCTTCAATTCATTTGCAAGGGAAATCGCAGCAAGGAAAGCTTTCATCTGCACCTCCCGCTCCTCCGGCTTTACAAGCGGCGAATAGTCAAGCCCGATTTCCCCGATTCCGCAGATTCTCCCGGAGTTCTCTTTGATCAGCCCGAGCATTTCCCCGGAATATCCCGGGGTTTTTCCCGCTTCAATCGGGTCGATTCCTATTGTGACTGAGACGGTTCCCTTGGGGAAGCTGCCCGCAAGCCCGAAGCTCTTTTTGACAGATTCCGGATTAAGGGCGGAAGTAACGAACTGGTTTATCCCGTATTTGCGCGCGTTGTCTATTTTCTTTTCAAGCTCAGTAAGGATGTCGAGGTGGCAGTGAGCATCAGTTATTCCTGATTCAGGCGGCATTTTTCCGGCAGGAATGCCCGCGAAGAATTAAATACTTGGCGCTCCTTCCAACCGGGAAAACATGGTTGACGAGGACAGGGAATCGACGGTCTACAACCTCATTGGCAAGCTGAGGAAATCCCCGGTTCCCAAAAACGAACTGGAGAAAACCGGCTTCGAGGACTGGTCCCCGTCGGAAACCTCCCAGCTCCTTGGCTCGCTCCTCTCGGCGGAAATGCTAGTTGAGAAGAACGGCTCTCTTGTTCCCGGGGAGAAGGGGCTCTTTTTCTACAAAAGGGTCAGAAGGAAAAGGCAGGGTTTCGTCTAAGAACCCATTTTTCTTGGGAAGAAAAATCCGTTCACGGGCGTAAAGAACCGCCCGCGCCTCCCGACTGGATGGGAAGGGAACGGCAGAGTTTCATGGGAAGAAAGAAAACACAACAATCAAGCAGGACTCTGGCAATATATTTCCCGATGCCTTGCAATAGCTCCCCCGGCAACAGCCTCGACATCCGCATCCGCGCCGATTTCAATGCACCGCGTTTTCGGATTGAGGAACGATTCATATCTGTATTTCTCGCCTTCAGGGTGGCAGGAGGCAAGGGTTTTGTAAACATCCTCCATTCTTTCCAGGGCAAGAACCCGGTTCGCCAGCCTGCCTATTTCCGTTAGTTCGGGACCGCCATATTCGCCTTTTCCGTCATAGCTGGCAATTGCGCGCGCAAGGCTTTCAAAATAGCCGTAGAGGGAAAGATAAGTCCCCTGGACAACCGCGCAAGCGGCGTTCTCCGAAATATGCATTGATGCGGCAAGAGTCCTTAAACATCCAGCATCAGAAGGAACGGGTTTCCCGCTTGCCTTTTTTTCAAGGACCCACTGGGCCTTATAGGCCAAATCTCCAAATTCAGAGTCTGGGCCAGGCCCCTTTTCGAAAAGCTCTTCCGCAAAAACGGCATAGCCTTCCATTATGTGGAGTTTCTGGAAAAATAGGGGATCATCAGCGTCAGCCTTTACCTGGCTGTGGATTTCCTCATGAACGTGACCAGCCTCGTTTTCAGTTTCCGATTGCGGATTGTAAGGGGACAGTAACGTATTATTGAAAACCTGAACTTCCCCGTCCCGGTTTCCCATTGTCATTGCCTTGACAACTGCCGAAATTCCAGCGCCCTTCCAGCCCGCCCGGTTAATTAGTTCGTTGACATCCCTTGCCTTCTCAAAGCTGCTTGTCTGGATTATTTCAAAGCCTTCGACAGTCCGGTTGTCCGCAATCCAGACCTGGTAGAGCTCGTCGGGAGGCATCCCAGCAATAGGTGACTTCTTGCTTATATGATTTGCTACTAAGAAGGGATAACTATATAAGCCAAGGAAGCGCATTTGTTTCCTGAAATGGACGCATCAAGAGACAAGTCAGAGTATTTGGACGCTATCTGGATCAACACCCTAAGGCAGCTTGCCCCCGGGGCGGCAGCAAGGCCGATTATTGAAAACGCCTGGAAGCTTGGGAACGGCGAATCCTGCCTTTCATATGCTGAAGCTAGGGATTTTTCAAACAGATATCTTCCGGAGGGAACTGGCAGGGAAGCTCTTGCAAAGGCAACGGGCCTTGACGAACGGCTGCTTGAGCCAAGCCTCGCCTCCCTTGAAGCTTTCCTTGGGAAAACAGAACAGGCAGCTGAAGTTGTCTGCAGGCTTGACACCCTTCAAAAAAAGGATGAAACTGCGCAATCGCGGGATTTCGCATGGGCGAATCTTGCCGGAAAGCTTCAGGGACCTGCGAAAACTCTTGTCAATTATGCGGCGGACTTGGGATATCCGGACGCTGGCTATTCGCTTGCCTCCGCCGCAAGTTTCGTGAAAAGCTATCTTTTGGGTGAACTTACCGCCAAAGGTATTTCCAAATATTCCGGAATCAGCGTTTCGGGCGTTGAGAACGGGATTAATTCAATCAAGGAGAGCGTTTTGCTAGCCTCAGAAATGGCTGGAAAAAGGGCTATCTTAGGATAATTATCTACCTAGAAGTGATAAATATATAAACCCAGGAAACCCCATAGTACTTAGGTGAAATGGAAATGAAAACCTCACTAGAATTGCTGAAAAGCCCCCTTCCAGGAATTGATGCAACCAGAACTCAAATCTATCAAACTGCGGACGAAAAAAGAGGTTCTGTTGAATTACCCAAATATCTCTCAGAAGCTCAGGCAGACATTCTAGTTGAAACCGCAAGGAAGCACTACGATCTTAGGGGAAGTTTGTCAAGCGGAGCAGCGCTAGACCAAGCGCTGGCAAATTCAGTAACTTTTGAGAAATACACGGGATACCTTGTTGACGCAATGGGTGGAACTGTGCCGGAAAGCCTTCAGAAACCGAAATATATGAATCCTATAGAAGCTAGCTTCAGAGGTTTTGTGGATATGGCTGAACTTGGCCAAGGCGGAACAATTCCGAGCGGGACTCTTTTAACCAAATCGAAAGAACTTGCAAGAGGTATTCTGGGCAAGCTGAGAAAATACACCGAGGATGTTAAGCAAAGCCATGATGTGGCTGCTCTCGGAACTGAGCCGGTTATATCTCCGGAGGATGTCGGATACCCTGATGTTGACGCGCTGCTTAAGCGGAAAAAGTGAACCCGCCGATAGCCAACCTAATTAAACCCGCGAAAAGCAGCTGAAAAATCACATGCCAATCTCAGACTTTTGCAGAAGAATCCAGGTCAGGCTTCCGGTGATAAACATTTCCGGGTATGATGGAACTGCCCGGGTTGAGCTTGTTGAGCGGGGCCTTTCTGAAGAGAAAAAAGTTTATCTCCCTGTAAAAGCCAGCAAGGAAAGAGCAGAACTGCGGCAACGCATTCCATTCGAAGCGAAAACAATTGGAGGAACGGATTCCTATCTTGTTCCGCTTGAGCACAACGAGACGAACTATTTCGCGACAATCGGCGGGAAACGGTACCGAGTCGGAGCAAGCAATGTGGAAGAGGCCGGGCTTGCTGTGCCGGTTCTTGAAGACCCCCTATTGAAAGGGGTCCGGCTTTCTCCGGAAAGCGTTTTGTATCAGTCAATTTTGCCAGAAGAATCCGCTGGCCGGGACTTGCTTCTTGAGCAGGTTGGAAAAAGAGGAACGAACTAGCAGGCAATTTCATTAGCCTTTGAACAGGCCCTACTTCCCCACTTTCCTCGATTTCTCGATTCTATCCGCAAGCATCCGCGCGAGACCTTCCGCATTCCCGGATTCGACCCCGTCAATATGGCAGAGGTTCGAGGAAACGCCTGTCACGGTAGTAATCCAGATGTCGTGCAGCCCGAACAAAACGTCGAAATAATCCCGGTCAGCATAGACGGTCTGGATGTTCCGGTAGGGGACCACAATCTCGCTCCAGCCGAAAACCCCCTTCCGGACGACAAGAACCTGCCCGTTTTCGTCATACCAGTATTTCCTATAGTATTCCTTCTCGTAGAGATAGACTGCCAGGGCAGCCCCCAAGAAAAGGAGGAAAGCGAAACTTGCCGGGGCAACCGGAGCCCAGTTCCCTTCAAGGATTCCGGAGAGGATTGAGAGCAGGAAAATCCCCTTGAAAACAACTGCCGGGAAAGCCAAGAATGCGGCAGTTTTCTTAAGCGGCTTTTTCCCGGAGAGCGCAGCAATTTCCCGAAGCGGCTTTTTTCCCGCCGGATAGCTAACATTCATCCGCTTCAAAATCTCCCCTCTGAGCTTCAGCGCGTCAGTCAGGGAAATTGAGTTTATCGACTCAAGCATCCCCTGGGCTGAGGTTGCATGCTGCCCGTGCTTGTCAGTGTAAACCTCCTTTGAGCCGGTCTCGAAGGAAACCGAGCATATCCCAAAGAAGCTCTGGAGGGTTCCGCAGTTTATCCTCACATCTTGGATCTTGTCATACCGGATTGTTTTCGTGTTCCTTGAAATGAAGTTAAGCCCAGTCACAATCCCGCTTTCCGAAATCCCGTAGAAAACGCCGATTTCGCTTACTGCAGCTGCAATAATTGAGAAGAGCGCGATTGTCAGGGAAAGCCCGAGCCAGAGCCCGAAGATAATCAGGTTTACGTAAAGCACATCAAAGCCCCGAATTGGCCTGAATAACCCGATGAAAACCGCAGCAAGAATTGCAATTGCAAGGAGGATTCCCGAGGCGAATGCGCTCCCGAGGAGGCCGTCAAGGAAGAACCTGTGCTTGAATTTGCGGGTTGCGTCCGAAAGTATTGCGGCGGTTTCCTCCTCGGCTTTCGCATCGCCCTTTGCAGTCCCGCCATTAATCCGCATGTTTTTCCGCAGTATTTTCCTGATTTCCTCGGAATCTCCCTTTGAAAGCAGGGGAAGCATTGTCGTCAGAGCCGACTCATATGACATTGACTTTACCACAATTGTTGAAAGGTCGAAAAGCCGGTCAAGGAAGCCCTCCTTAAGCTCAGTATCCTGGATGTTCTGGTAGAAGACGAAGCTTTCGGAAGGGGTTATCCAGCCTCGTTTCACTTTTATCCCGTCGGAAAGGACCCCATATGATATTGCGCCAAGCTCCATTTTGGTTACAAAGATTGCAACCGGAATCGCAAGCAAAGCTATCACAAGCCCCGCAGCAGGGAAAAGAATGACGAGGCTGTAGAAGAAAAAGACCGCGGTGAAGACAATGCCAAGCCCTGCCGAGATAAGCTGCCTGTAGAAAGCCCGCGAGCCGGCAGGCTTGAACGTCTTCTCGGGCAAAAGGCTGCTTCCTGCTTCGCGAATCCCCTTCGAGCCGGAAATCCCGCTCTTGAGTATTCTTTTCAGGTTCTCCATTGTCCCGAGGGAAAGCCCGTCAATGTGGGAGAGGTTCCCGGAGGTCTGGGAAGCTGCCGAGAAATGCAGGTCATAGAGGCCGAGAATCCTGTCAAGGAGGTCCTGGTCGGAATAGATGTCGGATATTTTCCCAAGGGGTATTGAGCCGGAGCTTGGGAAGAAAACCCCCTTTTTCACCCGGAGGGCATTCCCGTCAAGCCCGTAATAATATTTCCTGTAATATTCGCTTGACCAGTAATAGAGGAAGCCTATTGAGCCAAGCCCAAGAACTAGTCCAATCAAGCCAAGGAAAATCCAAACTCCTCCAGCCGCAAGCCCGCCAATTGTTGTTGCGCCAGTAAGCCAGAAAGCCAAAAATCCGACAATCGAAAGCTTCTCAAGGAACTTTTTCCAGATCTTCTTCCGGTCAAGCGGATATTCTACGCTCAGTTCCCGATTTTCCATCTTCATGCCAATCACTCCGCAAGCCCCCTGTGTTTTTCAGCAAGGTCAAGAATCTCCTTCTTCAGGGTTTCGGCAAGCCTGAGGGGGACCATTGGGACGGATGTCCCGGAAGCCGGGGTCGAGATATGCAGGGTTGCCGTTCCGGTGAGCTTCTCGAAAAGGCCCTCCGAAAGCTGGACATCCTGGATGTTCTCATAGGGAATCAGGGAATGCGTCTTGAGGATAGTCCCCTGCCTGGTGTAAACGAACTCCCGCTGGAGCGAGAACCTGTAATTCCTCCTGAAACCGAAGCATTCAATTGCCGAAAGAGCCGCAAGCGGGAGGAAAACCGCAAGGAAAAGCACTAGTGCGAAAGGGCCAAGAATTCCGAAATCCAATTTTGGTCCCGAAAGCAGGTAATGGGGGAGCCCGGCAAGCCCGACGACAACCGCAGCCCCTATCGCGCTTGCCCAGACAAGGCTGAGAAAAAGGAAAAACATCCCGACCGAGACGAACCAGTGCGGGGTCACGATTGTCTTTTCCGATTCCTTGAAAAGGATTTCTCCGGATTTTCCCATTATCTGCAGGAACCTCCCGGCCCTTTAATTCATTTTCCAACCGGGAGTTCCCGGGAGAACGGGCGGGAAAAGCTTTAAACCCAGAGAAATGTCCATTCTGGAATGGCAATAAATGTCACGATAATAGACCATCATAGGACTGGAGGAAGGGAGCTCAAAAAAGAATGGGCCCCTTCTGAAGGGTTTTCTGTCCCAGAACTTGCCGACGATTCGGCGGTCAGGGAAAAAGTCTGGGAACACATTGACCCGGAGAGAAACAGGCCCGACCTTGTTATTGGCGACACTGACCCGGACGGCCTCTCTTCCCTTGCTCTCTATAGCCTCCTATTTTCCCCTCCTTCGGAAAGGCCAAGGATGGTTTCGACAAGAAGGAACCTTGACTCTGGCTGGCTTTCCGGGCTTGGACTTACGGGGGACGGAAGAATCCTTGAGTTTGACAGGTATATGATTTACTATACCAACTATTCCAAGCCCCCCGGATTCTTCGGGAAAGTCACCCTCCTGAATCCGACAGTTTCCGGAATGTCTGACCGGTTCTGCGGGACTAACATCGTATATCAGGCTGTCTTGCCGCACATTCCAGAGAATCTCCGGGAAACTGCCCTGACGGTTGCGGCAATTGGGGTTGCTTCAGATTACGGGGCAAGCTCCCCCCAAGGGGATGCCGTTCTCCGGGAGTTCGCAGGGGAATATGCCGATTGCGTCCCGAAGCTTTCCGCCCTTTTCGAACGGGGAGGGAAGGTAACTGACCAGCAAGTAATGGCAACTGAGATGGGCCGGCTCTCGGACATTTTCTGGGCGCCCCTGGTTATTACCGGGGATGACGGTTCCTACAAGTCAGCTGGGCTAATTGCAGACAACCCGGGCTTTTCAGTCCGGGACCTTCTCCGAAATGAAGGTTCGGGAAATCCGGCAGTTGCCCACTTTAGGCAATATGAGCAGCTCCTTGAAGCTGAGATGAGACGCGAGCTTGCTTCCTTTGGAAGAAACGCCAAATTCGTTCACGACCCCGCAAATCCGGATGAAGGGATAATATTCCATGTAATGGAATCGCAATACCCGCTCCTAGGCTCCCTTATTTCAACAAGGGTTTCAGACAAATTCCCGGGCTATGTTGTTGCCTGGGGCAACTGGAGACCTGACGGAACCCTGGGATATTCCCTGCGAAGACAAGTTGACAGCCGGACCGGAGTAAACCTCGGTGCAATTGCTTCCGAAATGGGCTTTGGCGGGGGGAGTCCTTCCGGCGCAGGCGCAAGGGGGATAACGGACCGGGAGACATTCGAAACCGAGTTTGCCAGAAGAGTCTATGCTTCCGAAGGGAAATTGGCGTGAGAACCTGAGAAGGTCCCCTCACTTTTTCCTGTGTTCCTCTTCCTCAGCCTTGTCAGCTTCCTTCTTCGTCTTGTGGATGGTCCCGTCAGGGTGGTTCGGCGGGGAGTAGATAGTGTACAGTTTCATTTCGCCCCGTCCGGAATTGATTATGTTGTGCCAGGTTCCCGCCTGGACAATTACCGCATCCCCGTCGCCTGCGACAACAGACCTTTTCCCGTTGTCAAGGACAAACTTTGCCTTTCCCTGCTCGATCCTGAAGAACTGGTCAACGTTCCCGTGGACCTCGTTCCCAATCTCCTCTCCAGCCTTCAGGCACATCACGACTAGCTGCGCACGCTTTCCTGTGAAAAGCACCTTCCTGAAATACTTGTTCTTCAAAGTCTCCTTCTCAATATGCCCTGAATATCCTGCCATGACAGCTTCCCAAATTTCCCGCTTATAACTTTGCCGTCCTCGCAGCTGGCTCGGACATAACATTTTAAAGACCGGAAAGGCATTCTTTCCGTGCCGGCGGTGGCTGAGCCCACAGGCAAAGTCAGGCTGACGCAATCAGACGGCAGGAAAGGTGTGCCAGCGTGGCAGATCGGCTATGACCTGAAACTTTATGAAAGTTTCATCAAAGAGCATGTTCGCTACGAACATGCGGGGCCAAAGAAAGCCGCGATGTCAGGCGGGACAGACAGACAAACGAAGGAAGATGCCAGCGTGGTTGAGCCAAGAACAACCTTTATATTCGCGAAATCAAGATGGCACCTAGACAAAACGAGCAATTGAACAAGTGCCAGCGTGGCAGATCGGCTATGCATCCGACTGCAGATCGGATTAGCCCGGTTCAACTCCGGGCGCTGGCTCCACCATACTTAGTTGGGTTTTTCGCCAATAGGTGTAAAATTTTATAAACACCTGTTAACTACTCTTTACATATGTTAAGTATTTTTAACGACTTGGGTCCGTTCTTCCAAGACAACTATAGGCGAATAAGCGTGAGGGAATACGCAAGAATCCTCAAGATTAGCGCTCCGACTGGCTCAAAACTCCTTTCCCGATATGAAAAGGAAGGCCTTCTGAAGGGGGCGGAAGAT
>JAZDJS010000017.1:0-2536 GCA_043803745.1 archaeon
AAGACTGGAAAGCTGCCTGCATATGTTTGCCAGGACAAGGCAGCTGAAAAGGAAAACCGAATCGATTCCGTACATCTTTCCGAACTTCAGGAAGAAGAAGAAACCTCCAAAATAAAACAGACCGCACGAAATCGCGTTAATCCAAATACTTTTCACGAAAGTGTCCCTGGCCTGCGCAGGAGAAAGCCGTCCAGCCCCTCTAATCAACGCAAAAGGCATTCCCAGGTCCGCGAAAGCCAGCACAAGGTTGACAATTGAAAACACAAGGACCTTGACTGCATATTCCTCAGGAAGGAGAATCTTTGCGGTCAGAATTCCTGAAACTGCAGTAACAAGATACGTGAACAGACTGGATCCCATCAGGAGAACTGCCAAACGTTTTCGCCCGCTGCGCGGAAAGAAGCGGTCGAAAAGGGAAACAAACCCGTTCAAACCCCGAACAACCCCCCGACAACACCAATAACATAGGAAATGCGCTTGACTGCGACCAGTGCGAGAAGCTCCGGGAAGTCAGCAATTCGCTCCGCAAGTCCTGCCGCTTCCCAGCAAAAGAAAGCCATCATAATCGAAACGGGAAGCGGGTTCCTTAGGAGAAGCGCCGTTGCCGAAAAAACCGAGAAGGCGACGAGCACGAGGTTCTTAGGCATTTTGAAGACGAGCCCCGTTTTTCCATCCCCATATCCGTAAAGCCTGAACTGCTTCGCGAAGCTTCCGAGGTTCGGACGCATTCTCCAGAAAACGAGCGCGTTCCTGGCAAGGGAAAACCTAAAGCCCGTCCGTTTCAGAGCTAAATCGAAAATGGTGTCTTCAGCGGTATAGGTGTCCTCAGGATAGCCACCCACCGCCAACCAGGCTGATTTCTTGAAGGCAACCGACCTGGAGGATGGGAGAAAGCCAGGCCCAATTCGATTGACCGGTTTGCAGACAACGAGTCCCTGCAGGCGCTCGAACCTGCTTCCACCCTCAAGGGGAGTGTATGCCCCAGAGACGACATCCGAGAACGGCATCTTTCTCTCAAGCTCCGCAAGCCAATTCCTGTCGGCAACGCAGCCCCCGTCAATCGAGGCAATCCACTCGCCCTTTGCCGCGGCAATCGCAACGTTCCGCCCTCTTGCAATATTCGCACCCGGAGCGGAAATCACCCGAACCCTCCGCCCGTAGCTTTTCAATACATCGACCGTCCCGTCGGAAGATCCGCCGTCGGAGAAAACGATTTCGTCAGCTTGCCTCGTCTGTTTCAGGAGGGAATCCACGAGAGTCCGGATCGTCTTCAATTCATTCCTGACGGTGCATATTACCGAAATTCTCGCACGTTTTCCCTGCGTCATTCCGCCAGCAATTCCCTTGTCGCAGCTTCTAGGGCGGCGCTGCTTTTTATCAGCTTTGGCGCCCAACCCAAACTCTTCAGCTTCTTGCAGTTCAGGACCATTTCAGGAACGTCCCCGACCCAGGTTTTCCCCCCGAGGAACCCTGTCTCAGTTATTCCGGCAAGCCTGGAAACAATCTCGGAAACTTTCTTCACGGAAACTTTGTCATCCGACCCGAGGTTGAAAATCTCATTCTTTCCAGGGACAAACGCCTGCGCGCCCCGGAGCATTCCTTCAACGCAATCTGAAACGTGCACGTATGACTTTTTCTCGAGTCCCAGCCCCTTGAGGAAGACTTTTCCAGCCCCCCGCTTCTTGAGGATGTCATACAAAAGCCCGCAGCTCAGGCGGGCTCCGACAACGTTCGCAATCCGGAAGGTCGTTCCGGAAATCCCGAAATTGTCGCAATATGCGGACAAGTAGCCTTCTGCGGCAAGCTTCGAGGCTCCGTACATAGAAATCGGCTCGCATGGCGCAGTTTCGCGGGGCCTTTTCGCCGAGCCCAGCCCGTAGACAGCCGAGCTTGATGCGAGGATGAATTTTTTAGATCCCGCCGAAACAGCCGCTTCGAGGAGCCTGACCGTTCCCTCAACATTTTCCCTGAGATCAACGAACCTGTCTATTTCCCCCCTAGGAATCGAAACATTTGCCGCAAAATGCCAGATTTCCGAGCAGCCTTTGAGCGCCCGTGCGATCGCGCCGATTTCCGCCCTGACGATGTCGAGCGGAACGAAAGTCGCCCGAGGGTTTACGTTCGCCTTCTCGCCCGAAGACAGGTTGTCGATTACGACAACCCTGCAATTCTCATCAAGTAGAAAACGGTCCGCAATATGAGAACCTATGAAACCTGCGCCTCCGACAACCGCAACCGTTTTCATCGACTCAAAACCCCCCAATTATTTATAAAAAGGTTTAAAACAGCAGGGCGGGACGGGAAGCAAATGTCAGAAAAGCCGGATTTCCCCAAAATATTCACAATACTGGCGATTTTCGCGATAATCGCAATAACCCTTTTCACGCGGCTCCAGAGTCTCGACGACCCGCATCTTCTGGAGTTCGACACGATGTACTTCCACAATGCGGCGGAGCGGGCGGTCCAGAGCGGCGCCCTTCCAGAAGTCGAGGCTGACCGGTATTATCCGAATCTCTACGACGGTGGGGATTATCAC
>JAZDJS010000018.1:0-32602 GCA_043803745.1 archaeon
GGTAGTTGTAAATCGGGTTCGGCCTGTTCGAAATCCCTATCACAGACCCCTCCCGAGCCTTCACTTCCATCGTGTTCGAGACGGTTTCCTCATAGGTGTCGTCCGTCGGGTTTATCGAGACGATAGGAATCCCCTTCCCGACAAGGGCAAGCGACCCGTGCTTCAGCTCTCCCGCAGGCATCCCCTCGGCATGTATGTAGGAAATCTCCTTGAGCTTGAGCGCGCCCTCGATTGCGGCAGCGAAATTTATCCCGCGCCCGATGAAATAGAACGCATTGGCATGCTTGTATTCGGCCGCTATCTTCTTGAGAACCGCCTTGTTTGCCTCGATTGTTTCCCTCAAAAGGCGCGCAGCTTCCCTGACCTTGGGGAACGACTCCCTGTACTTCCCGTTGAGAGCCTGTGCAAGGAGGTAAAATGTCATTATCGTCGCCGAAAACGTCTTCGTTGCCGCAACGCCGATCTCCGGCCCCGCACGCATGTAAATCGTCCCGTCCGACTCGCGGGTTAGGGAGGAGCCTACGACGTTCACTATCGAGTAAACCTTCGCGCCCTGTTTCTTTGCCGCCCGGACGGATTCCATGACGTCGGCGGTTTCCCCGGACTGGGAAATCGCAATGACAAGCGTGCCTTTTCCAAGGGAGCCCGCAAAATGGCTGAACTCAGAGGCAAGGAGGACGTCGCAGTAAAGCCCGTTCTCCCTGACGAGAAGATACCGCCCTATCAGCGCGGCGTGGCGCGAGGTTCCGCAGGCAACCATCACTATTCTCTTCGCCGCCCTCATCTCCGCCGTAAGCTTCCGGATGACTTTTTCATCCTGGGCAATTATCGCAGGCAGGGTTTCCGGCTGTTCCTCGATTTCCTTCAGCATGTAGTGGGGATATCCGTTGAGCTTGGCAGCTTCGGGGCTCCAGGAAATTTTCCAGAGCGGGCGGCGGATTTTCTTTCCATCCTTGGTAATTGAAACGCCTTTTTTCGTGAGAACCGCCAGTTCCCCGTCCTCGAGAACCATTGCGTTCCTCGTGTGCGCAAGGAAGGCCGGCACGTCGGATGCAAGGAAATTCTCGCCCTTGCCAACCCCGATCACGAGCGGGCTCGATTTGCGGGCGGCGACTATTTTTCCCGGTTCAAGCGGGGAAACCACGCCAAGGGCATATGAGCCTTGGAGAAGGGGCAGGATTCTTGCCACTGCCCCCTCCAAGGTCATTTGCCTGCCGGAGGAATTTGCGAGTTCGCCAGCAATGAGATGCGCAATAATCTCCGTGTCCGTTTCCGAGGAGAACTTCGCTCCCCGGGAAATTAGCCCTTCCTTCAGTTCCACGAAATTCTCGACAATCCCATTATGGACAACGCCGACAATCCCCTTCGGATCGAAATGCGGATGGCTGTTCGGGATAGAGGGCTTCCCGTGCGTTGCCCAGCGGGTGTGCGCGATCCCGGTCGTTCCAAGGAAGGATGAATAATTCACCTGCGCCTCGAGCCCGCTTACCCGCCCGACTGATTTTCTGACCCGGAATTTTTTTCCGCTGTCAATAACGACAATCCCCGCCGAATCATATCCGCGATATTCAAGGCTTTTCAGCCCGGAAATAAGCAGCTGAGCGCAGTTCTTTTCACCGACATACCCTATTATTCCGCACATTTTTCAACTTGGGCTGAAAAACCGCTCGGTTTAATAAGCATTCCTCAAAACGGGTTCCGAGCGCACTGAAAGGATTGAAAGGGGTCCTCCGATTTGGTCTTGTTTTATGCCTCTTTTCCAATAAGTATTATAAATTCGTTAATACTGGTTCCATCATGATTTTAATAGTTGAAAAAACCGGAAACAAATACGTGGCAGCCGAGGGAAAACTCGTTACGCCCGCGGCGTTCTCGGTTTTGCTGAACCCCCTGCGGCTGAAAATACTTTCCGAAATCGCGGGCAAGCCGGCATATCCATCAGAAATCGCCGGGAAAATGCGGCTGCCCGAACAGAAGGTTTTCTACCACATCAACCAGCTTAGGAAAGGGGGCTTTGTCGAGATTGAACGGCGGGAGGAGCGTCGGGGGGGTCTTGCGAAATATTTCCGGGCAACCGGCAAGGCTTTCGCGCTCAAGCTCCCGAACGCGGAGGAATTCGACCTCCCGGTTTCCCTGCCCAATGCAACGAGCATCCCGAAGTTCCTTTCCGGCTTTGTCACAAGGGGCGGCGAGTTTGACGGGCTCGTTGTCGTCGGCTCGCCCGATGCCCACGGCCCGAACAAGGCAAGAGCCCGCGACGGGCACTATGCAACTGACCTGGCCGGATTTGTCGGAAGCATTGCGCGGATATTTTCCCCCGTTGTGCGGACTGACACCGAGATAAAGGAAAGCGAGCGGAAAAGGAACCTGATTCTCGTCGGGGGGCCGATAACAAACATGCTTGTAGGAGAGGTTAACGGGTCCCTGCGCTTGCGTTTTGACGGGGATCACAACTGGGACATCTATTCCGAAAAATCCGGCAAGTTCTATTCAGAGGAGGAGTGCGGGATTATCGCAAGCGCGAAAAGCCCTTGGAACCCCGACGCGCGGATTGTGGTGATTGCCGGAAAGCGCTTTTCCGGGACCCGCTCCTCAATACTCGCAATCCTTTCCGGCGGGGAGAAATTCTCTTCCGCAGGGAACCTTGTTGTCGAGGGAACTGACCTTGACGGGGACGGGATTGTTGACTCCGCTGAAATCAAGGAGTCGTTCTGAATAGGCGAGGAAATCCGGCTGAGCCGGGTTGATGCAAGCGAAATAAAAGAGGCGTTCTAGCCAAAAGTCGCTTGCGAAATCTGGAGCGGAGCGAAAGGTCGACGCGGCAGAGATTAAGGAGTCTTTTTGAGTCTGCTGCGGAGATCTGGAGCGGTTGAGGCAGAGGCATTACCAACGAAATCCGGAGCCAATGTTTGATGTAGGCGGCGGAAGCGAAAGGTTGATGCGGTGGAAGTGAAAGAGGCATTTTGAAACTGCGGACGGGGACTCCGGCGAATCTGAGCTGCTGCCGGCGAAATCAAGGAAGCCTTCTGGAAAGAACTAGAAGAGTTCCTGCAGTTCCTTGCCCCATTTCGCGCCGGCGACGATGAGGATTGCCCCGAGACCGAAGAACCCGAGGGAAACGTACCGGAGTATCCCGGTAGGCTTGACAAGGCTCGAAATTGCCTCGTAAATCCCGATAAGGACGAGACCGACATATATTGAGGAGAATGCGAACGCAAGGGTTATCAGGAAGGTTTCCTTCTTCGAAAGGACGAGATACCGCTCCGAAACCGTAATCCGCTTGAGTATGTTCTCGGCAAGGCCCTTCAGCCCCCAGGCATATACCAGAAGGATTAGTATTGTCGCGATGAACGCCGGATCCCTCAAAAGCTCCTCTGAAAATGAGACCATTCTGCCAAGGAGAGGGGGTTCTTGATTAAAAGGTTTCCGGGGGAGAAAAAGATAAATCTGGGCCGGGACCCAGGAGCGCCATGCCAATACTGAAACTCGTGAAGGGGAGCCGGGAAGCCAAGTTCCTCCATTTGCTTGACCTGAGGAACATGAAGGTGATATTCAGCAAGGACAGAACTGGCGTGCGGGTCGAGGTTTGCGAGACGAAGGACAAACCGCCTTACATTGCAACCCTGAAATTCTCATTTTACATAAGCGAGACCGAATATTCAAAGATAGCGAAGAAGCATCAGGGAATAATGCAGAAAATGATGCAGGACCTTTCAAACCTTTCAAGGACGATTGAGAAGCTCTACAACAGCAAGAGGAAGTCGGAAATCCAAGATGGCAATGGCGAAGAGAAAAAAGGCAGGTAGGATCGAACCCCGGGCGGGACTGAAAGCAAGGTTCGTGATAAGGCAGGTCGTCCGGGAATGCATTGGCTGCGGGGCTTGCGCGGCGGTTTCACGAAATTGGAAGGTGAAGGGGGAAAAGTTCATTCCGAGGGAATCCGTCCTTGGCAAGCTCGGGAAGAACCTCGAGGCAGCGGAAGTCTGCCCCGTCACCTGCATACACATAATTGACAAATTGAAAAAGAAGAGGCTTGCCTAGACCCGGGAAAATGCAGAGGCAGAAGGATCTTTTCGGCAGGGGGGCAAGACGGAGCTTCAAGTTCGCCAAGGCATTTTCCCCGAAAAAGCGAACTGGAAGCGCAGGGGAGGACCGGATTGCCGCCTTTCTCTCGGAAAAGGGGGTTTCCTTCAAGAGGCACGGGATAATCTCCCGGACGGCAAGGCTTTCTGAGAAGGAGAAATCGGCCCTGATAATACGAAGCTGCCCCAGGGAAACGTTCGCGCTTCTCTCAAGGGAGTTCTCGCTTGAAAAAATCCATCCGGAACTCTTCAGATACGACTTTCTTGTGGAAGGTTTCCGGGAGGGCACTAAGAGGGCGGTTGTCTGTATCGAATATCTCGGGCTCTACAGGCCGGCTGCACGGGTTGACAAAAAGTCCTTCCGCAGGAGGCATGTCAGGCAGGTTGCGTTCTACACCTTCTTCAAGACGCCCCTGAAGCGGGAGGTCTACCGGCGCGCTGGAATCGAAATCGTGGAGATACTTCCCGGAGAGCTTGAGAATCTCGAGTCGATTCTGGCGCCCGTTCTGGATGCGCTCTCGCAGGAGAAAGCTACCCTTTCCGGCTGGCTCTCTTCGTCTTTCCCCTAGAAAACTCCATATAGGAAAAGATTAGGACTCCGGCAAGCGCGGGGATTGTCAGGACAATAGAGAGGAAGAAGAGGAAATCCGAAAAGATTCCGGCAAGGGCTGCGGCTGAGAACGCGAGGAAAACCTTCCCGGCAAGCGCGTTTGCATTCTTCCAGGTTGCGTCGCTCTCAAGGGTCCAAGGGGTCCGGACTCCGACAAAGTAGTTCCTGCGGGTTTTCGGCAAAAGTATCCCGAGGGAAGCGAAAAGGACCGAGAACAGGGGGGCGAGTATTTTGGAAATCCCTATTTGGATTCCGAGCGCATGGGCAAGGACAAACGAATGGACTCCGAGGAAAAAGAGGGCGAAGGCTGCCTGGAATATTTGGTATTCCCTTGCGAAAAAGGGGTAGTTTTCCCTCAGGGGGTCGAGTTTCGGAAGGAGCTGGAAAAGGGCGAGGAGGAACGCGAGGAAAAGGGGGAGTAGGGCGGCGCCGAAAAGCTTGCCCGAATAGCCGTCGGGCTCACCGGAAAAGCCCCAGTGCGTTGCGACTTTCTCGGGAAGCCGGTCATATGCGAGCGCGGAAATCAGGATTGAAGCAGCAAGAAAGAGGAAGGCAATCTTCCGGAAAAGTCCCATCCGAATCCTCTGCGCAATCCTTTTTTAAATAGGAATCGGGTCCTGCCGGAAAATGGCTGAACCGGGCGAGAACGCAACCCTTGTTTTCGTTGTGCAAAGCGGAAAGATTCTTCTGATACGGAAAAAGAGGGGAATCGGCGCGGGAAAATACAACGGGGTCGGCGGGCGGATTGAGCCGGGGGAAACCCCGGAGGAATGCGCGCGGAGGGAAGTGAAAGAGGAGCTCGGGCTGGTTCTTTCGGAAGCCGAACTGAAAAGGCAGGGCTTGCTCCGCTTTTCCCGGGGGCGCGACCCGTTCATGGATGTGTGGGTTTTCCGGGCGGACTCGTTCTCCGGAAGCCCTTGCGAAACCGATGAGGCAATCCCGTTCTGGTTCGAAACCGGGAAGATGCCGTTCGACGAGATGTGGGCTGGCGACCGCTTCTGGCTCCCTTTGCTGATTTCTGGGAAGAGGTTCCTCGGGAAATTCTCCTTCGACGAGAGCATGGAAAAACTCGTTTCGAAGGAAGTTGTGGAGCTTCCGGGCCGGGAGGAAACGAAAATCGTGACAAATGCGCTCCTTGTTGACGAAAAAGGACGGACGCTCCTCATTGAGCGCAGGGGAACCGAGCTCGGGAAGGGCAAGCTCGTTTTCCCGGGGGGGAAGGTTGAGCCGGGGGAATCGGTTCGTGATGCGGCGGCAAGGGAGCTTCTTGAGGAAACCGGAATATCCTCCCCGCCCGAAAGCCAGGAACTTTTGGGACGGAACTGGTTCATTTTTCGGGGGAAGCTTTCAATGGAATCCTTCGTTTTCAGGTCGGATGTCTTCTCCGGAAGCGCCCGGGAAACTGAAGCGGGAATTCCCGGCTGGTTCCCGGGGGAATCGCTCCCGTACGAGCGGATGTGGGCTGATGCCCGGCACTATGCCGACCTCGCCCTTTCCGGAAGAAGGTTCGAATGCGTTTTCATCTACGACAATCCGAAGACCAACGTTCTTGAAAAGGCAGAGGTTTTCATTCTCCCGTCTTCTTAAGCTTCTTCGAATTGGCAAGGACAATCAGGTTCGCCCGTCCCCGCTTGTATTTCCTCACAAGCCCGCGGGCTTCAAGCTCCGAAAGAAGGAGGCTTGCCTTTGCTTCCGAATAGGGCATTTCCCGTCTCAGCTCGCGTTGGATGATTCTCCCTCCTGCAGCTGAAATTTTTTCAAGTATTTCCGCAAGCTCCGGATCGAGATTCTTTTTCGGTGTTTGGACGGGACGCGCCGCAAGCTCCCGCGAAGTCGCCTTCTTTCTTCCGGCAGCCGGCTTTTTCCGAAGGAACCTGAAATAAATGTAAAAGGCCCCCCCTGCGCCAGCTCCAATCAGCAAAGGGATAATGAAGAGGTTTGGAGTTGCCTGTCTTGGAACTATCTGGATGTCGATGGACGGCGACTGCTCCTCGTCAAGGTTCCCTCCCGAGGGAACCGCGGGAAAGAGGATGAAATCAATCCGGTAAGGGCTCCCGTCGTCAAGGACCTTGATTGTCGAAGAATCCTCGAGGAGTTTCTCGGCGCCCCGGAAGCTTTCCGCCTTCAAAAGGTAGATTCCCTCAGGAACGAAGAAGGAGTATTTTCCGCTTTCCGAAACAAGGGTCTGCTCCGGGGTCGTGTTTATTGAAAAGACGACCGGACTTGCGAGGGAAAGGTCCTCCCAGCTGTAGGCGCCCCCGGAAATTTCGGCTGAAAAGACGGAGGCGGACAGCAGAAGAATCAGGAGAAAGGCTGCCGGAAGTGCGACAGGAATCTTCATTCCTGGATTGCCCGTAAACTGGGGATATAAAGCTTTAGGTGAAGCTTCGTAAAGTGTCTACTTAAGGTTCTGCAGCGGGCCCGGGTTATGGCAAAAACAAAAGGAACCAAGGCGCCTTTCGCATCAATCGTCATTGTTTTGGCGGTTATTGCAATTGTCGCATTGGGAACCCTTTCCCCGGCGTTTTCAGTCCCAGGAGGGAACTTGAAGAATTTCCGGGAAAGGGCGAAGGAACAGTATGGGGCTGCCTTTGGAAAGTACAAGGCGGCTGTCAACGAGTACAAGGACGCGCGCCAGGGGTTCTTCCAAGCAAGGGAGAATTTCCTCAAGGCAAGGCGGCTCGGCGGACGAAACGCGAGCGAGACTGACGTTCTCGCGGCAGCGAAACGCTACATGGCAACTTCGTCTGACCACCTGGTGACGCTGATAGAACATGTCGAGAACGAGGTCGGGATATTGACGTCGGTAAACGCAACTGATGCGCCCGGACTTGAGCAGCTGCAGGAGAACTGGCTCAACCAGCTTGAAGCTACAAAGGCTAATGTTACGGCAATAAGGTCGAGGATTGAAAACGCAACTGAAAAGCAGGAGATTGTCTCTGCCGCAAATGAACTTGGCCAGGTTTGGAAGGTTGTAACGGAGCTTTCCCAGAAAATCTACTACCTTGCACGGGTTGAAAGGGGAGTCGCCCTCTACAGGAGAATTTCCCTCGTAGAGGCGCGGATTGGAAACAGGACGAGTGAGCTTGCCGCAAACGGGACGTTTGATGCCTCGGAGATTGAAGCTGAGCTTGAGCAAGTCAAGCTTGCTCTTTCCGGTGCGCAGGGCAGTTTCGTCGAAGCGAGGACCTACTTCGGAGAAGGCCAAAGGGAGGCGGGCAAGGCTAAGATGTCCGAGTCCCACGACTTCCTGAGGGATGCGCTCGCAAGCCTGAGGCGTGCATATGCAAGCTACAGGGATGCCGCCGGGAATGAGGACGGTGCCTAAGAATGGCAGCCAAACGAGTTGCGGCCGTTCTCTTCGCAATGCTCCTTGCGGGAATCGTGCTTTTGGCGGGATGCGTTTCCGGCCGGGTTGCTGCTCCGGGATCCGGGACGGGAACCGTTTCCGACGAAATTTCCGTACTGGATTCGGAGCTCGCCTCCCTTGAAGGGGATTCCCTCCTCGGCGCGGGGGACGACCCTTCCGGAAGTTTCGACTCCGACATACTCGGGTCTTAGGGAGCTTCTTTTCTTTTTCTCTTTCTTTTTCCGGAAAAATCGAAAAGAACTTTAAACCTCCGCGGATTTTCATTGATGATGCGGGAAAAAAAGGATGCTGACCCTCAAAGAAAGGGGGAAAATTTCGGGGACGGCTTCTCGGACGGATTTGTTCCCCTGAAATCGCTTGATCTTTCGAAATGCAAGACGATTGACGACATTGTCAGGGGAATGTCCCTCACTGCGTTCGGGGGGCGCGAAGTTGGCGAGGCTGCCGACGCCCTTGAGAAGATGGTGCGCGACAAGTCCTGCTTCCGGGTCCTGACCCTTTCCGGGGCAATGACCGTTGCTAAAATGGGCCTCGTGATCTGCGACATGATTGACTGCGGAATGGTTGACGCGGTCGTGTCAACGGGCGCCCTGATGGCCCACGGGTTCATCGAGGCTGCCGGGATGGCGCATTTCAAGTACGATTCCCACAAGATGGCCGATGAGGAGCTCTATCAGAAGGGCTATGACCGGGTATATGACACTCTTGAACTTGAAAGCAACCTTGACGGAGCGGAGAACATCATCAGGGCAATCTATAGGACCCTCCCCCAAGGAGAGGAAACCTGCAGCTGGAAAATAAACCGGCTGTTCGGAAAATTCCTTTCTCAGAACACGAAAAGAAGCGAACGGGGAGTCCTCAAGTCAGCTTACCTGAACGATGTCCCCGTCTACATTCCGGCGTTCACGGATTCCGAGTTCGGCCTCGACTTTGGGATTTATCGGAGGCGGATGAAGCTCGACGGAAAGCCGCCGGCGAAATTCAATCCGTTCCACGATCTTGAAGATTACACCGCGCGGGTGAAGGCTGCCAAAAGGCTGGGGATATTCACGATTGGAGGAGGGGTCCCGAGGAACTGGGCGCAGCAGGTCGGGCCGTACCTCGACATAATAAACACCCGGATTGGCGAGGGCGGAGCGTTCAAGCGGTTCCATTATGCTGTAAGGATTTGTCCGGAACCCGCCCACTGGGGGGGCCTTTCCGGCTGCACATATTCGGAAGGGGTTTCCTGGGGAAAGTTCGTCCCGGTTAGCGAGGGCGGAGTCCAGGTTGAAGTCCACTCTGACGCGACAATTGCCTGGCCTTTCATTGTGAAGGCTGTGATGGAGCGGCTGGAGCGCAGGAAAATATGAGGGTGGTGCCTCCCGCGCGGAAGGAGGAATTGACAAGTCCTCTTCAGGGGGCTGTGATGGAGCTGCTGGAGCGCAGGAAAAAATGAGAAAGATTGGAATTGTCGGCCTTGGAATAATGGGGCGCGGGATTGCGGAGAATTTTCTTGGGAAAAATCACCATGTTTTTGTCTGGAACCGAACGACAAGCGTTTCGGAGGAGTTCGGAAAGAGGGGCGCGATTGTCTGCTCAAGCCCGGAAAAAGTTGCAAAGAGCGCCGACATTGTCTTTGAAGTTACCGCAAACGACGAATCCTCGCGGGAGGTTTGGCTTGGGAACGAAGGAATTATTGCGGGGGCGAACCCCGACAAGTTCCTGGTTGCCTGTGCAACTCTTTCCTCCGGCTGGGTTGACGCGCTTGCACAAGAGTGCAAAAGCCGGGGTTTTGTTTTCTTTGATGCGGCGCTGACCGGGGGGCGGATTGGGGCGGAAACTGGAAGCCTCACGCTTCTCTGCGGCGGCGATGAAAAGCTGCTTGATGAACTAAGGCCGGACCTTTCGGCAATTTCCAAAGGCGTCCTTCACTTCGGGCCGGCCGGGCAGGGGATGCGCTACAAGCTGATTTTGAATTTCCTCCAGGCAACCCACATGGCCGGATTCAACCAGGCAATGAAAATTGCCAAATCTCAGGGAATGGATTTGAAAAAGGTTTCCGATGCCCTGGTCGAGAGGCCTGGCGGGGTAATCACATCTATTGCAAAGAAGGCGTATTTCACGGAGCCCGACCCGGCGACTTTTTCGGTTGAGTGGCTTGCAAAGGACCTGGGATATGTGAGGGAAATGGCCGGGCATTCCGGCGGGCCGCTTCTTGACGCAGTCTTCGACGAATGCAGCAAAGCCGTCAAGGCCGGACTTGGGAAAAAGGACTGGGCAATGATCGGAAGGTCCCCTGCTGACGGAGAATGAATTTCACTCGGTTTTTCCGGCCGGCGCAAGCTTGCAGGCTTCCTTCACGATTCTGAACGCCCCGGAAAGGTTCGGATTCTTCGTCAGCGCGCTCTTCTGCATCCGCTCGAGGTCGTCCTCATATATCGCAAGCTCCTCAACAGGGTCGAGGGGGATGTCCCAGAGGGAGTGGACGACGCGGCCCCGCTTCTCGAGTATTGCGGTCGCGATGTTCATTTCCTCATGATATCCGATCGGAGGCAGGGAATAAATCGGGGCGGGATAGAACGAAAGCTCGCTCGGCTTCGTTATCAGCGCGTCGCAGTCCCGGATCTCCTCGGCAAGCCCGGCTATTGCATCGAGCCTGCTGGAGTTTTTCACTATTCTTATCCCATCGGGGCATCCAAGGGATTCGAGCTTCTTCGCAGCCTCGAAATGGTGCCCTACATAGAACACTATTTCCGGCCTCTTCCCGGAATACTTTGTATACGAGGAGAGGAGCTTTTCCATCTGGGGGAGCTGCGCGCCTGCGCCCCCCATTGCAACGACATAGCGGGGGGTTTCGCGCGCCGTTTCTTCGGGACCCCAGGGGGCGCCCCGTATTGAATCGGGGCTTATTGGCTGGCCGGTGATCTTGACCATTTTCAGCGACCTGTCCGATGGAACCCCGTAAACGGAGAGGGCACGGATTACGTCCTGCGCGCATTTCTCGGAGCCCACGAAATAATTCCCGGTTTCCTTCCGGACAAAGCTAGGATAGACTGCGTCGTCAAGGGGGATTATCGCAAAGCGGTTCGCATACTGCGGGTATTTGTAGAAAATGTCGCCGGGGACGAAATGGAACGAGAGGACAACCCCCTCGAGATGGGTCTTCAGGCGGGAAATCTCGACGAGCTTCCTCGTTATTATGGACATCGTGTCAAGGCGGGAATTTTCAGCCATTTCCCGTGATGCCTCGTTCCAGCTGTATTGGAAGAAAAGCGCGCGGGAAAGGGTTTCGTAAAGGTCGCGGGCGGCCCATTCAACGAGACGGGCGCCTATCCCGGAAAGGAGAGCTGGAGCGTAAATTAGCTTCGGGACTATTTGCTCGCTTTCCGAAAGAAGCTTCCGCCTGTGGAGTTCCGCATTGGTTATTTCGGCAGCCCGCGCAACGGCTGAAGCGCCCCGGTAGTGCCCGTTGCCCGCAAGAAGATAGAGACAGTTGATTATTAGTTTCCCCTTCGGGGATGCCTTGACCGAATTCGCGATTTCCTGAAGCTCTTCGTCCGTGAGAAAATCAGAAAAGACGAACGAGAATTTCCCGGCCATTGCATGGACTTGGCGCATGTTTTTTATAACCTTATTGTCCCCGGCATTCAATGCATTCCTTTGAGGGCGCATTTTTGGACGCCGAGTTTTCGGAATTCCTGAATGCGATTGAGGCGGACGACCGGGAAAGTGCGCTCCAATTCATCCGGGGTTTCCGGGAACTTCTTGAGAAAAGGGACCCGCTCGACCGGGATGAAACGCTTGACTGGCTTTCGGAAAAGGTCGGGAAAATAGCCGACAAACTCGTTTTCTCGAAAGTTGTCGATTTCCTCGTTGAGAACGATTTGGTTGACAAGGGAAAACCTCCTGCAAAAAGTATTTAATACTTGAAAGTGAGTAATTGTTTGATGAATTGCATTGCATCAGACACCCTTTCTCCGCTTCTTAGGCCGGGCTCTCTTGAGATTCTCGGGCGCGCCGCCCTGGCAGCGGAGGAAGTTTATCCTGAACTCGTCCTCCTTTTCGGGGAAGCTGGGTCGGACAAGCCCGCACCCTCGGTTGTTTTCTTCGACAGGAAGGAGCCGGGGATGCTCGTCGCATATGGGCGGGAGCTCTCTCCGAACGCAATTGAAAGCATGCGGGGAAAGAGGAACACCCTGAAGGCAGACGCATCCGAAGCTGAGCGGGCAATGTACGTACCTCTGGGAATCCCAGGGGAAAGCTATGAGACTGTCCTTGCTGCTGTCTGCGTCGAAGCAAGCCATCTTGCGGCGGCTCCGAGGCATCCTTCGCTTCCGCTTGCAATTGCGGGAGTACCGTCGGAACGAGGAACCCTCGGGGAAGTTGCGAACGGGCTTTTTCTTTTTGCGCGGGAGAATTATGCCGGTTTCGTGAGAATACCTCCGAACGAGCTTTTCGAGGGGATTGGAAAGGGCTATCTTTCTTCAGTCAGAGGAGTCCAATTCAAAAGGGGGCTAGCGAACAGGCTCTACCCGGTTTTGCGCGGGATTTCGCGGGCAGCCGATTCGACTGAAACGGAACGGCTGGTTGCCCAGGGAAGGGAACTGATTCTTGCCGAATCGGAAAGCCTTGTTGGCGAAACTTTCATTTCAAGGGCTGCCTGCGAGGCGCCCCGCGAAAACCATCCGAACGTTGCTGCGGCTGTCGAAAGCTTGGCAAGGCATCTTCCGGTCCAGGCGGGGCTTCTCCTATATGAGCGGGCAGAAGCTGGCTCTCCCGGGGATTTCGGGAAAATTTACGGGGCTTTCCTTGCGAACGCCGAAGCCCCGGAGATAATCCGGCTGGTTATGAAGACTCCGTATTGACGGCGGCTTAGAAAAAAATAAGAAACATTTCCGAAAAACAAAACAGCCGGAAAGGACTTGCTTTGCAAATCTCAATCTCGATGTTCTGACTCCCCCTTGTCCAGCTCCGGCTGGACCTCGGGAATTCCTAATTACTTCGCTTCGCGAAGTTCTATCTCTATGTTGACTCCCTCGGGCACGTGCAGCCTCATTATCTGCCGCATTGCCCGGTCGTCAACGCCAAGGTCGACAAGCCTCTTGTGGACGCGCATTTCCCAGCGCTCCCAGGTCATCGTGCCCTCCCCGTCCGGCGACTTGAGCGTCGTGATCTTAAGCTTCTTCGTCGGGAGGGGGACCGGACCGGAAACCTTCACTCCGGTCTTGAGGGCAATCTCCTTTATTTGAGAGCCAATGCTGTCAAGAACCTTCGAATCGGCGCCGGACAGCTTGATTCTCGCTTTTTGCATTTTGGTCTTTCCTAACCCGTTTTCGGAACGAGGTCGATTACCATTCCAGCGGCAACCGTCTGACCCATGTCCCTTATTGCGAACCTTCCGAGCGGCGGGAAATCTTTCGCCTTTTCAAGGCAGAACGGCTTGAGCGGTACGCATTTTATCACCGCAACGTCGCCCGTCTTGATAAAGTCCGGGTTCTCCTGCGCAACCTGACCCGTCTTGGGGTCGATTTTCTTGAGGAGCTCGGTTACGGTGCATGCGACCTGCGCCGTGTGCGCGTGGAACACTGGAGTGTATCCCTTTGCGATTACCGTCGGGTGGTTGAGGACGACAATCTGGGCGGTGAATTCCGCGACAACCGTTGGCGGATTGTTCGGGCTTCCGACAACATCTCCCCTGTGGACGTCGTTCTTTCCGATTCCTTTTACGGAGAATCCGATGTTGTCTCCGGGAAGCGCTTCGGTAAGCTGCTCATGATGCATCTCGATTGACTTCACTTCCGCCTTGAGCCCGGATGGCATGAAAACCACTGTGTCGTTCGGCTTGAGCCTGCCCGTTTCGACGCGGCCGACCGGAACCGTTCCGATTCCCGTTATAGTGTATGCTTCCTGGATTGGCAGCCTGAGCGGCTTGTCAACCGGCTTTTCCGGGGGCGAGAACATGTCGCATGCCTCGAGGAGCACGGGTCCCGTGTACCAGGGCATGTTGGTGCTCTTCTTGACAACGTTGTCTCCCTTGAGCCCGGAGATCGGGATGAACTTGATTTCCTCGACCTTGTATCCTATCTGCTTGAGGAATTCGGAAACCGCTTCCTTCGTCCTTTTGAAAGCTGCCTCGGCATAGGTTTCCCTGTCCATCTTGTTTACTGCAATTATCAGCTGCTTGATTCCCAGCGTGCGCGCCAGGAAAATGTGCTCCTTTGTCTGGGCTTGCGGACCCTCTACGCAGGAAACGACAAGGACTGCCGCATCCGCCTGGGATACCCCGGTAATCATGTTCTTGACAAAGTCGCGGTGCCCCGGAGCGTCGATTATCGTGTAGTAGTATTTCTGGGACTCGAACTTCTTGTGCGAAAGGTCGATTGTCATTCCCCTCTGGCGCTCTTCCTTGAGGCTGTCCATTACATAGGCAAGCTCGGTTCCTTCCATCCCGAACTCCTTCGCCTTGTCCTGGAGCTTTTTCATGTCTCCTTCGGAGATTGCGCCTGTGTCGAACAATACGCGCCCGACAGTCGTGCTCTTGCCGTGGTCAACGTGCCCGATAAAGATCAGGTTCATGTGCAGTTTGTTTGCCATTTTCTTTCGTTTCACCTTTTGTTTAGTGGTTGGGGGATGCGCCGTTTGGGCTATTTAAAAAGATTTTGCTGGGCTCGGATTGAGCCAAAGAGCTTGCAGAAAGCTCGCCGAATGCTCACTAATAAAAACGTCTGGAGACGGAGCGGCCCCGTGGACTGGAAGAAACCCCTTCTGTTTATTTTCGGGATAATTGCGTACATTGGGCTTTTTTTCCTCCTTTACGAGCTTTTCCTTGACAGGAACCGGATAATCGACCTTGCCGGGGACGGGGGCGTCCTGGGACCGGCGATAATTGTCGCGCTCTTCATACTGCAGGCGGTCGTCTTCTTCCTCCCGGGGAACGTTGTCACGATTGCCTCCGGATACCTTTTCGGCTTTTGGGGCGCGCTTTTCCTCAATTTCTTCGGCAGCCTTCTCGGGACGGCGCTCCTTTTCATTCTCGCGAGGAGGGCGAGCAGGTTTTTCGGCTACTCGAAGCTTGTTCTTGCCGAGCTCGATTACATCAAGCAGTTCTTCAAGAAGGCGCGCTCACGGCGGAAGGCATATGTCCTGACAAGGGCCGCTCCGATGGTTCCGGGGGACACCGTGACCGTTTTCGTCGCGTCATTCACGAAAAACTCATTCTGGGAGTTCATGTTTTTCGTTGCAATTGGCTCGGTTCCAAAGACAGTCCTTGACACTTTTGCCGGAACGGTAATTCGGGAATACGGGCTGATAAGCTATCCCTTTCTCTGGGTCTTCTCCTTCCTCGTCCTGCTTCTCATCGCGGACTTTTTGATTGAGAAGAAGAAGGGGCTTGTCCAGAAAATCAAGCTTCCCTGGAAGGTTTGATTATTCCTTCTTTGCGACTTCCTCGGTCTTCAGTCCCTTCCGCTTCCGGATTTCGTTGACTGTTGTCTCGGTCAGGCCCTTCGGGAGCATCTCGAACCTGGAATCAACCAGGCTCCAGAATCCCCTTCCCTGGGTCGCCGACCTGAGGTCGGTTGTGAAGCCGAACATCCCGGATACCGGGACGTCCGCCATTATCACCGCGTTTCCTCCCTCGTCAAGGATTTCCAGGATTTTGCCCCGGCGCGACTGGACAAGCCCGCTTGCGGAGCCCATTGCCTCGTGCGGTATGTCGACCCTCACTTTCTGGATGGGCTCAAGCAGCCTTGGCTGCGCCTCGTACATCGAGTCGCGGATAGCGTCCCTTACGGCGGGGATTATCTGCGCAGGTCCCCTGTGGATTCCGTCCTCGTGGAGGGTGCAGTCTATCAGCTTTATCACAAGCCCCTGGCATTTCTCCTTCGCAAGAGGTCCCTGGTCAACTACGTTCCGCCAGCCCTCTAGGACCGTGTCTATCACCTCAGGCAGATGGACCTGCCCCCTCGTGACGTCGATGAAAAAGTTGCCCTTGTAGATTTCGATGACCTTCTTCGCAATATCCTTTTCCATTCCGAGCTCGATAAGCTTGTTCACCAGCGGAAGGTCCTTGCTCTTGACTCTTGTGTCGTAAATGTCCCCGTCCCCATATGCCTTGAAAAGCTTCTCGGACAGCGGCTCCACAATTATGTAGAATTTGTTGTGCTTGTTCGGCGACTTGCCTTCCCTTTCAGGACCTGCTGCCGAAACCGTTTCCCGGTAGACGACAATTGGCTGGGAAACGTTCACCTGGACCTTCCAATCCCGCTCAAGCCGCGTCTGCCAGACGTCGAGGTGGAGCTCGCCAAGCCCGGCCCACAAATACTCGCCGGTTTCCTGGTCAATCGTCACCTTCAAGGTCGTGTCCTCGCGCGCAATTGACTTGAGTGCCTCGATAAGCTTGGGCAAATCCTGCGGGTTCTTCGGCTCAATTGCCTTCGTAACGACCGGTTCGAAAGCGTGCTTGATTTCCTCGAAAGGTTCTATTATTTCCGAGGCAATCGTTTCCCCGGCGCGGGCGGTCTTCATTCCGACAATTGCGACGAGGTTTCCGCAGGGGATTGCGTTGACAAGGAGGCGGAAGGGCCCCTTGTAAATCCCGACCTGCTGGACAACTTCCTTCTGCTTCTCGCCGATTAGTTCGACTATCTGACCCGCGTGGATTGTTCCGGAATAGAGGCGGACTGCCGCAACCGTTCCCGCATGCGGGTCGCTTATGACCTTCGTCACAACGCCGACCGTCGGACCGTTCGGGTCACAGGTAAGGAGCGCTTTTCCGACAACGCTTTCAAGGTCCCCGTGCCAGATCTTCTTGATCCTGTATGCCTGCGCGCTTACCGGGTCCGGCAGGTGCTTGATAACCATCTGGAGAAGCGTCGTTGTCAGGGGAATCAGCTTGTGAAGATCCTTCTGCTTTTCCTCCTCAACAGCCTTTATTATCTGGGCGAAACCGACCCCGGATTCCTTCATCATCGGGACATTTATCGCCCACTTCTGGTATGCCGAGCCGAAGGAGACTGACCCCTCCTCAATTGAGACCCGCCACTTGGATTTGTATTCGTCCGGGGCGTATTTGTAGATTATTTCGTTGACGTTCTGGATGATCTTGACGAACTGCTTCTGCATTATCTCAGGGGTGAGCTTGAGCTCCCGCACATAGCGGTCGACCTTGTTGATGAAAAGGACCGGCTTCGCCCTGTCCTTGAGTGCCTGGCGGAGGACCGCTTCGGTCTGCGGCATCACGCCCTCTACGGCATCGCAAAGGACAACTGCCCCGTCAACCGCGCGAAGGGCGCGTGTGACCTCGCCGCCGAAATCCACGTGCCCTGGGGTGTCTATCAGGTTGATGAGATAGTTTTTCCCGTTGAAATCCTGGATCATCGAGACGTTCGCGGATTTGATTGTTATTCCCCGCTGCTGCTCGATTTCGTCGTAGTCCGTCCAGGTCTGGTCCCCCGCAAGCTCGTCGGAAATGATTCCCGCGCCCGCAAGAAGGTTGTCGGTGAGGGTTGTTTTCCCGTGGTCAACGTGGGCGACAATCCCGATGTTCCGGATGAGGTCCGGATGTGACATTAGTTCAAGCGTTTTCTCTTTGACTTCTTCCTGAGTTGCCATTATTTATCGGAAAAGGGGGTTGTTTTAACCTTTTTAAAAGTTGGTTTCGGGCTTTCCGGTCAGTTTCCGCAAAGGCCGTCTATTTCAAGGTATTTCGAAAGCTGGGCCGTGACGAACCGGTCGTCGATTTGCCCGCTGGAGAAGGGAAGAACCGCAATTCTCCCCGGCGCGGAGGAATACGGCGCAAAGATTGAGAGGCATTTGGCAACCTCCTCGGTTGCGCCTGTCGCGCCCCGGAGGGTTTCTTGCACGGTCCCGAAAACCCTTCCCGAAACAGTTGCCTTCCGTCCCTCAACTGAAACTGAAAAACCGGGGGAGGAAAAGGGCAAGCTCCCGTAACTTGCCTGGAGGAACGCGCCGTCAAGGAAATTTCCGGAAAAGGCGGTTTCGGCAACTTCCGGGTCGCTGAAATCAAGCTCTATTGTCTCGGAATATCTCCCGTCCTCCGCCGGCGCATAGCTTATTCTGGCGGAAACAAGTCCGGTTTTTGAAAGTCCCGCGTCATCATCGCCAATCCGCCTTGCCCGCTCCCCGTCCCAGGAAAATGTCCTCGGAGCTGCCGAAATCTCAAGGGGCTTTCTTAGCCTGAACGCCTCATTGAGGGTTTCCTCGAGGTAAAAGTTGAGCGGGATGGCCTGGATTGAGTAAAGCTCCGGTTCCGGGGGTCCGGATGTTTCGGAAAGGAACCCGACCGGATGCCCGTCGAAAATGCCCGCTTCCGAAAGGAGGTTTTCCGAGAATTCCGCATATGCGGCAAGGAGCGCGTCAAGGCTTTTCTCGGCAGCCTCCACGTTCCCGGCCATGAATGCGAATTCAGAGGAAATGAAGTGGCCTGCGTTGGTTGAACGCACTCTTGCCGGGAAATTCTTGGCCTCCTCCCCGGCAGCCGCATCTATCAGCTCCTCGAGATAGGGGAGATATCCTTCGTCGATTTCCCGGGTTGTCCCGAAATCCCTTGAAATCCCGATTCCGACGGTTCCCTCGAGCGCAAGCAAGCCGTCCACTTCGGCTGCTTCGAGTGTATATTCGAAAACTGGGATGAATTCTCCAGCCGCAGCCCCTTCAGCGAAGCGGCCTATGTAGGTCTGCTTCTTTCCGGAGCTAATCGCCTTCCGTACCTGAGGACTCCCTTTCGGGAATTCGAATGAAACCGTTGCCGTTTTTTCATCCGGAGGAAACTGCCTTTCCGCGCCGGAAATCTCCGGGGCGCCTCCCGCTGGAACGGGATGGTTTGGAGGCGTCATTTCAGCTTCCTCGAAAAAATTGAATCTCACCTGCCCGGTAATTCCTTTTTCCTCTAGGGCAAGCGCGACAAGGGCGCGGTATGTGTTTATTAGCGAGCAGACTCCCTCGTGGAACTCCGCTTTCCTTTCCGGATATGACTCGGCTGGAATGTAGGCATATGTGCTCAGGCAAGTCCCTCCGGAAATGTCCTGAAACATTGGGGAAACTCCGTCGAAAGCCGATATTTTTCCGGGGACGCCCGCAAGGGAAAGATAGTCCCTTTTTTCAGCTTCGGAAAGCTGCTCCTTGAAGAAAACTGAAACCTTCGCGCAGGTTACGTCCTTCCCGGGAATATCCTTTCCCGCCCGCACAAACTGGAGATGCACTGCCTCGATATACAATGCAGCCCTGTCCGAAGGGGGAAGGAGACCGTAATAGCTTCGGCTGCCGCCTCCATCAAGAGCGGCGAGAATAGGATCTTCTACCTCCCTGAAATTGAAGGAAACCTCCGTCCTTCCCTCAGCCATTTTCAGCCCCTGCCAAGGAAGCAACATATTCCTTCGCCTGCCTTACTATCTCTTGCTTGTTCCACTCCAACTCTTCATGCTCAACCGTCCCGGGCCGCCGCCCAAGCTGGTATGCTCGCTCGCGCCGTTCAAGAGAATCCTCGACAACCCGTCCTAGATCGTCTGGGCTGACCGGAATCCCGACCGGGACGAAATAAATCGATCCCTTCCGAAGGGGAAAGATGCGCGAAAGAACGTGGCTCAGGTCGGTTGCAAGCCGCCGTAGCTCGGTTCCAACCCCCGCGAAATCCTCGGCAAGATAGTCGGCGAACTTGAATGTCCTGCCCCTCTGGATGTAGCAAATTCCATAGTCCTGGAGTGCTTCCTTGAGGTTTTCGACATCCTGCGGCTCAATGTCAAACTCCGCTTCAATCACATATTTGTCCCCCCGGTGCTCACCGGAAAGCTTCAGGTTCGGAACCGGGAGTATTTGCGTTTCCCCGACCGAGGAAACTCTTGGCCCGCTTCGTTCAATTGAATATTCTGCCTTGAGGATCGGCCCGTCATAGAAGGCAATCCTTCCCGGGAACTGCTCATTTGCCCATTCCTCGGAATCTGGAGAAATCATTGCCTCGAATGGGAGGTGTGCATAGGGTGTGCGTTTCGGCTCCCTTGCTTCTTTTCCGTCTTTTCCGCGCACACCCGGGGGGGTTCCAGGAAGCGTCCCGGCATAATCGTCATCTGGATATGGAGTAGGGACTTCCCCGAGAATTTTGGAAATACCAACCGCGGTAACTTCGACGTCATTGGTGTGATCGGATAGTTCTATTGTCCTCGGCAGGTCCCCGGAAATCTCCTTGTCATATAGAGCCTCCGCAACAATTGCCTGGTATGCCAGGAGGACCCTATCGAGGTTATTTGCAGCGCCCGAAAGGTTCCGTCCCTGCTCCGAAATGAAGCAAAAGTTGGTGGAAACGCAGAAATCCTCGTCAGCTTCGCTGTCCGAAAGTTCGGTTTCCTCGAGCCCCGCTATCGAGAGCCCGCCAAGGAGTTTCTCAAGTAAGGGGAGGTATGTTTCCCTTATCTTCGATCCGGAATATTCCTTCGAAAGGAATACTGCAAAATTCCCCCTTGTCATCAGGCTGCCATTTGCGCCCCCGGCAGTCTCAAGTTCTAGTTCAGCCAGGGTGATTAGTTCGTTCTCCGGCGAGCCGTCGGGAAATCCCCCGTTATAGTATGTGTAAGATCCAACCGACCCATCAATTGCGGAGAGGGTGTTTTCTCCTTGGGGGAAGTTGAAAGCTATCCTGGAAGATTCCGCGTTTAGCAATGTCCGTAACCCCTCCCGGATGCTCCTCCATCCGAAGGTTAAATACCTTTTCAGGATTTAATCTTCTTTTCCATGAAATCTCTGAGCTTGCCGAACGCCTCCCTGAGTGTTTCCGGCTCCGCAAGAATCACCGAACGGAAATGCCCTGGCGAAAGGAAGCCGCTTCCGTTGACAACGACAAGACCGGTTTCCCGCATCTGGTCGAGGACGAACTCCTTGTCGCTTGCCCAGCCCCCGGCTGAAAGGTCGACCTTGGGGAAAACATAGAACGCGCCAAGGGGTTTTTGGACTGAAAGTCCTGGGGTGCTATTGACAATTTCCGAAACTAGTTCAGCCCGCTCGGAAAGCTTCCTCTGGATTTCCCCGAAATGGAGCGTGTCATCCCAGGCTGAAACTAGCGCCCTTTGAAGGGGGGTGCTTGCGGAAAGCCGGAGGCGGGAGAGCTTTTTCACTCCTTCCTCAACTTCGGCAAGGGCCGGGTCGCCGGCGGGATTGTGGAAATAAATGTAGCCAAGGCGCCAGCCAGGCGCAAGGAAGTTCTTCGAGAACCCGTTCATCACAATGACGGGGAGGTCGCCGGCGAGCTTTGCGGCGGGCACGTGCTTCGCGCCTCCGAAAATGAGCTTGTCGTAAATCTCATCGACAATTACAGGGATTCCCTTTTCATGCCCTAGCTTAATTATTTTCTTGATTGTTTCCGGAGGATAGACCGCCCCGGTCGGATTGTTCGGGCTTATTACGCAGATTGCCTTTGTTCTTTCCGAGATTTTCCCCTCGATTTCGGAAACATCGGGAGCCCAGCCGTTCCCCTCAACGCAGGGATAGGTGACAACCTTGCCGCCGAAAAGCTTCGAATAGTCGGAATAGGGAGGATAAACCGGGGCGGGGAGGAGAATCTCGTCTCCATCTTCAAGGAGAGAGGCTGCAAGGAAAAGAAGCGCTTCGGAAAGGCCTGCTGTGATTACAATTGATTCCGCATCTGCAGGAAATCCGGCTTTTTTCCCCTCGACCTCCGCGATTTTTTCCCGGAGGGCGAGCTTTCCCTCGGAATCGGAATAATGCCCTACTTTCCTGTCGATTTCCCGCTTCAGAGCTTCCTTCAGGTGGTCCGGCGTATCGAAATCGAACTTGTTAGGGTCGCCGATGTTGAAATAATACATCTTCTTTCCGGAGGCTTCGAGCGCCCTTGCCGGCTTGAGGATGTCCCTTATTGCGGAAGTTAGGGAGGAAACGCGCTTGGTAAGGAGAGCCCTCATTCTTCAAGCGGAAAAAACTGGGGGAATAAAAGCCTTATTCGGCGCCTGGCGCTGGTTTGTCGGTTTGTCGTTTTTTCCTTACTTTGCCGCCTCAGCCTGTCTTTCCGTGTTGATTTTCTTCTCAACGGCAAAGCTCTTCGGGTCGTTGGCCGCGGCCGCGATAAGCTCATCAACAAGGACCATTGTCAGGTTCCTGTTCGAGCCGCGCGACTTGTTGAAGCAGCCCTTTGTGATTATCCCGAGCGCGAGGTCCACTCGCCTTTGAGGCGAGACGTCAACCGAAACCGGTCTCCTGACCCCGCCCATCATCACCGCGGTCGTTTCTCCCCTGGGCGCGGAGTTCTCGATGGCCCTGACAAGCAGCTCAATCGGGTTCTTCCCGGTTTTCGCGCTTATCTGGTCGAATGCCGCGGAAACTGCTGCAATTGCCTTTTGCTTCTTTCCAGTGTTCCTTCCTGAGGTGAATATGTGCTTCCTCGAAAGGGAAGAGTGCCCGGTAACCGAAATCTTGTTTATGAGCCGCTCGACAATGTTTATCTTGTTCTTCCAGAACCGCTTCTTGACGTGCCGTCCCCCGGAATGCGGGAGAATCGTCGGCCTTAGGTTGATGTATTCGGCAAGCCCAGGAGCGTTGACCTGGACTGCATAGTCGTATTTTCCGAAAAGTTTTGGTGCTTGTTGGATGTCTTCCATTTTTCTCTTTAACGCCTCTTCTTCTCCTTCTTGCTCCTTCTCAGTTCAAGAACCGCAATCCCGTTGACCTTCGTGACAATCCAGCGCACGCCGGGAATGTCTCCCATCGCGCGTCCCATTGCGCCTCCGATTCCCTCGACCTCTACCTCGTCGTGCTCGTCAATGAACGTTATTGCCTTGTCCCCGGGAGTCATTGCGGTTATCTGCTTCCCGTTCTTTATCAGCTGGACGCGGACGCACTTGCGGATTCCGGAGTGGGGCTGCTTCGCCTCGACTCCGACCTTTTCAAGGACTATGCCGCGACCCTGCGGGGCTTTCCTCAGCGGGTCGGCTTTCAGCCTTGTCCCGTAGAAGACCTGCCTGAACGCCTTTTGTGAGAGCCTGAATTTCTTGCGCCTCTTTGCGAGTTTGGCTGCAGCAAAGAGACCCTTTGGTTTTTTTGCCATTGGGCTTGGCTCCCTTCAGGGGTTTTTAAGGGTTCCCGATGGGTTCCCGATGGGTTCCCGATGGGTTCCCGGGGGGAGGGCTTGGGCTTATTTCCTGGAAAGTTCCGCAATTGAGAATACCCCTAGAATTATGAGAACTCCTGCGAAAACAGCGGTTATCGGATATGGAACGCCTGCGACAACCAGCAGGGAAATTGCAAGAACCGCCGGGGGGAAACGGTCAAGAGCTGCCGTCTGCACCTCAGCCAGATACAGCTTTATTGAAAGCTCCGGAAAGCTCCTTGCCTTCAGCGGCAAAAGCCAGGAATATCTCGCGTAGGCGGGGAGAATGCGGGCTGCCCTGAAGAAAACGAAAAGCAGTGCGAGATAATAGGCAGGGAATTCCGCGGAGAGGAGCTCGAGCTTCCCAGTGAAGAAGCCGTTGAATAGGAAATATGCAGCAGCTGAGGAAGCTGCCGCTGAAAGGAAGCCAATTCCCCTTGAAAGCAGGTCTGCTTTCTCGGTTCTCACTGCAAGGGCGAGGAATTCCTCCGGATGGGAGAATCCGGAAAATCGTTTTGTTTGCAGGAACCTGAGATATGCGGAACCCACCTGGAAGACCAGTTCGAATGAGAGCGCAAGAACGACGAGCCCGGTCGGGAAGCCGGCATATTCGTAGAGGAAATACCCGACAGCCCCGAGCATGAGGGCGCGCAGGGCAATGCTGAACAAGGAGAAGTGGGAATTGATTTTTTCGACCCGCCTGAGGAGGCTTTCCGCGTGGTTTTTCGGGATTTTCGGGACCATTTGGTTCAATTGGAACGGCGCGATATTAAGGGTTTGCGCTCCCTTTCAGTCCTCGGAATTGGAATTTGAGCGCGTTTTCCTTGAGTTTCCTTTGAATGTGACGTGGTGAACCTGATTGCCCGCAGCCTTGAACTACCGCGGGCTAAAGCCCGCGGATTCTCGGTAATAGGCGGGCTTCGCCCGCAATCACAGTGTGAAATCTGGAGCGCGCGTATTTCCGCCCTCAAAGGGCAGAGTTTTGCGCGCGAAAGAATAAACCGGGATTTGTCTTCACAATTAACGTAAGCGAAATGTTCGGAGGCGGGGAAGCTGATATGAAACTGTTTCCGACCTGATAATTAACTAAGCAACATCTACATCGTCAATCTTGTGATGGCGTAGGAAATATCCCTTCGCCTCGTTCAGCCGCTTCTTCCCGTTGGCAAGGAGCGCCTTCTTGTCGTTCGGGTTCTCGACCTGGAGGTTAATTATTTTCGCTCCGGTCGACTTCTGCGCGGTATAGGCGTTCTTTATCTTGACAGGGTAGACGAGGTTCTTCAGGAACTGGATGGGATCCTTCGAGTATTCTATCAGGTCTATCTTCTTCCCGAGGGCATCCTCGACCTTCTTGACGTTCGCGCCAGCCTTGCCTATCGCAAGCCCCATGTCCCCCTCGTTGACAATGAAAACGACCTTGTCAGGGTACGTTATGCAGTCCTTGACCCCCGCATTGGTGAGGGATTCGAAAAGGCTGATGAAGCGGAAATCATCTGTACTTATTTTTATTACTCTTTCCGCCAAGTGGACCTTATGCCTCCTTGAGGATTCCGACTACGGAAACCTGGTGCGGCCTCTTGGAAATCTCGCCCAGGTCGACGTTGGTCCCGGGAAACTTGTATTCCGCAGCCTGGCCGAGGCAAGCGGCGATTTCCTTCTTTATGTTCTCCGGCGTGTTCTCCGAATAGGCAACTAGCGAAAGCTTCCCGGCTTTGAGGAACTTGAGCGCCCTTTCCGTGCCAAGGACAATCTTCTTTTCGGAGACCGCCTTTGAGATCAATTTCACGAATTCCTTGTGTTCCATTTCTTCACCTGTCCCTTTTTTACCCTTTTTTAATTCTCACTTTTCATCATTTCTTGGCTTTGACAACCAGTTTCACCCTGCCGGTCCCGACCTTCACCGGCTGGCCGACCATGACGTTCTCCACAACGCTCGTGAGGTCGTCCCTTTCGCCGTGTATTGCGGCTCCGAGCAGGTGCTTGAGCGGGGTTTCGAAGCTCGCCCTTGCGAGAATCGAGCTCTTCTGCCCTGAAAGCCCGTAGCGCCCTATTGCGCGTATCGTGCCGTCGGAGGTCATTGTATCGGCGGCAAGCATCAGATGCCGCGTGTCAACGTCGTTGACTCCCGCCTTCTCGAGGGTGTTCCTGAGCTCTTCGACAATTGCGTTTCTTGCCGCCTCGATTCCGAGGACCTGCATGACCTCGTGGATGTCGTTGGTCGCCGTTTTCGCGGGATTGACGCCCTCGACCTTCATCACCTTTGCGAGGTTCGTCCCTTCCGTCTGGATTACGTAGCCGTCCTTCTCCTTCCTGACGAGCGCGTAGGTTATTCCGGGAATGCCCTGGATTTTCGTGGCGAGGAGCTTTTCCTTTATCTTGTAGACGTACCGCGTCCCGTAGTTCTTCTTCTTCGGCTTGAAGACGGCTTCGTCGCCTTTCAGCTCGAACTTCATCCCCCTGACGTTCTTCTTGAGGGACTTGCCGAGAGTTTCCATGTCAAGGCTGTAGTTCAATAGGGCTTGGCTGTTGAACTTCACTATTATCTCGAGGTTCGCAAGGTCGGTTGTCGTCGAGGAAACTATCTGCCGGAGCGAGACTTCCTGTATTCTCGACGCGACGCGACGCGCCTCATCCTCGTTGTTTGCAATTTCCTCGGCAAGGTAGATTGTCATGCTCGGGGTTGATGGGCTTTTCCGTGCGTCAAGGATTTCAATTACCCGCGGCAGCCCGTGGGTCACGTTCATCTCAAGGACTCCGGCGTAGTGATAGGTACGCATGGTCAGCTGGGTCCCCGGCTCCCCGATTGACTGGGCGGTCAGTATCCCGATTGCCTCGCCCGGCTCTATCGACATCTTCCTCGCTCGCGCGCCAAGGATTGCCGAAAAGCCCTTCTTCTGCGTGGGGGAAAACTTCATCTCCTGCGCAAACCGCTCGAACCTTGCCTCAAGATTCTTGTTAAACAGCTGGATTTCGTTCTTTTCTGCCATTGGAATTGTCTATGCTCCTACTCCCTTTTTCGTGCCTGAACCTGATTTTTTCTTGCCCGCCTTCCCGCTGCTGCCCGCAAAAGCGAGCGAGCGGGTTTTCTTTATCGAAAGTATTCCCTGGTCGGTTTTCGACGGGTCGAGCCCGTCTTCGCCATACATGAATTGGACGATCCCTCCGCGGGAATCCCTGACTGAATAGTCATAGTCGACGAATAGGTCCTGGAGCGCGTTGGAAAGCCTCCTGTACATGTACCCTGACTTGGGCGTCCTCATCGAGGTGTCCGTGAGCCCCTCGCGACCGGCCATCGCAACCCAGTAGAACTCGAAGGGGTCAAGACCGCTTCCGTAGGAATTCTTGACGAAGCCTTTTGATGCCGCGCCAATGTCCCCCTTCTTGAAATGGGGGAGCGTCCGCTCGAAATACCCGCGCCTCACGCGCCCTCCTCCGACCGCCTGTTGCCCGAGACACGCTGCCATCTGCGCAACGTTGAGGACCTTTCCCCTTGCCCCGCAAATTGCCATGATGATCGCCGGGTTTGTCGGCTGCACATACTGCCTCACTATTTCGACAGCCTTGTCCCTCGCGCGGTTGAGCGCGCCCATTATCTCTAGCTCAAGGGTCTGCCTAAGTGTCATTCCCGGGAGCGCCTCAAGCTTCGCGGCGGCGTAATCCTCGATGGATTTCAAGGATTCCGCTTCCCCTTCGGAAAGGACCTGGTTCACGGATGCCTTGGCTGACGCGGAAATTTCGAAATCCTCGATTCCCACCGAAAAGCCCGTTCTCCTGAAGAATGAAAGTCCGAGTCTTGTGAAGTTGTCGATGAACCTCTTCACCTTTTCCGAGCCGTACTTTTGCGTGAAATAGTCGAGGAGTTTGCCCTCTCCCGAGCCGATTGCGGACTCGTCAATCACGCCCGTCTTGAGTTCGCCCCTTTCGATCTGCACGTGGGTTTTCGGCTTGCACGTCTCGGGAGTGCAGTTCCGGCAGCCGTGGAACTTGCATGCCTTGCTCCTGAATGACATTGAGATGTCCTTCGGGAGTATCTTCGAGAAGAGTTCCTTGCCTGTGACGGGCCCTTCGACCTCCTCGTCAATCCCGGCTTCGAAAAGGATCTGGTTCGCGTCCTCCCGCGAAAGCCGGGTTTCCGGAAGGGTCAGTAGATAAAGCGCGGTCATATGGTCCTGGTGTCCCCCTACGATCGGCCCACCGTATCTCGGCGACCTTATTTGCTTGGAAACGCGCATCAGCTCCTCGGCCTCGACGGAAGCCTCAAGGGTCTGCGGAACGTGCAAGTTCATTTCGTCACCGTCAAAGTCCGCGTTATACGGCGGACATACCGCCGGATTCAGGCGGAACGAATGGTATGGAAGCACCCGCGCCCTGTGGGCCATTATCGAAAGCCTGTGCAAGGACGGCTGCCTGTTGAAAAGGACGATGTCCCCGTCAACAATGTGCCGCTCAACAATCATTCCTGGCTTTAGTTCCTCGGCAACCTGTTCCTTGTCGTCCTCGGTAATCCGTTTCTTCCTTCCGTCCGGAAGCAGTATGTAATTCGCCCCGTTCTTCTTGTTGGGCCCGTTGAGAATGAGCTTCTTGAGCCACTCAAGGTTCCGGTCGGTTGCCATTTCCGGAACGGTCAGCTCCTGCGCAACCTCGTAGGGAATCCCGACCTCCTCGATCGAGATCTGCGAGTCCGGCGAAATCACCGTTCTTGCCGAAAAGTTCACGCGCTTTCCTGCGAGGTTGTACCTGAATCTTCCCTCCTTGCTCTTGATTCTCTGGGCAATCCCCTTGAGGACGCGTCCGGCCCTGTGCCTTGCGGGCGGTATTGACGCAACCTCGTTGTCAATGAATGTTGTCGCGTGGTATTGGAGAAGCTCCCAAAGGTCCTCTATTATTACGGAAGGCGCCCCGGCGCCCATGTTCTCCTTGAGCCGGAGGTTTATCCTCATTATGTCGACAAGCTTGTGCGTGAGGTCATCCTCCGCGCGCTCCGAGGAATCGAGGGTGATTGACGGCCGCACAGTTACGGGAGGAACCCCCAGGGCAGTCGTCACCATCCATTCGGGCCTCGCTGATTTCAGGTCAAGCCCGAGGAAAATCAAGTCCGAGTTCGGGACTTTCTCAAGCTGGTCCCGGATGTCTATCGGAGTGAGCTTTTCCCTGTCCCGGTAGTATGTTGTCGGCTTTTCGAACTTGATCGGCAGGTTCTTCTGGTTGCAGTGCGGGCATGCCTTCGCTCTTGCGCACAGCCGATATATCTCCGGAACGAGCTTCCATTTGGACATCTCGGTCTGCTCCTTGTCAAGCTGCTCGTAGAGCTTCTTGTATTTCGCGCTTGCCTTCGCGTCAAGGCGCGCTCTCCCGCAGTTATGGCAGGTTGACGCAAGGATGCGGTAGATTATCTCCGCGAACTTTATGTGGATGACCGGCCTTGCGAGCTCGATATACCCAAAGTGACCGGGGCACTCCCCGACCCTTGAGCCGCACGTCCTGCAGCGGAGCCCCGGGTCGACTATTCCCATGCGCGGATCCATCAAGCCTCCCTCGACGGGGAACCCGTCCTGGTCATATAGCTCGGAAACAGTCACCTCGAGGGCTGAAAGCTTCCGTATCACCTGGGGACTCAAAAGCCCAAAGTCAATTGAGCCGATTCTTTTCTTGATTATTGGTTGTGCCATTGTCGTTCTCGTTCCTCTTCTTCACTTTTTCAATTCCCTCAGCTCTTGTTCTCCAGCCTGAGGCGCGGGAAAACTCCTAAGCTCATCAGCTCGTGCAGGAGGAGGTGGAAAGCGTAGGAAACCTCGATGAACTCTATCCGCGCCGTTTCTCCGCACATCGGACAGTGGCTCTTCTCCTTGGCCTTGTCATATATCGCGGGGATTCCGCAGCCGGTGCATATGGGAACGACCGTCTTGTCCGAGTCAAAGCGCTCCTTTAGGAGGAGTGCCGCCCCGTGGGCAACCAGGCAGTCTTTTTCCATTTCTCCCATCCTCAGGCCGCCTTTCTTGCTCCGTCCCTCGGTCGGCTGGCGGGTGAGTATCTGGACCGGCCCGCGCGAGCGCGCGTGAAGCTTGTTGAGCACCATGTGCCTGAGCTTGTGGTAGTAGATTACACCGACAAAAATGTCCGCTTCGAACTTCTTCCCGGTTATCCCGTCGTAAAAAACCTCCTTGCCGTCGGGCCTGAAGCCGTTCGCCAAAAGAACCTGCTTCATTCCCTCTACCGGATTCTCGGAGAACGCGGTTCCGTCAACATAGTCCCCTGAAACGCATGCGCCCTTGCCCGTCAGAAGCTCCATCAGCTGGGAAACCGTCATCCTTGAGGGGATTCCGTGCGGGTTTGCAATCATGTCCGGGACAATCCCGTTCTCTGAATATGGCATGTCTGCCTGGTCAACAATCATTCCGACAACGCCCTTCTGCCCGTGCCTTGAGGAGAACTTGTCGCCGAGTTCGGGAGTTCTGTCGTCCCGCACCCGTATTTTCGCCATCTTGTGCCCCTCCTGGTCCTCCGTAAGGAGAACTAGGTCGGCCCATCCGGCTTCCCCGTGGCGCACGACAATCGAACTTTCGCGCCTTGCCTCGGTTCCCTTGCGGAAAATGTCGACCGCTCCGAGGAATCTTGGCGGGCTCGTCCGTCCGATTATTACGTCGTCGCTTTCAAGCCTTGACTCGAGCTCGACAAGTCCGTCTGGCCCGAGGTTCCTGTAAAGATGATCCATCCGGTAGCCGACGATTTCCTTTGTCGGGAGCTCGATTGTGTCCTCCTGTCCGGAAGGGTGCCTCTGTTCCTGTGTTACGTACGGGCGGTAGAAGGTGCTTCTCCCGAGCCCGCGATCGATTGCGCCGCGGTTGAGCACTACGGCGTCTTCCATGTTATACCCTTCCCAGGGCATCAGCGCAACAACGAAATTCTGGCCTGCCGCGTGCGCGTCAAAGCCGACAATTCCCGTAAGGCGCGACCTAACGATGGGCTTCTGCGGATAGTGCAGGATGTTCGAATATGTGTCGAACCGGATGAGGTAGTTTGTCGTGTAAATCCCGAGTGCCTGCTTTACCCCCTTCGACGCCCCGTAATTTACGCGGTCGCCCCGAGAATAGTTGGCAAATGGCACAAGGCTTGCGGGGAGTCCGAGGATTGTGACGGGGTCGACCTCCAGGTGGGTGTGCTCGGGCGTGACGTTTTCGGGCCAGAGCGCAATAAGAGCCTCCTCTTCCTCGTCAGCGTCAAGGAACTCCATCTTGCCTTCTGAAAGAAGGTTTTTCCACGTCAGTTCGCCTTTCTTGAGCTTGGAAAGATCCTCCTTGCCCAGCAGCGGCTTGCCGTTTTCGACGATTATCAGCGGCCTTACAACGCGCCCGGAATCTGTGAAAACCCGAACCTCGTTGAAGTGCGGGAGGAACGCTATCGTTGTTTCAGGGACTATTTTCCCGTTCCGCCGTTCCGCCCTGAGCTTCTTGACGAGCTCCGGTCCGTTCTCGTGATTACCAACGAATCTTCCGTTGAGGAAAACGTCTACTTTCTCTCCGCCAGATTTCTTCTCCAATGATGCCATTATTATCTTTCCTCTCCTTCTTGCCTGCTTGCCTGCTTACTTGCTCCCCTCTCTTATCGCCGGTTCAACCCCGGCTGAAAACAGGAACTTGCGTATCGGTTCGTCGTCGCTCCCGTGAGTAACGCGCGCAATAAGCGCAAGGTTCTTCCTTAGCCCGATGTTCTGCCCTTCCGGGGTTTCCGATGCGCAAAGCTTTCCCCAGTGTGTCGGGTGGAGTTCACGCGCCTCGAAATGCGGCTGCGATGTTGTCAGCGGCGAAAGGACGCGTCTCAGGTGGGAAAGCGTGTCGAGGTAGTTCAGTCTCTGGAGGTGCTGCGATACCCCCGTCCTTGAGCCGACCCAGTACCCAGTTGCAAGGGCGGACTGGAGCCTTCCGGTCAGGAGCTGGCTACGCACAATTGTCTCGATGGGGGGTTCCCGTCCCCTCTTCGTAATCCGCTCGAACGAATATTTCATGTCGTTCACCATCGCCTTGAAAGCCGCGCGGAAAAGCTGTTCCATCAGTTCGCCGGCAAGCTTCAGGCGCTTGTTCGAGTAATGGTCCTTGTCGTCGTCCTTCAGGAGGCCGTAGTGGAGCTTAATCAGGCGCTCGGTCACTTTCCCGAGATAGATTGCCTTCTCCCTGCGCGCGCCCGGAGCCCGCCCTATGTGCGGAAGAAGATACTGGTCGATGAGTTCTTGGACGCGCTGGACCCTGTACTCCTTGCCCTGACCTATCTTCAGCTGCCTTCCTATCCAGTCAAGGGCATCCTCTATTGTCTTGCATTCCTCTATTGTCTCAAGGTTGACCATTACATCCTCGGCAAGCTCCTCGTTTTCAGAGATTGCGTTCCCTATTTCCTCGTCGCTCTCGAGGCCAAGGGCCATCTGAAGCACGCCTACCGGAAGCTTCGAGATTCTTCCGAAGCTCACGCGGACCGTTCCGTCGTGCAGGCGCTCGAAAAGGTGCGGAATCCGTATCCCCGGAGCTTCCGAGAAAAGCCGGGCGGCGTGCGTGACGGGCCCGCTCTTCTTGGTTTCAAGGAGGGGCGTGTTCGGCCCAAGATCCTCTATAGCAATGAGGACGCGCTCCGTCCCGTTGATCACGAAATATCCGCCCGGGTCGGAGGGGTCCTCGCCGTTCTCGACAAGGTCGCGCGGGCTGAGCTTTGAAAGATAGCAGGGGCTGCTCTTGAGCATTATCGGAAGGGAGCCGATTTCGGTTAGAACCGGGTCTTTCCTGACTCCGTCCTGCTCGACGAAAAGCTCAAGCGTTATCGGCGCCTCATACGTTATCTGCCTGACCCTTGCTTCCGAGGGGTAGATTTTGTTCATTGAGCCGTCCGCTTCCTTGACAACCGGGTTTCCTATCGCGATTTTTCCGAATTTTATCCGGTATTCCTTCGCGCCCTGGGGGATTATTGCCGGAAGGAGCTCGCCAGTCTCGTCGACGACGACCTGCATCCCCTTCTCCATGAACCTGTTGAACGAGTCGATGTGGTGCCGGACCATCCCGTACTCTGCGAAAAAAGCCTTTACAATTTCCTCTCCTAGATCGTTCATTTTATTCGATTGATTCCTCCGTCAATTTTTTGTCCTGAAAGTGGAGCGAGATTTTTCCCCGGACGTTTCGGGAGATGATTTCCGGGCGAATGAAGGTTCCGAATGGGCCGAGAATTTTCGCCGCGTCGGTGAAAGGAATTTCCGGGGAGGCAGGAGCTTCTTTGAAGTTTTTTCTTACGCCCGTGAACGGATTTCCGGAGCGGCTGAGTCCTCTGCAGAGGACGAAGTCGACATCGCCGATTTCCGAATTCCCACGGTCGGCGATGGCGGGCCCGGTGGGATTTGGACCCACGACCACCTGGTTGCTTCGCCCGCGGCCTTCGTCCGAGCCGCGGAAATAAAAGCCAGATGCTCTACCATG
>JAZDJS010000019.1:0-65606 GCA_043803745.1 archaeon
CACTGATGTTCGGCCACCCGGCCCACTTCGTGCGCCTCGGACCTCACTGATGTTCGGCCACCCGGCCCACTTCGTGCGCCTCGGACCTCACTGATGTTCGGCCACCCGGCCCACTTGCAACCCAGTTTTTCTTGCAAGAAAACCTCCGTTGACGGGCGTAAAAGAACAGTTAGCCTGATAACTCAACCGCCGCCCAATTTCCCGATCGCTTCCTCGAGTTTCCGCGAGCAGGCTTCGGCGATTTCCCGGTATTTTCCGGCTTCTCCGGAAAGCGCGGCTCCCGCATCTCGTATTGCGCCGAAAAGAAGGCCTGCCCCGGCGCGGATGTTTGCGGGACTGTACTGTCCGGGAGGGTTTGCCCACCATTCCTTGCAGCTCTGCAGTCCCCTGTCAAGTTTGTCGCGCGCGGAAAGATATTCCTCCGGGGCGAGGGCGCGTGAGGCTGCTGAACGATGGACCGACTCTATTGCAACTGCGGTTGCCTCCTTGAGCGCCGAATGAACCGGATTGCGCGGAGAATCCCAAAGCGGAAAGGGGTTCCCGGCAGCGATGTCCTCTTTCGTTGTGCTCCATGAGCCCGGGTTCGTTCTCAGCTCAGGTCTCCCGGGAAACTCCTCAAGAATCCTTGAAAAATGCTCGGGGCGAATGCCGCTAGCCTCGAAAGCCCCGGCATATTCGTCAAGCCGCTCGCGATAGGGCCTTATGTGGTGCCCGATTGTCTCGACATCATATGCGAGGGAAAGGTGCCCGCCCTTCCCGTTGAACCACCCTTCGGTTGCCCGTTTCAGGTCGGAGACATATCGGGAAAGGTTGTAATCCTTCCTACCAGGCCTGGAAATCGTGAACTCATTGCTCCAGCCGGAGCGGAAGAAAACCGGGAGGCCTTCAACTGTTCCGACCTCGGAATGGGGGATTGACTTGCCTGGATTTGCGGAATCGAAAATTACCGCATCGGTTATTGCAAACCGATAGCCGGCAGCCTTGATGGTTTTTGCAAGTTCGGCTGAGAACGCCGCTTCCGGGGGGAAAAATCCGGCGGGGTTCCAGGAAGTTCCGAAAACTTTCCGATTCCCCTCCTCGTTAAGCTCAATCTGCCTTCTTACCTCTCCCTCGCCGCCGGAATGCGAAGAAAGAAGTGTCGGAAGGAGCGCATGGTATGCGGAGCTTCCGGTGAATTCGACTGTTCCCGCGTCAGCCGCAGAACCCAGGTTGTCTATTATGCCGGACAAGCTGAGCCGCTCGAAATGCCTGACAAGCGAATTGTTTATGTTGACCGCCACCCGGAATTCTGGGTTCCTTAGGAGCCATTCAGTTACGGGGGCGTAGCATTCCTCCGAAATCCTCGAAATCCAGTAGTCGGTCTGCCACGGCGGCTGGTAGAAATGCCAGAGGTGGCCGACGGCGATTTTCCCCATCCCGGCTCTGAGAAGACCGGACGGTTATTTATTGGTTTTTCGGGGGGTTTTAGGACGTTAAACTGACCACTTTCCAGTAGTCTAATAAAGGAGGACCCGTTATTCTCCTTATGCCGGACGGAAGGCCGCGCGCAATGGTTGTTTCCCGGGGGATTCGGCCGCAGAAAATCCTTCAGGGAGAATTCGAACCTCTTCCGGACAGCGTGCTCGCTCTTGAGACGGGCGAGCCTGTTGGAATGCCCGATTTTGTAGTTGGCTATGCTGTGAGGAAGGTCATTGAGGAAACGGGCTCGGCAGTCACGTTCGGATTCGGACAAACCGCAAACTCTGCGGAAATTAAGGTATACAGCTTCGATGGAGGGCGCTTTCATGGATACGTTCTCCCCGAACTTCCGGGCGACCTTTTCGGCTTTGATTTCGCGCTCTTTGAAGATTATGTGGTCAGCCAATTGAGCGCTCCCGAGCGAGGCAAATCCCCTGCGGAAGAGTTAGGAAAATGGATTACTAGAGTGGATCCTGGGGGAAAAATTTACCTTGTTGAGGAAAGGCTGCTTCGTCCAATGATGTGCGCTCCGCAAAAGTCTGGCGAGCCTGGCCCGAGAATGGAAGAGTTTTACAGAACGCTACTTGCAGAAGCTGGCTGCGATGTCGAAAGGGACTGGAATTACTCGGAGCTTTCCGTTGCGCAGGTAGGCTGCGCAATGCACGGGCTTGAAATCCCTCCTTCCGATGCGGAGAAAACCGGATACGTCGAGGTCTTCATACGGACGGAGCGGGGCGCCGGAATCCCGAAGAACTTGTCAATCCGAAAAGTGTAGCGATGTAGCGAGAGGCTTCGGCACATTTTTATACGCCCGGATTGAGTTTCTCTCCCGTGAAAAAACTGACGATATCCCAGGGCGTCTACATCTACACTTTCGTCGACGAGTTTGTCGGGATGTCCCTGATTGTCCTTGCCCCACTCTATTTCCTCTCGCTCGGACTCTCCCTATCCTCGATAGGCTTCTTCCTTGCGCTTTCCCCGATTGCGTTCGCGGTGCTTAGGTTGTTTCTCGCGGAAATAGCTGATTCGCGAGGGGCTTACGGTATTGTCAAGCTTGGGGTTGCCCTCCGCACTGCGTCGACGCTGTTTTTCCTGTTCCCGATGAACTTCTTGGTCGCGTCGATTGCAAACGCTTCCGCCGGGATGGGCGGCTCGCCAATCTGGACCGTCAACAGGAAACTCCTTTACGAAAACGACAAGGAGGAGCGCAGCGGGAAGAAGGCGGCGATCCTCAAGAACGTGAAAGAGGCGGGCGATGGGCTTGCGAAATTCATCTGCCTTTTCGTCGTTCAGCTCTTCGGCTTCTTCTACACATTCCTCTCGCTTTTCATCTTCTCGTTTCTCCTAGTAATCCCCGCGAAAATGCTTTCGAAAGCTGACGCCCGAAAGGCGAATGTGCGCGCCGCAAACCTGAGTCTCCGGGAAATATTTTCAACCGTCGATTTGAGGAGATATTCCCGGACTTTTTCGAACATCGCCCTTGCGAGTTTGATTGGCCTTGCGGTTGACGGGACAGTCTATTCGTTCACTGTCGCGATTTTCCTGAAGGAAATAATCAAACTCTCGTATTTCGAGACGGGGTTCTATCTTGCGCTCCTCTCATTGGTGAGCTTCTCATCCTCCGCATTCTTCATCCATTTCGCGAAAAAGCATGTCTCGAGGACCAGCGCGTTCATTTTCGGGTCGTTCCTCGTCTCCGCCCTTGCAATACTTTACTTTTTCCGCTCGCCTGCCGGGGCTTTGGCGTTCGTCCTGTTGATAGGAACTGCTGACGGAGTGAGGAACATCTACAATGAAGAGCTGGTTGCTTTTGCAGTCAACTCCGACAGGTTCGCGAGAAGGAACCCTGCCAAGGCAATTGCCGTGATGGGCTTCTGGGCGCAGGCTTCCAAATCTGTTTCCATTTTCGCTGCGGGAATTATTGCCGATTTTTTCGGCTTTGGGCCTGTCTTCCTGATTGTCTCCGCGCTCCACATTTTCTATGTCCTGTTCGCGTACCGGACCCTTGCGCCGGTTCAAAAGGCTCAGTGAAAAACGAGTGGACTGGATGGGAGTCCCCTACTGGACTTCGGCTAGCGCCTCAGGAACCTGTGGCGCATGAATTTTCTTTTACGCCCGTCAACGGATTTTTTCTTTTTTGAAAAGAAAAAATGGGTTGGGAGTGGACTGGACGGGAGTCGAACCCGTGGCCTCCGCAATGCCAATGCGGCATTCTACCACTGAACTACCAGCCCTTGGTTTCTTTTGAGTTCAGTGGGTTTATATTAGCATTCCTGAGCCATCAGGTGAAGTCCGTGAGCACACGGATACCACTGAACTACCAGCCCTTGGAGAAAACTTTCTTTATCTGCTTCTTTAAAGGTTTTGTTTTCAGGAGAATCAGGCCAGTCAGCCGGTTTTGGCAATCGCTTTTTTAGCATAGAACTTGACGTGTTCGCTCAAGTTGTATTTCGGGTTTTCCAGTTCCGAGAGGGAAACCCATTCAAGCCCTCCGGAATTTTCCAAGTCCTCCGCTTTCGCCCCTTTTTTCGGGACTGCGAAGAAGGTCATTGCGACATGCTCGTGCTTTTCGTTTATCCTGTGCCTGTTGAGGAAAACCGGCGGAACGAGTTCCGAAAATCTTTCTGAAGAAAACTCAGTGAACCCGTCCGGCTTTGCAAGTTCAACCTCGAGCCCGGTCTCCTCCTGGACCTCGCGCCTTGCCGCCTCGTTGAAATCCTCCTCCCCTTGCTTTACGTGCCCTCCGACTGAGAGCCAGATTTTGTATTTGTCATGCAGCCGGAGGAGGACCTTCTTGTCCCTCACGACGAAAACCTCGACAGTGTAATCTATTTTCTCGTTAACGTGCGACATCAGAAAGGGAACTGCAAAAGAAGGTTATCAATTTTTCGCTTCGTCCCATTCTTGCTGGCGCGCTTTACTTTTCGACCTTCTTCGTGTCGAACTTGCCGTGCGTCGCAATCACCTGGGTTTTCGCGGAAAGCCGTATTGCCGCGCGCTTGAACGCTTCCTTTGCAATCTCGAGCATCCCTTCCGGGACCCATATGCCCATGATGTATGTGTTGTCCTTGACCATTGCGGCAGTTGACACGGGCTTGCCGAAAGAACGCGCCATTCCGGACTGGAAACGGTCCGCTCCCGCGCCGGTCGCAAGCGCGTTCTCCCTGAGAACCTGGTGGGGATAGACGAATACCTTCAGGAAATATCCCTCGATTCCGAGCTTCTGGGCGCAATATGCGTTCGCCGCGACGCGCGCAGCCTCGAGCTGGTTGTGCCGGAGGAACAGCTTCTCCTTCGAAATGAGGATTACCTTGTGCTCGTATATCGCGCGCTTTCCGGTCTGGAAGGTGTGCATTTTCGAGCCGGGAACCCCCCGGATGAACGCCTTTTTCATCACCCTATGAGCAACCCGTGTGTAAGGTGGATTACTGAACGTTCTTACTGCTCTTGCTGGCCGAAGTCCCATGGGCTTTCAGCCCGGTCAGGGCTTTTAAAAGGTTTTTATCAGGCGGAAATTTCCAGATATATAAACAAAAAAATGGCCATTAGGGCACATATTTTAATCCTCGGGCTGCTTTATTTGTTGCTGAAAAGGATGGTTTCTTTTGATATTCCTGTCCTGGCAGTCTGCATTGCCTGCGGGTTTTTCGCAATACTTGCGTTGGTGGGCGGCTTGGGCGGGCGCGGAAAGAAGGAGAATGGTGATGATGACGAGGGTTTTGGGGAGATTGGCGGCTGATTTTTTTTTCACCTCATTTTGCGAATCCGAAGAATTTGAGTATTGCGGAAATCGCTCCTGAGATGAAACTGGCTATTGCCGAGAAAATCCGCGCGAATATGTTTGCGGGCTTTTGCGGGCTTGGGGTGGCAACGAGATACGGAGTCGGGAGTCCTGTTGAGTTGCCCTTGGAATTTCCGCTTTTGTCTGAGGTGCGCTTTTCTTCAGAGCAAGTCCCGTTAAACTTTTCAGCCGATGAAATCGCGGACTCCAAACCGGACTTTCCGCTCGCTTTGTCAAGGTCGAGCTCGGTCTGAAGTTTGTCAATGAGCGCTTTCGCTTCGGGGTCCGAGCAATCGGACCAGAACAAGAAGAGCCGGTCGATCTGGCTTTTCGCCCGGGACAATCTTGATTGTCCCGCCGCGCTTGAGCCGGAAACTGAGAAGGTTGCCTCGGTTTTCCCCGTTTCTGAGGAGATTATTGAGACGGTCTGTTGCTCGCCCGTTCCGAGCGCAATGAGGGTGCAGGAAATCTTTTCCGTCCTTCCGGGCTCTATTTTTTCCGGAGTGCAGGAGATTTTCGTCTCGTCATATGAAAGGGTCAAGGTCGAGTTTGTCGGATTGCCTATCTCTATTGAAACGCTGCCGTTTGTTGGCAGAGTTCCTTCCGGGAAGGAAATTTCTATTTCTCCGCCGTCCGGAACGGTCTGGTTCGGGGCAGATGAGTTCTGCGCTGGCGCGAATCCACCTCCGCCGCCTCCGGCTGCCGGAACTGTTGTAGTGGTTGTTTCAGCCGGGGGGCTTATTGTGAAAGCGACAGGGTCCGAGGAGGATGAATCCGAGAATCCGTCGGTTGCCTTGGCAAATGCAAACCAGCTCCCGGTCCCTGGGGTCCAGGAAAAGCTCGTGGAATTCCCAAAGTAAAGAAGGGTTGCGTTCTCGCCGCTTCGTCCGCCGAGAAGGTAGTATGAGATTGGGTCGGAATCTCCATCGGAGGAAAGGAAGTCAATCGTCCCGTTTGATTCCCGGGAAATCTGGGGTGTTGAGGGAACTGAATTCAGGAAAACTGAAAATGAGATTTCCGGACTTGCCGAATAGGATTCCCCGTCGGTTGCCCATATCCTAGCGGAATAGTTTCCCCGGGAAAGATTGGCTGCTGTTGCCGGGGAGTTTGTAGCTGTGTAATTGCCTTTTCCGGGGATTTCCAATACATATGAGAGCGGGTCTGAGTCTGCATCTGAGGAGGGGGAGAATTCCAAATCAACGGGCGTTTCGTTGAATTGCGTGGAATTTTCAGTCAGGAAATTTGGATTGCTCGGGGGCGAATTCTCTATTTCTATTCCTTCCTCCGAATAATCCTCGGAATAGCTTCCAAGGGGGTCTGTTGCCCGCACAAGGCACTTGACCAGGTCGCCCTTGTTGCATAGCGGGCTCTCCGAGCAAAGAAAGGTCGAGTTGTCGGAAAACCCGCGGAGGGTCCCATCAGAGGTTGAGAAGAACAAGTAAATTATTGAGAGCGCGTCGCTGTCATCATCGCTTGTTTCAGCCGAGCAGGAGAATTCCGCCTCGTCCCGGGTTGCCCATGAAGAAAGCAGGGAAATTTCCGTATCAGAAACCTGAGGGGGGGAATTAGGAACTGCAAATGCGCGGGTTTCGGTTGTAATGTTCCCGCCAGTCGAGCCGGAGAAGGTGAAATTCAGGGAAACTTCGGTCAAATTCCCGGATGAGCAGGTTGACGAGCACTCCTTCTCGTTGAGGTTTCCTGTCTCTTCCAAATAGGTTGGCCCGCAAGAAGAAGCTCCGGAAGAGAGAATTGCGCAGGAAACCAGGTCCTCCGGGCCGTCGGCATCTGTCGCCCTTGAGCGGGCAACGAATGAATGCGCTGCGGTTGAATTGTCCGTCTGGAACGGCTGGGCTGAGATTTCCGCCGGAGAATCGTAGTCGGCGCTGCTGGAATTCCTGCTCCAATCGCCTGAGGAAACGCGGCAGCTCCAGTTCGCCGGGAAGCTTGCCTCTGAGAGCGCGGAGAAGGAGCATTCCGTCGCGTTCAGGCAGGTCCTTGAGCCGGAAAGGTTCTGCCAGATTTCTCCGTTCCTAAAGAATGAAAAGTTCGTCGTAAGGTCCGCGCCGGAAAAGTCGGTGGTGATGTTCGCCGAGCAGGTCAGGAAGTTTCCGCTTCTTTGGAGGCTTGGCTCGGAAATGTTGATGAAATAGTAATCTATGGTTAGGGAGAGGTTCTGTGACCAAGCTAAGTAGCCGGGATTGTTCAATTTATTGGGATAAATTAACAGCGCAATTAGAGAATTGTCTAGCTTTTTGACGTCTATTACACAAAAAGAGTTAGAATCGCAAACAATTCCTTGGCTGTGTGCTATTGGAGTTGTAGACCAATTAACAGATGTGTCACTGAAATTATATTTCCATCCCGGTGGTGATTGAATGGCTTCTGATTGAAGAAGAAATTTAGCAACAGTTAAGTTAGTTTTGGAAAATGTTATTCCCGGCAACATAAACAAAGCGGTTGTATTTGATTGCGGATAGCCAATACCCGCGCCTATTGCACAATATTTTGCAGGAGGATTGAAATTTGATGGGCAAGCGCCCCATACAGTCAGGTTTGATGCAAAAAGTGTGATTGACGGTGCGAATCCAAAAACCACAACAACCGAAAAAATTGTCAAAACAACTACAAAAAAGCCCTTCATTCACTAAATTGAGTTACTTGATTTAAATTTGTTTACTACTCCGCCTTACCTGAGAGAACTCCAAAGTCTGTGTGGTTCAACCCATTTGACTCGTACTGAATTTGGAGATTAAGGGAATATGTTCTTCCGGTATTAACTACGCCAGTAAGACACGAAACGACAAATTGTATAGTATCTTCCTCCTGAACAATTACGTTGGAAAATGCAGTATCACAAGAACCCCAGCCATCTGTTGTGTTTATTCTCCAGATTGATATCGGTGAACCTGCTTTATTTTGAAGAACGGCAATTAAAACATTTCCAGAACTTCCTGAAGGTGTCCCTTGAAATACCCAATCGTTCATTTGTACACTACTAAACCCCGTCGCCCTCTTGTTCGTCGTCCAGCTGGATGGGTTGAAGACTCCGAGCGCGAAAAGGGCCCCGCCGATTATTACTATAATCAGGATTGCCCAGCCATAGGTAATCAGATATTCTAGAGCGCCTTGTGCCTGTCTTTTTCCGGAAGAGGTGACCATTTCAGCAGGGAAAATGGCGTGTTGGATATATAAAATTTCCCTGATTGGGCTGAAATCTTGGATTTTCTGGTTAGAAATGGGTGTATTTATCCGTAAGAAGCGGTGATTCAGGCGGGACGGGCTAATCCAAGGAGCTTCCTCGACGCGTAATAGTTCGCAAGGGCAAGTATTATTGCCGCTGCCAAAGCCGGGTAAAAACTTCCTGGTGTCATTTCTTTGTGTCCCCCTCCTGACAGTAATGCGCATCCGAAGCTTAAATCCCTTTGCCGATGGAAAACCATCTAAAGGTCGGTTTCTGGCGGGCGAAGCTATCTCCGATAAACTCGCTCCCTGTGCCCGAGATTCTCGATGAAAATTGTTTTCTCGCCGTTCAGAAGGAGGATTATCGCGCGATAATCTCCGACCCTTAGCTTGAACTCGTCATAGCCGACTAGCCGGGAAAGAAACCTTGCTGGATTCTCCGAGCCTGCGACTTGATCAAGCTTTTCAATTATCCTCTCCGCATCCGGCCTGTCTATCTTGGAAAGCTCCGAAAGCGCATGGCTTGACCAGAGGATTTTCCATTCCGAAGCGTTTCCCGCCATTTCCGGCAAGTCAAATCCCCAGTTTCCTTTTAGCCTCTTCCTGGGTGTGGGTTTCCTCTTTTCTCCGCAGTTGGATTCTTGCGTTGAGGATTCCGATTCGGAAATCTTCGGTATATTCCCCTTCCTCATCCCCGGCAGGGACAAGGGAAACCAGCTTGTTCAGGAGCTCGTCATAGGTTTCCCTTTTCGAGCCCTTCAGTTTTGAGAGCTTTTCCCTTGTTTCAGCAAGTATCTGGATTGTTGTGTAGGCCATTATGCGCTCGTGTATAACAAGTGTATAAAAGACTTTGCCTGCCTGCGGAATTGGGCGAAATTCGGAGAGCTATGGACTTTTTGGAATGACGCGAAAAAATCGGACCTATTTTTCATTTGGGCGAGGTTTGTATTAATCTAATATTGCGTGGCTGTGCAAAAAATTTGAGTCAATTATTGTTCTGCTGAAATAAACGAAATTTAGAGCGCCATGAAATTCGAGTAAAGTGCGCGAATAAAAAAAGAATGCCCGGACCCCTCCTGGGGTCCGGGACATTTGACCTTTGTGGTGTCTTTGTGTCGTCGTGTGTGCTTTTACTCAACGGTCAGGCTGCTGAGCTCCTTGCCCGTGACTGTTACTTCAGTCTTTCCGGCAAGTGCGTGCTTGTCGTAGTTTGCGAGGACATAGGCTGCTGCGCGTGTGTTGTCAGCATCCCATCCAGCTACTACAACTACTGCCTTTCCTGCTGAGAGCCCGCCATCGACCCAGAAGAGCTTGCCAACGCCGCTGTACGTAGCCGCGCTTGCATATACCCCTCCGAGAGCCTTGACGAGGCTGTTCACGGACGGACCGCCAACAAGGACCATGTTCATGTCCCTGTCAGTGACCTCGGTGTCAAGAACTGCAACCGGTGCAGAGATTGGCACTTTGGACATCGTTGTTGCGCCGTCAACAGTGATTGCGTCGATCTTGACCTTGGACAGGAGTCCTGTCTGGCCAGCTGCAATCTGTTCCTGTATTGTCGTGTCCTTTCCGAGAATGACCACATACTTGTTCGGCTCGCTCGGTACTGAGAACCTTACCCGTTCTGCCTTGAGATCCGTCTTGGGGGTCTCGATCTTTACACCAAAGTCGGTGTAGTACGGATATTCAAAGGTTCCCTTTGTCGTTGCAGACGTTATGCTGCCCGTGTATACCAAGTCGTTCGAGTTCGGGTCGCCTGTTCCCTGTGCAATCTGGCTTACGTCGCCGGATGCGAGGGTGACTGTCGCGTAGAACAGTTCGCTTGACGTCCCATCTGTCTTGGTCACGTTAACTGTAACGTTCGCAAGGGTCGCTGAGCTCGGGACAATTCCAATCCGTACCTTCGTGTCGCTGTAGGTCAAGACAAGCAGGTTCGAGCTGTTCGAAACCGCTAGGTAGCTTGCCGTAGCGTCAGTTGTGTCCGGATAGAACGTCAGTGTCGAGGTCAGCGTTGCTCCGGCATATGCCGTGTCTAGGTATACGCCCGTTGTTCCGTCGTTCTTGATGTCCGTCCCGTTTACAAGCTGTGCGACATCTGCCTTGGGGAACACAAACTTGAGTCCCGCCGCGGATGTGTCTCTTAACGTCGAGTTGTCCCTGTAGATGTTCGGACTTGTTTCCTTCGTGATTGCAAAGCCCGTTACGAGCGATGAATCAGGTACAAGCTGGCTGTCGACCTTGAGGTCGAATCCGCCGAACAGTCCAGAAAGCTTCTCTCCAGGTGCGAGGAACGATGTCGAGCTCGGTGTGTACGCAACCGTAAAGGAGGTCAGTGTCGTCGCAGTCGAAGTGAGAGTCAGTAACTCCCAGTTCGCTTCTCCGAGGAACTTCTCCCCTGTACTTATGTCGTCCGAGAGCTTGTTTCCGACTGTTAGCGTCGAGAACATGCTTGTGTCACTCATCCTGAAGATGTCTGTTGCCTTGAGTGCAATCCCTGCAACGGTCTTTTCTACGCCGCTGTCAAGTACTGCGCTGTCCGTTGTGCTTCCGGTCGTTACTGTTACGTACGCCTTTGCACCGTTCGTGTCAGCTCCCTTGAATGTGACTGTTGCGCCACTCGCGGAATCTGTGAACGTCGGGTTGTCTAGGCTTACAGAGTGCTTCGTTCCAGCTGAAACGGTCACACTGTCTGTTCCGACTGCTTCAAGGGTGATTTCCTTCCCTAAAAGGTCGAAAACAACATCGCCAAGGGACTCGTTAAAGACGGTGTCGAAGACCATCTTAACTTTCAGCTCGGATGAGGGTACCTTTAGGTAGAACTTACCCGCTGCTGCGTCTGAGTCGCCTCTGGCAACCTGTATTCCAGAAGAATCGATTTCGATTTCCTGGTGTGCCGCGATTTCTGTCGTTGTGTCCTTGTACTTGAGGTCGCTTCCAGTCCATTTCTTAAGTGCAGAGAACCTGTTGTTCTTCAGGGGGAGCTTTCCGCTAAAGTCGTCAGCATCATATACTTGCTGTCCGAGCAGAACTTCTCCTCTTATTCCGTCTGCGCTTGAAACGGAGACTGTTGCCTTACCTGTTCCCGTAGCAGTACCTGCCGTAAATGCCGACTGACCGAGTGCAGCCGCGATACCGATCGCGCCTACAACGTCTGCTGGCATTGCGTTGGCACCAACTACTAGCTTCCCGTTAAACGCACCGTTCTGGACGAAGGGTGCTGGAAAGCCGCCAAAGTCCGCTGCAAATGCTGCACCGGCAACTGTTGCACCCAGCATTGCTGCTGATGCCACTGTTGCGGCGACTGCCCTTGCAACTGCTTTTACGCCATTCATTTTTGTTTTCCTCCGACTATTTTTTTGTCGTTTGTCCGCTTCTCGCCAAGCCCTTTATTAGGTTTTTGGCAAATAATACGCTTATCAACGAACTTATAGTTCGTCGGATGCCGAAGATGGCATCATACGGTGTATTATTTGCGCATTGGTTTCGGCCATTTACCGTTCCGTTTTGCCTCTGCCAGCCAAGTTCTCCTGTTGGGATGTATCCCTTTGGAGTTGGTTGGCAGTTTTCAATAGAGGGCTTTGCTTTCCGAAACGAGACTTGGTTATTCGGCTGACCTGCTTATTTATGCCTATCTTCAAAAAGTTCGTCATTCGGCTAACAAAACATAGGCAAAATACGACAGTTAGTTGACCATTCTGGAATGGTCCTTCTGAGTCTATTAGGAAGCGCGAAGGGGTTTACGATATTGCGCAAATTCGTCCGCAAGTCCGGCTTCCTCAAGCGCGAGATCATACCCGACTCGGGTACAATATGGCATTTCAGCATAATAGTCTTCCTTAATACGCTGGCTGATTCTCCGGCCATTCCGAGCAAGCCGTTTCCTTGCTTTTTGAAGGGCCTCAAGAGTATCAGTGCCTGCAGAAGTCACGCCCCGTAAGACCACTGAAGACAGGAGTGAATATACCGTTGCTTGCGGGACAAGTTCGTGGACAATTTCGGGAGCTTCCGGGTCGAGGAAAATCGATGCTGCAAGTCCGGCTGCAAAAATTCCTGCCGAGACATAGCCGGCAAGAGTCGCGCGGTTTCTTGTCGCTGCAAGCAGATAGTCTCTGAAGGGGCTGCTTTTCATTGATTTTCAGGCTTCTTCTCTTGGTGTTGTTGCTGGTCCAAAAGCCCGGCTTCGCGCAATCTCTGGAACATTGCCCGGTTCTGGATTTTCAGGACGGCGTTCTCTTGGGCAATTGTGTGGAGTATTGCCGAGACATCCCCGACAATGTTCTGGATTTCCCCGGCTGAAACCTCCACCTTTTGGGGGGAATTGACAACAATTGCCGAGGGGCCGAAATTAAGGACAATCGAAAGGAGCGTTTCGAAATCCTTGAATTTCATGCCAACGTCCGCAAGGTTTGAGAAGAACTCGTCCCTCTCCTCCGTTTCAGTGAATTTCTTTTCATAAACCTTGGCGCCTTCCTGCTCCTCAAGGGCGCTTATCAGCTTCTTTATCGCTTCCTCAACCTTTTCCTTGGGGGCGCCCTGCGCCTCTATAATGAGCCTTGCGTCAATTTCAGGTTTCTCTGCCATTGTTTCCTGGGCCCTCCCATCCGGTATAAAACTTTATCTGGATTGTTTCCTTCCGACGGACAAACTGGCAAGGAAGCCTATCGCAAGGAATCCTGTCAGGGCCATTACGGGGATAGTGACATAGCCGAATCCGGCGAATCCGATTGAACTGCAGGAGCTGCCAATTGTTGGGTTTGAAGGGCAGAACGGGCTGAAACTCGCTGAAAGCTGGAGATAAATGTGGTAGAGGGAAACTGCTGCCCCGCCAAGGACGAGAGGCAGGACAAATCTGAAGTGTTTCTTCCCCTTTGCAATCAGGGAAAACAGGAGTATTGCCGGAATCGGATACATTAGCGCCCTCTGGAACCAGCAAAGGTTGCAGGGCGCTAGGCCCAGTATTTCCGAGAGAAAGAGGCTTGAGATTGTTGCGAACAGGGAAACTAGAACGGCGAGGATGCTTGCGTTTTTGGAGAAAAAGGACAAGAGCTTCACGACGATTTTCGGCTTGTTCGGGAGAACGCGCGCGGCGAATCCTGCGGCAAGACCCGCCTGGGCAAGGATTGTGAGAAGGGAAAGGATGGACTTGGAAAGTTCGTAAAGATCCATTGCGCAAGCGGGAAGCGGGAATTTCCGGCTTTTAATGAAAACGGGGGGAAGCCCGAAAAAGCTTATAGCCAGGATTGCCTGGTTTTGGCTTGTGGCTGGGAACGTGCGCCCCCTTGAAAAGGGTGACCGAGTATATGTTTTCGTTACCGGATTTGGATGGCGCCCGGATATGGAAAAGCCGGTCGGAAAAACGTATGGCAGTGGCTCTGCTGAGCTTATTGCGGAAAGCCCCGTTATCTTCCCTCCGGATGATTTCGACGACGCGGCAAGGTTCAAGGTCGAATACAGAAGCGAGATGGAAAGGGAAATCTTCGAAGCGGTTCTGCGGGCGTCTCTTGGAGGGGCGCTTATTTCCTACAAGGTGCTTGACGAGCGCCTGGTAGATCCTGCAAAAACGATTGTCTGGAGGGTTGCGGAAACCGAACCTGAACTGGCGCTTGAGCCGGTAAAGTCGGTTGAATACACAACGCGGCTGGTTTTTTTCCAGGAGGTCCCGCACCGCAGAGAGAAAAAAAGGATCATTCGAGTAACTTACAAGGGGCTTGAGGAGCACCCGGACGTCCTGATTGCCTCGATGTACTGATTGACGGACTGACGGACTGACAACTTTTTATACCCTTGATTAAGGAACGAAGATAGGTCACTAGCGCACAAGCCGGTACCTGTGTCCGCGGACACGGACCTCCCGTTCGGTCGGGAGCGTTTGAAAAAGTGCCGCCTTCGCAATGGGTCAAGAATAAAAGCAAAGGCTTGAGGACGGATGTCGCGACATCCGGACGAAATGCATGGCAAGGGGCATTTCGCCGGCAAAACCTTGCCGTGCCACCATAGCTCAGCTGGTAGAGCGGCAGTTTCGTAAACTGCAGGTCGTGGGTTCAAATCCCACTGGTGGCTCCTTCCCTTCGGTCAGTCTCCACCGGACTTCGCTCTTTCATTGTATGGTTGCTCAGCCACTGGTGGCCGCAGGTCCTCTGAGGAGGACTCCTTTTCCCTTCGGTCAGTCTCCACCGGACTTCGCTCTTTCATTGTATGGTTGCTCAGCCACTGGTGGCCGCGGGAGGTCCTCTGAGGAGGACTCCTTTTCGCTTCGGTCAAGAGCCCCCGGACCTCGCCCTATTTCGGTTCAATTGTCGGTTCGGCCACTGGTGGCCGCAGGTCCTCTGAGGAGGGTTGAAACAGCGGTTAAAGTTCGGCGGTTTCGTACGCGCCAAGTATTTTTTTTGCCGCGGCACCAAGTTTGGAATCAGATGCGGCATCTTGCCAAATGCCGTTGAGCTTAAGCGTTAGGGGGTGTTTTTCGCCCAAAATGACGTCTGAAAACAGCGAGGCGTCCTCTGCAACGTCGAAGGCTATTTGGCTTGACATTTTTTTGCGGGCAAACCGGACCGAGATGTTTCTCAGGGAATCCATTGCTTGGGAAAAATCCCCTTCCCCTTCCGTCCGGATTTTTACGGGAAGGTCTGGATATGCGGCAACGTGTTTCAGAACGCCCAGTGCATCGTAGACCTGGTCTTCGCGCGAATAGCCCGCTCCGGGGAGGAGGGGCTTGAGTATTATTTCGGTGTAAGCTCCCGGCCCATCGGCAGCCTTGACTTTTTTGACTTTGGATGAAATGCTTGTGCCTTCAAAACCGGCCATACGTTTAGCAGACATGCTTGATTAATAAGCACGTCCAGTTCTTGCAAAAGGAAGATCTTCCGTCCGGAGGAAGTACAAATCCTTGCGGGCCGGATTTCTGAGGCGGATAGGAAAACTCACTGAATCAACCCAGCATAATCGGCTCTTGCGAACCGGCTGCTTTTTTCCGCTGCCTGCTTCTCAGCGCCTTCCAACGCGGGCCAAGAATAGGTTACCACGCCTTGGATTTGAGCAACAGGGGTTTCTTCCGTCAGGACATATGGCTGGACGGGAGTCTGGATTGCCGTTTTTTCGGGGAACAGAGCGTTTATCGAAAAGACGTTCGCAACATCCGCAAGTCCTGCGTTTCTCTTTGGGCCTGTCGTGGTTATTATGTTCGCGTTAAGGGACTCGGTCTGAAGAAGCTCGAGTCCTGCCCAAGAATAGGGGCTGTTTGCGTTGCCGTTGCTGTAGGGACCCTTTCTTTCAGGAACCTGCCGGTAGTCGGGTTTTGCCCTATTACTCGCACATCCATAACAGTTTGGCATTCGACTTTATTGCCACTTTTGAGTTTATATAAGTTCCTCTTGGGAAAAAGTTAAATTGCTGGCAGACTTTTCTGGCGAATGGTTGGATTGAATCTGACTCTTGTCGGCGATTTGGAACCTGTCGGGGAAATTGAAAGTGCGATCCTTGAATATCTCAAAGCTCCCGGGGAAGCGCCCTTGGAGATTTCCGCCGCCGGTTCGCCAATCGGGAGCATTTCCTATTTTGACAATGAAGACACATTCCAGCTTATGTTCGCCCCTTCTGAGACAAGCCTCCTTGCGGAATCGGCGAAAACCCTTGATTTCGGAAAACTCGAAGTTGACGTTGGGGGGGCGTGCAAGGTCGGCTTTTGCAAATATGATGTTGAAAGCCTTGGCAGACACCTTTACTACGGATGGCAGCAGGTCCTTTCCCTTGACATTTCAAAACCTCCCAAAGGGCAAACTCCTAAAATTGAAAGGGACGGGCGTTCCTTTTCTGAAATCCCTGCACGAAAGCTTTTCAACGAAACCCAGAGAGCGGTTTATCTTGCGGGGAATGACGAAACGCCGGAAGTGGTTGGCAAGCTCTTCGGGCTTGAAGAGGGGTATGATTTCGACCTCAGGATGAAGGGGACTCGCAAACTGGGAGTTCCCGGACTCCCCGTTGAGGGAACTGCAAAGGTCTTCGCGCAGGTCCTTGTCGCGTTCAGGGAGAACTGGGTTGCGAACTACCTTGAGCCGGCAATCTGAAATGCATATGCCCTAATTAGCAAGAGCCGCGCAAGCAGTTCATGTGAGGTGCTCTTCCTCCCAATGCTGAAGGATTTTTGCTGGCGCCGCAACTGAGCGTTTTATAAACAAAGTTTCCCCTTGCCTCGGGAATGGCTTTCCCAATCGACCCGGTTTTCCTCGCATGGATTGCCGGGCTTGCGCTTTTCATCTTCATCTTCCGGAAGAACGTGGAAATCCAGTTCCCGATTTTCCTCCTGAAAAGCAAGAGCCTCGGGGAACTAATCTACAAAAAGTCCCGGAAGCTTGAGCGGGTCATCGGCCCGCTCGCCGACTTTGGCGTTCTGGTCGGCTTTGTGGGGATGGTTTTCGTTGTCTACTTCCTCGGGAAAAGCCTCTGGCAGGTCCTCCAGCCTAACGGGATTGGGTCAGTCTCGATAATAATTCCGGGAGTCCGTGTCCCGGGCAGCCCGGTTTTCCTTCCATTCACATACGGGATTATTTCAATTGCGCTCCTCGCAATCGTCCACGAGCTTGCGCACGCAATTGTCGCCTCGTGCCACGGGGTGAAGCCGAAAAGCGTCGCGCTTGCGCTCTTCCTTTTCATCCCCGCTGCGGGAGTTGAGATTGACGAGAGGAAGCTTGCCCGACGTCCCCTGAGGACGAAGCTTCGCATTTTCGCGGCGGGAAGCTTCGCGAATTTCCTCACCGCACTCCTCGTTCTCGGGCTTGCGGGGCTTGTCGCGTTCGCGGCAAAGCCACATTTCACCCCGGCGGGGACGGAAATCCTGACCGTTGCCCAGGGCGCGCCAGCCGAAGGAATGTTGCTTCCCGGGGATGTTGTGACTGCGATTAACGGGCGGAGCGTCCTGAACCTTTCCGATTTCGTCTCTGTTGCCGGCGAGCTCAAACCGGGCGATTCTCTTGAAATTGAAAAGGTTGGAGGGACCCGGGTGACTGTTGTTGCGGGTCCGCGGGAAGAGGATCCAACAAAAGGCAGGCTAGGGATTACCACGAGGCAATCCGTTTCCTTCGATTCAGTTGGAAAAATCCTTCTTTGGCTGCTAGGGCTGTTCAATTGGGTTTTCAGCCTCAATATAGGTGTAGGGATAATCAATCTCTTCCCTTTCCCGCTTATGGATGGCGGAAGGATGTTTGCAGACGTAACAAAGCATTATTTCGGGAAGGAACGGGGAAATCTCGTCAATAAAGTCGCTTTTTTCATTTCGGCACCCCTTTTAGCCTTTAACATACTGATTCCGATTGTCAAGGCAGTGTTTTTCAAATAAAAGTGAACGAACCATTCTCAAGTAGACAGTTATATATATAAAGTAGAAAGGGACATTATATATCCTTACTGATGCAAAAGAACAATTTTGTTCAATGCGCTGGTAAATCTTGGCAAAAGAACAGACGGTAGGAGATGAAGGAATATGGCTCGCTCTTCAGGAACTATGGCAATTAAGGAATTCGAGAACCCCTATGCTCAGGAACTCCTCGCGGAACTTGGCGGGGCTAAAAGCATTGACCTTGTTGGTGTTCTGAAACGGCACAAGGAAGTTGACGAGTTCAAGCTCGCGGACCGCCTTAAGATGGATGTCAAGGCGGTCAGGAGAATTCTCTATCGCCTCTACGAGAAGAAGCTCGTTTCCTTCAGGAAAATGAAGGACGAGACCCGTGGCTGGCACGTTTATTTCTGGAGACTTGAGCCCGGAAAAATAAACATCTTGATGAGCGAACGGAAAGACAAATCCGTCGGGGATCTCAGGGGCCAGCTTGATTATGAAAAGGGGAACCAGTTCTACAAATGCGAGAACGGGTGTATCCGCGTCATTTTTGAGAATGCATTCGAGCATAACTTCATTTGCAGTGAATGCGGCGGGAAACTCGCTTTTTTTGACAATATTGCGGTGATAAAGCAGCTCCGCGAATACATTAACCAAAAGGATGCCGTCATCGGCGGATAGTTGGCGGAAATTATTTAGCCTGTTCGGTCGGCTGGACGGGATGGATTGGGGAAAGCTTGCGGTAGCTGTCTCGGTTTTCGTTCTTGCCCTGCTGGGTTTGGCGCTGATTGAGAAATCTTTCAGCGGAAACGTCGGTTGTACTGAGGAGGCGAAGGTCTGCCCGGACGGTTCTGCGGTCGGACGGATCCCGCCTAACTGCGAGTTTGCGCCCTGTCCAACTTCCAACTCCGGCACCGGGGCCTGCTCAACCGATTCCGACTGCGTTCCCGCATCCGACTGCCATCCGAGCTCTTGCATCAACCAGGCATACTACAAGCCGTCAAACAGGGCATGCACAGCGGTTTGCATGGGGCCCCTTGACTGCGGAGCCGGGACGTGCGAATGCATTGTGGGAAAATGCTCGGTTGTTTCCTTGAGCTAATTTGATTGCGCAGTCTAGGAAAGCCCGAAACCCTTCCTGACGAGCCAGTCAAGGAGTTTTTCCGGCAGGAACGCCTTTAGGAAAAGCAGGATTCCCGTGGGGCCTGCGACGACATACCTCGCTTTCGGATTCCGCGCGGTTGCGGCGGAAAATATTGCGCGCGCAATCTCCTCGGGAGCGAGTCCGTATTTTTCGAACCGTTCCATTATCTTTTCGCGCTTCAGGTAGTAATCCCCGTACGGAGACCCCTTGCGACCGAGAGCGCCCCTGGAAATTCCCGACGCATATTTCGAAAAGTTCGTCCTTATTGGGCCCGGCTCGACAATCGCAACCTTGACCTTGAACGGCGCAAGCTCGCTCCGCAGGGAATCCGAAATCCCCTCGACAGCGAACTTTGTCCCTGCGTAAATGGAACCGAAAGGAAACCCGATTTTCCCGGCAACCGAGCTTACGTTCACTACAATCCCCTTGCTTTTCCTGAGAAAGGGAAGCGCGTATCTGGTTGCCTCGACAAGCCCGAGGACGTTTGTCCGAAACTGCTCCTCGACCGCCCGGGGCGGGACATCCTCAAGGGCGCCGAAAAGCCCGTAGCCCGCGTTGTTGACAAGGCAGTCAAGCTGCCCTTGTTCTTGCGAAATCCTTGAAACGACCTTTCCGATTGAGGAAAAATCGCAGACATCAAGATAGACCATCCTGCAGCCGGGCACCCGCACTTTCGTTTTCCGGAAGCCGGCATAGACAATCCAGCCCCGCTTGGAAAATAGTTCGGCTGCTGCAAGCCCGATTCCGCTCGAGGCCCCGGTAATCAATACAACTTTTTTCTCAGCCGTCAGAGAAGCTCAGCTCCCTTGAGATATTCGGGAAGGTTGCCGACTCCCTCGATTGTCTCGACTCCGGCCAGTTCAAGTTCCTCTTTTCCATGGCCGCCGCCAAGAACCCCGAGGGCAATGCATCCTGCGTTCCGCGCGCCGACCGCATCAAGCGGAGCGTCCCCGATGCAGACCGTTTCGGCCGGCTCGACCCCGAGTTCCCTGCAGACGTGGAGGAACGGCGCGCCGGTAATCTTCCCCTCGGGGAAATCGGCAGCTGAAGCAAGCGAGGAAAAGTGGTGCAGGATTCCCGCTGCCGAAAGGTAGTGCTTCATGTTCGGGAGCGGCCCGCCGGAAACCGCGCCGATTTTTATCCCGCGCTTCTCGAGGAAGACTATTGTCCCGACAACCCCCTCGAAAATCGGGAAAGCGGGGACCTCCCTTCGGAAGGTTTCCTGGAGGCAGCGGTCTATTTCCTCGGGATTCTTCTCCGGCAAAAGCTCCCTCGCAAGCTGGGCGGGGGATTTTCCCAGGTGCTTTTTCAGCTCGTCCGGTTTGAGGAAGAGCCCGAATTTTTCGAACACCCCGGACCAGAGGCGGGTGACTATTTCCGCCGAATTCAGGAGGGTTCCGTCAATGTCAAAGATGACTGCTTTGATTTTTCCCATCCTTGCGCGAGCCCGGCCCGATTCAATTATAAAACCGGCGCTTTTCCGGAAAGGTGGAAATTGAAAGGAAGAAGGCACTTTTCGCATTAAGGAATCTTGAACGCTTCGTTCCGATAGGTAGGAGAGGATTTTTTATTTAAGCCCGGCTTCCGGCTCTCGCCTGATGGAGGAAAAGAAACTCGGCCTGCTTCTCCTTTCCGGGGGGATTGATTCGCCGGTCGCGGGCTTCCTTGTCAAAAGAGCCGGCTTCCGGCTTGCGGCGGTGCATTTCTCCTCAGAGCCCTTCGTTGGCCCTGAAATCGAGGAGAAATGCGGCGTGCTCGCAAAGAAAATCGGCGCGGAAGAATTCCTTGCCGAAAACGTCGGGAAGGACCTCGAGGAACTGGCGAGCAAATGCAAATATTCCCTATATTACGTCCTGCAAAAGAGGCTTCTCCTGAGACGAGCCGATAAAATCGCCGGAAAAATCGGCGCGGATTTCCTCGTCACCGGAGAGAACCTCGGACAGGTGTCGAGCCAGACTCTTTCGAACCTTGCCGTGATAGATTCAGCCACGCGCCTTCCGATTGCCAGGCCCCTGATTTCCTTCGACAAAGAGGAGATTATCGCAATCGCCCGAAAGCTCGGAACTTTCGAGATTTCCAAAGGACCCGAAGCCTGCTGCGTCCTCGGACCCAAGCATCCGGCGACTTTTTCCAATATTGGGCAGGTCTTAGAAGAGGAGCAAAAGTTAAAATAGGCGCGAATCTTCCCAGTCGCCATGCCGAAAGTGACGTTTTCCGACGAGGGTGGAAGGGAAGTTGAGGCGGAACCTGACGAGCCGCTGATAACCGTGTGCAAGAAGAACGATTCCAAGCTCGTGTTCGGCTGCGAGGCGGGGGTCTGCGGGACATGCATGATAAACGTTCTCGAGGGCGCAGGGAACCTCTCAGCCCCGGAGGACCAGGAGAAGGACTCGCTGATAATGTTCTCGGCGAAGGAAGGCCAGCGCCTTGCCTGCCAGTGCAAGGTGAAAGGTGACGTTAAGATAGAGAAGGCTACTGATATCTGAGGCGGGCGGAAATGGCTGAGAATAGAAAAGAGAATTTCTTTCCCGTCGAGCTTGATTTCGCGAATGTCGGCGGGTGTCTTTTCACGTCGCTCTTCGTTCTCGGGAACATAATCTTCCCCTGGCTTGTCCACACAATACCCCAGGGCGGGCTAAAGTTCCTGCCTATCTACTTCTTCGTCCTTGTCAGCTCCTACAAGTTCGGGTGGAAGGTCGGGATCCTGACAGCCGTCCTTTCCCCGATTGCGAACACCATTCTCACCGGGATGCCTCCGGCGGCAATGCTTCCGGCAATCCTTGTGAAGGGCGCTGCGCTCGTCCTTGCCGCATCAGCGGTTTCCTTCGGGACGAAAAAGCTCTCCATCTTAAACCTCGGGCTTGTTGTCATCGGCTACCAGGCGCTCGGGACTTTTTTCGATGCTGCCTATTCCGGAAGCGTGCAGAAGGCTCTCTCGGATTTCGCGCTCGGGTGGCCCGGGCTCCTGATCCAAGTTTTCGGCGGATATGCTATCCTGAAGCTTCTAGGGACATACAGGCCTTTGGGAAAATCTGCGGCTTAAGCCCACTTAGACCAGTTTGGCCCTTTTCGCAAATTCCTCAATCTTTCCCCAGTCAAGGTTCTTGAAATAAGCCTCGATATACGATTTCCTGTCGCTTCCGAAATCTATGAAATAGGCATGCTCGTAAACGTCAAGGGCTGCAAGCGGGATTGTCCCCCATACCCCGCCCTGGTTATGGGCATCTCCGGTATAGTTGTGCAGGCGCCCGTCAGAGGGGTCGTAAGCGAGGATTGCCCAGCCCCTTGCGCTCATCCCGCAGGCGGCGAAATCCTCTTTCCAGGAATTAAAGGAGCCAAAATCCCTTTCAAGGAGCGTGATTATCTTCCCCTTAGGCGTCCCGTCCCCGCCGAGAATCCCGAAGAATATCTCGTGCAATATCTGGCCGTTCGCCGCGAAGGTTTCCTGCCGCTTCAGCTCCCCGAAATCCGAATGGGTTGCGTTTGCTTTCGATCTGTCCGCGGTTTTCAGTGCGGATTCGATCTCGTTGCGCTTGTTGACGTAACCGGTGTAGAGCTTTCCGTGGTGTATCTGGTTTGTCTTGTCGGAAATCCCCTGGAGAGTCCCGAAGGTGAGCGGCTTTGCCTTGTGTGCATTTTCGTTTTCCATGGAAGATTAGGGCGAACCCGGTTTAAAAGGGTTTCCCTCTGCTACCTGGTACACTTTCTATACCTTGCTGCTCGTCGAGATTCCGGAAATGAACGAGAGCCCGAAGGAGCGCCCGAAGGTTGCCGCGAACTGCCCGACCAATCTCTCCCAGTCGGTTGCTATCGAGATTTCGCTTACCATGCATGCTTCGCAGTTCGAGATTTCCTTCGCCTCCTCTATTGCCGAATCCTCGTCGCCGAGGGAATCCGCAAGCCTGAGGGAAATCGCATCCCGCCCGAGGAAAACCTGCCCCTGGGAAAGGTTGAGGAGCTCCTCGCGGGAGAGCCCCCTTGCTTCTGAAATCCCGGAAATGAACTCCTCGTGGACCTTGTCGACAAGCTCCTGGAACTGCTCCTGCTCCTCAAAAGTCAGCGGCTTGGAAAGCGAGCCGGCATCCTTGTACTTTCCGGCCTTCGTCGTGGTTATGTTGACCCCTATCTTCTCAAGGAGTTTCGAGGCATCTATTGTCTCGGAAATGACTCCGATCGAGCCTACTATCGCGAGGGGGGAGACGATTGTCCTGTTCCCGGATGCGAGGAGCCAGTAGCCTCCGGAGGCTGCGACGTCCGTCGAGAAGGTGACAACGGGCTTTTTCCCTGCAAGCGCCCTTATCGAGTTCGCAAGGTCAAGGGTTCCCGCGGCATCCCCGCCGGGGGAGGAGACTTCGATAACGACCGCGGATACTAGCGGGTCGTCCCCGAGTTCCGAGAGTATTGAGCGCACGCGCCTGCGGTCTATTTCAGCATAGCCCCCGAGAGCGCCCGCCGAGCCGATTGTCCCCTCGAGCCGGAGGAGAACTATCTCCTTCGGGGTCGAGACCTCCGGGAGCTTCATTGAGACGAGGACAAACACCAGGGAAAGCGAGAAAATCCCGAGCATAACAAGCAGAATCGTCATAATCCTTTTCCTCAAAAACGCCATTGTTTCCTTCTCATCTCCATTCAACCGTCCGTGTTCTCGTAAGCTTCTCCGTATATCTCTGCCGCTCCTTGCCGATTATCACCGGGAGCGAGTCGAGCATCAGGAAGGGAAGCGCTGCTTTTGTCAGGTTCCTGCCGAGCGCCTGGAGTGGGTTCAAGTTCCCGCTTGCCAATGTGGAAACCGTCCGTATTCCGAAAATCATCTTCCCGAGGCTCTGGCCGGAAAGCAGGTCGCAGAGGGTCCAGTAAATCACGGATGACGCCGAGAGGAAAAGCGAGACAAGCAGGGCGAACATCCCCCTTTCCGGGATTTTCAGGAAGACCGAGATCGGGAAGGAGGCTATTACGGAAAGGACCAAGTTGTCGACTAAATAGGCTCCGACCCGCCTTCCGAACAGCTCGTTCATCTGAGCTGGGCCCCCAGGGGGAAGATTTATTAGTTTGTCGGATTTCCCCGCAATATGCTTGACATAAGGTTCATTCGCGAGAATCCGGATGCGGTCAGACGGGATCTGGAGAGACGTGGCGGGGACGGCTCGCTTCTCGCGCTTCTTGAGAAAACCGTTGAAAACGACAAAACAGCTCGGCAGTTGAATGTACAAGTCGAGAACCTGCGGGCGGAACGGAACCGGATTACGGAGGAGATTTCGCAGGCGAAGAAAGCCGGGGGCGCAGCGTCAGCCAAGACCGTTGCGCGGAGCAAGGAGGTTCCTGCGGAGATAAAGGGTTCCGAGGAAAATCTCAACCTGCTCAAGAACGAGCTCCATGAGGCTCTTCTGCGCCTGCCGAACACCTTGCACGAGTCGGTTCCGTTCGGAAAGGATGATTCCGAGAACTCCGTTGTACGGACCTGGGGCGAGGCGCGAAAGCATTCCTTCGAGCCAAAGGGCCACGAGGAAATCCTCCTCAGCCTCGGGATGCTTGACCTTGAGCGGGCTGCCAAGATTTCCGGGTCGCGGTTCTATTTCATGAAAGGCGACCTCGTCCTCCTTGACATGTCGCTGCAGAGGTTCGCGGCAGACCTCCTTATCGAGCGCGGATTCACGGTTGTAAACCCCCCTGCAATAATGGGGCATGAAGCATACATGGGAGTAACTGACCTGGGGACCTTCGAGGAAATGCTTTACAAGATAGACGGCGAACCCGCCTATTTGATTGCGACAAGCGAGCATCCCCTCGGCGGGATGATGATGGACGAGACGCTCCTTGAAGGGGAGCTGCCGCTGCGGCTTGCCGGGATAAGCCCCTGCTTCAGGAAGGAGGCTGGCGCGCACGGGAAGGATACGAAAGGGATTTTTCGGGTCCACCAGTTCAACAAGATAGAGCAGTTCGTCTTCTGCAACCCGAACGAATCCTGGAAAATCCATGAGGAACTGATTGACAATGCCGAGGAGATTTTCCGGAGGCTTGAAATCCCGCACAGGGTGGTGAACGTCTGCACAGGCGACATCGGGACTGTTGCTGCGAAGAAATACGATCTTGAGGCATGGATGCCCGTCCAGGGGAAGTACAGGGAAATGGTCTCCTGCTCGAACTGCACGTCCTACCAGGCGGTCCGGCTCAACGTCCGCTTCAGGAAGGCTCCCGGGACGCCGTCGGAATACCTGCACACGCTCAACTCGACAGCGATTGCGACAACGAGAGCGATTGTCGCGCTAATCGAGAATTTCCAGACAAAGGACGGGACAGTCAATCTCCCGAAGGCGCTCTGGGGCTATGTTGGAAAAAGGGAGCTTGCCCCGATAGAGAAAAGGTGAAAGAAATGCCCGGACCGAAGATATTCGTTTTCAGCTCAGTTCCAAAGACTGAAGGCGACTTTCCTAGGCTTTCCGCGCTTGGGAAGGTCTCAGTTGTCATTGGCCAAAAGCTTTCGGAAGAGGCGACAATCGAGCTTGGGAAGGAAGCGGAAATAATAGTTGCGGGGCCCTCGACAATACCGAAATTCTCGGAAAGGCTTTTTTCCAGCCTTCCCAGCCTGAAACTTGTCTGCACGATGACTGTCGGGGTCGGCTGGCTCGACCTTGGGGCTGCGAAAAGGCGCGGGGTTGTCGTGAGCAACGCAAAGGGCGCGAACACGGAATCCGTTGCGGAGCATATCTGGGAAATGATACTTGACCTCTCAAAGCGGGCGAGCGAATTCTGGTGGGACGCGCGAACGAAGGGCGCTTGCAGGTTCCAGGAATACAAGGGTAGGGAGGTTTACGGCAAGACTATTGGAATAATAGGCCTTGGGAACATAGGGACGAAGGTTGCGCGGATTGCCGGAGGCTTTGACATGCGGGTGATTGGTCTAAACAAAAGCGGCAGGCCCGTTCCTGGTGTTGAGCTCGTCACTTTTGAGAAACTTTTGAAGGAGAGTGATGTTATTGTCCTGGCTGTCCCGACATTGGAAGAAACCCTTGGCTTGATAGGGGAGAGGGAAATCTCCGAAATGAAGGACGGCGTTATTGTCGTGAATTGCGCTAACGAGGATATTGTCAACAAGGACGCTATTGTCGCCGCGGTCAGGAGCGGGAAGGTTTTCGGCTACGGGGTTGAGACCGATCTCATGCAGCCTATTCCGAAGGAAGACCCATATTTCACCACCCCGAGGATTTTCGCATGCCCCGCTAACGCATTCAACACTTCCGATTCCGACAGGAAAATCCTTGATGTTACTGCTGAAAACATCTCAGGCTTCCTTTCCGGAGAGCCGAAGAACCGGGTTGCCTAGCCTTGCCAAAGTAACCCGAACTTATTTAAACTAACTCCGGCTAATTCCTCCGTGGCAAGGCAGATAGCAATGAACCTGACGGTGAACGAGTATGCCAGCCGGGTCCTTGGCGTAATCAAGGAGAGATACGGCCTGCGGGACAAGGCTGCCGCGCTTGAGAAATTCGCGGAACTTTACGGTACGGAGTTCGTCGAACCTGAAGTGAATGAGGAAACTGTCCGGGAAATAGTGGAATCCTGCAATGCCCACGTTAAAAAGCACGGAATGAGGAAGCTGTCCCTGAAGGAGCTTGACCGGCTCTCGGGAGCAGATTAGGGATTTGGACCAGTTCACCTTCGACCTTTCCGATCACCTGAGGGAAACCCTGGGGAAACTTGCGAAAAAGGATCGGAAAAGGGCTCTGATTCTCAACAAGAAAATCAGGGAAATAATTTCAAGTCCCTCGGGAATTGACCATTACAAGAACCTGAGGCATGATCTTTCGGATTACAAGCGGGTGCATATTGACTCGAACTTTGTCCTTTTTTTCAGGGTTTTCCGGCGGGAAAAACACATCCTTTTCGAGCGGCTTGAGCATCACGACCGGATATACCGAAAATAGGGGAAACTTCCCCTCCCAACGAATAAATAGCCGGTTTCCTTCTTCCTGGCATGGCCGAGCCCTACTCCCTGATAATTGCCGAAAAGCCGAACGCTGCCGGAAAAATCGCCCAGGCTCTTGCGGATGGGGGCGTCAGCATACAAAAGCACGGAAAGGTCTCGGTCTTCGAGCTTTCCCACAAAGGGAAAAGATTGTCGTTGTCTCGGCAGTCGGGCACCTCTACGGCCTTGCCGAGAAGGACAAGGGAAGGTGGACATACCTAGTCCTTGAAACCAAGTGGGTTCCCGTCTGGGAGTCCAACAAGGGCGCCGGCTTCGCAAGGCCGTATCTTTCGGCAATCCAGAATTTCTCCGAGGGCGCTAGCGAGGTTTACAACGCAACAGACTATGATGTCGAGGGCGCCGTGATAGGGTATAACATCCTCAAGTTCGCCTGCGGAAGGTCGGACGCCCGCAGGATGAAATTCTCAACCCTTACCGCGCGGGAGCTCCAATTCGCTTTCGAGAGCGCGGCAGAGCACCTGGACTTTCCCCAGATCGAGGCGGGGCTTGCAAGGCATGAATTGGACTGGCTCTATGGGATAAACCTTTCGCGCGCCCTTACCCTTGCGATAAAGAAGGCTGGGAGATGGCAGGTTCTTTCGACCGGGCGGGTCCAGGGTCCCGCTCTTGCGCTCCTTGCAAGGAGAGAGCGGGAAATCGCGGCTTTCAAGCCAACCCCCTACTGGCAGATCGAGCTCCTTACTGAGAAATCCCGGCAGGGAATAAGCGCGCTCCATGTCGCTGACAAGCTCTGGGACAGGAAAACGGCTGATGAAATAATCCGGAAAACCTCCGGGGCTGAGAGTTGCACCGTTTCAAATATTGAAAAGAAAACCTATTCCCAAGCGCCCCCGACGCCCTTTGACCTGACAAAGCTCCAGACCGAGGCATACCGGCATTTCGGTTTCGCTCCGGCGCGCACGCAGTCGATTGCCCAGGCGCTCTATGAAAAGGCGCTCATAAGCTATCCAAGGACGAGTTCGCAGAAGCTTCCAGCGCGCCTGAACCTCAGGGAGATTCTTGTCAGCCTTTCCAGGCAGAAGAAATATTCCGAGCCTGCCGGGATGCTTGCAGCCAAGGAGGGATTGAGACCGAACGAGGGGAATAAGGAGGATCCGGCGCATCCCGCAATACATCCGACCGGCGAGAGGCCGAAAAGCCTCACTGAAGAGCAAGGCAAGCTCTACGACCTAATTGTCCTCCGGTTCCTAGCCGTTTTCGGCGAGCCTGCCGAGAGGGAGACTGTTACTGCAACCTTCGATGTCAATGGCGAGCTTTTCTCGGCAGCGGGACACACTACGACAAAGGCCGGATGGATTGAGCTCTATGGTCCCTATGCAAAGTTCGAGGAAAACACGCTTCCCGCCCTGAAGAAGGGGGAACCCCTTCCGGTGAATTCAATAAACCTCCTTTCCAAGGAAACCGAGCCCCCGCCAAGGTATAACGAGGCAAGCCTTATCCGGGAGCTTGAGAAGGAAAATCTCGGGACGAAGGCAACTAGAGCCGACATAATCCGGACTCTCTATTCCCGCGGCTATGTCGCCGAAAAGAAGATTGTCGTAACTGAACTTGGCATGGCTGTTGTCGAATCCCTTGAGAAGAACGCTCCGAAGATAATCTCCCCGGAGCTCACAAGGGAGCTCGAGGGAGAGATGGAGAACATTGTCGCGGGCAAAACTAAACGGGAGAGTGTTATCGACCGGGCGAAGAAGGTCCTTGTCGAAACCCTCGAGGGCTTCCGGGAAAAGGAGAAGGAGGTCGGAGAAATCCTGCTCAAGGGCCTTCAGGTAACCCAGAAGGTGAAGGAAACCCTCGGAGCCTGCCCGTCCTGCGGCGGGACGCTCAAGATTGTCTTCAACCCAAAAACGAGGAAGAAGTTCGTCGGCTGCTCCGGCTATCCTACCTGCAAGAATGCATATCCGCTCCCCTCCGGGTTGATTGAAACGACTGAGAAGGTTTGCGAGTTCTGCAGGGCGCCGGCGATAAAGGTGATCCGGGCAGGTAAGAGACCGTTCGTGATGTGCCTGACAGTTGAATGCGAATCGAAGAAGGATTGGGGGAAGAAAAACCCGCCCGGGACAGGCAACGAAAAAAGAAGCGCTGCGGCCATATTGACAAGTGTTCCGAACAAGGAAAGAATCCAGCTGGTCGATGAAGAAGGTGAGAAGGATACTTCTTCGGCTGACGAAGGGATTGGAGAAGAAAAATAAAAACTCCTTCCCCGCTCACGCGCTCAAACTGAAAGGGAAATCAGGTTCCCCCTCGCCTTCTCCGCGGAGGCATAGTTGTCAGGGTCTTTGTATGCGTTCCCTCTTGCCGAGATTCCCCGGTAAATATTCCCTGCGCGGTGGACCTTGCTGCACACCTGTCGGGCTTCAACTATCCGTTCCGCAATTCTCCTGCGTCTCTCAACTGCTTCGTGCGGAGTCATGCTTCGCTCCTCTTCCTCGCCGACGACTTCAAGCACGGTCCGCCCAGTCTCGTCCCAGGCAAGCTTCAGGGGCGCCGTGTATTTTTCTCCGGTGAGGGCGAGGACTGCCTCCTCTAATTCCGGTCCTCCGCTCACGCGCGCCTCTTCCAGGACTGCCTTTTGCAGGCAGGCGGCAAGGTATGCATCCGCTTCCGGAACGTACTTGATTTCAAGGCGGTATTTGGCAGATGGAGCTATTTTTTCCAGCTCGGCGTTGAGCCCGGCAAGGACCTCGGAGCGGGGCGCTTCAGCTGAAGCTGAATAAATCTCTCTGTCTGCGTGGATTGCCTGAAGCCTTTTTTCCGGACCAATCTTAAGGTGGACTTTCCTGACCGGCGCAGGTTTTTCCCTGGTGCTCGAACTGCTTCCCATTCCCGGCTGCCAGAATCCGGGGAGGATTACCAGGGCAAGCAGGATTGCTGCCGCAAGTTCCATCATTTCCCTACACCCTCCCGGTTCTTTCCGCTTACGTTGCCAGCCAGAATTGCCGCGGAAATTCCCTCGGAAGCTCCGTAGGCAGTTCTAGCTGACTTTTTCTTTCCCGTATTTTCATTCATTTTTTTTCGTTCCTTTTTTCTCTGTTGTTCCGACTGACAAAAACAAATCAGTTCAAACTCCGGTCTGCAGCCTACTTGGCTGAAGAATCAAGACAGTCCCTTTCGGAAGGCTCTCGCAATCCTTAGTCAGAAACCGCAATCCTTAGCGGAGTTGTTTTTCCTAATCCGCGAAGGAGAAGGTGCCGCTAAATGAGAATACCTGCTTCAATTCAGCACCTGATTTTTCCATTTGACAGTATTGCCTACTCGTCCTATTTTAATTTTCCGGTGTAACTGGGCGGTCACACTTTTCCGGTCCTCGCGTTCGTCTGGTTGGCTGGCGCTGCTCCCGCCTCAAGCATAGCAATACAATATTTATCGTGGATGAAAGCGCTGGCTGCCGGGGAAATTTCTGCCAGCAACCTGGGATATATTTCGGATGGCTCCCCCGTAACTGAACTTGCTTCATCGGCAAGCAGCGCATATGCCAAAGCGGTTTTCGTCGGGTCGCCCCGTCCCATTAGGGCGGGGACATATTCAGGGTGGGTGTTCCCAAATCTCTCCATTCTCCCCTTGACAAGGCAATTCGAAAGATATCCGGATGCCTTTTCGTCAATCGCGAGAACTGAAATGGCTTTTCCGTTTCTGGCGTAAGTTCCAAGAAGGAAATCAGAAAGCTCCCGCAGGACGGTGTAGTCTGCTTTTCCATTGGGGATTTCTCGAACCTGCTCTCCGTTGCAGACAATTGTGATTGCTTTGCTGGTTTCAGCTATAGCTATCACTACTGTGCCAGGAATTTCTTCAGCCGGTCTTCTCTCTTCCGTTTCTGCCATTTTTCTTCAGTCAGTTCGAAACGCGGTTCTCCCGTGGTCAAGGTTCATTGGCATTCAGACGGCTGCCTCCCCTTGATTTTTTTTCTCGCTCTTCTATTCTTTCTTACTCTCCTTTCCCCCTCCCCTTCTCAACTACTGATTCAGGAACACGTTCTCCCTCGCAACATTGAGTCTGTATCCGTGGACGCGTCCGAAAGCCTCCATGTTTATCTGGTAGGTCTGGGACTGCTTCGGGTTCTCGTGCCTGTGGGACGCGAGAGCCTTGACTATTTCTCCCACAAGGACAGCCTCCGACCCAATCATCTCATCCGGATTCTCCGCGAATTGGAAATACCCCGCCTCGCGGAGGGCTGCGGAAACATGGTCCTTGTGCGCCCAATCTGACGCAGCGACCGGCCCCTTTGCCCCCAACTTGAAGTAGTATGGCATCCGGACCGCGCCTCACTCCGCCTCCCCTATTCCTCCCCCGCCATCTTCCTCAAGCTCGGGCGGGACCTGCACTTCCATTCCCATTGAAGCCTCTAGAGAGCTCGCCAGGAGGTCGAACTGCATCTTGTTAAGGGAGAACTCCTTCGCCCCAACAACTATCTTCACCATTCTGTTTCCTTCCATTTTGTTTTCTTCTCCTTATTCTGTTTCTTCTTTCTACTGGGGAAAAATAAATGTCCTGGGTTGACCTGAGAATCAAACACGGGCTTGATTTTTTCAGCCAGCCCCTTCCTTCAAAATTTGCGTTTTTTCACGCGCCCTATTGTCCAAGATGACTTGGAGTTTCGGACGCGCTTATTCCCGCGTTTCCCTTTCCTCAGAACTTGAGGAAATCGGTTCCGCCAATGACACGGACCTGTTTTGTATTGTCCGGCATCCGGCGGAAACAGACGTGGTTTTCCCCTGTAAGGGAGATAGACCAATAGCTACCTGGATTGGATAGAACCTGCTGACTTCCAGATAGCTGTTCCATTTCTGGGATGTATTGCCCCCTCATCCTATTTTAATCTTTCCCTGGGCGCAATTCTGTACCTACTGACGAAATATCGCGCAATTTTCGTGGGATGGTGTATTACCGCAATTTTTCAGAAGAGCTTTAAAAAACGGGCGTCTGATTGGAACGGGCAAATACGAAATGGACATCGAAGAGAGAATCAACCTGATCAAGCAAGTCGGCGAGGAAATCCTGACTGAGGAAGAGCTTCGGGAGCTTTTGCAGAACAAGAAGACGCCGATAGCCTACGACGGCTTCGAGCCCTCCGGACAATTGCACATTGCCCAGGGCCTCCTGAGGACGATAAACGTAAACAAGATGACGCAAGCCGGATGCAGGTTCAAGATGTGGGTTGCCGACTGGCACGGCTGGGCGAACAACAAGATGGGTGGCGACCTGGAGAAGATCCAGCTTACGGGCAAATACCTGATAGAAGTCTGGAAAGCCTGCGGGATGGACTTGAAAAATGTAGAGTTCGTCTGGGCTAACGATGCAATCCCCAGCAGGGAATACTGGAAACTCGTCATGCAGATAGCTAGGAATTCCACACTCAACAGGATAATCAGGTGCGGGCAGATAATGGGAAGGAAGGAAAGCGAGGTAATGCAGGCATCGCAGATCCTCTACCCTTGCATGCAGGCGGCCGACATCTTCTATCTCAAGGCGGACATCTGCCAGCTGGGACTGGACCAGCGGAAGGTGAACATACTCGCACGGGAGCTCGGCCCGAAGCTCGGCTTCTGGAAACCGGTTGTCGTGAGCCACCACATGATGATGGGCCTTGGCAAGCCGCCTGCAAGCACCGGGGGCGATGCAATTGAAAAGGCAATTGAGATGAAAATGTCCAAGTCGAATCCGGACAGCGCGATATTCATGACTGATTCGCGCGAGGATATTGCGAGGAAAATAAAGAACGCATTCTGCCCGGAAAAGCAGGTTGCGGAGAACCCGGTCCTCGAATACTGCAGGTTCATCCTTTTCGAAAAGTTCAAAACGCTGAAGATAGAGAGGCCGGAGAAATACGGCGGGAATTTAGAAATCGCAAGCTATCCTGAACTTGAAAGTCTTTTTGCGGGCGGGAAGCTTTCCCCGGTAGACCTGAAGGGCGCCGTTGCCGACCACCTTGACAAGCTCGTTTCCCCGGTAAGGGAGCATTTCGAGAAGGACAAGCACGCAAAAGAGCTAAAAGAGCAAGTTGAGTCTTTCCAGGTAACTAGGTAAGGACTAGATTCTTCCGGATTCCGCAACAGTCCGTTTTTCCTTGACTGCTCCGGTGTTAATTGTCGTCTTGGGCTCTATCAAGATAACGTGAACCTCTTTTTCTGCAACCGGTTTGTGTTCAACACCCTTCGGTATGACGACAAAGTCCCCCTCGCCAAGTTTCAGGTCCGCTTTTCTCAGCTTGATTGTCAGCTTCCCCTTCACGACAAGGAACAATTCGTCTTCGTTCGCATGGTCATGCCAGACGAATTCCCCTTTGAGTTTGGCAACTTTTATGTGGGAATCGTTCAGATCCCCTATTATCTTCGGGGACCAGTGCGTTCTGAACAAGGAAAGCTTCTCCTTGACGTTTACGACCTTCACATCCATTTTCATTCTCGTTCCTCCGGAACCTCGCTTTGTGGCGCCCTGTATAAAACGGCATTGCCTTTTTAGTCAACAGAATGGTTAGCCGATTTTCGCCCTGTCGTCAAGGACTATTCCGGTGAGCTCGCCGACCGGGACGTTGTAGAAGTTCCCCTCGCCGATTCCGGAAAGCTCCCTTGCGAGTTTCTCCCCTTCCTCGACAAGCCCGATTCCGGCAACCGAGATAGTTATCCCGGCGGCCGATGCCTTCTCAACCGATTCGCGCGCATCCTCGACTGGCTTTTCCCCCTCGGTCGGGAGGGCGTCCGTGATAAGGAGGATGTGTTTTGCCGATTCCCGGTCAAGGGCCCGAAGTATTTCCGCCGCAAGGAAAACCGCTTTTGCAATCGATGTGGTGCCCCCGGGGGTAAGGGAGACTATTTTCTCCGCGAAATACGGGACGTCCTCGGAATCCGAGAATTCGCAAATCAGTTCCGGCTCCTTCCTGAAGGCAATGACGGCAACCCGGTCAAGGGTCCCTATTGAAACCGCCGCAAGCCCGATTGCCGCGCGCTTGCAGGAATCGAGCTTGTCCCCCTTCATGCTTCCGGAGGAATCCAGGACGAAGACGAAATCGACGCCCGTCCTCTTCGTCATTTCCGAGGAGCGCAGGTCCTCCCTGATTATCCTCCCGTGCCCCCGCTTTGCGGCAACCGAGACCGTCCGCCTGATAGAGATCCGCTTGTAGCTGTGCCCCCTGGAATATGGAAGGGCTAGCTCGGTCCGTTCCTCAAAGCCGGAGGATTTCGCCGGATGGGTCCCGTGCCCGAGGCGGGAGAGTATTTCCAGCTCGTCCCGCAGGGTTTCCTCCGCGATTTCCTTCAGAGCCTTTTTGGTGAGGGCGCCGCCTTCTTTCGTGACATATCCCTCCGAGGAAAGGAGCTTTGAGCGCTTTTCAATCCTCTCGGAAATCTGGCTGACCCGTTCAAGCTTCCCTTCTGAACGGCGGAGCTCGGAAATCGGCAGGCCTGTGAGGTCCTTGAGGATTTCGTCCCCATATGTCCCGATAGCTGAATCGAGGTCGAAGACAATTGATCTTGCGACGAAAATCGCGTTAATCCCGGAGAGCCCGCGGTTGGCCATCTGCCTCAGGAGGGGCCCGAAGCTTTTCGTTTCCTTTTCGGGAATCTGCGAATCCTTGCTTGAAAATTCCTGCTTCTGCTCGCCGGAATCCTCGTCCTCGGATCCCCCGGATTTCTCGCCCGGGGGGATTATTTTGGGACTTGCTGAGCAATCAAGGAATCGACAACTTCCGCCGGCTCTATCGAATGCCGGAATTTCGGGGAAAGCTTTATCCGGTGGTCGAGAACTGAATGGACGACTTCGAGGAGGTCGGACATCTCCGCCTGTTTCCTTCCGTTCGAAAGCGCCTGCCCCTGCACCCTTTCGTAAAGGCCTATCGTCGCCCTCACGCCGGCGGGTCGCTCAATCCGCTCGTCTGCCCGGGTTGCCCGGACAATCGAGACTATTGCGGAAAGGACCTTTTCCGGAACCTTCACGCCCTCTATCTTCGCGGACTTCTCCTCGGCGATCTTCTTCTCGGTTTCCGGGGTTTCGGGGAAATCCATCTTTATGAAATCGAGCCGGTCAAGAAGGGCCTCCGAAAGCTTCTCGGTGCCGGCGGACTCCTTCGGGTTCATCGTTGCAATCAGGATGAAATCGGTCGGGTAGTCGACCTCATAGCCGCTCACCGTGACGCGACCCTCCTCGAGAACCTGCAGGAGCGAATTCTGGAGCCGCTCAGGGCACCTGTTGATTTCATCGAAGAACAGGATGCCTCGGTGGGCGCGGAGGATCTTCCCCGGGGTGAACGCCCGCGAATCGCGCGGCCCGAATTCAAGCGCCTTGACCGGGTCAATGTCGCCAAGGAGGTCCTCCGGCTGGAGGTCCGGGGAGCCCTGGACCCGGATGAACCGCTTTATTCCGGGCGACTTTTCCGAAGCAAGCTTCTCCCCTTTCGCCTTCCTTTTCAGGCAGACCGGGCACACTGGATCGGCGGGGTCGCAGTTGAAATCGCATCCGGAAACGACCGGGATTTCGGGAAGGAGTCTTGCAACGGACTTGGCTAGCGTTGTTTTCCCAACGCCGGGATATCCGAGGATTGCGAAATGCCTCCCTGCGAGGATTGCCGAAATCGCTCCCTTCTTCGCGCCATCCTGCCCGAATATTTCGGGAAACGGGTCCTTATTTTTGGAAACTATTGTCTTCTGAAAAGCGTCCATTCCGGAAGCTTCCGGAGCCCTCTTTTATTTGTTTGGCTTCCTGTCCGAAAGGGCTCCGGAGCGGGTTCCCGGTTCGGTTCCTAGTTGGGTTCCTTTTTTGGGCGCTCAGTTTTAAAAACGAGAATGGGCCCATTTTCAGATGGCAGGGAAGAAACTGAAGGCATCCGGCAAAGGTAAGAAGACGGAGGCTGCAAAACTCGTCCTGATTTTGGGGCCTTCCGGAGTCGGGAAAACCGCGGTAATCACAAGGGCAATCGAGGGCATGCCCGACTGCGTTGTCGTTAATTTCGGGCATCTCACGCAGCAGATGGTCGGGGACAGGGACAGGTTCAGGCGTGAAGCAAGTCTTGCGGACGCGAGGAAAATGCAGACCGCAGTTGCGAGGAAGCTCGAGGGCATGAGGAAGAAGGCCAAAGGGATTTTCATCGTGACATCCCATGCAGTGATGTTCCGCCCGTCAGGATTCTGGCCTGGATTCCCAAGATGGATTCTTGACGAGATTGACCTCAGCTCAATAGTCTTGATTTCCGGAATCCCCGAGGAAATCGCTGCAAGAAAGGCTGCGGATGCCGCTGCCGGAGTGAAGGACGGGCGGACACGGGACGAAACTCCCTTGGTGACAATCCTTGCCGAGCAGGAGATAGGGCGCGGGGCCGCATATGCATATTCGGCATATTCCGGGGCGGTAATCAAGGAGATAGTCAACAAGCAGGGGCTTCTTGACGAGGCTGCTTCCGACCTGAGGAAGGCGCTTGAGAAGCTTTGATATGACTGGGAAGAGGGCGACCAAACAGCCAAAGCTTCTCGGGAAACGCGGGAAAATCTACCTTGTTGCAATGGCAATTGTCGAATGCAAAGGCAAAAAGCTGCTTTTAGCGAAAAGGTCGGACTGCCTGCTCTGGAATTTCGTCGGGGGAACGGTTGACTTTGGCGAGAATTCTTGGGAAACCGTCGCGAGGGAGGTTTTTGAGGAGACTGGGATACGGGCGCGCCAATCCGAGTTCAGGTTCCTTTTCGCCCAGGAGACGATAAGGCCGGAAAACGACCTCCACGCAATCTTCCTTGTCTACAAGCTTTCCCTGGGGGATTTTCCGGTTCTCAGGAAAAACGGCGAGAGCCTGGAATTCGGCTGGTTCCGTCCCGGAAAACCTCCGAAAGGACTGACGCCCGGTACGCGGGACGCGCTTGGAAATCTCTTGGCTGGGAAAAGCCGGACTGATTAATTCCCGCTTTTTTTCGCGAAAGTTTATATCTGCTTTCCCGGATATCCGCCCAAGAAACCAATGGAACGCGCGATAAGGGACTGCCTGATTGTGATGATGAGCTGCGCAATTGCAGTTTTCCTCATCCCGATATCCGAGGAGAACCTGCTTTTCTTCTCCAGAAGCGTTCAGATAGTCTGCCTGATTGTTGCGGCGACTTTCTCCTATGCCTCAATACGCAAGTACAGCATCAGCAGCCTCCAAGGGAAGATTCTTTTCCTGCTTTTCGGCACATATTCCTTCCAGGTCATAACCGCTTGTTTCAGGTTCTATAACGAGGTCGTTCTCGGGAAGCTTCCTTCCTTGGTTGACCCCGTGCTTGCAATCCGGCAGGGGGCGATGTATGCGTTCCTCCTCCTGGGGGTGCTTATCGGCGGTCCCTTCCTGAGAAAGACAATGAAAGCGCCCTCCAAATCAATGATTGCGCTGCCTGCGGCTTTCCTTGTGATTTCCGTTGCAGGATGCGCCGTTGCGTTCCTGAACGGAGTCCATTTGGGGAGCTTTTCTGAGCTCTTCTTTTTCCTTGTGATGCCTGTTGGGATGAATGCCGGGCTTTGGATCCTCTGCTCTTTCACCGCAAGTTTCGAGGGAGGCAAGCTCCAGCGTCCCTGGCTGCTCCTTGCACTGGGCATTTTCACCCAGCTTTCCGGCGACCTTGCTTTCAACTTAACGACCCGGATGGGCGTCTATTCGGTCGGCTCGGCAATCGACCTTGTCCAGATCGCCGGCTATCTCCTCGGGATATATGCCGTTTCCAAGTTCATATCGGTCATTGAGAATATCGAGTCCCAGCCGTTTTTCTGAACAAAGGCGGCGAATCATTAAAGCCTGGGAAGAACCGGTTTTCCCGATTGGAAGAAAATGGAAATGATGATAACTAGGATAAATCCGGCAGATTCCCCGAAGGTCATAGGCCCCTATTCCCAGTGCGTTGCTTCTGGGAACTTGGTATTTTCAGCCGGCCAGATTGGGATTGACCCGAAAACCGGGAAGCTTGTCGATGGAGGTTTCGCAAACCAAGTGCGTCAGACCCTTGAGAACCTCCGGACAATCCTTTCTGCTGCGGGTTCGGGTCCTGAGAAAGTGTTGAAGGCGACAATCTACTTCACTGACCTTTCGAACTACAAGGAATTCAACGAAATCTACGCGGCGTTCTTTTCGGGCAATTTTCCCGCACGCGCGGCAGTCCAAGTCTCGGCTCTTCCGGCTGGCGCTCTTGTCGAAATCGACATAATAGCGACCCGCTGAAAACAATTTTAAACCCTCGGAAGCTTCTGAACTCCGAAAGCGGCCATAGTCTAGTGGCAGGATATGAGCTTCCCAAGCTTAGGACCCGGGTCCGAATCCCGGTGGCCGCACTCGCCCCTCCCTTGGAAAAATGGTCCTCAGGCCATCCAGTCGAGACAGGACATCCGAGGGGCTCGTGGACTTCTCCAGTGCCGAGGCACGGATCCTCTGAGGAGGAGCCTCCTTACCGGGCAGCTCAGCCGCACCAGAACTCCCCGAAGGACGAACTGAATTCATCGCAGGCTGTGGAAAGTTATATAAACTAAAGTTAACATATATTAACTATGGTTAACATCTCAAAACTTGGGCTGAACTACCGCCAGGCAAACAGACAAGGGCCTGGGAAGGTAGTTCATGTGAGGCGCTGTGCATCCCGCCCGCACGCGGAAAGGGATCATCTGGCGTCGCAACTAACTCGGCTGCAGCATAGCATCCTCCGCCAGTTGTTCATCAAGGCTGGAACTGCCCTGACTGCCAGAGCCATTTCCCTTGCGTTGAACGTGTCGCAGCCTGCAGTGTCAAAGGCGCTTCCTAGGTTGCAAAAGGAAGAGCTGGTTTTGGTTGCAAAAGACAGGGCGACAAAGCGACTTGCCATCCAGCTCAACCGGGAAAACCCTCTCGCAATAGGGCTAAAGCGGGCGGACAACCTAAAGCAAATCTACGAGTCAGGGCTTTCCCAGTTCGTACAGGATAATCTTGCCGGATCGGTCGTCATCCTGTTCGGCTCGTATTCGCACGGAGAAGACGCTACCGCGTCAGACATTGACCTCGCCGTCATCGGACTGAAAGAAAAGGAACTGGACCTTGCGGAATTCGAGAAGAGGCTTGGCAGGGAGATAATCATGAACTTTTACGAGTCTTTCGGAAGAATAGACAAACCCTTGTTGGGAAACGTATTGAGTGGAATTGTGCTCAAGGGAGCGGTGGAACTGCAATGACCCTAAAAGAATTCAAGGAGTATCTCAAGACCGGCGTCGTGAAGAAGCAGGCAGCCAATAAGAACAGGGCGGCATCCCTGGTTAACGAAGCGGAAGAGAAGAAGGAGTTTCTAAAAGTCGCCTTGAAGAGCATTCCGACTGACCGGATGAACCCGAACTTTGTAGTTGAATCCTGCTATGACATCGTCATGGAACTCGTGAGGGCGAAGATGTTCCTCTCGGGCTTGAACGCAAGTTCGCACGAAGCGGAGGTTTCCTACATGAGTGAACTCGGCTTTTCCGAGGCGGACGTAAGGTTTGCCGACGACTTGAGATATGGAAGGAACGGAATAAAGTATTACGGCACAACCCACACGAAGGAGTTTGCCGAAAAAACGCTCGAGTTCATGAAGAAGGTTTATCCCAAGCTCAAGGAATTGCTGCGCTGAAAACGGCTCTGTGTTTTTTGTGAGGGACCGCCCAAATCCCAGTTTTACGAATAGCTCTCCTAGACGCCGAGGACATACTGCCGCAGGTCCTCTGAGGAGGATTTTTAGACACGCCCTCGGGGCCTCTATATGACAGAGTTATTCGAAAGGCAGGACTTCCAATACCCGCTCTCTTGTTATCTCGCCGCCGGATACAAACAGCTCTCTAAGGGTCTCTACCTCAATCTTGTAGCTCTGCAGCTTGTTCTCCAAAATAAACAGCAGATTCTCTATCGTTATGAGGCTTATGGACTTGAGCCTTCCTGAATCTAGTTTGAGTTTCGTTAATTGCTCTGATTGTTCGCTAAATCCGCTAGAGACTACCAAGAAGTGCGTTTCCAGACCTCTATTTTCGTGTTCTTTCAAGAAAGACCGAGAGTAATCTAGTATTGCCCTAGAGTCTTGTGTGTTTATCCGATAGTCCCTGCTACCTCTGGCCTTGCAGTCAACCAATATGGCATATTGAGTTTCGCTACCATATCCTTTAGCGATAAAGTCGGGATTTACTCCTTTCCCGGCACCCAACTGTTCCACTTTGTAGCCCAGCATTTTGAAAAGTATTCCTACCTTGCGCTCGAATTCCGCCGGGTTGCCCTCACTAACCGAAAGAGCCACAACATCCGAAAGTATGGGTGGTATGTAGCTGGCATCTGGCACGGCTGCCATTTGGATAGTTACAGGAGCTTTCCGTTCAATATTCTCATTCCGGGGCTTTTCTTGTTTTATCTTGTTGAAAAGATACCAAAAGAAAAGGTCGGCGTCTATGAAGTTCGCAGCAGGAAATCCGTTCTCTCTCAAAACATCCCTTACCAATCCGATGGCATTAATGCATTCTTGATATGCCTCTCCATTCTTCAGCGGATATTTGAAATAAGAGGGCTGTAGAATGTCGAAACCTAACCAAGGCAAAACGGTCTTTGGTTTGTCGTTCCATAGGCAATTATTTTCTGGAGAGATAAAATGCAACATCTCCGTAATTGCTGAAGGACCGAGGCCTTGTATGTTCTTTCTAAAGTTGTCATATCTTTTCGATAGATGCACCGATTCATTGTATAGGAGATCTTTCAAATTCTCCAATAGCTTATCTAGGCCGTTCTTTCCAATTATCTCATTGTCGAAGTACCATTTCTTATTAGACCACATTTGACTGGCCCACAAAGATTCCCATGCTTTCTGGAGTTCGGTTTGTGAGAGCGTTGGAAGTTTTTCTTTCGATAGTAACCTTGCAATTTCCTCACCGTGCTCTCTGTGCTCTTTTCGCTCATTGCTGCCTTTACCAGACAACCACTCTTTGAATCCCCTCAGCTCAGAGATAACTCGGTCCTTCTGTTCTTGTGAAAGCAGCATAAGCCGGAAATCTGTCGTTAAAATATAAGCATTAGTCATGATATAGCAAGATTTCTCCCTGCGCAACAGACCGCCCATTGCACTCCGGACACATCAGTCCAAGGCGCCTTGGATTTGTGCGATTTTGGCTAGGAAACTTCAAATTCCTTGGGATTTCCCTTTCAGATAGGAAGTGCGTCCTCTCATGCGTAGAGGGAAACCACTATCACGCAGAAGGGGTCGCCCATCCCGGAGCATTTTACTTCGACCGCGCTCACGGCCTTCCCGTAAAACTGGGAGAAGAACCCTTCCACAAAACCGGTCTCCAGATAGCACATGTTTATCCCAACGGGAGGGAGCCCGGACGCCGAAAGGGATTCCCGCATGTTTATCCTAAGCATTTCGTTCCGTCCCTCGCCTTTCTCTATCTCGAGCATGCCTAGGCCCAGTTCCCTGAAAAGCTTTGTCAGGATCCCGCCAACGGTTTCGACTGAAATGGCGCCTGCTTGAGAATATATCGCCGTTCCCAGGCGCTTCCCCGCCTCCTTGAGGGCTCTGCTTGCCGCGTCAAAGCCCATTTTGTTGAACAGCACGGAATAGATGAGTGTCCTGAAGACGTCTATGTGGACCCGCTCTTTCAATTCGCTTCTGAGCTTTTCCGGATTGGATATCAGGACGTTTGTTGGCCAGATTGAGTCATATAGCTCCACCTCCGAGATTGCCTTGCCTATGTCCCCCTTGAAATTTAGCGAAAGGAGGAAGGCCGTAAGGGCTGTGAGGAGTTTGAGACGGGATTTGTCCTCCCGGAGCCCCTCTTCCTGGTACATCGTGACCCATATCTCGCCTTTTTCGGTTATGATGACCTTCAGGCCGCTGCCTAGTTCCCCCCAGAGGGTTCCTGAAGCAAGCTCCCGCGCGTTTGTCAATTTTGGCTTTATCTCGTCAAGGTTCAGCCGCTCTCCGAGCTCGAGGGCATATGTCACAATTCCCATGTTCGTTTGCGGGCGCGCTTACAATAAAAGATTTGTCGTCCCAAGGCGGCTATTTGGTCTTCCGCAAAAAGGCGGGTCTTCTGAATTTCCGGGAATCGGAAAGGACTTTGGTCTTGACAAACTTGCCGTCCCTCATTTCGTGGAGGATGTTTGCGAACCTCACCGGAGACTTTCCGCTGAGGATTGCCGGGACAATGAAATCAAGGTCGGGTATCCTCTTTTTCTTCAGCATCTCTGAGACTGTCATGAAAGAGTTTTTTCCCTCCCTTTGGCTGCGAATTAGCTTCCCCCGCGGGTTGCTCCCAAGATACCAAAAGCCGACCGCATGGTGGACGCACTTTCCGCTCTCGGCGTTCAGGGTTACTAAGTTAGTTATCAGCTTGAGATTCAATTCAGCCTCAAGTCCTGTTTCCTCAAGAAGCTCGCGTCCAGCCTCGCCCTCGGGCTCGCTACCAAACCGGACCTTTCCGCCGACAACCCCTAGATAGCCTAGGAAGGGTTGATTTGCCCGCTCTTTCAGGAGAATCCGGCTCCTCCCGGGTCCCTTGGCAACGAGGACATATGCGCAGACAATCGGGTAATTCGCCCTCTCCCCAGTGCTGCCCTCGATTTTGCTCATAAGCTCCATTCCCCGGTCGGTCAGGCAATAGGATTTTCCGGGCGTCTTCTCAATTATTTTCCGGGAAAGGAGGTTCCCGAGATGGTATGCGAACTTGCTTGAGGGCAAAAAGCCGCCGCGCAGCTCGTTATATGAAAAGCCCTTTCCCGTCTTGAGCTTCTTTAGGATTTCCCGCTCAATCCTGGATTTCTCAGCCATAATGCCCTTTGGGAAATCCGGGCGGTTTTAAAGACAAATGTAAAGGAATGTTGACAAGGGGCAGAATGCTTATTACGGGCCGCTACCTGGTAAGATTATGAATTCCCGGCGGAAAATTCATTTCCGAAAGGATGCTTTTGTGAAGAAAATCATCTCGGCTTTCGCAATCGCAATCCTTGGATTCGTTTTCCTCAACATGGCCTTTCTCCTGGACGCGCTCTTCCAGGGCGCAATCGACCGCCTCATCAGGCCCTTTGCCCAGGGAGAGTTCAACATGGAATTGTCTTGGTTCCCGCCTCTGAAGCACTTCTTCTTCGTTCTCCTGGTTTTCGGGCTCTTCTTCCTTGCCGTCAAATCAAAGCTTAACCTTCTGCTGAAGGCTTCCCTTGCAACAGTCCCGCTTGCAACGGCCTTCGTGACAATTGGGATTTTCCTTCATCGATGGCCTGTTTTTTCCTATCTTTCCGGCGCGCTTTTCGGAACCGGGGTCTTTCTTTACCTTAAGAGAACAAAGCAGCCCTGGCAATACTACTGCGCCCTCCTCCTGACGGGAATTGCAATGTTCCTTGTCGCAGTTACTGGGACTGACATCTGAGTGTCTGGTCAGATGAACATTTAAGCCACTCTTGAGTGAGTTGATGGAATGCCAGTTTCCGCTGAAGAGGTCAGGGATATTTACAACCGGGTTGCGGAGGCTCATCATGCCAAGCTTCTTGACTTGGCTGACAGCGCATGGAACGCTGCCGAGAGGCACGCAATGCTCGAGCTTATCGGGGATTGTTCCGGGAAATCGGTTGCAGACATTGCATGCGGCTCGGGAATAATTACCCCGGAACTTTTCAGGCTCGGAGCTGCAAGAGTTGCCGGGATTGATTTTGCGGAGGAACAGGTGCGGATAGCTGCAAGAGGGAATCCAAAGGCGCTTTTCGCTGCCGGGGATGCCCTTGCCCTCCCACTCGCAAGCGGGGAATTCGATCTTGCGTTCAGCTCATATTTCATACACTATCTCAAACCGGAGGAGCTTGCGGAACATTTCAAGGAGGTTGGCCGAATTTTGAAACCGGGGAGCGCCTATCATTTCTCAACTGACAATCCGAAATATGTCGACTGTCTTCTTGGGGCTGAGGGGAAAGGGAGCCGGACATATGACTGGGAAATGAACAGCAAGGGAACTCTCCTTTTCAAGATGACTTCATATCTGCATTCTCCGGAGGAGCTTGCTATCGCAGCAAGGGCCGGAGGTTTTGGGCCCCTCTCCTCTTCGGAACCTGGCCCTCCGGAATTCCTGAGGGAGCTTGCCCCGGAATATTACGGGTTCGCATCGAAGGTTCCGACTCTGATAATCTGGAGTGCTGTGAAGGGTTGAATGACCCCTTTTGAGGGGAAATTTATAAGCGGAACTTCATTCTTCCGCTCCAATGCCAAAAAAGGGCGAACTCAAAGCAGTAACAATCTATCTTCCTCCCGGCTCAATTGAGCAGTTGAACGGCGAAGGAGGGGAGGAAGGATTTGATGAGGATGCGGACGAGGATGTTTATTCGGGAGAGAAATGGTATGACCCAATTGAGTTCAGGACATTCCCAAGCAAAAGGTTTCCTGTTGAGCTGAAGCTTGAGGGGGCTGAACTTTCAGCTCTGGAGTTCGACGAGGATGACGAAACCCAGGGCATGTTCAATCCCGCTTCAACTGAGCCTGATTTGATAGCCGAGCGGCTCACTTTTCTTGAGAAATTGCGGAAAAAATATTCCTCGGACGCAGCATACCGGCTTTTTTACGACGAAAATGGCGGCTATTCCCTTGCGGAATCAAGGAAGGGGAAACTAAGGGTCCTCCTCAAAGGAGGGGTTGAGGATTTCCAAGCTCTTTGGAAGGAGTTCAACGACATTCTTGAGGATGCTGCAGGGGTTTTCATAGGGAAAGCTGAGATCGATTTCCCAACTAGCTACAAAGGCTATCTTCTCCCTGACGATTTCCTGAAAATGCCTGCGAATGTCGAGCGGTCAAGGGGCGGGGACAAATACTGCCTGTTCGTCCAGAAAGGCGGCAAGCCGGACCTGGCAGCCCTTGGCGAGCGTTCTTCTTGGCAGAGTAGAGACAATAGAAATTTGTGGATAAAGTCGGAAGGAACCCTTGGCGAGGTAATGGACTATATTGTCTATGGGGGCTTTGCAAATTCCGCTGCGGAAGACCTGAATTTCAAATGCCTTGCAAGATATGGCTCCGACGCATCGCAATATCAGCCCGTTGCTGCGGATTTTGCTGGAGGAGGGAAAAAGAAGTGAAATGGTAGGAAGAACTGGCTCAGACAAGTCAATAAAAATGTTCCGCCTTCTTTTCGAAAACACATTTCTAAATGCTGGCAGGACATATGAGGAAATGGGGGAGATTGCCGGATATGGCAGGCACGCAATACAGCCCTGGCTTGATTACAACGGGAGCGTTGTCGAGGACGAGCGCGCTCAGGTCTGGAAGCTTAACCCGCACGGGGTCCTGACCCTTATGAGGCTTTCCGGCTTTAGGAAGAATTACTCGCCTGAAGAAAGGAAAATGGTAACTGATTACCTTGAGCAATACCGCAATCCGCTTGAGGTTGGGGATGTCATTCTTGACGAGCAAACCCCCCATTCGTTTGAATTTGACGAGGTTGTCGAACTTGGGGCATCGAAAGTTATCCTAAGGGGCTGGACGGTTCCTAGGGGAGATGACCTAACTGACGCTTCAAGGATAACTCAGTATGTCCACGAAAGCGACTGGGACCGGGCTCTTTACGAATACCGCCTGCCCGGAAGCAAGCCGACACCAATGCTTGGGAATTCGGCTTTAATTGAACGGATAAGGAAGTCCGCCAACAGGAAGCCGACCGAAGACATTCTCGCCGGCTTGGAAAAGGCATACAAGGATATTCCGGTTTCCGAACGCTAAGGTTCGATTAGCTCGACTTCAATCCGTTTCCTTCCGCCGCCGGGAGCCTTTCCCTTGGAAATCCCGATAGGCCCAGTCAAGTTGTCAACGCAACGCCAACTCTATCGGTTCTGAAATTGTTTTCAGATATTCTTCGGCCTCCGCAAGCTCCGGAGGGAAATTTGTGACTGGAATGGATGCGCCCACCCTCCTGACGGTCGTGACAAGTGCGCCATCCCTGTTCCCAAGCTCGTAGAGGGATTCGTCTTTCAGAAGCAAGGGTATCTTCTCTCCTGGAGAAAGCGCAAGGTCCCTGTGCCTCTCGCAAGTATATCTCTCGAGCACGGCATCGCCGGAAATCGAATATCCGCTCCCGGAAAGCTCCCCGTAGTAACCCAGCCCGACGTCTGCCAAAAGCCAATCTTGGGGCTTCCTTGCCGGAGGCTCCGGTGATTTGGTTTTCGGGAATATCGGGAAAACATGCTTTTCGAAAAGTCTGCCATCGGATCCGACTACACCCCAACCGCCATAGTTTGCAACAACCCAGCAGGCAAGCTCAAGGCAGTCGCCCCGGGAAGCTATTCCGCCGTCGGTTCGGTAGAACTGGGGGATTATTATCGAGAGATTCCCGTCCATTGTGGGAGGCGTTCTCTCCCGCTTCCCCTCGAAGAAGCTTGCGCCAAGGACAAGCCCCTTTCGCTCGGCAGCCTCCCGAATCAGCGCAAGGTATGACGAGTCAGCCACAAGGTAATCTGGCCTTTTTCATTTATAAAATTACCCTTTCCAAGTGGCCTAAACAAGCTCGACTTCAATCCTTTTCCTTCCGCCGCCGGGAGCCTTTCCCTTGGAGATTTTCAGTTCTCCTATCTCCCCGGTGCTTTTGACATGCGTCCCCCCGCATTCCATTTCCCAGCTCCCGAGGCGCCAGACCCTTCTTGTCCCGGCCTCCTTGCCGCTTTCCGGGGCGCCGGTCCAGGGGTTCACGCCGAATCCCTCCCTCTGCTCCTCGCGGATCTCTATCGGGAGGTTCTTTGAAATCAGCTCTTTTGCTTTCCCGTTTATTTCCGGAAGGATTTTGGACAAGTCGAGTTCCCGCTTGAAAAGATAGTCGCTCCTATCCTTTCTCTCGTCAACGTTCCCGGATGTTCCGGTCATCTCCGGGTCGAATTCCTTGAAAAGGAAATAAACGATGTGAGCTGCCGAATGAAGTCGCATTATCCTGTGGCGCCGCTCCCAGTCAAGCTCAAGCCCCACCTCCTGCCCCGGTGAGAATCTGTTCCCGGGGACAATGTGGCAGAGCGCGCCTTCCGGAGTTTTCCCCCCTGTTGCTGGCATGAGCCCGCCCATTTTTCCGGTGTCCGGAACCTGCCCGCCGCCGCCCGGGAAGAATATTGTCCTGTCAAGGAAAACGAGGTCCCCCTCGGTTCTGACAACCTTCGCTGTGCATTCCTTCAGATATGGCTCCTGCCAGAAAATCGGGATTGTCATCCCTTGGAGGGAAATCCGAAGGATAAATGTTTTCTCATTCTCAGGGTTTGTATGCTTCGATTGTTATGAAAATGGGTTCAAGCCCCGGAAGCGGGAATTCCCTCGTCAGGAATCCTTCCGCGCGGGCGGCTTCCAGGAATTCCGCGAGCGAGACGGGCCCGTTGCTCTTGACCCCGTCGGTTCCGGGAGGTATTTGTGTTCTTGAGAATACGAAAAGCTTCCTCCCTGCGTGGTTGGCTTGCTTCAGGAAAGAATCGCCGCCGGGGGAAATGAACCCTTCCGCGCGGGCGGCTTCCAGGAATTCCGCGAGCGAGATGGGCCCGTTGCTCTGTCTGATTCGGGGAGGCGCCCGCACGCTTGAGGAGGTGGAAAGCTGCCCTTCCGGTCCGTTAAGGACAGCTGAGTAGTTGGTCTGCCTCAGGAAAGCGTTATCCCCTTGGGAGAAGTGCGAAATCGCCACGCCCGCCCTGCAATCCGAAAAGTATATCCTGCCGGAAAATTCTTGCAGGAAGGAATCGAGCCTGGAGTAGTCCTCCTCGCTCAGGACCAGCCTTTCGACGCTTTGCGGATAGTTCATGAGGAACTGCATTGTTGCGAGGAAATATGCAAGAACGACGAGTCCCTTCATCCTTTCGGAGAGGCGTATTCCGGTCGAGATTGAGAGAACCGCTCCGGCAAGGAGAAGGAAGAGCGGGCTGAACGCGAGCAGGTCGTTTTTCTGCGGGATGTCGTAGCTTATTGAGGAGAGCGCAAACATCAGGAGGAACAGAATTATGAAGAAAAGGGGCGCCCTTTCTGCCCCGGGAAACTTCTTTCCAGGTGGACGCACCAGGAGGATTGCCGCGGCAAGGAGCGCCAGAAGCAGGAAAATTTGGGCTAGCGCATTGCTCGCCCCCGAGAGGGCGGAGAGGTTCTCGATTCGAGCAAGGAAATTCCCGATTGAAAAGGCGGAGAACTCCTGGCTGCCGTGTTTAATGACGTAAAGGATGAAGCGCACGGTCGATATTTCGAATGCGGCAATGTTGTAGACGAAGAAGGGAAGGCTACCGAGAACGACGAAGCAGGCAGTCCGGAGGAAAGTGGACAGCTTGATTCCTGGAAATCCGAACGCGACCAGATGCGCGGCTCCGAAGGAGGCAAGGAAGGTGAGGGAAAAAAATCTTGTTCTGGATTCCTATCCCGGCGACTATTGAGAGAAGCACAAGCAGGCGGATCCCGCCTTCCTTCCTGAACTTGAGGAAAAGCCAGGCGAAGGTTGCTATGAGAAAGCTTTGCATCGAGGATTCCTTCACTAATATGCGCACAAACGGGAAAAGGAAGGTTATTCCGGAGACCCCGAGAATCACCTCCGCGGTTCCCTGGCCGAACGCCTCCTTGCAAGCCTTGAAGATGAAGAAAACGCAGAGAGCTGAGAGGATTGCCGCATAGATGTTGTATGCTGAAACGTCCTTGCCGGAAATATTCGAGATTGTGTTGAGGAAAATCGAGAAAAAGGGCCCGACCCGGGGTTCGCTCCCATGCCATGCCCCCATGAAGCAGGCGGCCGGTCTTCCCCCTGCAAGGGAAAGCCACCAGAAAAATTCGCTGTCAAGGGCCTCCTTGAGGTTCTCCCTGAGTGAAAGGATGAAAACCGCGGCAAGGATCAGCTTGGCGTAATTCCGCGATATGAGCCGCGTAAGCGGGGGGATGAAGAGAATCGCGGCAGCTCCGGCGGAAAGGATTGCCGCCGCAAGGGCGACCGCTGCGTTCGGGGGGAATGTGCCGGCCGAAAGAAGCCCTTCAGAAAGGGAGATTATTTCGGGGAGGTAGAAAAACAGGATGCTGGCGGTAACGGCAATTCCCAATAGTTTCCCGGGCTCGGCGGGCTTCTTGCCCCTCCGCGCAGCCACAAAGGGGCAGACGAAAAGTGCGCCGATGAAGGCCAGGAAGATGAAAGCATAGCCCCTGATTAAAAACCAGTTTCTTCTCGGGAAGGTGTACATTATCAATAACAGGGCAAGTATTGAAGCAAGAATGCGCAGCGCCTTTCCTATCTCCGCCAAATAGTATCTTGAGCGCACTGAGGGGAATGTATTAATATGTTTATTGCCAAGATTCCCGCAGATGGAGAAAACATCGATACGGATGAGGCTCCTCGTCGGAGGGGCGATTGACGGCTGCCTCACCGCGACGGGCGTCGCCTTCGGAGCGGCTTTCGCGACGGCGGACACGAAGCTCGTCATAATCGCGATCCTCTCCGCCGCATTCTCGAACATTGTCGCGTCAACCTTCGCAACAGTCACGGGCCAGCTCGCGGAAGCGGCTTCCTGGACGAAAACCCTCGGGGAGAAGATGCGAATGCGGAAAGATGCCGTTGAAACCCTCGGGGTCGTCAGGGAGTTCCGGGAGGAGGCAAAGACGAACTGGCTTGTCGAGGGGGCGGGAATCGTCGCCGGATCCGCTCTGCCCGCGCTTCCGTTCTTCTTCCTTCCCACGATGACTGCGATAGTTTTCTGCGGGGCGATTTCCGCGGTAATCCTTTTCGTCGTCGGGGCTCTTATCGGTTGGCTCCGGAAGGAAAACTTGTTAAAGTACGGTCTTATTGTCGTTGTGGTCGGTCTCGTGACCGCGGCGATAACAAGGTCAATTGAACTGATTGTGGAGTTGATTTGAGAGAATGGCAAACCATTTTGTAATCTGCGGATGCGGAAGGGTGGGGGAACGGCTTGCGACTACCTTGACTGCTCATGGCGAGAACGTGACAATCATCGAACGGGACCATGCGGTTGTGGAGACGGAAATGAAGAATCCCCGGTTCGAAATACTCGAGGGGGATCCCAGGAATCCCGTCGTCCTCCAGGCCGCGGGAATCGAAACTGCGAAATGGATTGCTTCGGTCACTGCCGATGACAAGACCAACATGATTGTCTGCACCCTTGCGAAGAAGCTGAACAAGAGCATCAAGGTTGCGGTCCGCGTTAGTTCCCAGGAGGACCTTGACGTTTTCATGAAGCTCGGAGTCGACCTCATGGTCTTCCCGGAAATAGTTGCGGGGATCCAGCTTGCCGAAGCAATCCTTGAGAAGGCAACTCCCGAACACCTTGCAACTGTCGCAAGCCAGGACGAGGTCAACAAGAAGCACGACAAGCTTCTGAAATTCTTCTGAGTCATGAGGGGGGGAAGAAAAGGTGCTCGATCAGGACCTTTGCTCCTATTCCCATTAGGACGACTCCTCCCGCAAGCCCGGCCTTTTCCTTCAGGCGTTTCCCGAACATGTGCCCGAAATACGCGCCGGAAAGCGTGATTGCGAAATTCGTTGCGGCTATTATCGCTGCGGACAGGACTATTGGAAGCCCAAGGAACGCTATTGTCATCCCGATTGCAAGCGCGTCAATGCTCGTAGCGACGGCGAGCGAAAGGTATTCGGCTAGCGAGAATCCTGAAGTTTTTCCCAACTTAGCTGTCCCTGGAGCGGAGTCGAGCGCCATCTTCCCCCCGACAACGGAAAGGAGGATGAACGCAATCCAATGGTCGATGTTCGCGACAACTTGTTTAGCGGAAACTCCCGCGAAATATCCGAGCAAGGGCATGAAGAAATGGAATGCCGAAAAGAGGGCGGCGGGGAAGATGGAGGTCGCGAGCACGCCTCTGCCCTTTTGCAGTCTGGTCCCGAGGGCTGCTGCAACAGAGAAGGTGTCGAGGGAAAGGGCAACCCCTATCAGGAAAACCGTCACAGCATACTCAATTGCCAATTTCCGAATCCTCCGGAATCCCCAAAAAGTCCGCCAGCTTTTTGACCGAATCCCCCTCGGAGATGAATTCTGAGATTCTCCTGACCGGCCTTTTCGCAAGCAGCTTCACGATGTTCCGCTTCCCTATTCCCGGAAGCAGCTCGAGGATTTCCCTCGGGGCGGAATTGATGTCAACCCCCTTCGGAACGCCGGTTACGGAACGCTTTCCCCAGTCGACTATTCTTACGTCAAGGGTCGCGCCAATCGGGATTTCCGCGGGGATTCCGACAAGGAGCGGATATGAACCGAGTGGCCTCGCGAAGGTTATCTTTCTTTCCTGGTATTCGACGTGCACCTGCGGGATTTCCGTTCCGGCCGGCGCAACGCGCCTGAGCATCGCCCGGTCGATATTTTCACGGACCTTGAACTTGAAGGAGGCGAACTCGCGGGAATGCTTGACAACGAGCTTGCTCCCGAACTTGCCCATCCTTGTCCCGGGGAGGGGCATCACCTGCCTCAGGTTTATCCTCCTGACGACTAGCCCCTGTTTGACGAGGTTTTCAAGGAAACGGTAGTTTATCTTGAACGATTCCTTCGTCTCGCCTTTCAGGCCGCCGATGAAATTCAGGCCCGGGAGGAGCTTGGGGAGGCTTTTTCCTTCGCGCCATCCGCCGGCTTCGTTGACGAGCCTCACTGCAAAGAGCGCCTCTTCAGAGTCAACCTTGAGGTTGTTTTCCCTGATTACGATCGGGTCGAGGTTTTCGAGCCCGAACGCCGCGATATCCCCCGGCGTGTCGTATTTCGCTATTGTCGAGGCAACTTTCCGCGATTCTTCCGGATGGAGGAAAATCGTCTTCGGGTTCACGTTGTCAATGTGCAGGACTGTCAGGTTCGGGGCAGCGCGCCGTATTCCCGAGAATAGCGCCTCGATTGCCTCGGGATTCGGCCTGGGATATTCCTGCCTTCCCGCGCCCTCCCCCATGTATGCGAAGAGGTCCGGCTGGTCGCCGATGCGGAAGGCGTGGACTCCGAGCTTGGCAAGCGCGGCAACCTCGGCAACTATCCCCTCGACCGGCCTGAAGTCGGGGGGGCCTTTCCCCATCTCGGAGCAGAAGGAGCAGAACCCTGAAACGAATCGCGGGCAGCCCCGATAGGATTCGATTTCGGCAAGGAGATAGCCGGTGTTCATCTGCCCGATTATCGCGGCGCCCCTTCTTGCGAATTCCTGGAGCTCGGGCGAGCTTCGGGAAATTTTCTCTAGTCCCGTTGCGCTGCCATCGCGGACGAGCTTGTGGACAACCGCCTCGTCATCTCCCTTGCAGATTATGTCAAACGGTTCCCTGACAATTTCGGTGGTTTTCCCGCCCTCGCTTCCGAAGCCGAACCTTGCGGCGGGGCCGGAGAGGACCCGGAACTTCACGTGCCTCAGTGCTTTTGCAATCCCGATGATTTCCCCGGCAGTCGCGATCTCGCCCCCCACGTATTTTCCGGGAACGGTCATCCCGACTATGAAGACCGCGATCTCGAACTTCCCGTCGATGTCCTGGATTTTCGTCCGACCGCTCCTGAAATCGTCGATTGTCCTGTAAACGACCCGCGCCTTTCCGTCAGCGGACCAGACTGCGCCCGCGATATAGCGGGGATATTTCCCGATGTAGGGGGGGACGTTGAAGCATGTAGGCTCGTCGGAATAGCCGTTGACAATTAGGACGTCCATTAGCTGCGCTTTGGCGGAACCCAATAAAAAGACGTACGGTTCCGGCCCAAATAGCAATTTTTTTTAACCGGGGCGTGGGCGCGAAGGGAATGGCAATGAAAGCTGTCGGGGACCGGAAAGAGCTGATAGGGCTCTATCTAGCTTTCTTCAGGGACCGGAGAGCGCACAGGGTCTGCCAGAACGTTCCGCTCGTTCCCCAGAACGACCCGACAGTCCTTTTCACAACCGCTGGAATGCATCCGCTCGTCCCGTTCCTCCTCGGGCAGCCGCATCCGCTCGGGAAGCGCCTCGCCAACGTCCAGAAATGCATAAGGACTACTGACATTGACAACGTCGGGGACAGCACGCACCTGACCTTCTTCGAAATGCTCGGGAACTGGTCCCTCGGGGATTATTTCAAGAAGGACGCAATAGAATACAGCTTCGACTTCCTGACCAAGTCCCTGGGGATCCCAGTTGAAATGCTTTCCGTGACCTGCTTCTCCGGCGATTCGGACGCGCCAAGGGATTTGGAGGCTTCCGGAATATGGGAGAAAGTGGGAATTCCAAAGGAGAAGATAGCTTTCCTTCCGAAGGAGGACAACTGGTGGGGACCTGCCGGAAAATCCGGACCCTGCGGACCTGACACCGAGATGTTCTGCTGGGTCGGGTCTGGCGCTCCGCCGGAGGAGGCGAGCGCAACCGACCGCTCTGGCTGGATGGAAATCTGGAACGACGTTTTCATGCAGTTCAACAAGTCCGAGGACGGCTCATTTTCCGAGCTTGCCCAGAAGAACGTTGATACCGGAATGGGTGTTGAGCGCACTCTTGCGATTCTCCAGGGGAAGACGGACGTTTTCCTTACGGGCTGCTTCTCCCCGATAATCGGAAAACTTGAGGAGCTTTCCGGAAGGATGTATTCGGAGGGCGGGGAAACGCAAAAGGCAATGCGGATTGTCTCGGACCACGTCAAGGCGGCCGTCTTCATTCTTTCCGAACGCGCTGTTCCCGGGCGGATTGGGAGAGGTTACGTTCTCCGGCGGATAATCCGGCGGGCGATAAGGTATGCGCGGAACCTCGGGATCGGCAGCAGGTTCGCCAGGAAGGTTGCCGAAACGGTTTACCCGATTTATTCGGATTACGAATATCTTGCGGAAAACAGGGAATTTGCCATGAAGGAGCTTGAGGAGGAGGAAGAGCGGTTCTCCTCCGTAATTGAGCAGGGCATGAAATACTTCGAGAAGGTGAAACGCGAGTCTTTGGACAGGAAAATAGACGGGAAGACCGCTTTCCTCCTTTACCAGTCGTTCGGCTTTCCGATTGAAATAACCGAGGAGCTTGCGAAAGAGTCCGGGCTTTCCGTCGATTTGGCTGGCTATGAGGCTGAGGCTTCCCGCCATCAGGAGCTTTCGAGGACCGCGAGCGCGGGGGCGTTCAAGGCAGGTCTTGCCGACAGCTCAGCCGAGACAACCCGGCTCCACACCGCAACGCATCTCCTTCTGGCAGCCCTGAGAAACGTCCTGGGAAACCAGGTTGAGCAGAGGGGAAGCAACATCACTCCCGAGCGCCTGAGGTTCGACTTTTCCCATGGCGAAAAGCTCTCCGCAGACCAGCTGAGGAAGGTCGAGGAAATTGTCAACGGGAATATCTCTGCCGCGCTTGAGGTAAGGCGGGAGGAAATGCATCCTTCCGAGGCATTGGCATCGGGCGCGATCGGGATTTTCGGGGAGAAATACGGGGAGATTGTCTCCGTTTACTCGGTTGTCGGAAAGGACGGCTCGTTTGCAAGCAGGGAAATTTGCTCGGGTCCGCACGTTTCGAACGCTGGCGAGCTCGGAAAATTCAGGATTGCGAAGGAAGAGGCTTGCGCGAAAGGCATCAGGCGGATAAAGGCGGTTTTGGGGCCCAAGTGACATTTCGTTTTTAAACCGCTGGACCGGGGGGCTTCCCGCCGAAGGAAGGAAGCGGGCCGCCGGTGTCGAGAGCTTAGACTCGAGATGCTGAGGAAGGTCCCTCCACCCGTAAAATGCGAGGTTAACGGCCTGTCAGGGAAACCTGACGAAAGGGAACAGAAAAGAATTCCGAAAAGCGGAGCAATGAAGCCCTCTGAGCGTCGAAGCTTTCCGGAAATGAAACATACTCTTTCCGCAGGGTGCAACTCTCGTTAGAGGGGCGCTGGAGTGAAATCCAGTTCTTCCTGGGGACGCAAGTCCTCTACGGAAGAAAGTCGAATGCCTGCAATCCGGATGTGCGCTCAGAAAGCGCGCGACAAAGAACGGAGAAACACAAGGGGGACTAATCCTCCTTCGGCACCTGCCCATTTTCCTAGATTAAGTTTAGGCAGGCGCCTGCAGATTTCGCTGATGCTCAACCTTCGGCCCTTCGCATTCTGCTCGGACCTCGGATTTCGCTGATGCTCATCCGAATCCTTCGAAGAAAATCCTCTTCTTGGAGATTTTCATCTTCTTGGAAAGGATCGCGACAATGTCCTTCACAAAAATGTCCGAGCCGCAGACGAAGAAAAAGCCCCTTTCCGCCTCTTCAGGGAGGATTGCTGCACTGAGCTTCTCGGAATCAAGCCGCCCGGTCGGGCCCCGATAGCCCCTTCCGGTCTTTCCGGTCAGGGTCGTGAAAAGGCGTAGCTTCTTCATTTTCTTCAGCTCCGGAAGGAAGGGAACATCCTCATAGTCCCGCTCGCTATAGACGAACGTTGTCGCGCCTATCGGGAACTTTTCCCTGGCAATTGCCCTTATCGCGCTGGTGAACCCGGCGGATCCGATTCCTCCGGCAATGAAAACGACCTTCTTTCCGGCAAACTTCTTCCCGTCGAAAACGAACTTCCCGAGGGGGCCAATTCCGGCTATCCTTCCGCCCTTTTTTATTTTCCAGAGAAGCTCCGTGAACTCTCCCTTGAGCCGGAAAGTCACCTGGATTTCCCTTTCCCCCGGCGGGCTTGCGATTGTATATGATCTGCAGAGTCCCAGCGGCTTTCCGTTCGCCGGAAGATAGAGGTTGAGGAATTGGCCTGGCAGGAAATTGATTCTCCTTTCCGGCACAAGAAAGAGTGTTTTGCACGTTTTCGTCTCGCGCTTGACCCTTGCTACCGTGAAGTTCTGGAGGCGCGCCATTTTCCGTTGGGCATCCTAAGGGAACTGTTTAAAAAAGTCGCTTCCTTCCGGAGGTCGAAAATGCGCGGAAAGCTCCTTCTGGTGAGGCCGAAGCTTGATTACTTGAGGAAGGGGCGCTTCAATTCGGTTTCCTCAAGGCCTCCGATGAACCTCTTCTATATCGGGGCGTTCCTCGAGGAAAGGGGGCATTCGGTCGAGGTTGTTGATTATGAGTTTGAACGGTTTTCCCCGGAAATTTTCAGGAAGAAACTTGCGGAGTTCCGTCCAGATTTCGTCGGGGTTGGGATTGGCAGCTCCTCGGAAATGTCGTCAGCCGAGCTTTGCGGGATTGCAAAGGGGCTCGGAATCCCGTCAATTGCCGGGGGGGCGTATGCAACGACTTGCCCTGAGCGGGTGATGGACGTGACGGGCGCTGACTATTGCATCGTCGGGGAAGCTGAAGGTCTCTTGGACGGGCTCCTTTCTTCGTCGGGACCGAAGGGAAAGGGGATTTTCAGAGAAGCCGTCCTTCCGAAAAATCTTGACCGGTTCGGCTTTCCGGACCGTTCCCGCGCTGAATTCCAAAAGTATTCCTCCTGCTTTTCGGCGGGAATACCGAAAAAGACTGCGTTCATAACGGCTTCCCGGGGTTGTCCTTACTCCTGCACGTTCTGCATTTCCCCGGTGATACATGGGAAATCCTGGCGCGCAAGGAGCGTCGATTCCGTCATCTCGGAAATCGAGAATTGCGTTTCCGCCGGTTACCGGCACGTCCAGTTCGACGACGACATATTCGGTTTGTCCCGGAAATGGTTCCTGGATTTCTGCGGAAATATGAGGAAAACCGGCCTTGCGGGGAAGGTCAGCTGGGATTTTTCGACAAGGGCCGACCTTTTCGATGATGACCTTGCGCTGGCTGCGAAAAGTTCCGGCTGCGTGAAGGTCTGCATCGGGGTCGAGTCCGGGAGCCGACGGATTCTCTCTGGACTGCGGAAGGGGATAACTCCCGGAACGGTCAGGCGCGCCTTTTCGCTTGCGAAAGAGTCCGGGCTTATGACTGAAATGTTTCTCATTGTCGGGAATATCGGGGAAACCCGAAAGGATCTGGAGGCAACTGAAAAGCTTCTCTTCGAAATAGATCCGGATCTTCCGGTGATAAACGTCTTCTCGCCCCTCCCGGGAACCGCCGAACACGTCCGGGCTGTCAAAGGAGGTTTCCTGCGGGGAGCTGCGGAGCCCCTCCGCGGTTTCTTCTCAAATGAATATTCCCTTTCAGGCCAGCATCTTTCCGGGAAAGAGGTGATTTCCTTCCGGGATTCCCTTTGCAGGAAATTTTACCTGAGGCCTTCCTATATCTTCAGGCGGGCTGCTGCGATAAGGTCATTCGGGGATTTGGAATACAATCTTGGGGCGGCGCTGTCCGTCCTCGGCTTGAGGTGACTTGAATTGCTGATCGAACTTGCGAAAGCCGCCGTGCTTGGGGTTGTCGAGGGCGTTACTGAATTCCTTCCGATATCCTCGACAGGTCACCTTCTTGTTGTTTCGGGGCTCCTGAACTTCCCGGAAGGAAAAGCTGCCCGGGACAGCTTCGACATTTTCATCCAGCTTGGGGCGGTTCTTGCAGTCCTTCTCTATTACCGGAAGGATTTCTTCGGGAAAGGGGCGGGCGCCCTTTGGAGGAACCTTGCGCTCTCGTTCCTTCCGGTTGGAATCGTCGGCTTCCTCTTCGGCAGCGCAATCAAGTCAGCCCTGTTTTCCCCGCTTGTTGTCGCAACATCCCTCTTCTGCGGGGGAATCGTCCTTTTCCTGGTTGATGACGGAAAACGGTCCGGCAGGAAGGTCCGCCTTTCACCCAGGGATTTTCTTGCGATCGGATTTTTCCAGGTTTTCGCGCTTGTGCCGGGAGTCTCCCGCTCGGCCGCCGTTATTGTCGGCTGCCTGCTTCTGGGGCTTTCGAGGAGGGATTCCGCGAAATATTCCTTCCTTCTCGCGGTCCCGACCCTAGGGATTGCGACCGTTTACGAGCTTTTCTCGGCTTTCCGCTCCAGGGTGTTTTCGGCAGCCGATTTCCCCGCGCTCTCCGTCGGATTCGCGTTCTCGCTCATTTTCGCGGCAATTGCTGTGAAATTCCTGATTGGTTTCGTTTCATCCTCGAAAAACCCGTTCCGCGCATTCGCAATATACCGGGTTGTTGCGGGGATTTCGCTCCTGGCTCTCGTTCTTTCGGGCTTTCTTTGATTTCCCGTGAGCAGAGAAACAGATATAACGCGCGTCAGCGCCGTTCCTCCGGAAAATGGCTCCTCGAAAGCCCGCAGGTTTTTGGGTCTTTGCCCTCGTTGCCGCATCCTTCCTTTTGTCCCTTCTGCACAGTTTCAGGGAGGGATATTTCACGGAGATTTACTACGGCCTCGCTCTCTCCGACAACTTGTTTGACGGCTATCTTGGCATGTGGAAGGGAAACGACCCGAGAATCGGTCCCTTCTGGCCCATTTTCCTGAAGGTTTCCCGTGTTTTGGCTGGGCCGGCCTCAACGGTCTCGGCATATTTTGCGTTCGCAGTTGTTTCCGCGCTTGTTTCCTTCCTCATCTATCTGCTCCTGAAAGACTTCTTGGACAGGAAGCGCGCTCTCCTTTTCGGCGGATTTTTGCTCGTTTCCGCGTTCTTCCCCTTTGCCGACAAGAACTACAACGAGCTCGGAATCCAGGCCCTTCTCTCCCTGCTTTTCATTTTCATTCTTTTCCAGGCGGCCAAAACGGGAACTGTGCGCCTTGTTTCCCTTCTCGGGCTTGTCGCCGGAATCGGGATAATGAACAAGATTTTCTTCCTGGCCTTTCTCGTTGCCGCAGGGATTTCCTGCCTCCTTTCCGGAGTTGTCCGGTTCCGCGCGCTCGTCTCCGGCCGGGAACGTCTGGTCGTCTTCCTGCTTTCCGCAATTGCCGGACTCTTTCCATTCCTCGTTTACAACCTGACCGCCGGGAAATTCGGAACAATTGGAGCCGTTCTGAAGACCTTTTCAGGTGGCGGCCGGATTTCTTCGGTCAGCTCCATTCCCCTTGCGCTTCTGGAACGGGCGGGCAACCTAACGGAGCTTTTGAGGCTTTCCCCTGAGAAGGCCTGTTTGCTTCTTGCGTTCTTTCTCCTCTACATCTTCTCAATCGCACGGGCGCCGTTCAAGGATCTCCTTATCCGGCGGAAATTCCTGTTCTGGCTCTGGCTGTCTCTCCTCGTGTTCTTTCTCTCAATTTTCAACTATCATCAGTATCTCTGGAAAGTGCACTTGTCCGCGATTTCGTTCTCCCTCACGCTTTTCTGCGGGTTCCCGTTTCTTTCCCTCTCGGAAAAGCGGGCTCGCCTCGCAATGAGGTGCCTTGCCTTGGCCGTCCTGGTGCTCCTCTTCAGCTTCGAGTCGGTTCCTCCCTTGGTGGCCTGGGCTTCCGGAGGGAACGTTTTCATTGACCGGACCCTGGGAATTGCCGGCTTGCAGAAGGAGGTTGGCTTTTCCAAAGCATATGTTCAGGAACCTTACACGATGGGGCTTTTCTCGGAAATTTTCGGGGAGGGTGTCGAGCTTGTTTTGCTGGGCTCAGCTGAAGACGCACGTTCGCTTGTTGAAGCGGGAGATGAGCAGGTCTTCTTGCTCGCGCAAACCGGCGACGGTATACTTCCGACCGATTCCGTAAGGCGTGCGGTGAAGGAAGCTGCTGACGAATCGGGCTTGGAAGTTGAGGAGCGCGTTTTCCCTGAGCCGATTTTTCCGGTCACATATCTCAGGGTGTTCCGCCCGGCATAGCGCGGATAACGCCGGCAGTTTCCTTGTCCGATTGGGGGCCGGAGAACGCGGAGGTCCTTTTCACCCTCTCCGGTGTCGGGAGCTGATGGCCGCTTTCCGGCGAAGGGATAAATAAGCTGGCTTGCTTCTCCCGCCAATGACAGGAAGGAAGAAAAAAACGACAGTCGGCGTTCCGCTTGACAATAAGCTCCTCAAGAAGCTCGACCTCTTTGCCGAAGCTTCAAAGATTGACCGCAGGACGGTGATCAGAAATGCGCTCCAGGATTACGTAGAAGCTGCGAAGGATGCATTGGTCGACTATGCAGTAAAGGGCTATGTCCAGGGAAAACTCGAGAAGAAGGAGTTCCTTGAGATTTCCCAGTTCGAATCAGTTCCCGAGAACGTCGAGGATGCCCGGGAGAAATTCCTTCTCCGGAAGAAATGAGCTCGCTCATTCTCCCGCTTGCAGCATACTTTCTCGCCTGCTTTGCAACCTATCTTGCCGTTTCCATTGTGATTAGTTTCTTCAGGTCGATTGGACGGAAGAGAGAGGCGGGCTTCTCGGCTGCGGCGAAGCTCTCGGCCAAGAACGCCCTTTGCGCAACCCTTCTTTTCGCTCTTCTCGGGCTTGTACTTTTCCCCTTGCTTCTCCCCCGAGTTGCAACTGCAGAGGCGAACAGCGTGATCGGCTCGATAATACTCATCGTTCTTCTCGGGATTTTCGGGATTTTCGGGTTTGCGATTCTCTCGGCGCTTGCCTTTCTCGTGAAAACTATTGTCGATTCTTGGAAACTTGGATAAGGCAAGTTCAATAGTTGTAGATGAAAAGCTCCTTTCCCCGCGCGGCGGAACCCTGCTTGTAGTTGTTCATTCCGTACTGGAGCGTCCATTCCTTGATTTTCGCGGACGGGAAAAGCGCCCTGACCTCCGGGGAATCGTCGTAGGTTATCAGCCATCTGTGCCTGCAGGCCGAAACCAGTTTCGAGAATCTGGGGTGGTCGAAGCCTAAATGCAGGTCGCCCTTCTTCCCGTAAAGCCTAGATTTCGTTTTCGACAGGTATGGCGGGTCAAGGAAAATGAAAACCTGCTCCCCAGGGGCTGCAAGGGATTTTCCGTAATCGTCGTTGGTTATTTTCACGCCGGAAAGGAGCTTTCCCGTTTCTTCAAGCCGGCTTACCGATGATTCCGTGAACCTGCCCTTGAACGCCTGCTCGGAATAGCCGCCGGATTCGATTGTTCCGGAGAAGGTTATTCTATTCAGGATGAAGAACCTTGCTGCCCGTTCGAAATCTGATAGTTTCACCGGTTTCTTCGTCAGCTTTCCGAACAGGGCGCGCCCGTCCTTTTCCCGTTCCTTGACGTGCCTTATCTCCGAAACTAGTCCGGCGTTCTCGTCCCGGAGGAATTTCCAGAAGAGGAAGAGGTCTTCATTGATGTCGTTTATCCAGAATTTCCTTTCAGGAAAGCGCGATTTGAGCGCAAGGAAACTCGAGCCTCCGCCGACGAATGGCTCTCGGAACTCCCGGAACTCCGGGACGAGCGGCAGAATCTGGGGGAGGGCCCTGGATTTTCCGCCCGGATACCTGAGGGGGCTTCTTGCGGGATTCATTTGGAAGGAAACTTCCGGCCGGGTATTAAGGGTTTCTGCCCTGTCTTTCCCGGAAGCCGCTGTTTCAACAATCCCTGAAAAAGTTATAAGCTGGCTTTGCATAAATCCCCTTGATAAATGGCTTCTCTCCAAAAGGCGCCGAGTTCGTTCGCGGACGATATTGTCTTCGGCCTCGTCACGCTTGTTGCGATTGTCTCCATTTTCTCATATTCGATGGACTTTGACCGGGCGTTTTTCGGGAAGGTTGCCGAAGTCCTTGCGCTCGGGATTCTCCTTTTCGCGGCAATCAGGCTTCAGCTGCTCGATGCCAAGCTGGGCATGCCTTTCGGGAAAACCCTGCTCCTCTGCTTTTCGGGTTTTCTCGTGCTTGTGGGGTTCGGGGTTTTTGCGTTCGAGGAAATCTACCGGCCCCTGAAATTCTCGACGGTTTCTCCGGCGGATCTTTTCATTGGAGCCGGCTTTGTCCTTTTTGTGGTCTTCCTCCTGAAGACCTTCTTGCCCCTCTTCGCGGCATATAGCCTCAGAGACCAGAAACAGGTCATCGCCCTCGGTCTCTATCTTCTGATACTTTCCCTGACTGCGTCTTTCCTCTACTCGAAGAGATTCCTTTTCGAAAATGCGGGGTTTGTCGCCGTTTTTTATGTTGCCCTGACCGTGCTTACCTTGATTCTCACGACCGGGCTTGCAATCTATATTGACGAGGGCCTCCTTTACATGCCGATTGTCCTTACGTCAATCGCGTTCTTCCTGATTTCCGCCGCGACCCTACAGTATTGCGCGAAAATAATATCGAGCGGATTCAGGACCGGGGGTGCCGAGGATTTCCTCTGGATTTTCGGATTCTTGCTTCTTGCGGTCGCTAAGACAATCGAGCTCGAGATGCTGAAGGGCATAGATGCTGCGGGCAGATAAGGGTTGTTCGACAACTGCGCGCTTTCTTGGGGCTCAGAACTCGACGCCTTCGTCGTGCTTCTTCGGGTCTTTCTCGGTCCGGAAGGAGAACCGATTGTCTTTTTTGCTCTGCTCAAGGCGCTTCCTTTCAGCCTCGGCCTGCTCCTCCTTCTTTGAGCCGCGCGTGATTTTGTTCTTGGCAAGCCATTCCGAGACGAGCTGCTTTGTTCCGGTGAACCTCTTCCGTCCCTGCTTGTCAAGATAAGTAGTTTCTTCCGTCATGATTCAGATTGGAGGGGATTGGGGGTTATAGAGGGAACGGTTTCTTCCAAATACTTACCTTGATTTCCGCTTCAATTGGGCGAGGATTTCCTTTCCGCACGAGTTCCAGAACTCCAATATGTCTCTTGCCTGGTCTGTTTTGACGAGGTATCCGCTGTAATTCGCCTTGTGCCGCACTTCTCTGAACGTTTCAAGCATTGCGAGCCGGAAGGTTTCCTTCAAATCTTTGAAATCCAAGAGCGCATCCATTTGGATTTCATGGGAGAGTGTTTTGAGCCCGAGGAGGGCAAATCGAGCCTCGCCAAGGCACCGTATTGACTCGTAAAGCTCCCTGAAAACGACTGTCGCGCTATTTTCCGTAAGTTCCAACGTTTCCACGAACTGTGCGTTCTTTTCTGCAGAGTCAATCAAATCCCTTGCCTTTGGAACGTCTGGGGAAACTGTTGAAATCTCGCCCCGTCTCTCAAGCTCGCGAATTCTCCTCTTTTCCACTGGATTCGGCCTCTAGGAACCCGGACAAGACTATGCCGTTGGCAATGCTTGCGAAAAGGTTCCTGTCAATCGCGTTCCGGTCGAATAAGTGTATTTGGATTGCCTTTCCGCTAATCTTCTCGAACGCGGAGAGCTCCTCCAAGCAGGTTATTTTGTGCCCACCCGTCCCGGGACGTTCTATTGCAATGTCAATATCCGAACCAGTCGTGTCTTCGCCCCGCCGGAAGCTTCCGAAAAGGATGATTGACCTGGGGCTGGCATATTTGTCTTTCAGGAACTCTACAAGGCCGCTCTGGTAGATGAAATTCAGGTTATAGACGAGCTTTGCTTTGAGGAAATTGAAGCTTTCCCGGTTCGCGCATATCCGCCAGATGCTTGAGAGCTTCTCGACCCTGACGTAGCCTGCAACCAAAAGGTACTTGACGATTCCGGAAAGGTTTCCCTTGGAAACTGAAACTTCCCTTGCAAGGTCGTTCAGGGAAACCTCCTTGTCGGGGTATTTGCAGAAGAACTCGAGGGTTTTTTGAAGGCTGGAACTGACGTAGATCTCCCGGTACTTTTTCGGAGTAATCGGTTTCATTTCAGAACAATCGTTCTAAAAGAGGACCGCTTATAAGTTTTTTGGGGGGTTGTAGAGGGGGTGGTTTTTGAAGGAAACCGAACGCCCGCTCTTCGTTTTGGGGCGGAATATCGGAAAGTTGGTCCGTCCCAACAATTACATATTCGCGGCCCCAGTATCTTCCCGATGGGATTCGCAGCCACCAGCTATTTAAGCCAAGTAAGACCAATCTTACCCATGGCAAAGATGGCGATGACCCGGCTGAGCTCGAAGGGGCAGATAGTTCTTCCGGTCGAGATAAGGAAGGGGTTCTCTGACGGGACGGAGTTCGTCCTGATAAGGGACAAGGACGATATTGTGATAAGGAGGGCTGACAAGGCGACAAAAAGGCTTCTAGAGGACCTCGAGTTCGCAAGGAGGACTGAGAAGGCCTGGAAGCAGATAACTTCTGGAAATTACATCGAACTATCCGAAGGCGCGTTCAAGAAGAAGCTTCGCAAATGGGTTGAAAAGGGACGATGAGCCTGCGCATAAGATATTCTTCCGACTTTAATTCGGCGTTGGCTAGGATGAAGGACGGTTTTACGAAAGAAAGGATTGAAAAACAAATTTTGAGGATACTTGAAAACCCAGAGGTTGGCAAGCCAATGAGATACAACAGAAGGGGGACTAGGGAAGTGCGGGTCGGCTCCTTTAGGCTCTCGTATTATTATGAAAAAGAAGTGGGACTACTTTTCTTCCTCGACTTTTATCACAAGGACTGGCAGTGAAGATTGCCTCGGTCCACGGCGAGGAGTGGGGAGTTATAGAAGGGATGGTTCCAAACAATCGCCCGGTTGCGCGCCTCAGGAAAGCCGAAGAATCCTTCTTGCCTTCACAACGAAACCTATTGATTTTTTCCTGTATTCCTCCGCAAGCGCCTTGCTGAAAAGAGTCCTTGAGGCGTAGCTTGCCTTCTCTCGTTGGTTCCTTGCGCCGACATAGAACAAAAGCTCGGAATATCCCAAGAAGAGCGAGTTGACAAGGGAGATTTCCTTTTCTTCCAGCCCGGTTCTGTAGTACGCCTTGGCAAGGAAAATTATTGTCGCCTCGTGACTTTTCGTTGAGATGCCCTTGGCAAGCAAGAGAGCAAGGGCCGCATGGTAGCACGCGTAATAGCAGCCAGTAAGGCACCAGTCGTAATAGCCGAGGCGCAGGTTGTCTGAAACGAATTCGAGGTTCCAGAGCGCTTTCTCAATATGCCCTTCCATTTCCGCCCTGTCCGGGATGCCCGTGGTTTTCCTGAAAAATCCTTCCTGCTGACGTATTCGTCTATCAAGCTCCTTTCCGTCCGAGACAATCTTCCGAAGGTCAGCTTCCCTCATTTGTCGGAAAGCAAGAGCAGGTTGTAGCTTAAGTGGTTAGAGAGCGGGATTCCGGTATTTACGGCGGAAGCAATTACCTTGTCATTCCCCGTCTTCAGCTCGGTCAGAAAGTCCCTGTAGCTGCATTGGACGAGGTTGATTGTTGTCCCTGTCCTGGCTTCCGCCTTTTCCGCTGCGCGCGCCGTGTCAATGCCGCTTCCGTTGAAAACCAAGAGGATATCGATATCAGAGTCCTTTCGCGCGCCTCCTTTCGCAGTGGAACCGAAAAGGACTGAGAAGACTGGCTGCTCCGGCAGGGCTGAGATGAACTCCGCTATTGCATCCCGTTTCTCAATCGGGATTCTTAGGAAGGATTCCACCTGGAACTGGGCAAGGCGGATTGCCCCTTTCTCGCCTGTTGCGAGGGAATATTTCCTCAAGGGCCCATCAGGGGAGGATTCGAGGAGCCCTTCCTTTTCGAGGGAGTTGAGCGCTTTTGAGGCGGTTCCCGGGGATATTTTCGCCATTCTTGCGACCTCCCTAGTGTGCATCCTACCTTTTTTCGGCCCGGAGAGGAAGAGCTTGAGGACCTTTTGTGCTGCTTTCATTCTGGAAACGCTCGTTTCTATTTTGGAAACAAGGGGTTTTAAGGGTTTTCTTTCCTCCAGGACATTGGGGGGTAGAACCAAGCCAGATGTTAGTGAGAAGAGGTGCGGAAAAGCTAGCGTTCTAGCAAGGAAGGGGTGCTGGAAGCGGTTGTGAAGAAGCTGCGGAATGCGATTTTGGCGGGGTAAGGGGTGGTTTCGCGGAGTTTGGTTTTGGAAAATGGCGGTTTTAGAGAAACTGAGATAAAGCTAAAGGAAAACGTGTAATGAATGGATAACAAGTTATTTTCGCTTCTGTTGATTCTTGCAGTTCTAGCTCCGGTCTGGTCGGTGTGCCAGTATTCGGAAGATGTCGTTGTCTCCGAGTGGACGGAAATACTTCCGATATCTGTGAAAACCAATCAGACATTGAAGCCGCTCATCTATAAATTTGCATACCCTAGTTGGAACCTTCCTCTGGAAATATTCAATCCGAATAATGAATGTGTAGATGTAAACCTGCGACTAAGGATTCAGGTATGGGACTCTGCAAGAAATGACGA
>JAZDJS010000020.1:0-10337 GCA_043803745.1 archaeon
GGTGCGGAATGACGTGCGGTCTGAGGCCTGCCCGGTCTTTTTTCTTTAATTGGAAGAAAAAAAGTTGCAGATTTACCAAACAAGAAATTCTAGGCTGCTAGTGCGGCCGAGCTTCGGCGAGGTCCTGAGCATTTGGCGAAGGGAATGACGTGCGGTCTCTGAGGCCTGCCTTAATCCCTGACAAGGCCGAACCGTTTGCCTTCGGCAGTCTTGCGAATGAAATTTTCCAGGCTGCCCTTGAATGCCGCGGAGCTCTCCGGCCCTCGTCGGTCGTTTATGTAGGATATGCGTATCCTAACATATGCCGCAGGCAGCTTGCGGAAATTCATCCAGGCAGCCGGGTTCTTCTTTATCGCGGCAAGTATGTCGGAGGGCATTTTGAAACTTTTGCGTTTGTCCTCGCCCTTCCGGTATGCGTGAGCTACCGCAGCAAGCCCGGCCCGGGTCATCCTGCCCGCGGCGACAAGCCGGTGGATCCTTTCGCGGTTCATTTGGGAGAGAACGCTGCCGGGCCTCCTTGGCGAGAATCTCTGGGCGAAGCTTTCCGCGTCAACCTTCTTTACTGTGCTGTCAATCCAGCCGAAGCAGAGCGCCTCTTCGACAGCCGCGTTGTAAGCAATCCGCGGCCTGCCAGACGATTTCCTGTAGTATACTAGCCAGATTTCGCTTGCCTTGGAACGATTCTTCGCAAGCCAGCTTCGCCAAGAAGCCCGGTTCTTGACGTAAAGAGTCTCTCCGATGCGCATCAGCGGGGTTCGGCAGGAGGGGGTGTATAATTGTTTTTTGTTTTTGCGGCGCTAAAAAAAATTGACACTATTATGCCCCGTGGGCAGGTTGGTCCGCGAAGCGGGCCGCGCGAGATTTTCAGGCTTTTATATAAGCAGAAAACGGCGCGCCGGAAAAAGGATGCTGAAATTCAACGAAAACGTCCGGCTGATAATCTGCGACGTTGACGACACTGCGGCGAAGGTCTATCTCAAGTCGGAGAAAAGGTTAGTTGCCCAGTTCGAGAAGCTCCTTTCCGAGGGCAAGGCCCTCTTTTTCATTTCCGGCCAGGGCCGGGACGGAATACACGAACGGATAACGAGCCAAATAAGGCCGGCCCTCCGGAAAAGGACCCTCCTGGGAACCTGCCTTGGCGCGGAAGTCTGGGGCTTTGATGGGAACGGCGAGCTTGAGAAACAACCAGTCTATACTTTGTACGAAAAAATGTCCGGGAGGCGGAGGAAAAACTGGCGGGAGCTGGTCGGGCAGCTAATTGAGGAATTCGAGCTGAAACGCTATCCTCTGACCCCTGTAAGCGAATTCAGGAAAGCTGCGGGCATAACGAACCCGAACGCAATAATGCTTGCCGACCGGGGGGCGCAGATAACCTTCGAGCTTGTGAACGATGCCAAACACTCCCTGCGGGGGAAAATGCGGGCTCGCGCGAATTCCCTCCTGGGAAAGAACAGGATTCCCGTTGAAGCAACCTTCGGAGGAACATTCGCCCTCGACCTAAGGCTGAAAGGGGCCTCGAAGGAGGAAGCCGTCAGAAGGGTCGTCAGGAGCGAGAAACTGCTTGCCAGACTGGGGCTTTCCAGGAAGGAAATTTCCCCGGCAGAAGAGAGGATTGAAATCTGGGGGGACAGGTTCGAGCTCGGCCTTCCGGATGCCGAAGTCTGCCTTGCTCTCCCGAAAGCCGTCAGGGCGATCGATTTCCGCAGGGAGGAGAATCCGAGCAAGTTCCCGAAAGGCCACAAAATTGTTTTCTGGGACGGAAAAAAACAGCTTGACGAGGGGCTTTTGGAATATCTGGATTCCCGGAAAAATGCCGGCTAGGGGGAAATAAGGAACCCTTCCAGGATCCCCATCAGGACGATCAGGACAGCCGCAACAAGGATTAGCAGGGCGGAATTCACGACAAGCGCAACCGAAAGCTTCCTCTTCCGTTTCGTGAAAACCGAGGAGAACTCCGCCGAGAGAATCCCGCCCGAAAGCCCGCCGATGTAATAGGAAACGAGTTCCGGAAGGGCGTAAATCAGGGAGAAAATCAGGACGCCCATTCCCTTGTCAGCCGCAATTGAAAGGAAAATCCCGAAAACCGCGGCGTTCCACACAAGTATGAAGGCCGCTCCTCCGCCGAAGACGAGGGCAAGAACGAATGAGGAGAACAGGACAATCAGGTTGTTCTTCACTATTGTCAGGATCGTCGGATTCTGAAAGATCCCCGAAAAGAACTGCCCGGACTGGAAGGTTGCCGTTATCGAGCTTATTTCGCGAGCTTCCTCTGAGAAGAGCCGCTCCGAAACGGAGGCAAATCCAAGTTTCGGAAGGAAATAGTTGAGCGTTCCGAACGTAAGGGAAACCGCTAGGAAGAAGACAAGGAAGAACCGGAGAGCCTTCAAGTGGGTTTCGAAGAGGGCCCGCTTTCCCTCCTCGTAATAGAATATCTTCATCAGGACGGGCACTATCCCGATCGAGAGGAGAACTACCGACAGGAGCGAGGAAATCGCCGGGAAGAGAAAGTAGCCTGCCGCAAGGGATACCAACGAGAGGGCAACGCCGTAGCCAAAGTCGTAAAGGGGGTTCTCCTCGGCAACCTTCGCCGAAAGGAGGCTTTCAAGGACCATTCGGTTCAGGAAGGCCCCTTTTCTATAAATTGATTGGCATGTTTGCGAGCCCAAACGGAGCCCGAAACGAAAAAAGCATTTATACGCCGTTCAGTGACAAACTCCCGGGTTTGGCAAAAAGATGGGACGAAATTCCAAGGCAATTCGGTTAGCTGCAGCTTTGTTTGCTGTTTTTCTCGCACTGGCAGTCTCGGCGGGCTTTTCAGCATATGACGCGCCTTTCCAGGCGCGCGACGTATGGAACACGAGCTCCGGACGGCTGAGGATTCTGCTTGAACTCGATTCGGAAGTTGGCGCGCCCCTTAACAGTTTCACCAATTTCACTTTCACGCTCAACGGGACCCTTGTTACGGCCTGGAACGCGACAGGCAACGGAGCCTTCTTCAACGAAACGAACTTCACAATGGTTGCCGGGAATCGGTATAACATAACGCTCAGTTCCGCTTATGCGAGGGAAAGGGTTCCCCTGAACATTACCGCGAACACAACCGCCGCCCCGGGAGGCTTCCACATCCCCGTCCAAACCTCCCCGGTCCTCAACCTCCTGAACATCCATGTCCTTGACAATTCCGGAAACCTTGCAGCAGCTTCGATAATGGTCTCAAGGGTTACCGCGAATTCGTCGAAATTCCTCGTTGCCGGAGGCTACGGGATGCTTGGCGAGGACTATAATGAGCTCGGAGAAACCGTCCCGAGGCCCTTTTTGATGTTCCCGAACGGGCTCCTTGAACTGAGCTGCTTCGGGGTCAACGGGACCTGCGGAGGGTCAAGCGGCTTCAACTACACTGCCCATGTTGCGAACGGATATTACATACGGACTCCCCAAGAGTGCCTTGATGAAGAGGACATCCGCTGCCCCATTGACGACATCTCAACCGGCCCCGAGAATTACCAGATAGGTTTCCGCGCGTTCGACATGAACTCGTTCAACCTTTCCTCGACAGAGACCTTCACCCCTGCGACAAGGCTGACCCCGGTCGACCTCTACATCAACGAAACAACCGGAATAATGCCGATGTTTGACATGGAAAGCCTGCCTTGGGTTGAGCAGCAGTGCGACGAAAGCGGCTGCCGAAAGAACTTCAACGCAAGCTATTTCGCGATTTACAACTCAACAGGAAGCCTCATGCTGAACAACACGTTCTACAATCCGAGCATGTCGATGCCAATGCCAGGCCTTCCCGGCGGGCAGGAATACCGCGTGGAAGCTTCGGCAACGAGCCCGTTCGGAAAGCATTTCTACACTATTTATGCAAGGGATTCCGGCTTCATAAACTTCAACCTGAGGGTCTGGAACAACTCGCTTGAGCGGACCTCTTTCAAGGGGCAGGCGCTTTACGCGAACGGCTCCCTCGGGATGCCCAACGCAATTGTCTATCTCCTCGACGCATTCAACGCGGGACCGATGCTCAACATAATCAACTCGACAAAGACAGATTCCGACGGGAAATTCGCGCTCCTCGGGCCGAAGGGAGTCGTCGAAACAAACTGCCCCGACGAAGGGGGCTGCCCGCACATGTACAAGATAATGGTGATGAATCCTGCGAAGAACTCCAACGGGGCAAACCTCTATTATCCGACAGAGGAAACCAACGGGAAGAAATACTACAAGGCAACAGACCGGACTGTGATAATCCCGCCGATACGGGTGATGGACGGAGGCACTGTTTCTGTCAATGCCACGATAAACGGCGAGGGCATGCTTATTGCGGAGCTTTCCCACTACACAGCGAACTTCTTCGGGATTGTCCGGGACATCATCTCGAAGACAATGACCCTTGGCGACATGGCAAGCGAGATGGGCTCAAGCGGTTCCAAGGAACTTGTCAACATCCCTGTTGACGCCCCGAACAACACGGTGAACATCTCCGTTTTCGGCAGCTCAATGGAAGGCCAGAACGGACCTCCGGAGCCATATTCAATGTGCGTGCTTTCGACAACAGTCACGAAGGGGGATTTCGCTAACGTCAACTGCAGCCTCCAGAACTTCACCAAGATCGCCCTTTACAGGAAGCGATGCGGGTCCATTTTCAACCAGGCGGATGTTCCGTCCGGGAGCTGCGACCAGGCAACCGAGGTCAAAATGCAGGGCGGGGGCGAGAACATCTGGTGGAACTCGCGGGCGCTCCTGAGCAATGCAACGAACGGGGCAATCGTCCTTTACGCTGACGAGGATAGCGACTATCTCTTTTCCCTTGACGGAAAGCTCCCGGCTGCAAGGGGCGCGAACTACACGCTCAGGATTGAGCCGAGATATGACTGGGACAAGCCGCTCGCATTCCAGACAAAGCCGGCCGGAAGGAACATCTCGGTCGGGAACGCTCCTGGAACCGTAAACTTCACATACTACAGCTTCTCGGACTGGGAATTCAGAGGTCCCTGGCAATGGCGCCTAAACTCAACCGGGAACCACACGATAGCGATGTCGGTCGTTGACAAGGTCTACAGTCCGATGAATCCCCTCAACACGAGCTCCAACGGGGTTTCGATGAAGTTCGTCATTCTCAACCCGGACAAGACGAACGCAACGCCCTGGCTCCCGATGGCCGAAAGCTACATGGAAATAGGGCCGGAGAACAAATCCGCGTTCGTAGCATATTTCAACGCAAGCACATACAATGTCCCGGCAGGGAAATACTACGGAATTTTCAAGGCGGAGCTTTCAAACAAAGTCATCGGGAACGCGATCCAGAATTATACCGCGGACATCTGGACATATTCTCCGGAATGGCAATTCCAGACGATAATCTCAGACTTTGACCTCTGGCTCTCCCTTCCGAAGCACAGCTACGGATTCGGGGAATGGATAAACGGGACTCTTTATGTCTATGACCCGGACGGAAACCCCCTCCAGCTCAACGCAACAACGAAACTCCTCGACAATAACGGGAACGCGATCCAGGAGGTTGCATATGGGAGCGATTCTGACGGAGCGGGCAAGTTCAGCATGGTCGCGCCCTCGACAAGCGACTATTACGAGCTTCTCACGAACGTCACGACGATTTCGGGGCTCACCGGGCTTTCGGACGAGTGGATAAAGGTTTCCCGGCTGGTCCTTGAGGAAAAGCGGGACAAGGATTTCTATTCCCAGACGGATTCCCCGCAGTTCACAGTGAAGATAACCCAGTCCAACGGCAGCGCGGTCCCGAACGCGACGGTTGTCGGATTCGTTGACGGAGGAACATCGACATACACGTCAGTGACTGATGCGAACGGGAAGGCACTCCTGACGTTCGCCCCAAGCGGCACATGGGGCCCTGGCGGGCATGACGTAAGGTTCGAGATGCGAGCTGAACTCGGGGCGTCCGTAATCAAGGAGGAATTCCACAGCTGGTTCGAGGTAAGGAGCGCCTTCATCCAGATTTTCCCCGAAAGGGACCGGATTTCACAGAGCGAAAACGCTGGCTTTGGTCTCTTCATTGAGGGGAACGGCGGCTCGATAACCAACGTTTACGTTGACGGGACGGAGACGGGATTCGTGACCAATAGCGAAAGCGTTCCCGGGGGGACGTTCTATCGGATAACCCTGCAACCGGAAGGAGGGAGCTGGCAGGAAGGCTTCCATTCGGTAAAGGCAACCGTCAATCTCAACGGAAACAGCATTGACGCATATTCCGGCTTTAGCGTCGCCTCGGTAGGAATCTACCTTGACATGCTCAACGGCAAGTTCGACTATGTTGTCGGGGAGACTGCTACAGTTAACGTGAAGGTGTTCAACCTGACGAACGGGGAGCCGCTTCAAAGCATCAACGTGACCGGAAGAATGCGCTCGATAAACGGGGGAAGGCCGATAGAGCTCTCAAGCTGGAGCAACATCACCAACTCAAACGGGGAAACGCGCCTGAATTTCACGCTTTCGAAGGGAGGGTTCTCCGACATCAAGGTTTCCCTGAACATCAGCGGACCGGAGCAGTATATCGGGGTCCGCGCATCCTCCGGAGGCCTCTGGGTCAAGATAGGGTATAACGATGAGCAGGATTCCTATGTCGCCGGAACGGACACTGTCCAACTCAAGATAAACGCTACGGGCGGCGCGCAAGTCAAGGCAACCGTCTGGCAGCTCGGAAGAAAAATAGACCTTCCGGACCCGACGGAAGCCGGAGATTTCTATCTTGTGAACTACTCGCTGCCGGAAGATTCCCCATCAGGAAGATACAATGTTGAGGTTTCGGCTACAAACGCAACAAGCGGCGACAAATCCTTCAACTTCAGCGGCTTCGAGGTCGGAGGGACCCGGCTTCGCCTTGAATCCGACAAGGGGTTCTTTGCAAAATACAGGCCCGGCGACGTCCTGAGCCTTTTCGCAAAGCTTTCCGATTCTTCGGACAATCCGGTCAGCGGAACCAACGTGACTTTTGTCCTTGGAAGCGAGGGCAAGGCTGAGGAAACCCTTGGCTATTCCGCGTCCGATGGAAGGGGCAAGGCAGCATTCCAGACAATCCTAAGCGCGAACCTTACGGACGGGTTCTACTATGCCCGGGCATACATGACCGACTCGCCGGGAATAGAGAGCTTCGCCCCGGTTGTCGTAAGCAGCCTCTCAGTCAGGATTTCAATCCTGAAGGACGGGGCTGAGGCTTTCTCGTTCTCATCGGGAGACGAGGCGCAGTTCAACGTTACGGCAACGTTCCCGAACGGAACGGCAATAGCAAATCCGACGAGCGCGGAACTCGTGTTCTTCGACCCTGCCAAGGGAATGTCAACATATTCGCTCGGAACGGCGGGATACCCCTATTCGACCAGCCTGAACTTTTCCGGACAGGGAAGCTTCACGGCGGTTGCAAAGGTGAAATCCGGAAGGCTGATGGGCTTTGATGCGAAACCCCTCGAGGTTTCCGGGCTTGAGGTCAACAGCTCGGTTGCTGGGGAGATAATCACCGCAAACGAGACGAACGTAACGGTCTCTGTCACAAGCAGCCAGGCTGGGACGGCAACGCTGAAAATCTACGCTCCGACAAGCACCAATCCGACCCCGATTTATCTCGGGAGTGGCGCCATTGCCGCCGACACTGAAACCAACTTCACAGTTCTCGGAACAAACATAACCCTTCCGGGGATCTACATTGTCGACATAAAGGTTGCCAACGGATCGAACAGCGGATTTGCGAAGAACCTCATTGAAGTCCGCCCGACGAGCGGGGAGTCCTATTCCCTTGATGTTGACCAGGACGGCTCAACCGCGAACATTCACACGGACGGGGCGAACAGGACCGCCATTGTGATGAATGCGGATTCCGCAACGAACGTGACGAGCACGCTTTCCCTGTCCCTGACGGGCACAGGAAGCGAATACAACAACTCGTTCACCGTTGCAAGCGGAACGACTTATTTCGTGAGGCTTGACGCGAGCGGAGCAACCAACCTTAACAGAACGATGTTTGTTGCGGACTGAACTCATAAAGGAGGAAGATGACGGAAATGAATAATCAAAGCAAAGGCAAAATCGAAAACGCGAAAATCGTGCTTGTCATGGCAGTGGTTCTTGCGTTGGCTCTCACAACAGGGGCTTATGCCGGAACAATCAGCATAAGCAGCGTAAGCATCCCGACATCGGTCGTTTCCGGAAGCGGATTCACGATAACGGTCCAGATCTCGGTTGATTCGGTGCCGAGCCCGTCAGCAGTCCTTTCCGGGGCAGCCCTCTCGAGCCAGATAAGCTGCTCCCCGACTGGAAGCCAATCTATTTCGATAGTCTCCGAAACCGGCTCTGCAAGCTGGAGCTGCACTGCAAACGTTGCGGGGGATTATTCGAACCAGCTGACCGCAACCATTTCTGGACTAGATGGCGAGGGGACCGAGCGGACTGCGGCAAGCTCGACCGGACTTGCTGTTCTTTCGCCTGCAGCAATTACGTCAAGCTCGACCGTTTCAGGAACTGCAACTGCCGGAACCGCCTTTACATACCGGGTAGGGATAAACAACGCGGGAACGCAGGATGCGACCGGTGTCGCGATCACGGTAAGCCCTCCTGCCGGAGTGAGCTGCACGAGCACCTCAGTTTCGGGCGAAACCATTGCTAACGGGCTCTCAAGCTATGATTTTTCCTGCACCGCGGCGTCAGCAGGGACATATGTCCTTTCCTCCGCAGTTTCCTCGGATAACGCAGGGAGCTCGTCAACAACCTATTCCGTTACTGCCGCAGCTTCCGGAGGGGGAGATTCTCCTGCCGGAGGCGCTGCTGCTGGCGGGGCTGGAGGAATACCCTCGAACGACGAAGTCAAGACAATAGATTTTGTTGTTGCGGGCATTGCGAATTACGTCGACCTTAACGAAACGAAGATGGGCGGGCTTGACGAGTTCATATTCTCCTCCACGGAGAACCTGACAAACGCAACGTTCGTAGTCCGTTCCCTCGGGAGCCTGCCGGCTTCCGTGCCGTTCGCCAGCCTTGTTGCAGGGGGCGCGAGAATCTACTCGAACTTCTCAATACTTTCCTCGAAGGTCAATTCGACGAACCTTGCCGGAAAAGCCAAGATAAAATTCAATATCCCAAAGACCTGGCTTGCCGCAAACAACCTTGACCCGAGCAAGGTCAGGACATATCGGTATGTCGAGGGAGCCGGGGGAACCGGCTGGACCGAGCTTGCAACGGCAAAGACCGGGGAGGATTCCGGCAAATATTACTTTGCAGCCGAGACTCCCGGGTTCTCCTATTTCGCGATTGTCGTTGATTCCTTATCGGAAACCCCAACTTCTTCGCCGCAAACTCCGACAACGACCGCTAGGAGCGGGAACGAAACCGAACCTACGACAACAGTTCCCGGATTGCCGCAAGAACCATCCGGAGAGCCTTCTGGCGGAACAAGCAGCCCCGCCAGGAATTACCTGCCCTATGCTGTCGCGGGACTCTGCCTGATCGTAATTGCGGGGGTTTACCTCTATTTCAAGAAGAAAGAATAAATAATAAGGTTGGCCTCCTCAGGTCTGTTTGAAAATGACTTCCCTCCAGAACGAATTCAGGATCGACCCAATCACCGGAACAGTCGTGATTTTCTCCCCGAAAAGGGGGGCTAGACCAAGCGACTATCTTGACAAGAAGCCCGAGATAATTTCGGGCACGGCCTGCCCGCTCTGCCCCGGAAACGAGCAGATGACCCCCCCGACAATCCTGTTCAAAGGGGCTTCAGCGCAGGAATGGACAATCCGGAATTTCGAGAACAAGTTCGCAGCCCTTGACAAGGGCGCCAAGCTGAAATGGGAAAAAACCCCTTTTGGGCAGGTTTCCCCGGCATATGGCAGGCACGAGGTTGTCGTTGAGACTAACCGGCACGGGGCAGCCCCCTGGGAACTCTCAGAGGGGGAGATTGCCGAGGTTTTCAAGGTCTTCTCCGAAAGGTTTTCAGCGATTTCCAAGGACAGGAAAATAGAATCTGTCCTGATTTTCCAGAACCATGGCAAGGATGCCGGGGCAAGCCTCTCCCACCTGCACGCGCAGATTGCCGCGTTCCCGTTCGTGATTTCCGGGTTTGAGAAACGGATCAAGGGCTCCGCCCCGAAGGGGAAGAATAAGAAATGCAAATACTGCGAAATTGCCGACAAGGAGCGGGAGCTCGGGATACGCACGGTTTTCGAAAGCGAAAACATCCTCGTCCTCTGCCCGTTCGCATCAGTCTTCAAATACGAGACAATGGTACTCCCGAAGAAGCACCTGAAGGGGTTCCCGGACTTTGCCGAGATTGGACAGGTACTAAAGCGGCTCTTTGTAGCATATAACAAGCTCCTTGG
>JAZDJS010000021.1:0-89356 GCA_043803745.1 archaeon
GAGCTTGCGATCAAGGCGCAGGCGATGCCGATTGCGGTTGCGTATGCGCTGAGGCAGGATTTGGGATATACGAGGAAGGACTTCCAGAAGATAATACGGCGGGCTTCGGCTGCCGAACGGATTCCGGAAAAGCGGAAGGGAGAAAGCAGGAACGAGCGGGTTTACAGGGAGCTTTGCGAGGGCTGCCGAACGGATTGGCTCCATTCCCCCCGCGCGCTGGAATATATGAAGGATAAGGGGCTTTCTGGGGAAGCTGCGGCGGCGGAATTCCTTGCCCGGCTCGGGATTGGCAAGTTCAAGACTGAAAACGAGCAGGACAAGAGCGGAAAAACCCCGGATTTCCTTTTTGAGAAGCTGGAAACGCTTCCAGGGGTGAACGGCGAGGTCAAGTGGTTCGAAAGCAAGGCAACCTTCGGGACCCTTTCGGAAGTCAGGGAGGATTTCAAAACCCAGCTTTCATTCTACATCGGGATTTTCGGACCGGGCGCGATAATATACTGGCTCGGGCTTACGAAGGAGGCTCGCGAGTTTCTCGCGAGGGAATCCGAGGGGAAGATAACCCCGTTCGAGGGCAGGGAGCTTGAAGGATTTGTCGGGGAAAGCGTGAAGGCGATAAATTCGAAAGGGCTTGTCGGCTGAGAAAATCTGTTCAGTTCTCTTTTGGTCCCGAGGAGCTTTTTCAAGCGGAACCGAGCGAATGCGAGGTCAAGCCCGGCTTGGCGTTGATCCTCTGACGAGGGCTCTTTCAAGAGAAGAAAGGGGCTCTGTCAGAATCTGGCAAGGTTCTTCAGAATCTGGCAAGGTTCTTCAGAATCTTGCCAGGGACCCGTCCCTTCTTGCCCGCCTTATCGAGAAAATGAAGAGGATTATTGCGACTGACAGATAGAAGACAATCGGAAGCGCAATCCCCGGGAGGGAGAATGAATAGTTCCCGGATGCGACAAGCTCCTTCATCTGCTGGAACGGGATGAAATAGGGGGACAACCGGGCAATCGGCTGGAAGACTGCTGGGAGGATTTCGGCGGGATAGTAGGGGCAGGAGAAGAGGACTATCAGGCTGTTGGCTGACCAGGCAATTGACTGGGCTTCCCTTCCTCCGACAAGTATTATCGCGTCAATAATTATCGCGATTGCCGTTGCGAGGAGGAAAAGCTCGGCAACAACGAGGAGGTATTTTCCGGGGTTCGCCGCGAATACTGAATAGTCGAAAAATAGGGCTGCGAGGAAAACCATTATTCCGACCTTGAGCGCGTTCCTCAGGAAGGATGCGATGAACTTTGAAACCAGGTATTCCCAAAGCCTGAGCGGGATGATCATAAGCTCCTTGAAGCAGTCGTTCCAGATATCCTCAAGAGTCAGGAGGTTGAATGTGCTCTGGAAGGAATAGGAAAGGTGCCAGAGGATGCTTGACGAGAAGAAAATGGCTGCTATCGGGGAGTTCCGGAATGTTATGAAGAAGAAGCCCCAGGTTACCAGGAGGACAATCGGGTCGTAGAAGAATTCGATTTTCCGCGAGTTCGACCTGAAAAGTATCCGGAAGAACCTCCGGACTGTTGCGAAAATGCGCCTGACGGAGGGATTCATTTCGTTTCCCCGTCCTCCCGTTTCCGGTTTTCCGGCTCCGCCGCATCCTCAGTCATCCTTATGAAATATTCCTCAAGCCCGGGCTTGACAACATCTATCTCGCCAATCTGGATTCCCGCTTCGGAAAGGGCTTTCAGGATTGCTCCGGCTTCCCTGCGGGGCGCCTGCTTCGAGACGATGTTCCCGGCAACTCGGAAGCCCAGTTTCAGGAGGCGGGCCTCCTTTTCAGGCGGGATTCCCCGACCCTCGACAAGGAAATTGAAAACCGGATTCGCGCCGAACTTTCTCCCCTTGAGCTCGGAAACGCTCCCTATTTCCGCGATTCTCCCGTCCGAGATGAAGGCAATCCTTCCGCAGAGCTCCTCGACCTCCTTCATGTAGTGGCTTGTCAGGAGTATTGTTATGCCCTCTCTTGAAAGGCCCCTTATGTTCTCCCGAACCTTCGCTGAAATGTCCGGGTCAAGCCCGAGGGTCGGCTCGTCAAGTATGAGGACCTTCGGCCTGTTGAGGAGCGCTTTTGCGAGGAGTACCCGCGCCTTCTGCCCGGTCGAGAGCCTGCCGAATTCGGTCTTCAGGAAGGGCCTTATCCCAAAAAGGTCGATTACCTCGTCAATCTTCCTCGGGCTTGAGAAAATCTGCGCATAGAACTTGAGTATGTTTTCCGGGGTTTCCCTCCGGTGGAAGGCGGAGTTTCCGGAAACAAAGTTTATCTCCTCGAAAAGGTCCCTTCCCGAGGCCCTGACATCCCTGCCGAAAATCAGGCAATCCCCGGAATCCGGAGAAACCAGGCCGCAGAGGCAGTTGACAATCGTGGTCTTGCCGGCGCCGTTCGGGCCGAGGATTCCGAAAATCTCGCCCCTGCCGACGGAGAAGCTTATCGAGTCAAGGACCCGCTTGCCGAAGAATTTCTTGGAAAGGTTCCTTACCTCGATTACCGGCTTGTCGTCCGACCCCGTCCGAAGCTCCCTCCTCTCCTATTGCTTTGCGGGCCGCGCCGTCCTCCGAAGCGCCCACCGGGCCTTTGACGATGCTGGAATTCGAGCCGGAAATTCTCCCCGGGAAGGAGCGGAATCTCCAGCTTCTCTATCTTTCCACCCATCAGATCCATCAGTTTCCTGAACGTCAAGTGGTTGTCGTGGACAACGAAGGTTATTGCGCGCCCCTCCTTCCCGGCGCGAGCGGTGCGTCCGATCCTGTGGATGTATGTGTCGAGGTCGTCCGGGAAATCGTAGTTGACGACCGTCGAAACCCCGTCAATATCCAAACCCCGCGCCGCAACATCGGTTGCAACCATGACCTGCAGATTCCCCTCCTTGAAAAGCTGCATCGTCCGCTCCCTTTGGGCCTGGGTGAGATTGCCGTGTATGCTTTCCGCCGGGATGCCGTGCTTCTTGAGGAAAGTCCCGACCGCCTGCGTCTTTTCCCTAGTCCTGCAGAAAACCAGCGTCGTCTCGGGGGTTTTGGAAAGAAGCTTGAAGATCTGCCCGGGCTTGTTCCCTTCCGCGGAATCGACATAGAACTGGGAAACCCCTTCCGCAGTCGGCGCGCCCCCGACTGAAACGTCAATCGGATTGTTCAGGAACCTTTCGGCAAGATAGCGTATTTTGTCGGGAATTGTCGCTGAGAAGAACATCGTCTGCCTTTCGCGCGGGACCCGGGAAACTATCTGCTCAATGTCCTCTATGAATCCCATGTCGAGCATCCGGTCGACCTCGTCAAGGACGAGGACCTTCACGTTCGAGAGATTTATCGTCCCCCGGGAAATATGGTCAAGGAGGCGTCCCGGGGTTCCGACGACAATTGAAGCGCGTCGAAGCTTGTCAATTTGGGGCTCGATTGAAACCCCGCCATATGCCGCAACAGTCTGGGGGGGCTCCGTCGAATAGCTTGAGATTTCGTCGGCAACCTGGACTGCGAGTTCCCTTGTCGGGACTATTATCAATGCGAAAATCCCGCGGGAGCCTGCGGGAAGCCTGTTGAGTATCGAAAGCCCGAAGACCGCCGTCTTCCCCGTTCCGGTCTGCGCCTTTGCAACCAAATCCCGCCCGGCAAGCGCGGGAGGAAGCCCTTTCGCCTGTATCGGGAAAGTGTCCTCGAATTCGAGGGCGCGCAGCGCCTGGAGTATTTCCGGTTTGAGGGACAGCTCAGAGAATTTCGATATTTCCTTCAATTCTGACATTGAAAATGCCTGCGCGGGCACCGTTTTTATTTCTGCGCTTTATTCGCTTTTTTGCCCCTTTTCCTGGGAAGGGTCATTACATATGATTTGCGCGCCGATTCAACCGCGTCGTTCAGGATCGGTATCAGGGTTTCGTCGTCCATCCCTTGGATCTTCTTTTCAGCATCCGGACCGAGCGAGCTCGCAAGAACGGCCTCGATTTCGGAGATGAAGCGCGCCTTTTCAAGCCCCTTGAACTTTTTCGAGAGAACAAAGAACGCAACTTCTATTTTCCTTCCCATCCTTTCGTCGTTCATTTCAGCGAATCACTCTATCACGTGCGGCCCGAGGAGAATTATCCTCTGGTTTATGTTCCTCACCGAGATTTCAAGGCTCGCAGCCCGCAGCTCGATTGTCTGAAGCCGCCTGAGGATTTCCGAGGAATCGACCGACTGGGAAAGCTTCCGCTCAAGCTCAGTGACCCTTCCAAGAAGCGCCCCGCCCGAATAGGCCGCGTCCGCACGTCCGGAAATCTCAGTAATCAGATTCTCCATTGCATCGCTTGCGCTGTCTATTGCTCGGACCTTCCGCTCAAGGTCCGCCAGGTGGGTCTCCATCTCCGCGGAGCCGGCGAAACCTGGCCTGCGCTCAAGGGTGAGAAAACGCTCGTTGATTTCATTCTCCCACTTGTTAAGCTCGTTCCGCAGAAGCGCTGTGCTTTCGGAAAGCTCGGATTGCTTGTTCCTCATCTCGCTGACCGAATTCGCAACGGAAGTATCCCGCGTGGAATATTGGGACAGGAGAGCTGTCGGGCTTTTCACCGTTTCCTCAATCGAGGAAAGCCTCCGGGTAAGCTCGGCGAACTTCTCCTCGGAATCCCGCAGGAAATCCTCGACAAGGTTCGACTGCTCATATACCGCTGAGAACAGCTCCCGTATCTGCCCCGGGTCCGCCGTCGCCGCAGGAAGGGGCTTGACTTGGAATTTTTCAGTAGGCATTTCTGCTAGAGGGGGCCGCTCTTTAAAAAACCTGCCCGTCTCCACCCTGGGAAAGTGGCAGAATTCTTTGTATATGTCCTGAGATGCGCGGACGGGACGCTTTACGTCGGTTCGACGGACAACATCGAGAGGCGGGTCGTTGAGCACCAGCTTGGCAAGGGCGCGAAATACACCCGGGGCAGGGCGCCCGTGAGGGTCGTTTATCTCGAGACTTTCCCGAGCCGCTCCGAGGCAATGAGGCGAGAGAAGGCGGTTAAGAAGCTAGGGAAGGCCGGGAAGGAGAAACTGGTTGAGAGATTTGGATTGGAGGGGAAGACCGGGCCGCGGCGAGGTCCGGAGCAAGTCGGCTGATCCGGTGACGGAAGAAGCTTGTGGCCGGGTTCGGAAAATCAGGCAGAGGGAGGCCAAGCTGAGAATCCTCTGCTTTTGAAGCTTACTCAGGAAACGAGCCCGAAAAACGAGAAAAGCCCGGGGAAGAACATCGAAGCAATCATGAGGACAGTCAGGACCATCAGAACAATCGAGGTTGTCCAGGCAATTAGGTTGAAGATGGGTCCGTTGACGTGCTTGCCCATCAGTTCCCTGTTGTTGATTAGGGAAAGCATGAAAATCAGTATGAACGGAAGGAGAATCCCGTTCAGGACCTGGGAGAAGAACATTATCTCCAGAAGGGGCGCCCTCGGAATGAGGACTACCGCGACCCCGAAAAGGAGCGTTATCGTGAAGAGTGTGTAGAAGGCCGGGGCATCCTTGAGCTTCTTGTTTATTCCCGCTTCCCAGCCGAACCCTTCGCAAACGTGGTATGCGGTTGTCAGGGGAATCACCGCCGCCCCGAGAAGGGATGCGTTCAGAAGACCGAATGAAAAAAGGATTGCCGCATAATTTCCGTCAAGCGGCGCGAGCGCCCGGGCGGCATCCCCGGCGCTTTCAACCGGGATTCCGGCGGCGAAAAGGGTTGCGGCGGTTGCGACAATTATGAAGAAGCTTATGACATCGGTCATTATGCAGCCGACGATCACGTCAAGACGGGAATATTTGTAGTCCTTCAGCTTTATCCCCTTTTCAACGATTGAGGACTGGAGATAGAACTGCATCCACGGGGTTATGTTGGTCCCGATGAGGGCTATCAGCACAGTGAGGTACGGGGTCGAGAACTGTATCGAGGGTGTGACGAGGCTTTTCAGCGCAACGCCCCAGTTCATTCCGGGGACGAGGAAAGCCGAAATGACGTAGGAGAAATAGAAAAGGATTGAGAAAAGGAAAATCTTCTCGACAATCTTGTAGTTGCCCTTCACGACGAGGACCCAGACGAGCGCCGCCGCAAGGGGCACTGCAAGGTATTTGCTGAAGCCGAGAATCTCCCCGGCTGCCGCGACCCCCGCGAATTCCGCTGCCGAAGTCCCTGCGTTGGCAAGGAGGAGGGCGCCCATTACGAAGAATATTGTCTTGACCCCGTATTTTTCCCGTATGAGGTCGGCGAGGCCCTTGCCGGTCACCACGCCCATCCTTGCCGACATTTCCTGGATTACGACAAGGGAGACCGTTATCGGCACCAGCGCCCAGAGGAGGGCATATCCGAACTGTGAGCCCGCAATCGAGAAGGTTGCGATTCCCCCGGCATCGTTGTCAACGTTTGCCGTAATCAGGCCGGGCCCGACTATCGCGAGGAAAACCGCGAGCATTTTCAGCCTTTGGGAAATCGAGACCTTGATCCCCATCAAATCCGCTCCCGCTCAACCAAAAAGTGCGGAAGGTTTCCGCTGACCCGCGGCGGAAGTATTGCGGAAATTGCGTCGTCTGCCGTGACAACTCCCCTGAGCTTGCCCCTTGAATCGACGACCGCTATTGTCACGAAATCGTATTTCGCCATGAGCTTCGCAGCCTTCGACTTGTTCGCGTGCAGGTTCACCTTCACCGCGCGCGTCCTTGAGACTATTTCGGAAAGCCTGCTGCTCTTCCTTGAAAGGACCAGCCGCCTTATCGAAACCGCCCCCTTCGGCCTGCCTTCCTTGTCGACCAGGTAGATTATGTTGAAGACCTTTGCATCCGGCCTTGCCCTCATCCGGGAGATTGCCTCCCTGACCGTTATCTCCGGGGGAAAGCTGAAGAAGTCGGTTGTCATTATGCTCCCGACGGAACGGTTGCTGTACTTCAGGAGCTCGGAAATCCTGGCGGAAAGGTCTTCCGGCATAAGCGAAAGGATTATCTTCGCCTTTTCCGGGGCAACAATCGAGAGGATGTCCGCAGATTCGTCCGGAGGAAGCTCCTTGAGGAGTTCGACTGCGCGCTCATCGTCAAGGCGCTCGAAGAAGGAGACCTTTGAGCTTGCGTCCATCTTGGCAATGGTGTCCGCGAACTTCTCCCTGTCAAGCCCATTCATCAGGATTTCCCGCTCATACGTCGAAAGCTCCGTCACGACGGATGCAATGTCGGCGGGGTGCAGGTCCTCAAACTTCCTTTTCGGGATCTTTATTTTTATCTGCCGAAGGGTCGGCTGGAGGGGCTCCGCATATCCCCAAGGCAGGAGACGCTCCTTTATTGAAAAAAGGTTCGCAAGCTTCTCAACCCCGAGGCGGCGCAGCAACCCCCGTGTCCCGACATCGATGCTGACAACGCAAAGCTTGCCGCCGACCTCGGAAAGGACAATGTCGTTCACACGCACAACCTTCAGGCCGTCGGTATCGACAATCTGCTGGTCGAGGAGCGACTTGGAAAGGAGGATGTCCTTCCGCGAGACCTGCTCAAGCCTCAGCAGGGTCCCCTTTACCGAAAGGGTTATCTTCTTGTCGACCCTGTTTACGAAGCTCCAGGGAAACTTCCTCCCGTTGATCACGATGTGGGAAACTTCCGGGAACTTCTCCCCTATCGGGGAGATGACGAGCTCCCTTATCCGCCCGATCTTTTCGCCGTTGATGTCAACAATCTCCCTACCGAGAATCTCGCTGAGGTAGAAAAAGCTGACCATCCCGGGCTGAAGAGTCTTCCCGGGTATAAAGTGCTTTCGGGAGGGGATTTTTCCAGCCTATTTTCCCGGGACAACCGTCGTATTGTTGCAGGCAATTGTATCGGCGACGCCCCTGTAGATGCAGAAGCCTCCGGAGGGCCCGTTGCAGTTCCCGTAAAGGAAGAAATTGTAGATTCCCTGCAGGGAAAAGAAGAGGCTCGCAAAGGTGGCGATAACGAGCAGCCAGGAAAGGAGCTCGAAATTCCTGTTTATGAAGCGCGCAAGCGCCGGATTCTTCGGAAGAACCTTCGAAACTATCTTCGCCTTTATCCTCTCGTCAAGCCTGCTTGTGCAGGGTCGGAAAGTCACGCGCCGAAGCACGCAATCGAACGCCTCGCCCGCGAGGTTCCGGTATTTCAGGGAAAATATCCCCAGGACCGCGAAGACCCCGAGCGCAATGAAACAGATGACCATTCCGGAAAACTATCCCCCTGCTGGCACGACAACCTTACCGGTTGACAGGTCCTTGTAGGTCCCGAGAGCTCCGGGGTTCCTGAACACCATTGTCCCGTCCTCTTCGACCGTCCCGACCTGCTGCCAGACCTTTACAAGGGAGGAATAAATCCCCGGCTCTCCTGTAAGGATGAACGCCGGAGCATTCGTCATGTTGTATTTAGCGAGAATCGCCTTGCCCTGGGAGGATGAAACGTCCAGATAGGTCTTGTTTGCGGGAACAACCCCGTAGTTGGCAAGGACAAGGAGGTTGTATGTCACGTCCGAGCAGGTTGTGCAGGAGGAGTCGTTGAGGAAGGTTATTCCGACAATTCCGCGCGTCCGGTTCTGGGAAAGATCGTAATAAAGCGGCGTCTTCCTCTCGTAAACATAGCTTTCCCCTGAAATCCTTGCGGAAACCTGGGAAAGAATTTCCCTGTATTCGGAGGCTTCCGAGGAAAGGACAACTGCGGGTAGCGAACGTATGGAATGGCTTGAGATCGCTTCAGCGCCTTCGGCTGATGTTGAATTGACTGCCTTGCTTGAGGCAAAGTACATTCCCGAATATGCGAGGTTCGACAGCATTGCTTCCGGGCTCTGGCAGGCCTGGCAGGAAGGCTCGCCAATTGCAACCGCTTTCACAAGCCCCTTTACCGAAGAGGATCCCGTGTCGAAATAGGGCGCATACGGCGTTTCAAGGACCAGGTAGTTCCCGACCCTGCGGAAACCGAGGCTTGAAAGGAGCTTGGAAAGGGAGGTTGTCTTGTTCGTTTCGCCGGAAATTATCACGGCAGGCAGGCGCGAAACCTGGGGAAACCCGGAAGCCTGCGCCGAGCCAAGGTAAACCTGGCTTGTCTTAGTGAAATTCACCCGCTCGTCCCTTATCGAATCAACATACTCCCCTATTTCCGCGCATTCGCTGCAGCCAGAGGAAAGCAGGGTTGTCATTTCCAGCTTCGCAGGTCTGGTCTCCTCGACAAGCGCGGCAATCCGCCCGTCAAGAACGGATGCCGAGTAAACGAGGAGGGTTGTGTTCACTATCGCGAACAGGGCAAGGAGGGCGAGAAAGGCGAAGATGATGTTTTTCAAGTGCTTATTGCCCGCCATTTCAGCCGCAGCCTCCTCCTGAAAGGGGCGCCCCGCTTGAAGCCGGTGCGGAATAGGGGGAAGAGGATTTTCTTTCGGCAAGGGCGCCGTTGGGCGTGAGCGTAATTGAGCCCGTGCCTGCGCGCGACACAAGGTCGACGAGTTGGACCGTCTGAACCGCCGACACTATTATGAGCAATCCGAGGAGGACCGCAACAACGAGTTCGCCGCTTACTTTCATGGGCGCCTGCCCCCGAACTCTGCTTAAATAGTTTTTGCAGGGAGTTTGAACAGGTCACAAGAGTATACCTTTCCGGGACGGGGCGCCCTGAACAGTTCCCCGAAGGACTACCAGCCGTCGATTTCCCTGAAGACCCCGGAAACCCACGAATTTGCGGACGCCTTCATCCTGCGCCGTATCTCTCCCGGAGCCTTCGCCGAGTAGAGGAAGGAGAACCCGCCGGACGCGCGGTCGGACTTTTTCCTTTCCGCAAGTTTCTTCCGGACGAGCCCCTTTACGCTCTTCTGAATCCCGGTCCGGTCAAGGGACAGGCGCGCAGCAATTTCCGAAACCCCGAGCCCCTTCCCGGACCGCATAAGGATTGAGAGGATTTTATATTCCGTCTTGGAAAGCGCAAAGCTGCACCTGACTATTTCCTCCATTTCAATCCGCTTGCAGGCGAAATGTATCATTGACATCACCTCAGATTCAGGACAGTCGACTTTAGTCTCGTGAGGTTCTCAATGCTGTAGCGTATCCCCTGGGCGCCTATCCCGGAGGATTTGGCTCCGACAAACGGGAAGTTGTCCGGACCCCTTGCCGGCTTGCCGTTTATCTGCACGGTTCCTACTTCGAGGGCGCGGGCAATCTCGAAAGCCCGGTCGATGTTCTCCGTGAAAACCGACGCCTGGAGTCCGTATTCGGATTTGTTCGCTATCTCGACTGCTTCGGCAACCGACTTGACCCGGATCACCGGGAGAACCGGCCCGAAAGGTTCCTCCCAGGCGAGGCGGGATTCGAGCGGAACCCGGTCAAATACGACGGGATGTATCAGGGAGCCCTCCCGCTTAAGCTCGTTCAGGGGAATCGCTCCGAGTTTCCTCGCTTCCTCTATCAGTTCCCAGACATATTCGGCTGCTCCGTCGTCAATGAGGTTCGTTATGTCGCTGTCATCCTCGGGCCTCCCGACCGTGAGCTTCCCGGCGAGTTCCGCAACAAGTGAGACCACCCGCTCCCCCGTGCTGTCGCCGTCAATCGTCAGGACCCTTTTCACCGCAGTGCATCTCTGCCCGGAATAAGAAAACGCTCCCGAGACAATTGCCTTGGCGGTCTCCTCGACGTTTGCGTCCGGAAGTATTATTGCGGCATCCTTCCCCCCAAGCTCGAGAAGGAGCGGAATCATCCCGGAGCTTTTCGCTATTCGCATCCCCGTTGGCGTTCCCCCGGTGAAATAGACTGCGGATGCTTTCGGATGCGTGACCAGATAATCCCCGATCTCGGAGCCCCGCCCCGTCATTGCCGAGAGGCAGCCCTTTGGCAGGCCCGCGCGGACGAAAACCTCGGCAAGGTAAAGCCCGGAAACCGACCCCTGGGTTGCCGGCTTGAAAACGACCGAATTTCCGGCAACAAGAGCCGGGCCTATTTTCGACGCGGCAAGGTTTATCGGATAGTTGAATGGGGAAATCGCAACAACAACCCCGAGGGGCACGCGCTCGACAAGGGAAACTTTGTTTCTCTTTCCCCCCGGAAGCGAGTCCCCGTGGACGATCTCCCCGGAAATGCGCTTCCCTTCCTCGGCGGAATATTCCAGGAGTTCTGCCGTCCTGAGAACCTCGTCATCCGCAAGCTTTTTCGGCTTGGAAATCTCCCTGACGAGGATTTGCGAAAGTTCCTCCTTGTTCTCCCGGATTATTGCCGCAGCCCGCTGCATTACGCCTGCCCGGTCAACCGCGGGAATCTCGGCCCAGATTTTCTGGGCGCGGAAAGCCTCCGAAAACGCGATGTCTATCTCCCCCTTTGCAGCCTGCTGTATCCGGCCAATCAACTCCCTGCTATGGGGCGACCTCACCTCAACGGTCCTCCCTGACGAGGATTTTTTCCATTCACCGCCGAGGAGAAGGAGGAATTCGCCACCGGCCGTTATTGAGGAAACAATCGAAGGCATCCCGGTTCACTCCTCAATATCCTTCAAGAGGCCTTCAATGTCCTTCCTCAGGGCGGCCTCCGGACGGAAGCCGACGAGTTTCGCATGGGGTTTTCCCCCCTTGAAAACCAGGAGGGTCGGTATGCTCATTATCCCGTAGCGCCCCGCAATTTCCTGGTTCGAGTCGGTCTCCAACTTCGCGAACTTGAGCTTGCCGGAAAATTCTCCGGAAAGCTTCTCGAAAACCGGCCCCATCATGCGGCAGGGCCCGCACCATTCCGCCCAGAAATCGACAATCACCGACTTCGCGCTCTTCTCAACTTCCCTTTGGAAATTCTCCCCGTCCAAATGCACTATTGACATCCCGTTTCCCTCTTACTGTGTGAATTTTCCATTCACCTGTGAAAATAATAATCACTACCGTTTAAATAAGTTTCGGAGGGGGGAATCAAAGAAAAAAGAGAAAGAAAAATCATTTTTTCTTCTTCGTGACCTTCGGCTTCTTCTTCTTTTTCACCGAGTGGGCCCCCCCGCAGTCGCAGCAGCATTTCATTTTTTTCCTTATCACCCCTTTTCAGCTTGGGCCTGTTGTAGGTATTTATCCTTAATTGGACGGCATTTCTTAAAAAGGACTGGCGAGTTTCCGGCTTATGGAAAAAAGACCCCTTGCGTCCCTGGCTTCCGCGGCTTCCCTGGCAATTGCGCTTGTCGTCCTTGCGGCGCTTCTTGTGGCTGTCCCGGCGGGCTTCTCGGCATGCCCTGTCGGGACCTACCCGGATTCCGACGATTCCGACTGCAAGGAAGGCGTCCCCTATTCCGTTTCCGTTGCGCACAGGAACCTCGGGAGCGGAAGGATGCAGTTTGACATAACGATAACCAACATTGCCCAAAGGTCCGTTATCGGGATAACCTCGAGCTCCGAACATGTCGTTCCCGCTTTCTATTATTCGGACGGGTCGAAGGTCCAGCTAGGGGATTATTCCCGGGAAACCACGACTGCAAGCATTGCAAAGGGCGGCTGCGGAATCTACCCGGTTTATCCCGGAGAATCCGTGACCTTCTCGACAGTTTCGGTGTTCAAGCCGGGCCAGGATGGGAAAGCGCTGACCGCCTCGGCCGACATAATAAACTGGATGGTCCTCCCAGCATACCCGACCTGCTCGCCAATAGGCGCCCAGGGGAGGGAGAACCGGGCGGGAACCGACAAGTTCGTTTTCAGGTATGAAAATGCGGGCTCTTCTGAGGCTTCTTGCTCAGCCGAAGGAACGAGCTGCGTCGGAAAGGTCTGCTGCGAAGGGCTTTACTGCAATTCCGCGGGAGCCTGCGCGAAAATAACGAGCGGCTCGCCTTCCGCCGGCGACAGCGGAGACGGGCCGGGAAGTCCGGCCGGAAGCCGGAGCGGGAACCCGGCCTGGAACGGCACCGGGAGCCTGATAAGCAACCCGGTTGTCCTCGGAATGCTCCTTGGCGTTGTTGTCCTTGGCGCGGTTGCATATTTCGTTTTCATCAGGGGGAAAAATGGAGAGGAAAGCGGCCGCCAGAGGCACAAAAAGTAGGGCGTTGAAGGGAAGAAAGCCCCGCCTCCTCCTTGTGAACCCGCCGCACACCCTTTACAGGAACTCCCCGATTTTTTCAGTTTACGTTCCTACGGGATTGCTCGGCCTTGCCGCGAATGTGAGGGATTTGTGCGGCGAGATTTCTGTGCTCGATTGCCTTATCGAGAATCCAATCCCAAGGAAAAATCCGGACGGAAGCGTTTCCTGCGGCTTGGGTTTTCCGGAAATAGCAAGGCGGCTTTCCGAATTCGCCCCGGATTTCGTCGGGATTGCGAGCCCGTTCGCATCCCAGGCGGGGAATGCGAGGGAGATTGCGGGAATCTGCAGGAAAGTCTGCCCGGGTGCGGAAATAATTTTCGGGGGGCCCGACGCATCAACACGGTTCAGGGAATACCTCGGGAAGGGCGTTGCCGATTACTGCGTCGTCGGGGAAGGGGAGTTCATCCTCCGGGATTTCTTCAGGGGCCTTTCCAAGGTGAAGGGGCTTGCGGTCAGGAAAGGCGGGAAAATCCTCCTTACGCCCCGGAAATTCGAAAGGAACCTTGACAAGCTTCCGCTCCCGGCATATGACCTGGTGGACCTTGGGAAATACCTTTCGAATCCGCGTCTTTATTCCGGAAGGGGGCTCATTCCCGAAAGGTCGGTCCCCATTGTCACAAGCAGGGGCTGCCCCTACAAATGCACCTTCTGCTCAATACATCTCCACATGGGGAGGAGGTTCAGGGCGCATTCCCCGGAATATGTCGTCAGGCACATAAGGCTGCTTTATGAAAAATACGGCGTGAGGAACTTCCATTTCGAGGATGACGGGCTTTCCCTCGACAGGAAACGGTTTGAAAAGATCCTCGATCTCCTGATTAAAAGCGGGATGAGAATCAAGTGGGACGCCCCGAACGGCGTAAGGGCGGACAGCCTCGACAGGAAGCTTATCGGGAAGATGAAGAAAAGCGGGTGCTTCCAGGTGAAGATAGGGATCGAATCGGGGAACCAGCGGATTCTTGACGGGGTTGTGAGAAAGAACCTTTCCCTTGGGAAAGTCGTCTCGGTTGCGAAGGAATGCAAGGAAGCTGGCCTGAACTGCGCGGCGTTCTATGTCATCGGCTTCCCGGGGGAGACAATACGGAACATGGAGGAAACTTCTGAATTCGCGCTCAGGCTCCTCAGGGAATGTGACGTTTTCCCCCATCTTTTCATCGCAACCCCGATATACGGAACGGAACTTCACAGGCTTTGCGTTGAGAAAGGCTATGTTTCCGAGGTTACTGAAAGGGCGCTTGCGGAATCAACGGTTTCCTGGGGCGAGAACGTCATAGAAACCGGGGAGTTCAGCAAGAGGGATGTCAGACAGGTTCTTGAAAGGTTCTACCGGAAAGCGCTTCCCGAGTTCATCGGATATTTCATTAGGAAGCCGGGACTCCTCGCAAGGGCCGGAAAGCTCGCGCTCTTGAACGGGTCCACCCTCTTCTTCCTCGGAAAATACTTTTCTTTCAGGAAAGGAGCTTGATTCCTGCGGGCATCAGGAGAAGCCAGTTCTCGTCAAGCTGCATTATGTTTCCGGTTTTCTCAACCTGGAGCTTCAGCCGATCGACCGCGCGCCTGAGCTCTTCCCCCTTCTTAGCCCGGAGAGGCCTTATGTCGATAAGGATTGCCCGGTTGCCCTCGCGGAAAGAGTCAAGAATCCATTCAACCGCGGGCATCTTGTCAAGGACCGTTGTCTGGAAGAAGGCGATTTTCTCATTCACGCCCTCGACAAGCCCGGCCTCCAGAACGTCGTCGCTCTTCTCCTTGAGGGGCCTCAGCTTGAACTTTCCATCCGGAGCGTTTGTGGTAACCATGCGGGGGTTCCGGGAGTTGGGATATAAAACACTTTCCGAGGGCTGGGAATGGATGGATACAAGGAAACGTCACTAACGGGAATCTGAGCTAGCCACTTTCCTCGCCAACAGGCGCTGCTAACTTTTCCGCTCTCAAAAGGACATACCTGTCCGGTCCTTCCCGGGGGAAAATGCTCCCGTCTTTTTCAAGGGAGAGCCCGCCTTCCGGAGTGAAGGAATATGTGTTGCAGCTGAGAACGTTGTAACCGTGTCTTTCAAGTATTTCCGAATAAGCTAACCTCGTAGCGTCCCAGTCCGCTCCTGCCGCAAGCCGTAACACTAGCGGGTTTATTTTCTCGGCGATTATCAGTTCCCCTTCTTCTTTGGTGTTGTATTCAGCAAAGGCGAGAGTAGTTCCCGCAACCGCATCGGCCTTAGCTTTCGTTCCGTCGTTTCCAGATTCAATCGCTGAAGCGAAAGTGTCGCACATGACGAAGGTGTCGGCAAGGAAGGGGTAACCGGGCGACTCGAGTGTTTCTTGTAGAGGTTTGACTCTAGGAGCGAGGCCAAGCAGGTTATTGCTCAGCGCCTTCCAAATCAAATGGTCCATCGGGTCCTCAAACGGTTCAGCCTGCCCTTGGAATATTTTCACCCTGTGCTCGACAAGGTCTGCTCTATTGTTTTCAATAGAGTTTGGCTCGTAATAATAGACGTTCTTTGGGTCAGCCATTGAAGAAAAAACCAGGTGTGATTTAAAAAGATTCACCACTTTGGAAGAAGATTCTAGAGAATTGCGTTCTCCAGATGCCTCTTATTCGAAATAAATCGCCGGTTTCCCAGGGAGAGCCTGCTTTGCCTTTGGATTCTGCGAGCCTTCCGCAAGCTCGACAGCAACGGGCTTTCCGAGCTCGGCGGAAAGGAAACTTGCCGCCCCGGAGAGGATTGCCTGCTCCTTTCCGGAATCAATCGAGGTGTCCGGGAGCTTTGACGGGTCTTTCAGGAGCTTCTGGATAAGCTGGACTGCCGAGCCTCCGGCCGCTTTCGCCCCGGGAATTCCCATCGCCGCCTTGATCACTTCCTGCTGGGACTTGCCCGCGCTTTCCCGGACGAGCTTGACTGTTTCAGCCTTCCAATTTTCGGCAACATAGAGGTGGATTTTGGAATATTCCTTCTGGAAAATCTTGGAAATCTCCCTGCAATCCTCTAGGATGCGCCCGAGAATTTCCTCGCCAGCCCAGGTCGATTTGTCAACCGGCAGGGAGGGCCAGGAAACCGTTGAGACAAGCCCGACCTCTTTCAGATTGCTCCAGATTCTCTCGGAGGAGAAGGGAGTCACCGGGGAAAGACCTATTGCAAGAGCGCGGTAGAATTTGCGGAGGGTTTCCGGGCTTTCGCCGCCCCGCTTCTGATACCATCTCAGGTCGGAAAGCGAATCGAAGAAAATCGCCTGGAGAGCTGTCCTCGTCTTTATCTCGGAATATGCCGCGTAAGCCCGCTCAAGATTTCCCGCAATCCGGGAGTCTAACCAGGAGTCGAGCTGGGGATTTTTCGTTCCCTCTGGAATCTCGGCTGACTGGACAACAAGCGCGCCAAGCTTCTGCCTGAAGCTTTCGGCATCCGAACGCCGCCAGTCCGGATCGTTCGCCTCCTCAGCTGCGTAGACAAGGGAGAACCGGACGGCATCCGCGCCGTACTTCGAAAGGGCTTCCTTGAGCGTGACGAAATTGCCCTTTGATTTCGACATCTTCTCCCCCTCGACGTTCACATAGCCATTGGCTGCGATTGAAACCGGCCAGAATTTTTCTTCAAAGAGGGCAACGTGATGGAAAATGTAGAAAGTCAGATGATTCTGGACAAGGTCCTTCCCGCTTCCCCGCAAATCAACCGGATACCAGTATTCGAAGCTTGCCTTCATCCTTTCAGCCCAGGCTCCGGCTGAAGAAGGCCTTTTGCCGTTCCTGAAGATGTAGTCAAGGATCTCGTCCGTAAGGTCTGCCGGAGTCAGTTTCTCCTCCTTGATTATGTGGGAAACTGTGTAGTAAGCCATGTAAATCACCGAATCCGAAAGGGTTTCGACAATCCAGGATTTGTCCCAGGGCAAAGGGGTGCCGAGCCCGGAGCGGCGGGCGCAGGCCTTGTCATGGAGCCAGTCGACCGTGTTCTCGAACTGGGTCCGGTAGGTTTCGGGACGGAAGTTCATTTTCGAGATTGCCTTCTTCACTTTGACCTTCCAGGCTTCGTCGGAGAATTTCAGGAACCACTGGTTCTCGAGAATCTTCACAATGCAGGTCGTTCCGCAGCGGCAGACAACATTGTCGTCGGCTTCCCAGATGAAATCCAGGATTCCCGCCGCGAAGAAATCTTTCTTAAGCTGCTCCTTGCATGCGTCAACGGACATCCCGGCGTATTTGCCGGAGACTGGGAGCATCTTTCCCTCGTGATGTTCCTTCCGGTAAATTTCCTCCTTCGCCTTCTGGAGCTTGTCGGCATCCTTCTGGCTTGATATTCCGAGGCGCTCGACAATCTCCTTCGAGGGATGCTCGCCATATCCCGGGACGGTTATCACCGCAACGGGCGTCAGCGAAGAGATTTCTTCGGGGTCGATCCCGTATTCGCTGAGGATGGAGGGATTTTTCTTCAAATCCTCCTCCCCGACCCAGTCGAAAGGGGCGTGCGAGGGAACGGACATCACAACCCCCGTCGTATGGCTACCATCTACGAAGTCGGCTGGAAGGATTATCATCCATTTGCCGTTCGCCGGATTCCTGCATTTCTTCCCGAAGAATTCCCTCGGGCTGAAAGGCGGGCTGACCTCCCCGACATCATTCCGCTGGTTCCGGAGTTTCTCAACCGACTTTTCCGAGACAATCCAGGTTTCCTTTCCGATTTTCACGTCAACATACTTTTCGCTAGGATTGAGGAACATCGAAGTCACTCCGAAGATTGTTTCGGGCCGGAGGGTTGCCGGGGTGAGGATTCTCCCGTCCTCGAGAGGGAACTTGAGAATTGAAAAGTCCTGGGGACTTGCGCCCTCCCCGTAAAGTCGGTCATGGTCGCCGGTCGGGCTCTGGCATCTTGTGCAGTAGATTACCGGATGAGTCCCCTGGACAACATATCCCAGCGCGCGGAGGGTGTTGTATTGCCATTCGATGAAGCGGGAGAATGTCGGGGTGAGCTGCGTCGTGACGAAGGTCCTCCTCCAGTCAATCGAGCCTCCGATTGCGTCAAGGGTTTCCTTGAAAATCCCCTTCCAATAGTTCACAATGTAGACCGGTTCGGTGAACTTGCCCAGTTCCCCTTCCGGGACCCCCGAATCAAGGAGAATTTGCCTCTGCTTCTCGTCGCCGGCTTTCAGGCGGGAGGCAACACCGGCAATAGGCTCGCCGGTCGCGTGGAAACCGAACGGGAAGAGGACGTTTTTTCCTTTCAGCCTTTGGAACCTTGCGGAAACGTCAAGGCGGGTGAATGTATAGCCATGCCCCATGTGCATTGCGCCGTTGACATATGGGAAGGGGAAAGTGAGGAAGAACTTTTGGCGCGAGTCTGGCTCCGCCTCGAAAACCCGCTCCTCCTGCCAGGTTTTGGAGATTTCGGATTCTGATCGTTCCATCGGCGGAAAGGGCGCGCAGGCTGTTTTTAAGGGTTGAGGGGGGATTGGACGAAAAGGACGGAAAGTTTTAAAATCACTTGAATGTGGTCACAAACGTGGCGAAAGATTTCGTTGTTGTTACCGGGATTGGCGAGTTTTCTCTTCTTACTGACCTTTTGGAAACTCCTGGAAGGGAAAATCTTGACCTAAAATATTCGGCGAGGGTTTCGACAGGCCTCTTGGGCCTCGCAACCTGTCCCGCAGGAAACGCTTCCTATGCCCCGAAAGGGATGCCGGATGTTCTTATTGCGGACGGGCCCGAAGGAGTCGCTGGCCTTGTTGCCCTTGGTTTCATACCTTGCCCTGTTTGCAAGCCGGAAGAGCAGGCGGATTTCTGGCCTGCTGTCGGGGAACTTGTCGGGGAGAAATATCCGGGGATAGCTTCGCCAAAGGATTTCGCTGACAAGGAAAAGGTTCCGTATGATGTCAGAGAAACGGCTCTGAAAGCAATAGTTTTGCGGACCGGAGCTTTCCCTAACCGGCTCTATCTTCCAAGAGACTTGAGCGAGCAAGAAATTCTGCAACTTGCGGCGAGGCTCGGAGACATTCAGGATCTTGTTTTGGCTGGCTCCGGAAAATCAATTCATCTGCCGCAGGTAGGATGTTACGACCGCGATGCGCCAGGTCACTTCAGGGAATACGAACTTCCAAAACTCAGGTCTGATATTTAGCAGCCGCTCTCCCAAGGAATTCGGCGGGAATTTTCGCAGTTCTCAGGTTGTCCCGCAGGAGTCCGAGAGCGACCGCATCCAAGTAATCTGAATGGCTCCCAGCGAAATCTCCAATGTGCAGAACGCCCCTTTCCGCTTTGTCGAGGTTCTCTTGAACAACCTCCTCTATCCGCGACCGCTCAGCCCTTCGTAAAGTTGGCTCGATTTTCCCGTTTTCTTTTCCAAGAACCTGTGCAATGGCAGCCATTGTGCAGGGCGTCTCGACAACAGTGTAAGAATATACATCGCCCTCCCTTGAGAGAATTGCCAGCATACGGAGATTCTCGGTAGCATAGCGAGAATATTCCCCAACGCAGTAAACAACGCTCCCGTCCGATTCGGGCTCAGGGGAAATCCGGGCATACATGTCCGCTATTGCCCAAGCATCCCTGCGGGGATGAGGCATTTCAAGAAAATATTCAATTATTTCTTCCTCAGGGTATATCTCGCCGGGTTTTGCCAGATCGTCTATCCACAAAATCGCGCTCGCAGGATCCCTTTCAAGGGAGCCTATTTCTAAGGAAAAATCCAGGAACGCCTGAAGGTCCCCCTTTTCTTCGGATTCTGCAAGCTTTTCGCGCAGTCTGGGGACTAGTTTTTCATTCGCAAAGGCGGCATAATCCCGGACAAACATTAGCTACTATGTAGTAACTAATCTTTATAAGAGTTTTGGGTTTAAAAAGGCTGGCAAAATGACTGAAATGTTACTTGCAGGTTTTGCCACAAACCCGCTTTTCAATCTGAACCAACCAACGCAGTTACGCGTTTTTTCTTTTGCGCCCGTCAACGGAGCTTTTCTTTTGCGAAAAGAAAAGATGGGTTGGGAGTGGACTGGACGGGAGTCCCCTACCGGACTTCGGCTAGCGCCTCAGGAACCCGTGACAGTGGGGTTTTCTTTTGCGCCCGTCAACGGAGCTTTTCTTTTGCGAAAAGAAAAGATGGGTTGGGAGTGGACTGGACGGGAGTCGAACCCGTGACCTCAGCGTTGCGAACGCCGCATTCTACCACTGAACTACCAGCCCGTGCGTCTATCCAAGTTCAGTGGCGGTATATTAGCATTCCTGAGCCATCAGGCAAAGTCCGTGAGCGCACGGATACCACTGAACTACCCGCCCTTTTTTTACTGAACCCGAGCCATCGCAGGCGAGGTCCGCGCTTGATGCACGGATACCGGCCCTTGAACTTTTGGAAACTCTTCCGGGTTTTTAATAGATTCTGTAGGTCTGCAAAGGTAAGATATTTAAATAATCACTAGGTAATGATGAATTAGATGACTAAAAAGAGGGGCTACGCACTGCGCGTCGGGGAGTATCTTCACGAGCTTTGGCCCAACGCAATCCTCTGCCGCCCTGACAAGGAAATCCCTCAGAAAAACGGAAAGAGGCCTGACTGGCTTGTTCTCGACTCGGTTGATGAGCTTGACGGACGGACAACATATCGAGTTTTTCCCGTTGAAGTCAAACAGAGACACGCGCTGGATGGAGAAGAACAAATACGCAGGGCGACTACAAGGGCTGTTGTCGATTTTTACCGCAGAAGACCTGATGTAAGACCTGCGGTGACTGAAATTCTCCGGGGAAGTTGGGAACTTCTTCCAGGGTATGTTGCTTCATCTGAATCGCCTCCGGAAGGCGCGCCAATTCAACACCTGCTCGTTCCTTTGAGCTATCATCGTTGAGCGCTTCTCAAATCCCGTTTAGGAAACAGGAAAATCCCCAGCGCGAACAGAGGAATGACTGCGGCGAATGCGAATGCTGCAGAAGGCCCGGAATATTTCCAGAGGAGCCCCGCAATAGCCGAAGCTGGAAGATAGACAAGCCCGGTTACGAAGCTGTAGAGACCGATTGCGCTTGCCCGGGTCTCCTTTGCGGATGTGTCGGAGATGTAGGCTTTGCTCTGCGCCTCGTCAAGCGTGTAGAAGATTCCGAAAAGGAGGAACAGGATGATTATCGTCTCCCGGGAATTCGCAAGAAGGAAGCCTATTGAGATTGCGGAGTACAGGACATATTCTCCGGCAACAAGATATTTCCGGCCTATCTTGTCGCCCAGTTTCCCGAGGGGGACTGCAAACAGGAAGAAGGAAACGTTGAAGGTTGCATAGAGGAGAACGACCTCGCTTGCGGAGAAGCCGACAAGATATGCCTTGAGGAGGAGGAAGGAGAAGCTGAAATAGGAAAGGGAGAAGACTGCCGAGGAAAGAAGGTAGCGCTTCAAATCCCCGGAGAGGGTTCCGAGAATCTGGAAGGGATTCGCGCGGATTGCTCTTTTCCTCGGCTTCCGGTCCTTCACGAAAAGGACAAGGACAAGGACGGAAAGAATTGCGGGAACGAGAGCGACTGCGAAGAGGAACCGGAACGCTGAAGGGGTTTCCCCGAGGGACTTGAGAATCAGATATGCAACGAAAGGTCCCAAAATTGCCCCGGCCTTGTCAAGCATTTTGTGGATTCCGAACGAAGCCCCGGTCTTCCCTTCCGAGGAAATCGTTGATATTAGCGCATCTCTCGGAGCGCCGCGGATCGATTTTCCTAGGCGCTCGACAACCCGGAAAAGGGCTGCCCCGAAAACCGTCGGGAGGAAAAGGATTATTGATTTCGCAGCAGTCGAGAATCCGTAGCCGAAAACCGCGAACGGCTTTCTTTTGCCAGTTTTGTCGGAAAGGTAGCCGGAAACAAAGTCAAGGGAGGAGGCCGCGAAATCAGAAAGGCCCTCGACAAGCCCGAGGAGCGCCTGGGATGCCCCAAGGATTACAGTGAAGAAAACGGAGAAAACGGAGAAAATCATTTCCGAGCTTATGTCAGTCAGGAAGCTGACGATTCCTAGAATAATTATTTCTAGGGGAACCCCGAAAATCTGCCTTGGCTTTCTTTTCTCGCCCATTTAGGTCGTGGTCCTTTTTCGTTTTCCCGTGAAAGGTCCTCTGCAGAGGAGGTTTCAGCGCCGAGAATGGGATTTGAACCCATATATCCCCGAAGGGAAACCAGCTCTCAAGGCTGGCGCGTTGACCGGATTTCGCTATCTCGGCAGGTTCTAAGGCTTGATGGTAGTTTATAAAATGAAGTTTTTCTTACGCCCGTCAACGGATTTTCTTTTTGCCAAAAAGAAAATGGGTTGGATGTTGACCGGATTTCGCTCTTATCTCGGCGTGCGTTAAGGCAAGGAGGGAGTTTATAAAATGGGCGCTGATTGGAAGAGAGACGATGGATTCTCCTTCTCACCAAGCGAAACCCGCAAGGGAAAAGCGCCTCCAGGTGGACTGCATGAACTGCGGGGAAGCGGTTGACATAACTGGCAAGGCTGCGGGGGAGAGAATATTCTGCCCTGAATGCAAAGCGGAATTCGTCGTTGCCCTGATAGACGGGCATCTTGATATCGAATTCCTGACCTGATTCGGCCGGAAAAACTTTTAACCTAGGAACGTGACGTTCCGGGATGGCAAAGAGGAAACTCATCTTGGTGGGCTTGGTTTTGGCATATTTGGTTATTGTCGGGGGATTTTCTCCGGGGACTGGGGATTCCGCGCTCTCTTCGGGAAGCGCTCTTGTCGCATGCACAATGGATGCGAAAATCTGCCCCGATGGCAGCGCGGTTGGAAGGACCGGACCGAACTGCGAGTTTGCGCCCTGCCCTGAAGATTCAACATCATCTGGGGGAGGCCAAACTGAGATTGCGAACCCCGCTTCGGTGAAATGCATCAGGGAGGGGGGGAAACTGGCAATCAAAGAAGCTGACGGGGGACAAATCGGCATCTGCCACTTTCCCGACGGAACCTCCTGCGAAGAATGGGCATATTACCGGGGCGAGTGCGGGACGAATTCCGGAGGGGAAATTTCGCTGCCGACAACCCTAATACAGCCAATTGACTCCGCATGCGCAAGAATCGCCCTCCTAAGGCAGGAGCTTGCGAAATATAGGGAACTTGTCTCCCTAACCGAAAACGAGCTTTCCTCAAGGGGATATTCCCTTGAAAAACTCAAGCTCATTATCAGCGAAAAGGAGAAACTTGTAAGGGAGAAAATCTCCGAGTGTCCTGAAAGCTCGGAAACCGGCGGAACAAGCACATCCTCTTCCGGAGGCTCCGGGCAGGGGGTCCTCCAAAGCGGCGACGGCTGCCTTGAAATCCAAAACAGGATACAGAAATACAAGGAAATTCTCCTTCTGAATGACGAGCTCCTTTCCGAGAAAGGGCTTGCCAGGGAGAAAATCAAGGCTCTGCTTGATGCGGAAGCTGGGAAATATTCCGCCTGCTTGGGTGCAAATCGGGCAACTGAAACCTTGCCTGCGGTCCCGGTGCTTACGCCCTGCGGCGAGGCGAAGGGGCTTTCCGAAAACGTTCTCTATTACAAGAAGCTCCTTTCATTGACTGATGAAGAGCTTGCGGAAAAGGGCCTTGAAAGGGCGCTGGTCCAGAAGAAATTCGAGCAAGCTGACGCTACGCACAACAATGCAGTCTCCAACTGCGTTGTCACAAAAGCGGAGCCGATTTCTTCCGAGGCAGTCCCGATAGGTCCCTGCGAACAGGTCAGACTTGTCGAGCAGAAAATCCTCTACTACAAAAAGCTCCTTGGCCTTACGGATTCGGAGCTTGCGGAGAGGGTGAAGGAATACACGCGCGAGAACCTGAAGGCGAACCTCGAGTCTCTTGAGAAAACTTATGCCGAGTTCGTCCGCAAATGCAGGGCGGCTTCCGGGGAAACCCGGGCGCAACCTTGTGTTCCCTCCCAGGAAAAGATGCGGGAGTATGAAGGTCTTTCCGAAAAGCTCAAGGCAGCGAACGCTAACGGAGACAAGGCGCTCGCAGAGGAGATAATGCAGGAAATCCGGGCTGTGAAGGCTGAGATTGCCGCGTCGAATTCCTGCGCCCAGGAAATTTCTGCAGCGGCAATTGCAAAGCCGACTGCAGTTGAAAATTCCCAGGAAATTTCCAGCTATTACAAGAACAAGCTGGCGACGGTGATGTCGTCCGCCTCGGGAGTTGACAGCCAAATCTCCTCCCTGAAGGAACTCAGGACCGAGATAGACAAGATGATTGAAGCGCTCCTGAAGAGGAAGGAAAGCGTTGATGCCGAAGAGCTTTCAGGTCTCGCAACTGTCGAGATTTCGGAAGACGGGATGAAGGTCAACAACAAGGTTGTCGAATCCCTTGTAAGCAACGAGATTGTCACAAGGATAAACAACCGGGAGATGAAGGTTCTGAAGGGCGCTTCCGGGGTTTCCCTTGACGACGGCTCGGAAATAAAGCCGGATGTCGGAGAGCCGGTGATTGTCGAGGATGGGAAAGTGAATATTGGCGGAAATGAGCTGAAAATCCTTCCTGGCGAGCTTGGGACCTTGATTGGCTTCGCCCCCGACTCGGTTGAGTTGGGGTCTGAGGATGGGAAGCTCGTCTATGTTGCAAGGATGAATGAAAAAAGGAAGCTTTTCTGGATAATCCCAGTTCAGGTCGAGAAAACGGAGAAAATAGACGCTGAGAACGGTGAGTCCCTCGGGGAAAGCATGCCTTGGTGGTCAGCCCTGGCTTCAAGATAGAAAGGAGTTTCACTTGAGGCTTTCCCGGGCTGCTGAGATTGCGGCAGGGATTCCTTCCGGGTTCCTGCCCGAACCGGTGATGAGCGTAGGTTTTCCGCCGCCCCTTCCGGAAACAAGTGGGAAGAGTTTTTCCGAGAGCTTCGGAAGGTCGAGCGCGCATTCAGGAGATTTGGCAAGGACGACCGTGAAGAAATCCTGTTCAATTCCGCCGAAGATAAGGGCAACCGCGCACGCCTGAGAAACGAGCCTTTCCGCAAGCTCCGCAAGGTCCCTCCGGTCAAGAATCCCGCAGTAGTTTTTCGAATAGAAGGAAATTTCCCCGAACTTTTCCGGGACGGGGTTCTCCGATTTGGCAATCAGGGCGGATTGCCTCCGGGAAGTTTCCCTGAGATGGAGGAGTTCCTTCTTCTGATTGACCGCGGTAGGGACGAGCTTTTCCGGCTCAACCTGGAGGGCAAGGGCCAGCTCAAGCGCCCGGTTCGCAAGGGAGCCTGATTCGGAAACCGCCCGCTCGCCGGCAGCGAACTCTACTATTGTGGACTTTCCGGATTTGTTTATTGAAAGAATCTTGAAATGGCCTATTTCCGATGTGTTCTGCAAATGCGTCCCCGAGCATGCCGCGAAATCCTCCCCCTCGATTTCGACAATCCGGATGTCCTTTTCCGGAAGCCGTTCCTCCTTCAGGCGCGAATCCGGGAGGGCTGATTTTGCCTCGGCAAGCGTGGAAAAGATTCTGCTTTTGACTGGGATTGCCCTCCTGATTGCGGAGTTCGTCAGTTCTTCGGCCTCAAGGAGCTGCCTTGGCTCAAGCTCCCCGGAGAGGAAGAGCTTGCCGCGCTCGGGGGAGAAATCAACCTTGTCTATCCGGACCTCCGGGCAGACAATTTCGAGCCTTGAGAAAAAGAGGTGCTCTCCGGTGTGGAGCTGCATCAACGGGAAGCGAAAGCCCCATTCTATTTTGCAGTTACAGTCGCCTGGGGAAAGCGGGGAATCTATTTGATGGAGGATTTCCCCGTCCTTCTCAATTGTGTCAAGGACGCGGGCGGTCCCGATAGCCCCCCTGTCGCCCGGCTGGCCTCCTCCCTGCGGATGGAACGCCGTCCTGTCAAGGATTGCGAAGGTTTTTCCTGCGAGGATCTTGATTCCTGTGATTCTTGTGGAGAATTCCTTGAGGAAGGGATCGGCAAGATAGATTTTTCCAGTCTTGGTGGACATGCTCTTGACCCCCTCGGGGGTTTATTTAGCTGCTTTTTGGGAAAGCTTAATAAGCTTGAAAAAGAAACCACTTGAAAGGGGTTTAGAATTGCCAGAAGAGGATGTCAGGGAGAACTACCAGGTAGATCCCGAGAGGCTCCAAAATCACCTGCTTTCCGAGGGAACTGACCTTTCCGGCGGAAAGCCCGTTTATGGCTCGATTGTCCGGGCGATTTCTGATGTTGCAAGGACAACTGATGTCCAGGTTGACGGCGCCCCGAAGGATTCGGTTTTCGTGCGCGAGCTTTTGGAAGCAATTCCAGAGGCTGAAATTATTTCATCTCCTGGGAAAAGAATCAAGAGGGGTGTCGGAACGGCTGTAGTCGAGTCATATCCCGGGCTTGACCCCGAAGGATTCCAGGAACTTGTTTCAGCGAACGGCAAGTTGCGGTTCGTTGTCCTCAGATATCCCTCGGATGACGGATTGCTGGCCTCCTCACCGGAGCTCCTCCCGAGCAGGGGCGCCGCGGTTTTCGCCGGAGCCGAGCAGGATCCGTATTCAACCAAAGAAGACAGGGCGGCAAGAATTGCAGGGCTTGTCATGCGCGAAGCTGAGTCGCGGGGGGCGGTCATTGAAGGCGCAGCTCTACACCTTGCCTGCGAGCAAACTCTCCGGTTCTGCGAGGTAAGCAGGTCCGCTGAGGAAGGAGGGATTGACGGAAATTTCGCGGCAATCATTGTTGCAAGGGCGCGGGCAAATGCGGGAAATTCTAGGGAAATTGCGGAAGATGCAGTGAGGGAAGTAATTCAAAAGGAAGAAGCCCGGATGAAGGGGAAATACGAAAGCTTTGCCAGGTATTTTCCAAAGGGTTATTCGGGAAACGGGCGCCTGGTGTTTGAGCTTGGCGTCGATGTTTTCGAAACGGGCGCCCTGGGCGACATGAACATGATGGGGCTTGTAATTGCCCCGGGGCGGGGAAGGATAGTTGATTCGCTTGCGAGGTTCGATCCGGAGAACGGGGACCGCGGCGGCGCGTTCTCAAAAGGGAACGACGATGTCCTAAGCTACCTCCTTGACAGATACCCGGGAATATTCTCCTTGCGCGACGCCCGGATAGTTTCGATGTACTGGAACGAGGTGACTGGAGCAAGCTCCTCCGCAATAAAGGCCGCGGGTCTTGAGGCCTGCATTGCCGGGGTCCCTATACTTGAGAATTTTGCAGGGACTGGAGCAATCGGGGCTAACGGCCTTGTCGAGCATATAGGGGGGGTTAATGAGAAAATAGAAGCGGCCCATTACATTTTCAAGAGAAATCGGGCCGGAGAGAACTCGCCGTTCGGTTCAGTCATAATCCCCAGGAGAAATCTTGGAAGGCTTGCCCTGCCAGACGAGGTTGCCCAGGATGTCCGGGATGGAAACTTCAGGATTTACGCGGTTGACACAATTGAGGAATATGTCGAATGCCTAACTGGAAAAAGCTATCAAGAAGTTCACGCGGCTGCGCTTGAAAAAAATCGGACAGGTTCGGGCTAGTTTTTCAAAAGGACCCAGATTTCCTTTCTCATTATCGGGGGCTTCCTTATTCCAGCTGAACCGGAGAATTTCGCCCCGCCGATTGTTTTCTTGATGAACTCCCTTGCTTCCGCGGAAGGAGCGAAAAAAACGTTCCTTTTCTTTTCAAGGTCAAGGCAGGAGAGGAATCCTATTGAAACCCCCCGGGCGGAAAAAAGCTTCGGGAGCTCCCTTGAGAGGAGGGAACGGTTGCGCCTAACGAAACTTGCCCCGTCAGCAGTCTCAATCTGGATTATTCCGACATCGTCTTGGCCTGCAAACTCTTCAGAAAGAACCTTCCCGAGAGGAATTGAAAAATTTTCGGATGCCTTGAAAAGCCGCTTCAGGAAGCCGTTCGGGAGGCGCGCAATTTTCCTAAGCTTTGAGGCTGCCCGCCGGTCCCGGCCCGTCGTGACCTTTGAACTGAAGTTAGTTGTGTTGACTGTTATTGCCGAAAGGAGGAGCGCCGCCGAAATCCTTGACGGAACAATCCCTGCTGAAAAGAACCGCTCGGCAACAAGGGTTGCGGCCGCCCCCACTTGCTCGTTCTGGACCTTCCTTGCGTTAGGGAACAGGTGGAGCTCCCTTGATTTCCTGTGGTCTATTATCTCGACAACATTTTCAAGGGGAATTTCCTTCGGAAGCCCGCCCAGCTGGCTTGCGTCAACGAGGATTATTTCGTCGCTTTTGGAAATCCTTTGCTTTTCTGCCCTTAACTTCAACTCATTCAGAAGAAATTGGCCCATGGGGTCCGGCTTGTCCGAGAAGTGAATCTTGTTCTCTGTTCCGCTCTTCGAAAGGAACTCGGAATAAGCGAGGATACAGGCAGTGCCATCGGTATCGGGAGACCTGTTCGAGGTTATTATCAGGGACATCTCAGATCTTCACCGAAAGCCTATTCCCCGTTGCGGGAACTGCCTCGAACCCGAGAACCCTGAGGGCGGAAAGGATTGGCGCGTCCTTTTTCGTATGGGCGACGACTACTTTTTCCGGGTTGCAGCCGGAAACGAAATCAAGGATTTCCTGGAAATCGGCATGGTCGGAAAGGGGGATTGCGGAAGAATATCCCCTGAAGAAGCGCGCGCCGGCAGCCCAACCGGTGAAAACCGCAGAGCGGAAACCGCTCTTCTCAAGCCTTGCCGAGAATGGCGTGTTCTTGACTGTCAAGGGAGCGACCACAATCACAGGGTCCTTGGAATGGATAAGCTTGTCAGCCTGCTTCGTGCCGAAGAGGAGGGACGCCCCGACCGGATGGTTGAATTTCTCCGAGATTCTGTTCGCGGCGAAAACCTCCGCCTGGGCAATCACGGGGATTGAGAGTTCGCTTGCAATCCGGGTTAGGAGCTGGGCCTTGCCATAGGAATAGCCATAGAAGATCGCCCTGCTCCCGGAGGCTTCGAGAAATTCCTTTGCGGAATCTATTACCGAATCGAGCCGGGGGAAGGAAAATTCGGGCTTGCCGAAGGTTGCGTCGACAATCAGGACCTTGCATTCCTCGGGGCGGGCGCCCTTGAGGAAGAACCGGTCCCTCGTTGAAAAATCTCCCGTGTAAAGGACCTTTCCCGCCTTGGTTTCAACCGAGATCATCTTGGAGCCGACCATGTGACCGGCATCGGAAAGCTTCACCCGGTTTATTCTGGGGCTTTCCGGAAGCTCAAGTCCCCATCTTTCCCTTGCAAAAGCCCGTGTTTCCTTCGAGGCAATCCCGAGCGCATCTGGAAGGAGCTTCCCGGGGAGATGGTCTGTGTGCGCGTGGGAAACGAAGGAAAGTCCTGATGCGGTTTTCCCGTCAAGGAGGATTGAAAAATCGCTTTCCCTGATCAGGAAGCCTCCTCCGGGGTTTGACGAGATTTCAGCCATTTTTTCCTTTTCTTCTTTTCAACGGCGCGGAAGAAGCTGCCTACTCCGCCTTTCCTTCGTGCTTTTCCCTGGTCCTCGAGAAATTGATGTTGTCAACGAAAAGCGCTGCAAGGAGTAATGGTATTGAGAAGGCGCCTGCAATTGCGGGCCAGTAGGCATAGTTCCAATTCGTTGCCCCTCTGATTATCCCGACAAGGAGGATTCCCGCCAAAATCCCTATTAGGATTTTCTGCTTCCGTTCTTCCACGAAGGGGATTTTCCGGCAAGGATATAAAACAGTTGCCCCTTTCTCCCTTGCCGGGGAAAAGTGAAATGGGCCTTCAGATAAGGGAAATCATTCCGAAATCCGCCGTTAGCGCGGTTTCCCTGGATTCTTTCAAAGGAACCGTCGTTGCGGTCGATGCATTCAACGCGCTCTACCAGTTCCTTGCGACAATCCGGCAGCAGGACGGTACGCCTCTTATGGATTCGGCGGGGAAGGTTACGAGCCATTTGTCCGGGATTTTCTACAGGAACATCCGGCTTCTTGAGGCTGGGGCGCGGATTGTCTATGTTTTCGACGGGAAAGCCGGGGCTGAAAAGGCGGAGACAATCAGGAAGCGGGAGGAAACCAAGAAGAAAGCCGAGGAGAAATACGAGGCAGCTGTTGAGGAAGGGGACCTTGAATCGGCAAGGAAATATGCCCAGGCAACAAGCAGGCTTGACACCCAGATGATTGAGGAGGCGAAAAGCCTCCTGAAAGCAATGGGAATTCCCGTTGTTAACGCGCCCTCCGAGGGGGAATCCCAGGCAAGCTTCCTTGCAAAGGAAGGGAAAGCGAATTTTGCGGCAAGCCAGGATTACGACTGCCTCCTTTTCGGCGCGCCAATCCTTGTACGGAACCTGAGCGCAACAAGCAGAAGGCGCGCGCCCGGCGGGAAATATGTCGAGGTTCCGATTGAGGCAATTGAGCTTGCGAAGGTTCTTGAGGGTTTGAAGCTTGACAGGGAACAGCTTGTTGCGCTCGGGATTCTTGTCGGAACTGATTATAATCCGGGGGGAATCAAGGGGATTGGCCCGAAAAAGGCGCTCAATTTGATTGAAAGTGAAAAAACCTTTGAAAGGATTTTCAAACAGGTTTCGGACAAATGGACTTTCGGGATAACTCCGGAGGAAATCCGGGAGCTTTTTCTGAATCCGAAAGTTGACTCTTCAGTTGAAATCGGCGAGGAAACTCTCGATTCAGCCAAGATAAAGGAGATTCTTTGCGGCAAGCACGAGTTCTCAGCAGAGAGAATTGATTCATCGCTCAGCAAGCTTCAGAGTATTGTTTCCGAGTCTAAAAAGCAGAAAGGCTTGAATGAGTGGTTTTAGAGCTGAAAAAGAGATTTTCCCGGCTATAGCCCCTAAATGCAAAAACCGAGATTGCATTAACCGTATTTCGTCTGTTTGCGTTCTTCTTTTCCATTTCCTTGTTTTCCAGGTTCCGGTGTTCTTTTTTCTTTTCTTGATCAGTCCTTTTTACTCAACAAGAGCCAATATCTTGCTGAGAAGAACTGCGTTTGCAGCTACCAGGGCTGCGATTGCTCCCAGTAGTGCTCCTGTCACTACCACGTTCTCCCCCCTCCCCATTACATATGCCCTCAATTTGCTTAAAGAGTTTATTGTAAGTACCTTACAACAGTGCTATTCCTGATTTTGACCGGATAGGGACAAATTTTCAATTTCTTGCGCTGAAAAAACCGTCGAAATCCTCGTATTTTTCCGCCCCGTCAGCTTCCTTAAGGAGCGCAAAGCCGTCCTTCAGGTCCTTCCCAAGGCAGGCTCCGGCAAGGATTGCGGAAACGATCGGGGTCCTCCGCTTGAACTTCCCAATCCTTTCTTGGGAGAACCTTTCCAAATAGACTTGCTTCTCTCCGGAAGTGAGCTCGTCCCAGGAAACGAACCCCCAGTTGGAAAAGCCGGAGATTTCCGCTTCATCCCTGACTGATTTTACCAGAGAGAGGGCGCCGTTCAGGGAAGTTGCCCGCTCCTTTCTCCTTGTATGCCAGCCGGTAAGGGCTTCGCCATAAAGGCAGTCCCCGTCGAAAAGAAGGAGGAGCTTTTCGTGGTTGAGGTTGTATCTCCTGGGGCGGAAGCTTCCGGCCTCGGAAATTGGATGGTGTTCCGAAACCCTTGGGAACCCCGTGGGGAACTCTCGGGGAAGGCCGGCAGTAACATAGACGGTTCGCTTTTTCTTGGCAATTTCCGGGCTGAATGAGGAGCAGCCAATGCTTCCTGGGGAATACTGGGTGTCTGTGTGCTGGTCAACGAATAGGACGGGGTGTTCCGCGGAGTATTTTGCTGAGAAAGGATAGTCATAGTGATGAAATGCGTTGGACGGTCCAAGAATGTATGCAGGAACTTGAACCTGTTCGAACGTCTTTAGGAGGGCTGCGTTACCAGGTTCCCATATGAAAAAGTCCTCCGCAGGAAGGGGGAGCGGAGCAAGAGTCTCACCCCAGAGGAGCTTGAGAACCTTCGCAGTCCGTTCGGGGGATTCCGAGCCGGCTATTTCAAGGGCGTAGCCTTGCATTCCGAGAGAAAGGAGAGACCACTTAATAATGGTTTCTCAGGCAAATATGTTTCTGAGTTTAATGGTTACTTAAAAGGAGTAAAAAAAGAAAGGATTATAAGGCTGCCTTGACCGATATAGGCTGCTGAAATGGCGAACTTTGGAACTGAGGAGCTTGAAAGAGAGCTTGGGGGAGCTTTCGCAATATTCTCAGTTTCTCCCTCCGACCAGGAAAAGATCCGCGCCCGGCTTAAAGAGATCAGGGAAGTTGACGAGGAAACATACCGGCATTCTGTGCGGGACGGACTGAAAGCTTCTGAAATCGCGAGCTACCTGAATCTTGACCCGAAACCGGCTCTCATTTCAGGGAGCCTTCATGATTTCGGGAAAACTAAAGTTCCTGAAGCGCTCCTTAGAAAAAAATCCGGCTTTTCCGAGGAAGATTATGCTGTAATGGAAGGGCACGTCCTTGCCGGCTACGAGGCTCTTAAGGTTGATTTCCCCTTCTCAGCTGAAATCCTCCTAAGGCATCACATATTCCAGGAAAGGGGTTATCCGAAAAGCCTGCCAAAGCCAAGCAAACCATTTTCCGAAGGAACCCTTGCAACAATCGGCTTCTATTCAAGGCTGCTTGCCCTTGCGGATTTTTACGACGCAATAACAACGAGGAAGAACGACATGTTCGGGGGGGCGCTTTCGAAAGCTGATGCAAAGGCCATTTTCCTTGCCAAGAGCCCGGACCAAAAAAGGCTGATAAATGCTCTTTACAATAATTCGGTTTTCGACAGCGGGGAGAAAGCTGATTCCGGAAAGGAGGGAATTTACCCCCTTGCGTTTGGAAGGGCTGCGGAAACCAGGCAACCGCGGGAAATAAGGCGGCTTGTGACCCTTGCCTCCGCCCTTGAGCCCCTCTCCGACAAACCTGGACTGACAACAAGGCATTCTGACATTAGCAGGCACCTGAAACTTCCCTATTTCGTTGCTTCAGCAATAAACATCGGGGATGCTTTCGAGGATTTGGCTGAATCCCTGGCCGGAGGGACCCAACCAGATGAAATTTACAGCCACGCCCTTACCGCGCAACTCGAAGCTGTAAGAAATAGGGATGGGGGAAGGGTAATACAGGGAGAAATAGAGCTTTTCCTCCCAATTGTTGCGGCGCAGATTCTCTATGACCGGGACAGAACCCTTTCCGTTGACGAACTTCTTGGCAAGGCTGTTGAAGTCCTGAAAGCGACGGGTGAAGTGGATGTGAAAAATCTCTGGGAAATGAAAGCTGCCGCGAACGCCCTTTCAGAATATGCGCGGACAGTTCCGGAGCATCCGGAAGCCAAAAGCGTTTACGACTATTACCTCTTCGACCTTGGCTCGTCTGAAGGGAAGCCGACAAGCGTTGCCCATAACGGAGAGTTCGTGCGGGGATTCCCAGCTGTCAGGAAAGCTTACGAGCTTATTTCAGGAAGTGGGAAGAAGGATTTCAACAAGCGGGTTGAGGAAGCTTATGCACAAATCCGGCTCGAAACCCCGGAAGTTTCCCCCGGCTTCACCGCCGACTGCATTGCGGCTGGGATTTACCTAGCGCTTTCCCAGAACCCTAGAGAGAAATTAATCAAATAAGTCTAGGCAAAGTTCTCGAAAAGCTCGGATTTCTGGGCCATCAGGGCGGCTCCAATGAAGGAAATCGCGACAAGGAACCGGAGGATGAAGTCGACAAGGAGGAGAATCGGAATTTCCCCGTGGTTCGTTATTATCTCCGAGGAGATGAAAAGCGTGAACCCGTTGAAGAAAAGCGCGAGATAGAGGAGGACGAATACGAGGTCGTTCTTGGTCATCGTGACATATGTTTTCGAGACTGTTATCTTCTTGAAGACAATTGACGTGAATATCCGGAGGGCTGCCGCATAGCCGAGGAGGTAGACTACTGATGCAATGAATCCGGGGGAAATGTGTATGCTTACCGCCATCCCCCATTCTAGGCTGCCGATACTATTTAATGAGATTGGAAAAACCGCTTTTCACCTGACAATCGCGCCCGGATATTTTTCAGCCAGGCTTTCGACTTCGCCGGGGTCGAAGGGAACTGAACTGATGATGATGTCGGGAGCTTTTGCAAGCCCGTCCTTGTATTTCCTCAAGGCGCCTTCGGGATTCACAAGAAGTTCGCTCAGGAATGCGAGCTCATTACCCGCGGACGGATATTCCCGAGAGCTTATCGGAAGGGCCTGCCACAGGAAGCCGTACCAGTGTGTTAGGATGTTGTCAGTTACTGCCTCAAGCAGTCCGGGAGTTTTCAAGTTCTTCCGGGGTTCCGGACGACCCATTCCGGGAACTTTCAGTTCCGGAACATCCCAGCCCGCCGCAACAGTTTCCCCGACACTGGAAATTAGCTCATCGGCTGCGGAATATCCCGCGCCTTCCCGGAGCTTGGAACGCCTTCCCAGCGACAGGTATTCGCCTTTCGGAAGGGTGAAAAGAACGTCCGGAGGATATTCGGTCTCCGTCTTGTAGGGAGGGAATTTCCCGGAAAAAACGTGCATAATTCCGTGGGCAATTTCTCTTGAACCGGCCCAGGGGGCAAGGAAAACGATTGGATGACCGCACGCGGACTGCTCTGAAAGCAAGGTGTATTCGCTAAGGATGGATTCCCTTGGAAAGTCCGCGAGCTCCCAACCCCCTTCGCACGGAAGGAAGGTTTCCACGCGTTTGGGACCTCTGGGAAGCGCAGGTACGAAATAAGCGTCAATTGAAACTTCCAGAACCTGTTCAAACTTTCCAGCAATTATTTCCGCCTGTTTTGCAATCCTGGAGTATTCTCGCTCAAGGAGAAAGGGCGGGAGGGGAAAAGAGCTTGCTTCGGAAAGCAGAGCAAGATCTTCTTTGCCGAATCCAATTGCGGTCAAGTCGGGCATTCTTGCGGGGAAAAATCAGGCTTGCTTTAAAACAATTATCTATTTTCAAGTGGTCAATTCGACTTAGGAATACTTGCCCGTTGAAACCGTCCCGAACCAGGGCCTCACTTCAACTGCAACGCTCGGATAATTCTCCCCGACCTTTTCAAACCGGAAAAGCGTTGCGTTCTCCGGGCAACCCGGACCTATTTCGGTGCAGAGGCAGAGGTCGAGGCGCTTGCCAAGCGGCAGTTTGTCCGGAAGAGTCGACCGGTTCCAGGAAACCGACGAATTGTCAATTGAGAAAACTATCCTGTCCAAGTCCTCGCGGGGAAGCACTATTTTCCCTGTGTTCCTCAGTTCGGCGCAGAGAATCGGCCCCTCGTGCCAGATTAGTTCCAAGCTATAGGAAGTCAGCTTATCCCTCTTCAGGTCGGAAAGCTGGAGGGGAGGCTCATTCGGCCCGATAATATCTGCGATGTGAAAGTCAGGAATTGAGAGGATTATCCCGAAATAGAGGATTAACGGAACCAGGGCAATCAGGGCGATAGGAAGTATTTTCATCAAAAGCGGAGCCTTCTTGGCCCGCCGTATCCGCTCGAGCTGGAGATATTTCGAGTTCTGATACTCCTTTATTTTTCCCGTGACAACTGCCTCGCCCTCGAAATCAGGTCCCCAGGCATAGATTGTGTCGCTCGTGTCGGTGATTGTGAGCCAACCTTCCCCGGCCGGCTTTACGAGCCCGCTGACCTTTGCGGAAGAGTCCACTGGCAGTGCCAAGGCTTCCGAAACTTTCATCAGCGGCTCCAAAGGGGCTTTTTGCTCCGGCATTTTCCGCTGAACCCCGGATTTCCGTGCTTATAATGTTTGTCGGTTTTCGGGAGCGCCGCTCTTCGAGCTTGGACTCTGCTGAAATTGGTGGGGGCCTGTCAGAAATTCCGACAGGCCCTGTTTCCCTTGGGAGGGGGGAAAATGAGCAACCGGAGGAATTTTTGTCCAATATAGTATAAAAGGCTTTTGGTTGTATGGAGCATACAACAGGAATCATTTATAAGTGCTGGCTGCTATTTATTCCAGGGGGGTAAAACCAACTTGACTGCTTCGTCCGGACAGGGTCCAAACCGCCGCATGGAGGCGATAACTCGGACCTTTGTCAACACAATCAGGCAGGTGACGCCGACCTACCAGAGGAGGATACTCTGCTTCCTTGCGAAAAACCCCGGGAAGAAATTCACCAACATCCAGGTTTCCCAGTCCCTTTCCGAGGACAGGAGCAACATCTGGAGATTCATGAACGCGATAATCGAGGACTCCGGGGAGCATGCGATGATTGACAAGATAATCGAGGGCGGGGACATCTACTATAGCTGGAAGGAACCGAAGATAACGATAGACGGGCTGAAGATCTCAGAAATATTGCGCGTGCTTGAGGAGCTTGAGAAGGAGGCGGAAGAAAAGTAGAAATGGAATTCGCCCAGACATTCAGGCTTGCCTCGTTCGGTCTTGTAGGGATTCTTGGACTGGCGCTTACCCTGCTGCGCCTGGGCAAGGTTGGAAAGCGGCGACCTTGGCTTTCGGTTGCGGGGATCGGACTTTCCCTTTCATTCGGCTTTTACACTTTCGCAGAGCTCTACGGGCTTTTCGGGGAACCTGAACGGGAGTTCATACATGCTGCGAGCTTCCTGTTCTTCTGGGCGCTTGCAACGGTCAATTTGCTCGGCTGCCAGAGAAGCACGTTCGTTCTTCCCGTGCTTGAAACGGGCGCTGCCGCAGCAGTCTCCTGGCTTGTGCTCGGAGAGAAGGGGCTTTTCTTCGCCGCAATTGTCGCGCTCGGGGTGACGATGCATTTCACCTCCCTTTACCACGGATTGCTCCGCAGGGTCAACGCCCTTTCGACCGCGCTCAATTTCGGCGTTGTGCTCTGGATGTTCCACGTTTTCGCGCTCTCGACGGGAGCTTCGCCGCCAGTCTGGCTCGACATCCTGAGGGGGCTCATTGCCCTTGCCTGCCTTTTCCTTTATTTCAGGTTTGCCTCGCCCCAGATTCTGCAGACAAGGATTCAGGCCAACGCGCTCAAGAAGGCGTTCAAGGTTTGAGAAAATAAAGAGTTCAAAGGGAGCCGCCGCTAACGATTAACTCCCCATTTTCCTGAACGGACACTAGTGTGAATTTCTCATTGACGTAAATTGCCTGCTGCCCGCAAATTTCCGGGTTAAATCCCTTGTAGACTGCATCAACCTTCCTTGCCAAATCGGAACTCTTGTAGCTTAAGGCGGAGCGCGCCAGCCCCTCCACAAACTTACTCTCATCATATGAACCGTTAAAAGAGATTATAGGAAATCTATCTATTTCAATCAATCGAGTTTCGAATTTTCCTCCCCTGCGCGCCATCGTGTAAATGAAACCTTCATAAGGCGAAATGCCAAAGCAAACGTCGGTTTTTTCAGCAGATTCAGGTTCCAATTTGGCACTTTTTAATTTCTCAGCTAACTCTTCAAAAGTTTTTGCACCCGCCAAGTCAAGATGATTGTACTCACCGGGCTTTTCGTTAGGGAGAATGAATGCTTGTTTTTTGTCAGATGTCAGGTGTATTTCTAAGGGAGGTACGTTAGGAATAGCATAAGAGGCTAACGCAGCACTAGTCGTAGGTTCGTCTGTTGTCGCAATTGCTGAAACGTAACAGTTCGGGACTTCTGAATCGTCCATAGCTAGTAAACAATCCAACTTCCTTATAAGCTTTTCGCCACTGCGAAATGGTATTCAAATCTTGAACTTGTCCTTGCCAAAATCCGTATTCTTCCGCCGGGGGAAATCGCAATTCCGTCTTTCGAAAGGAGGGCTTGCTTGCGAAAAACACCGCCCGGGCCGGAATAGTTCCCGATTCTCCCGTCCGAGAGGACGACCTTGTAGCAGGGGATTTTGTCCGGGTTTGGATTCTTCCTCATCAGGGTCCCGACTGCCCGGGCTGCCCGGGGCGAGCCCGCCGCCCTTGCAAGGGCTGAATATGTTGTGACCTTTCCCTTTGGGACTTTCTTGAGGAGGGAATAGACCTTTTCGGAGAAATTCATTTCTTTTCAAAAGTTTTTAAACTGCCTGGTAGAAATGCTTTTCCAACAGGCAAGGAACTGTCCCAAATGAATCCAAAATCTAGCGACGCATTCATCGAGAAATCCCTCCCAAGGAAACAGACGAAAGAAGGCATTGAGACGCTCCTTGGCAAGCCGAAATTCGCATATGATGTTGAAGCGATAAATTCGGCGATAAATTCTCCCGCCTGGGACCTCCTTGACAGGGGCGGAAAGAGATGGAGACCGCGGCTTTTCTCCCTCATTGCCGGGGCTTTCGGGAAGCGGGATCCCTGCGGGCTTGAGGCTCTTGTGGAAATAGTCCACAGCGGCACCCTGATTGTTGACGATGTCGAGGATTCCTCGGAAAGCCGCAGGGGCAAACCAGCTCTTCACACAATCTACGGAACAGACGTTGCGATAAATCTCGGGAACACACTATATTATCTCCCGCTGAAGCGGGTTCTTGCTGCTAGAATTCCGGGGAAAATGAAACTGGAAATCCTCGAGACATATTCGATTGAGATGATCAGAATCTCGCACGGCCAGGGGCTTGACATCTGGTGGCACAGGCACGGGAAAATCCCGACGGAGAAGCAGTATCTGCAGATGTGCGCATACAAGACCGGCACGCTCGCGCGGATGGCTGCGGAATTCGCGGGGATTGTCGCGGGGCTTGACAGGAGGAAACGGAAGGTCCTCGGGGAATTTACCGAATCCCTTGGGGTCGCCTTCCAGATACAGGATGATTTGCTTAACCTTGTCGGGGATTTCGGAAAATACGGAAAGGAAATCGGCGGCGACATCACTGAAGGGAAGAAGACGCTTGCAGTCATTTTCGCTGTCGGAAAGCTCGGGAAGGAAGAGGCAAGCGAGCTGGAAAAGATAATCGCGGAACACACCAAGGAACCCGGGAAAATTGAGCGGGCAGTCAGGCTGATCAGGAAATCAAAGGCAATCGAATATTGCAGGGAGAAGGCAAGAGAGCTTGTAAAGGTATCTTGGGCGAAGGCTGAGAATGTCCTGCCCCCTTCCGAAGAGCGGGAAGAGCTTGGGCGGCTTGCAAGGTTCCTTATTGAAAGGGATTTTTGAATTACCATACCCGGAACCGGCAAGTCGAACCGACAAGTATTTTAGCCCCGTTTGCCGCTGCAAGCGGATGGCAAAGATTGCGCCGGCAAGCTTCTTCAAGGCGGGGGATTTCTCGGAAGGGGTCCTGGCGGAAATGAAGGAAACCGCAAGATTCATCTTCGAAATGGAGGGTTTCCAGGAGGCTTTCGCAACGAGGAAGGGATTCACCAAAATGGATCTCAAGGGGATTGGGAAAATCCTCAAGCCGGAGGAAATCCTCCTTGGCGCGCCCTATATCGAAAACTTCTCCTTCGTCAAGAAGGAGGGAGAATATCCTGGAACCCTGATAATCCTCCGGGACAGGCTGATTTTCCACACAACCTGCGCATACCGGCTTTCCGGGGCAACGGGGAATGGGAAGGAAGGGGAGCTTGCGAGGATGAAGGGCGAGGTCGTCGCAAAGGCGAATTCCAAGAACCTCTATTTCGAGGGTTCGCTGGAAAAATTCTCATTCACCCGGCTTGCGGATTTCTCAAAGCTGAACACAATCGGGTTCATGCAGGATGTGAAGAGCGCGCTTTACGGGCTTGAACTGAAAGCTTTTTAATTCCCCGGAGAGGTTTACTAAGATGGCTGGCAAGGAAGAACTCAACGTCTGCTGCCGAAGGAGACCATCCGGACTGGGGATTTTCCTGATGCTTCTGGGCGCGTTCTTCCTGCTCCAGGAGTACGGCTTTCTTCCGAAGAACCTTCCGGTTTTCCCGCTTGTCCTGATTATCGGCGGACTTTTCCTAGTTATAACGAGCGTTCTTGGATGACCCGCAGCGCAGGAGAGTTCCCGGACCGCGCGCCTATTTCTTCTCAGGCATCACGATCCACGCGATTATGTATGCCAAGAGTCCGGCTCCGCCGGCAAGGCAGAAGAATATCCAAAGGAGCCTTATGAGCGTTGGGTCAACTCCGAAATACTCGGCAAGCCCGCCGCAGACTCCGGCGAGTTTCCGGTTCCTCTTCGACCTATAGAGATTTTTAACGCGCGCCATCCGAGCAAAGGGCAACCCTTGCTTAAAAATAGATTGGCCGCCGGTCTCCCCGGCGGCCGCTCAATTTTCTCAGAATTTCTGTTTCTTGACGAAGGGACCCACGATCGGGAGCTCGAACGTTTTTCCCTGGTATGCCTTGAACATGCAGTAAATCCACAAAATCAAACAACCCAGCCCCCATATTGAGGTGAGAATTCCCCCGATTAGCGGGAATATCCCAAGAACCCAGAAAATCGCATACGCAGCAACTGAAACAACTATCGACTGCAGCGCGTGGAAACGCACCGACTTGCTCTTCTTTTCAGCCAAAAGGAACGCCAGTCCCGTAATGAAACCAAGCAGGTATGCCAGTGCACCTTCCAACTTTTCATCTAATCCTAGAGATGTATTCTTTGCCATAGTTGCCACCGCAGACGGTGCTGATTTATGTAGTTTTGGGTTTTGGCATTCGAATCCATCTATTTTGGGCAGTTGGGGGATTTCCTCGAGAAGCGGATCGGGAGCTCTTTGCTCGGGCGGGACCGCTTGAAAATAAAAAATTGGGGGATTTCTCCCCCGTTGCATAGAAAAGCCTTACAGACTCTGCCGCATTCCGCGGGTTCCAGGGCTCTGGAACCTTCTTCCGCCGAATCGGCTCCGTCCGCCACTTCCGCCACCGAATGGGCGGGGCGGGCGTTCGACCTGGCGGTCGGAAAGGTTGTTGTCCATCTTCACGTCTGCGATTTCCTCTGTCGCGGGCGTGATTTTTCCGTACTTGCCCGGGTTGAGCCGCATCGACGTTTCGAAAACGGTTATCCTTGCGTTCGTAATGTCATAGGTCTTTCCGGCCTCAATCTGGTTGATTGAGTCGTCCCACAGGCTCATTACAATGCATCCTGTTTCGTCGCCAACTAGGAACTCGGCAACCTTGTGGCTGCTTCCGTCCATCTTGGAAACTACGTCCTTTTCGTTCTTCTTCTCTACAACCTTCACCCTTGCGTTAATTTCCTTTGAGTTTACCCCAAGGGTTTCCAGTTTTACTGCTGCCTGTTGTGTTTGTCCTTGTTCTTCCATTTTGTTACTTGTTCACTTCTCTTTTTTTGTTTTTTAAAACAGCTGCTCGTCGCTTCTTTTTTTTTCTTCAAAAAATTTCCGCTTCTTCGCTTCGCTGCTTGGGAACGGTTCGCAAACACGCTTTATTAAGCTATTTGATGGGCGGATTTTGGGCTATACGATTGCTCGGTATGCTTCCGAAACTCTTGAAACCTCGGCTGAAAAACTTTCCTCAAGGAATTGGGTTATTCCCGGAATGTGGGAAAGGCTACTTGGGAGAAGGCGCCTTGCTTCCTCGGCAGCTGAGAGAATCCTCCTGTTGAACTCAATTTCGTGGAAGGTCAAATATGCGCTTGCAAGCTCGTAGACTGAAGAGACCTCCGGGCGAATTTCCTTGGCTTGCACCTCTTCCGGCTTGATTTTTGGCCTGCCGTTATGGAGATAGCTCAGGAATTCATCGGCTGCGGAAATTCTTCCCTCGAAATTCCCATCAAGCCCGTCAATTAGAAGCCGGTCCTGAATATTAGCCAGGAGGGAACTTAACTTTGAGTATTCTGATTCCCTCAAGCCATATGTCCTTTTCGCAACTTCCTTGAGGACCCAGTTTAAGCAGGCAAGTGCGTGTTCCCCTGCCCTGTTTGATTCAGCTGATTTGACTAGCGAAAGAAATCCCCGGGCCTCCCTGAAATTGTAATCTTCTGCATTTTCAAAAGCATATTCCGAAAAGAGGCGCGCCCGGGCAAGGTCGCCCTCCTCAAAGGACTTCCTCGCAATTCCCAAAAGCGTCTGGTAATCCATCTGTGGCGCCATTTTTTTCACTCGGTAATTCCAAGCATTGTCGGGTATCTCGAAACCTCTTCCATCCCTACGCTCTTCATCATTTCCCAGGAACGCGCATAGACGTTGTTAGGAGGAATCCCAAGTTCAGCTCCCAGGGAAATCCGCCGCTCGCAGTCGGCAAGATAGTCCTTCTCAATTTCATATTTGGCTGAAAGGAAGATTCTCTCAATCCGCCGATGAGCGGCCTTCCCCGAAATTCCGGGGGTTGCAGCAGCCCATCTTTCAGTTAGTTCGGCAAGCAACTCGGAAAACGCGAGGGCAATCGAGTCGGTTGCAACAAGGTCTGCTTTCGAATTCGCTATTGTGGTCAGCCCAAAGTTTCCGGCAAGCCGCGCCTCTTCCTGAACCAATTCGGAAACGTGTGTCCAGTCCGCGGAGCGCATCCCAAGGTCGGCATATTTTCCTTCGCTTGTGCACTCGGCTGCAAGGGCAAGAAGGCGTCCCATCTGATACGCTGCTTTCCTTGCCAAAACTGCTTCGTGAACTTTCTCCGCGTCAGCAGACCCTTCCCTGAAAAGGGCGGCCCTTACGGCATATGTTTCGGCAGCTGGAAAATCATTTTCCTTGAGAGCCGCCTCGGCCTTTTCGATGCAGGATTCACAAGTCATAGGTTCAGGCATTTGACCACTTCAAAGTCGCTTATTTTTAAACTTTCCCGTCCTTTCCGGAACTGAAACCCTCTATTTCCTTCAGGACTGCTGCGGCAAGGGGGCGCTCGAAACCGAAGAAGCCGTGCTCGCCCTCGACGAAGAGTATCCTTGCGCCGGGAAGCCTTACGGAAAGCTCTGCTGTTCGCGCGCGGGTGTTGAAAATCTCTATCAGGAAATCCCCCTTCCCGATAAGGAAGGTTGTCGGGCATGAGATCTTCTCTGAGAAATCCATTATCGGGGGGGTTGAAATGAATTTCCTCTCGGCTGAAACGAGGTCCCTTGCCCTGAGCTTGTAGAGGGAAATCGGGTCTTTTGACCTTGACCTGTCGTGGATTTCCTGGGGAAGCTCGACAAGGAACTTTTCAAGGAACTTGCTGATTGTCGCGTGCTTCTCGAACCTGAAAACCACGGGGGAGGATATTGCAACAACCCCTGAAATCCGCTTGTCCTCGGCAGCGGTCCTCAGGCAGACATATCCCCCGAGGGAATGGCCGACGAGGAAGATTTTCAATCCCGCTTCATCCACCAGGCCAAGCTTCGAAACAAGGAAATTGAGCGCAATTGAGACGTCCGGAACCATCTGCTCAGGGTCGAAATAGTCCCCGAACTCCCCCGTTGCGGAATCGGTGCAGGAACGCCCGTGCCCGCGGGCGTCGTAGGAGGCAACCGCGGTGTCCGGCAGTCCGAGCAGGGCGCGGATTATCTCCTGCTGGAACGGGGGGAAGAAGGCGTCGACCCAAAGCCCGTGGTGGAAAAGCACAAGTGTCCCGACCCGCTTTTCCTTCGGATAAGTCAGGTTGCCAACTATTTTCACTCCGCCGGTCCCCTGGAATGAAAATTCCTCTGAAATCATCCCCCAACTTCAGCCTCCGATGAAAATCAGTCCGATGATGAACCCGGCAAAGAGCAGGGCGCCCGCCCCGAATACCCTGAACACCTTTGAGCCGAGTTGCGCGCCCCCGATACGGTATGCAAGCGCAAGGTTGACTACTGCCGAACTCAGGCAGCCGATCAGGATTGCGACCGCCGCCTCGAGCGGGGAAATGCTTCCCACCGCGGAAAGGGATGTTATCGAAACGACAAGCGCGTTGAGGCTGCCGAATCCGGCGAAGGCTGCTGCAGCATAAAGACCGTACTTTCCAAAGAAGGTCATCAGGAGCTTGAAAAGGATCACGAGCCCTGTGAAAAGGACCGTGAACCTGATTGCCGTTGAGAATGAGAAGGGCGATGTCTTTTTCATCCCGAGGGAAATGCGTTTCCTGCTTCCCGAAAAATTGCCGCTCCGCATTGAAAGCGCAAGGGAGACCGCTGAAACGAAGATAAGCGGGAAGATCAGATATGCGAAAACCTCCCTGCTGCCGACAAGCGAAAGCAGGAGAACCCGGACTGTTGTCACTGAAAAGGCGACCGAGAGAACGAGGGCAATCCCGTCGGAAAGGCTGCGATCCTTCCGCGCATTTTCGGAAACCGCAAAAGTGGTTGCAATGAGCGAGGCAAGCCCCCCGGCAGCCCCGATTATTCCGGCTGAAACGCGGGTTTCCTTGAAAATCCGGGCTACGAGGTGCCCTGCAAAACCGAGAGCGAGCACAAGAAGGGTCATTGACCAGACGACGAAGGGATTGAAAATCCCCCAGGGGTCGATTGAGCGGTTCGGGAGAACCGGGAGCATTATGAAGGAGAAGAAACCGAGCGCAAGCGTTTCGATGAGCTCTTTTTCCGAAAGGTGCTTCACGAAGAACTTGGCGAACGGCTTTATCGCAAGGAGGAGGGTCAGTATTATCGAAGCCGCTATCGCCTCAAGGAAAAGCCCCAGTTCGACGAGAAGCCCCAGGCAGAAAAGAAGGACGAACGCGGTGCTTGTGGTGAGTCCGGGGTGCCGCTCGCGCTTCGAGCGGGCGTAGTAGATCAGGAGGGCGACGGATATTGAGAAAAGGAGCCCGAGGACAACGATTGAAGGGGCTGAGAACGCCCGCGCAAGGAAGGAGGAGAAAAAGCCGAGGGAAGCAACGAGGAGGGAGGTCCGAAGGCCGGCGAACTTCTTCGCCTTTTCCCGCTCAAGCCCGATCGGAAGCGCGACTATTATCGTCAGGAAAAACCTCCATAGGAAGGAGGAAAAGTTCCCGCCGCTGCTTGAAAAGAACTCGAACATCCGCAGGAAGAGGAGGCCGCGATTTATAAAAACTGTTTTCACCGCCTCCCGCGGCAAAAGTATTAAGTGCCGGACAGGCAAAACCCACGAATGGACGGGAAAACCGCCGAAAAGGCAATTGAAAAATCCGGGCAGAACCTCCTGATCTTCCTGATAATCCTGACCTTCCTATACGTGATACTCCAAAACTTCTCGCCCTTTTTCAGGATTGCCGTCCCCCTTGCAACGGCAATCGCGGTCTACCGCACAATGAAGGCGTCGGAGAGAAAATCTCCTGAGACGATAGAAACGAAGACCTGGAAGCTTGTCGCAGTCTGCCTCGGAATATGGCTCGCAGGGGAGCTTTCGGTGGTTGCTTTTTTCGCCAGGGAGGGCTTCGTTCCCTATCCATCCCTTGCCGAAATTTCCTATCTCATCGGGTATGTGCTCATGGGCGCGGGGGCTTTCAGCATAATAAGGAAGGTCGATGTCAAGCTTCCGATAACGCACATCCTGACGTTCACCCTAGTGGTCCTGCTTTTTTCCGGAGCGGTGACAAACTTCGTTATAGCGCGCGCCCTTATGAGCGAAGCCCCTTTTCTCGAAAAGGCGTTCAACATCGGCCTCCCGATTGCCGACATGATGCTGATAATAGTCGTTTTCGCAATCTACTTCGTCTACTTCGGTTCCGGAAGGAAGGAACGCCTCCTTGAAGAAAGCTGGGCCGTTGTAATACTCGGAATGACCTTTTCGGCTTTCGCGGACATAATAATGACGTACAGCAAGATAAGGCTAATCGATTCGATTTACCTTGCGCTCCTCCCCGGAATCCTCTACATCTGGTCGCGGGGGGTTGTCGGGCTTGGAGCGAAGGCGCGGTCTTCCAACTGAACTACCTGCCCGTCAAAGATCCCCCCTAACGGGGGGCTTTCTGTGTTTGCGAACACGGATCGCGCTGGAGCAGGAGACATGAATCGCGGGATATCTTACCACGGCCCAAAAGCCGAGGCTTTCGCGATTCAGTAAACGAGCGGGGGTCAATATAGGCAGTAGTTCATGTCACGCCGCCTTTCCGGTGCGGGGGTTCGATGCGGCGGGACTAACGATTGAGGCTGCCGGTCGGCTCCCTGAAAAAGGCGATTCTTGCGGATGCTTCTGAATAGACCTTCCTGGAAATCAAGGAGGCTGAAACGCATTCCCCGGCCTCCAGAAGGGTTTCAGCAGTCCGAAGGGTTTCGTTCGCTGAGGAGGCCTCCCTCTCCGAGAAAAACCCGAGCTCCTCGACAGCCTTCTCGGCAACCCTCAGGTCGCGTTCGGCATCAAGCCGTGCCGAGGAAAAAAGGGAATCGCGGGGGGAAATCGTCCCCACTTTCGAAGCAGCCCGCCTGATTGAAGCGACTATTATCGAAAAGGTCAGGCGGTTTGCCTCGGAAATCACGGACTTGTCAACGTAATCCTCAAGAATCTGGATGTTCCGGGCGTGGCGGGAAAAGTCGGTTTCCGTGACGGGAAGCTGGTAGTAGGAATCGAGGAGAAAAGTGTATTCGGCAAGTATTTTCTGGAGGCCTTCCGTCCGGTTGAGCGCAAGGAGCGCGTTTATTTCAGAAAGGCGGCCGTCCGCAAGGAAGAGGATTCTTGATGCCCTTGCCTCGCCGGAAAAAGAGAACGCAACCGAAAAATGCTCAAGGGAAAGCTTGGCTGGATAGAGGATGCTGCCCGGGAGGATTGAAGGAGTCCGAATGAAGACACTTCCCGGAGAGTCCGAGGCATGACCGGGGGCAAGTAGTAGGAGTAGAGTCATGAGGAAGACGACGAGAATAGTTTTTCCGGCGAACATCTTTCCGGGTAGGAATGCGGCTCTTTTTTATAATACCGGCGCACAAGGGGATTTTGATGGAGCCGGCTTTCACAAAATTCAGGATTTCGAAGATAACCGAGGCGCTCCCGGGGAAGGTCAGGATTTTCCGGCTTGAGCCTGTTGAAGGGACGGTTCCTGGAAGAAAGCCGGGCCAGTATGTTGCGCTGAAGCTTGGCGAGGTCGAGCGGTCCTATTCGCTTTCAGGACCCGTCGAGGCGGACTATCTTGAGGTGACTGTCAAGCTTGCCGGGTCGTTCACTGGAAAGCTTTTCGGGCTTGGCGAGGGGGCGGAGATTCTCGCTTCCCCGCCCCAAGGCAGGTTTGTTCTTGAAGTGGAAAAGGTCGGGGCGGCGGAAATCGTTTTCCTTGCCGGGGGGGTAGGAATAACCCCCTTCTCCTGCTTTGCAGATTACATTTCCCGGAGAAGAATGGAGAACAAGGTGACCCTGATTTACGGGAGCCGGGTTCCCTCGGAAATAATATTGCGGGAGAGAATTGAGCTGCTTTTCTCGGAAATTCCTAACGGGAAGATTGTCTACACCGTCGACTCTGCCGAGCCCGGCTGGACTGGGAACGTCGGCTTCATCGGGAAGGACCTGCTTGAGAAAAGCGTTGCGGCTCCGAAGGAAGCGAAATATTTCATCTGCGGCCCGCCTCCGATGGTGAAGGCAATTGTCGAGGTCCTGAAGGAAATGCAAGTTCCCCTGCAGAACATCGCTTTGGAAGGCTGGTAAATGCTTGTCCTTTTCGACATTGACGGAACTTTGGTTGCGAAAGGAACGGGCGCACACGAGCGGGCCTTCGTCTTGGCAATTGACAAAATATATTCAGTTGACTCGGAGAAGGCATTCTATTCTCTCAAATTGCACGGCAGAGTTGACAAGGAGATAATAGTTGAAACTGTCGGGAAACTGGGGATCCCGGAATCACTTGCAAAGAAAAAGGTTCCTGACTGCAAAAAGCTTGTCGAGGGCTTATTTCCCGGGGAGTTGAAACGGGATTTCTCTGGCCAAGTGCTTCCCGGAGTCAGGGAAATTCTCTCCAAACTGAAGAAACGAAAAGTCAAGCTCGGGCTGCTCAGCGGGAACTTCCCGAATGTTGCCTACGGCAAGCTGAAACGGGTCGGGTTAGAGAAGTTCTTTTCCAAAAAACTGAGCGGGCTTGGGGATTCGGGATTCAGCCGGGTCGAGGTTGCCTGCAAGCTTGCCCGGAAGGTTGTAAGGAGAACAAGGGGAGAGAAGATAGTCCTTGTCGGGGACACGCCCAAGGACATCCTTGCAGGCAAGGCCATCGGAGCAGTGACTGTCGCAGTTGCAACCGGGGGAGCAACGAAAGCCGAACTTGCACGGGCAAAACCGGATTTCCTTATCCGAAATATGTGGGGCTTTAGAAAGATTATTGAAAACCTTATTTGAAAATCTCGCCGGTCCCGTCGGACCAGAGTAGGAGGTCCAGTTCCGCGAGGGGGATTTTCACCTTCCGGGAAAATGCGCGGAGTTTCTCCTCAAGCTCAAGGTACTTCTTGGGCGGGATGCTTTTCGGGATTTCCTTTAGTATTCCGAGGGGAACAAGCCGCCGAAGGACGTGGATGTCGAGGATTGCAAGGTCCTCGCCGAAGCCGATGTTCCGGAGGAAATGGCTTGCCTCCTTCATCCCAAGCCCCTTGACGCGCGCGACTAGCAGCTTTCGGGATAGGAGGGGGTTTGAAAGGGGGAGGGAAGGGGTTATGGAGATTTTTCCTCCTTCTGAGAAGACTCGTCTCGCCAAAGAAACATATCTTGCCTTGTTATTCGGGAACCTCACCCCCGAAAGGCTTGAGCGGATTTGTGTGAGCGGGAGGCTCTTGCGCGGGAACCTCTTGTTTCTGAGGGAATCCGCTGCTTTCTCCGCTGCCCGCGCGCGCGACTGGGGGGTGAGGAGGCAGAAGACGAGCTCAAGGAAGATCTCTTCCTCGGGAAGCCTTCCGGCCTTTTCGAAATCGGAGAGGCGAGATGCAATTTCAGCTTTCTTCCGAGAATGGTCCTTCAAGAGTCTCTGGATTGAAAGGGAACTTCTTGCTCCGGTCATTTTTCTTGGGGGTGCGCAAGGGTTTATATTCTTGGGCCTCGCGGGGCTAAAGTGAGTTTTTCCAAACTCGATTATGAGAAAACTTCCGCCAAGGGGGTCCTGATTGCAGCCGTTGAAACTGGCCGGGCAAAATCTGTCTCGGTGATAAAATTCCTCCCCGGCTCAAGCTTTCCAAGCCATTCCCACGGGAAAGCAACGGAGCGTTATTTCGCGGTTTCAGGCAAGGGCATCGTTTCCGTTGGGAAGCTGAAACGGGTTCTGGACAAGGGGGATTCAATCGAGATTGGGCGAGGAAGGGTTCATTCCGTTTCCAATCCGTTCAAGAGGCAGTTCGTAATGGTCGAGATTTCAATTCCCGGATTTGACGAAAAAGACGTTCTGTTTGGACCAAAAGGCCGGAAGATTCAAGCGGAAAGGATTAAATACCGGAAGAGCCGGCCTTTCCACTAATATGAGGGGCAGCCTTTTTGCGGATTCAACTGGATTCTCCGAGAAAAACCTTTTCAGGGACGAGGGGATCCTTTACTCGGATTTCCTTCCGGACAAGCTGCCGCACAGGGAAGGCCATGCGCGCTTCCTTGCTGATTGCCTGAGGCCAATCACCGGCGGGAAGAGCCCGGAGAACGTTTTCATCTGGGGTCCCGCAGGGGTCGGGAAAACCTCCGTTGCGAAGTTCGTCCTCCGGGAGATGAAGGAGCACACCGAAATCCCTGTTGTCTACATAAACTGCTGGCAGAACGACACGAGGCACGCGGTCCTGACGACAATCGCATATGCGCTTGGGAGCTTTGCGCCCCGGAGGGGGACTGCGACCGATGAAATCTTCGAAAAGGCCTGCGAGGGGATGAAAAGGCGCGGGGGGAAGGGGCTTGTGATCGTGCTTGACGAGATTGACAAGCTCCTTGCGAACGACGGGGGGCGGCTTCTCTACGACCTTGCAAGGGGACCGGTCTTTACCGGAAAGACGGGAATCGTCATGATTTCTAACGACGAATATGCCCTCCGGAAACTCGACGACCGGACGAGGAGCAGCCTCTCCTACCAAGAGTCCTCATATCCCGCATATTCCTTCGAGGAGCTGAAAGGGATTTTCTCGGAAAGGATCGGGGCTGCGTTCGTCGAGGGTTCCGTGAAAGCGGGAGTGAACTCCGCGGTTGCGAGGATTGTCGCGGATTCCGGCGGGGACGTAAGGCTCGGGCTCGACTGCCTCCTCAAGGCGGGACGGCTTGCAGAATCCGACGGGAAGGATTTTTCGGTCGAGCACGTCCAGAAGATGATTGGGAAGATCCAGAACAGCAAGACGAAGGCGATAATCACGGGGCTCGAGAGAAACCTCCTTGGAATCGTCAGGATTCTCGCTGCGACCGGGATAAGGGAGAAAACAACCGGGGAGCTTCTTGCCGATTATTCGCGGGAAATGGGGGAAACGAACGAGCGGACCTTCAGGAACTACCTGACTGAGCTCGAGACGAAGGGAGTGATAACCTCGGTGATGAGCGGCAAGGGCCAACGGGGGAAAACAAGGATAATCACGCTGAAGAACTCCGAGATGGTAAGGAGAATCCTTCAATCAGCTAATGAGGATGGCAAAGGAGGAAAGGAAAAATAAATATGGTTGACACGGGAGAGCCGGAGGGAGAAAAGGGCGGGGAGGGAATGCTTGAGAAGCTCCCCTATCTTCTGAGGAAGCAGACGCTTCAGGAGGAGATGCCCGAGTTCTCGGAGGAGCGGGACATTTTCAGGCGGGCGCAGGCGGGAGCGGTCGGGAGCACCCTCCATACCGACAGAATACTCGTCCTTGTCGCAAACTGCAGGGAGGGGACGAAGGCGCTTAACGCGGCAATCGACATTGCCCGCCAGAACGGAAGCGAACTGGTGGTTGCGTTCTACACCGAGATTATTCCCGCACTGAAGGACCGGGTCATCAGCAGCGGCATAAGGTACAAGCTCATTGCAAAGCCGACAAGCGCAACGGGCGACATAATGTTCGTGATAAAGAAGGAGAAGGTCGACCTTGCGATAATACCTGAAAAATTCTCGGACAAGCTTTCCGGGATAAGCCAGGTTACCAAGCAGATTGTGGAGGCTTCCGAGTCCTCGGTCCTTGTCGTAAGGTAGTAGAAGAACGAATGAGCTTTCCAGTCCTCCCGGTTGCGATTTTCGCAATAACCTTTTTCCTTATATTCACCGAGAGGATTAACAGGACGCTTGCGGCGCTCCTCGGAGGATTTTCAATGGTCGCCTTCGGGGTGATAACCGGAGGGGAAGCGCTCGCATCAATCGAATTCACCGCAATTTCCTCGATTATCGGAATACTCATCCTGGTCTCCGTCGTGAGATCGAGCGGGCTTTTCGCATGGCTCGCGATAAAGGTGGTCAAACTTTCGAAGGGGAATCCCGCAAAGCTGATGGTTGCGCTTTCGCTTCTTTCCGCTTTTGTTGCGTCATTCCTAGGGGGGACTGCGACAATCCTGATAATGGGCGGACTGATCGTCACGATCTGCAAGCAGCTGAACCTGAAAGTTCCGCCTTACCTGATGGCTTCGGCTCTGATGACTTCGGTTGGGGGGGGATTCTTCCTTACAGGGAGCTCGATAAACATACTCCTTTCAAACGCGGGAGGGTTCTCATTCATTGACTTCTTCAGCAACAGCCTCCCGATTTCCCTCCTGCTCGGGATAATCACCTCCCTGTTCTTCGTCTGGTATTTCAAAATAGAGAACAAGGAATCGGGGGAAATCCTTCTTGACGAAAAGCAGGCGATTACGGACTGGAAGAAATTCTGGATTACAATGGCGCTCCTATCCGGGACAATCTTCCTTTTCATAATCTCCGGATTCGTCGGCCTGACCGTCGAGATGATTGCAATCGGCTCCGGGATACTTGCGCTTCTCCTTACGGGATTCGAGCCTGAAAAGGCTTTCAGGGAGGTTCAGTGGGAAACCCTGTTCTTCCTGATTGGCGTTTTCGTTGTAATGGGCGGCCTTGAGAAGAGCGGGGTCTTCCACGCCGTTGCAAGCGTGCTTGCCCCGATCGTGAAGGGGGATTCCGGAAGGCTCCTGCTCATAGGGATAATCGGGCCAATATCGGGGATAGTCCACTCCCTTCCGATAACGGTCGCGCTGATACCGATTGTGAAGGAGATTGTCGGAATAACGGGTGAATTGGCGGGACCCATCTTCTGGACGCTGATTCTTGCCATAAATTTCGGGGAGAACCTGACTCCGCTCGGCTCAACTTCCAGCATACTTGCGATGGGGATTGGAAAGACCTCCGGCCAGCCGGTCAGCTTCGCGGAATTCCTGAAAATAGGCGCAATTCTCTGCGCAATCCACCTGACGATCGCCGGGATATGGGTTTTCTTCAGGTACTAGGTACTAAAAGTAAACTATTTAAGCCGGTCGGGCCCTCCGAGCCCCGATGAGAAACGGAATGTTTTTTGTTGCCTCAGGGATACTGATTTTCGCGGGGATACTCCTCGCTGGGTGTGTTTCATCAGCGCAGGGACTGGGGGGGAGCCCGGGGGGGAGCCCAGGGGGGAGCCTTAGCACGCCTCCGACAACCGCCCCCGCTCCGGAAGAGAAAACCTTCACTCTTTCTGAGATTGCCGGATATTCGACAAAGGAAAACTGCCTGATTGCGATAAACGGGAGCGTCTACAACATTACGGGGTATTTCGGCAAGCATCCTGCGGGGGACCGGACTTTGCTTTCCGGCTGCGGGAAGGATGCGACGGGAATCTTCAGCGAGAAGCATTCCCAGACGGCGTGGCAGCTTCTGCCCTCGTTCTATGCCGGAAAACTGGCCGGGCAATAAAAAAGGATAAAAAGACGTTTTGTCCTCTCTTGACTGAGGCGAGCGAAAAGAGAAATGTCCTTCCTTGACACACTGAAAGTAATTACCTTCTTCGGAATTCTTGCAGCAGTCTTCATAGTCAGCCTTGGAAGGCGGCTTTTCGGCTGGGGGATAAAGCCAACTCAGGCCCAGCCTCCACCGCCAAATCCGCCGGGCCCTCAGCAGGTCAGGTCCCCTCAGCCTCCCGAGCAGGGCCGGATTCCGTCTCCAGCTCGACAACAGCAGTATCCTCCTCAGCAACCACAACAGCAACAGAGGAAGTTCTGATTATTTGAAACGGGAAAATGGTTCCCGTGCTCCCGACGGTTGAGTCATCTTCAGAGGACGAAATCTCGGGACGCGAGCGCGTTAGACCCGCCAGACGAAAAAGTGCGAGTGCTCCCGACGGTTGAGTCATCTTCAGAGGACGAAATCTCGGGACGCGAGCGCGTTAGACCCGCCAGACGAAAAAGTGCGAGTGCTCCCGACGGGATTTGAACCCGTGTCTCGGGCTCGAGAAGCCCAGATCCTTGGCCGAGCTAGACGACAGGAGCTTGAGAATCGGGTCTTTCTCCCCGTTTTAAACGTTTTCCATCGAGTTTCGCCCAACCCAAAAATCTTTTTAACCTCTGTTCTTCCGGTTAGGCCGGGTCCATAGCTCAGCCCGGTAGAGCGGCAGTCTTATATGACTGTGTTCTATACACAAAGGATAGACTAGGTCTGAGTCAGCTGTTGGTCATGGGTTCGAATCCCATTGGGCCCACCAGCCCCTTCAGGGGCTGAAGAAATTCCCACAGCCAGCATTCCCTTTGCGCTCTGAGGGGCTCATTGGGCCCACCAGAGCCCGTTTTCTTTTCCGAAAGAAAAAGCCTTCGGGGAAAAAGAAATCATTGGAGCGGGAAATACCTGCAAAAGGCGCAGAGCTTTCCCGAGGTCGGCTCCCTGCCGCAGGAGGGACAGAGCCGCGTCTCCTTCCCGAGGAGGGGGGCAAAAACCGGCTGGCCCTTGGAAAGATAGCTCAAGTAGAATTTCAGCCTGAATCCCGGTTCCCTCTTTTCAGCTGAAGAGAGGATTGCTTGCCACTTTTCCGTCTTCGGCTCCTTTGAAAAATTGCATTTCTTCTTCAAGTAGGGGAGTTTGAATAGTTTCGCCCAGTTTGAAAGCTCCTCCTTCGAGAAGAGGCAGAGCGGCTTTACCTTCTTCCCGAATCCAGGCAAGAGGCCGGAAACAATGGGAGTTCTCCGGGAAAGAATGTCTGGATTCCAGGAATATACGCCGCCGAAAATCGCGGCTGTTTCGTCGTCAAGGTGATGGCCGGTTGCGAACGGGATTCCGGATTCCCGCGCCTCCCGGTTCAGGAGGGCGTTCCTTATTTCGCTGCAGGTTGCGCAGGGGTTTCGCCCCGTTCTTGAAAGTATTTCCCCGAGGGATTTATCCGGCTTTAGCAGCTTCAACTCAACGCCGCAGAAGCCGGAAATTCTCTCCGCAGCTTTTCTCGATTTGACTGAGAAAGCCCCGTTGCCCAAATCAACATGGATTGCGCGGACATTGAAACCGGCAAGCTTGAGCGAGTGGCAGAGGACGGAGCTGTCAAGGCCTCCGGAAAGCGCGACAAGGAAGGAGTTTCCCATCTGGAAATTCTTGACAGTCCAGTTTATTCTCCGAAGGAACCATTCCTTGTAATGCTCCCTGCAAAGGTCGTATTTGTGAGCCGGGAGGTGGAAGATTGCCTTTTTCTTCGCCGGGGCGTTCTTCTTGATGCAGATTGTGCAGTAAGGTGAAGACACTTTCGGATTCTAAAGGGTTGCTTTTAACGGAATTGGTGTGGCTTGCAAAAGTCTTGAAATAACCCTGCTTAAGTAGTAAATGTTATAAAGGAAAAGGTATCTTTAGCGCGTATGTTCGAAGTTGCCCAAGCGCTTTATGAGTTCACCGTAGGGCCGATTATTGAGGGCCTGGGTGCTGCCAAGCAAGATTTAGATTTGTCTCAATTTGAGCTTGGCAAGGGGAATGTTCCGCAAATCCCGGCGCGGATTTCTGGAAGGCGGGGCGCTCCCGAAAGACCTGAAAGTTATCAGGCACTCCTTGATGCCGCTTTGAAAGTCGCATCTGGCCCAAAAGGCACACGGGTTGCTGGAAAGTACGTCAATCCCGAAAACCCGGACGGGCTTCCGCAAGGGTTCCACATTGCAAAGGTTTCCCAAGTGACTGCCAGCGTAAGAGAAGTTCCGGAACCGGGATATTTGTGGAATCGGCCGAAAACACCAGTTCATTACGCGCAAGTCAAAATTGCAAGAAGGGGTGAACTGGATGTCGCATGGCTCGATAACTCTGCTTCCGATTTCTTCGAGGGCATGGTTGGAACACACAAATTCATTTTCGAAAAGTCCGAGCTAGGAGACCCCAAAATTTCAACTGACAACGCTATTGACAGGTATCACGGCATCTGCCGAACAAATTGCACTGTTCCGATACGGGTTGGTGGCGAAGAAATGGCGGCAATGCAGCTTTACCAGGAAAGCAACGGCAAACCCGTCTATTTGCGCCTTGCGATAGCTGGTCCTCTCGGAAATCCGACTGGGAAACGTGAGCTTTTGACGGAGTCTTTGTGCACGTTTGTTGCAGCAACCGGGGTTCTCTGGCAAGCTTGGCAGGAAAGCGAAAGCCTGAAAGAGTTCGAAAGATATGCCAACGCAGCTTTTTCGGGGAAACGCGCTAGGGCAAATTGTTAATATACCGGAACGTTTGGGACCAGGAAATGGCGGAAAAGGTTGGCAAGAAGAAATCCGAAGAGTGCCGCAGTTGCAGCTGCTGGAAGGGGCAGGGGGCTTCCGGAGGAATCTACGGCCTCGGATTCATAGGCGCGCTTTTCTATTACATTCCCCAGGCAGCAACATTTTGGGCGGGAGTTCTCGGTTTCCTAAAGGCGCTTGTCTGGCCGGCATTCCTCGTTTACAGGCTACTGTCTTTTCTGAAAGCTTAGGTTCCCGAAAGAAAATGAAATTCAGTAAAGTCATCCTTGCTCCCGGGGGGGAAATGAAAGCGCATTCGAACGGGGCTTCCGAGGAACTCATTGTCGTTGTAAGGGGAACCGCGGCCGTTTCATTTGGCGGAGTTGAACGGGAGGCTTCTGCGGGAGGCCATCTTCTGATACCGAGGGAAACCTTGCATTCGGTCAGGAACCGGGGGAGCGCGCCTTTAGAGTATTACTATATCCTTCCCGAGAAAAACTAGGGTTGCTGCTGCTGAAGAACTTGGGAAGAAACCTGCTTTTTCAGGGCATCGATTTTCCTTCTCCTGACAACGAAAAATCCTGCGACTTGGAAACCTATTGTAGCTAATGCGAAAATAACCAGCAGGAATTCGACGAGGTTCGGGCGGGACAAGTCAAGGCCGTTCGCCTTGAAAATGAAATGATAGAGGGAGAGCGCAAAGGCAAGATAGTTGAACCTTTGGATTCCTTTCCAGACGGGAGTGCCGAGGAGCTTCGTCGCCCAGTCAGCTGAGGTCAGGGCGAGGGGAGTGAAGATTGCAAGGGCGATTGTCCCTGCCGTGAAAGGCAAATAGGAAAAAAAGAGGGAAAAATCCCAGCCAAGCTGGAAAGAAAGGGAAAGGATCCCGTGGAAAAGGACGAGGAAGAATGAAGCAATCCCGACCGCGCGCCTCGGCTCGACAAGCTGTGCGAACCTCTGGGGCCAGATTACCGCAAGGGGCCCAATCAGGAGGGTCACCGTAATCAGGAAGAACCCTGAGAGGGCGAGGAACCTTGTTCCCGAGGAAACCCCTGCCGGGGCCGGAACGGTAGAATTGTAGAACGCAATTGCGGCAAGGGCGAGGAAAAGGTAGAGGAAAAGCTGGCTTGTCTTGTTCATTCTTTTTCCCCTGCAGGTTCTCTTGAGGACTCCGACCCTTCCCGGGAGAAACCGATTTCCGCGGCCCCGAGCCCGAGGTCGCCGAGGGAAACGCTGTCGCAGAAAACTTTCGAGCCACTCATTATCCTCACAAGCTCCATTTCCTGCGCCCCGACCTTCTCTTTCATAGCGGGGAGGAAGGGCGTTATCAGCTGCTCGGCCTTTTCGTCAAGACCGAGCTCAAGGACTATTTTCTGGGAAACCGTGAAACCGGAATCCTTCCGCATTGCCTGAATCTTGCGCGTGATTTCCCGGGAAGCTGCCTCGCCAAGCAGCGCGTCGTCAAGCTTCTTGTCAACGAAAACGACGAAGCCCGCTTCCTCGCCTCTCGCGTAATCGCCTGCGGGCTCCTCCGGGGAAACCTCGATTTTCTTGCAGTTCGCAAGGCGGGAGATAATTTCCCCCGCGAGGGAAATTGCCCTGGAAATGCCCTCTTCCTTGGAAACCACGATTGCCTTCGCAACTGGATATCTGAGTTTTATTCCGGCAGCGTTCCGCGCAGCCATCAGAGCCTCAATTACTTTCTGGGCTGTGAAGACGGCCTCCTCAAGGGCTGAGTCGATTTTCCCTTCCTCGCATTCCGGCCAGGAACAGAGATGAATCGACTCTGAAACGGAGGAATCAAAGCTCTTCTCAAAGTTCTGGTAGATTTCCTCGGAAATCATTGGGACGATTGGCGCCGAAAGCCGCAGTAGCTTTGAAAGAACCTCGTAAAGGGTCTGGTATGCGGCAAGCTTGTCCTCCCCCTGCGCGCCGGGCCAAGTCCTCTCGCGGATCAGCTTGATGTATGTCCGAGAAAGGTCGTTCACGAAAAACTTTTGGAGTGTCTCGGAAGTCTCCTCAATCTTGTAGTTGTCGAATGCTTCCGTAAGCCCTCGCACAAGGCTGTTGAGCCTTGAGAGAATCCATTTGTCCTCGATTTTCTTCTCGACCTGAGCCCCGCCGGGCCTGAATCCGTCAACGGACATGTAGCCGTGGGCGAAAGAATAGCTGTTGTAGAGAATCCGGAGATTGTTGAAAGCGTCCCTGACATATCTTTCGGAATATGACATGTCTTCCCCCGCCTTTGCGGAGGAGATGAAGAACATCCGGAGGCTGTCCGCCCCGTATTTCGGAAGGACTTCCTCGGGGGAAACGAAATTGCCAAGGGATTTCGAGAATTTCCGCCCAATCTCGTCGTTAACGAATCCGTGCATGTAAACCGCCTTGTAGGGCGCTCGCCCGGTTGCAAGGACGCCGAGGCACATCAGGCTGTTGAACCAGCCGCGTATCTGGTCCTTGCCCTCGATTATGAAGTCGACAGGATAGGAGTCCGAAAGAACGTTCGGGTTTTCCGCCGGGAAGCGCTGGGCCGCCCAGGAGGCGGAACCGGCTTCTCCCCAGACATCGAAAATATCTGGCACGCGCGTCATGGCGTCCCGCTTGCATTTCTTGCACGCGAACTTTATCTCGTCAATCCAGGGCCTGTGCAAATCCTTCGGCTGGGTCGGGAGCTCTTTCGCGGAACCGACAACCTCTATTTCCCCGCAGTATTCGCATTTCCATATTGGGAGGGGAACGCCCCAGTATCTCTGGCGGGAGATGCACCAGTCCTGGAGGTTATCGAGCCAGGAATCGAACCAGGAAGAACCCGCCCAGTCCGGGACCCACTTGACCTGCTTGTTCGCCTCGCGCATCTTCTCCTTGAGGCTTGCGGTTGAGAAGAACCACTGAGTCGTCGCAAGGAATATCAGGGGCGTCTTGCATCTCCAGCAAATCGGGTATTCGTGCGTGAATTTCTCGGTTGAGAAAAGCAGGCCTTTCTTCTCAAGATCCTCGATTATTTTCGGGTCGGCGTCCCTCTTGGCAATGAATCCGTGATATTTGCCGGCCTCCTCGGTGAATGCTCCGGAAAGCTTGATCGGGCAGAACATGTCAAGGCCCTCCTTCTTCCCAACCTCAAAATCCTCGGGACCGGTTCCCGGAGCCAGGTGGACGCATCCGGTTCCGGCATCAAGATGGACATATTCCTTCGAGAGGACGACTGAATGGTTCTTATTGTCCTTCTCAGCAAACTTCCTCTGGGCGGGGATCTCGTCAATCAGGGGGTGGACGTACTTCAGACCGGCAAGCTCGGAGCCGGGAACCTCCTTCACGATTTTGTATCCGCGCCCGGCAAGTATCTTTTCCGCAAGCTCCTTTGCAAGTATCAGGGTCTCCCTCGGGGTCTCCCTCGGGGTCTCCCCGGGGAGCTCCCCGCCGCACTCGGCATAGACATACTGGAAATCCGGGTTTACCATCACCCCCATGTTTGTCGGGAGCGTCCAAGGGGTTGTCGTCCATATCAGTATGAATGTTTTCTCGGCTCCGGCGACCGGGAACTTCACGAATATCGAGTTCTCAGTTATGTTCGCGTATTCCTGCTCGTGCTTGGCAAGGGCGGTTTCGCAGCGGGGGCATGCCGTAAGGACCTTCGGCCCGTTGACAAGGTAGTTGCTGAGATATGCCTGCTTTATTCCCCACCAGACACCCTCGATGTAATAGTTCTCGATTGTCAGGTAGGGATTCTCCCAATCCATCCAGACCCCGAGGCGGATGAACTGGCCGTTCATTATCGCCAGGTTCTTCTTCGCGAAATTCCGGCAGTAGTTCACGAAATTCCCGACGCCGTATTCCTCAATCTGCTTTTTGGATTTTATCCCGATTTCCTTCTCGACCTTGAGCTCGACCGGGAGCCCGTGCATGTCGTATCCCGGGGTGTCATTTACCGAAAAGCCCCGCATTGCCTTGTAGCGGAGGACCGAATCCTTCATTATCTTGTTCCAGGCGGTTCCGAGGTGTATTGCGCCGGTCGGATAGGGGGGTCCGTCAATGAACGTGAACCTAGGCTTGCCGGACTGACCGGCCTTCCATTTTGAATAAATCGACTTCTCTTTCCAGAACGAAAGAATCCGCTCTTCTGTTGGAACTATTTCGAACGCGCCCCCGCTACCATCGCCAAAGACCATTTGAGGCGGGGGATGAAACGGAGGTTTTTAACTATTTTTCCCCGTAGGGCGAGTTTTCCCCGGGAAATTTTGGGTAAGGGTTGAACCACCTCGGGCTAAGGCCTGGGAGTTCATCAAATAGCTCGGCGTAGCTGGACCCAAATCCGTGAAATCCTTGGAGCGTCGCGGACGAAGACCGCCCGCATCTCCGGCCTGAAAGGTTGTTAGATTTAAGCGGAAAGGATTAAAAACAAACGCAGAGTCCGGATTACCGTGATGCGCGCGGGGAAACGTGGCGGAAGAAGGGGAATTGACGCGATTCTAACGACAATTCTCCTGGTCCTGCTTGTGATTGCCTCGGTCGGGGGCGCCTGGTTTTTCTTCTCGAAAATGCAGGGCAAGTTCCAGAGCTCCGGCGAGGGCAGCGCGGAGGAGCAGATAGAAACCACCGGAGGAATGCTCTCAATTGACTCGGCATACTCGAGGGAAGTCTACATAAGGAACGTCGGCAGGACTACCCTGCGAACCTTCGACCTTTACCTTAACGAGGAAAAACTCTTCCTGACAACGAGGCCGGAACCGCTCACCTCCGGGCAGTCCGGAATACTCAAGATTGCAATCGAGCTCAAGAAGGGCGACTGGGTCAAGGTAATCTCGGACAAGAGCGTCATCGCCTCCTACAAGGTTGAGCGGACGAAGACCGCCCGCTGCGGGAACCTGCGCTGCGAATTCCCCTCCGAGGAAAGCTGCACAAGCTGCCCCGAGGACTGCGGATATTGCACGGACTTTGTTTCCGCAAGAATGTATCCGAAAAACACCCAGGTCGGGGGGACTCTGACAATAGAGCTTTCCCTCGAGGCGAAGATGCTTGTTGAATCGGCAATAGCAAGAATGAGCCTTCCGAACAGGACTGTCGAGGAAATCCCGATGAGGAACGCGGGCGGGCTTTGGAGCGTCACAAGAGTCTCGGACCAGACGGGCCTTTATGTTGCCGATGTCAGGGTCAAGGAGAAGAACGGGCCCTTCCTTCCGGATGTACGGGCAGGAATTTCAAGCACATCCGGATGGGGAAGCAACGACTGGAAGAGACGGAAGGCGATAATGGCAAGCGAAGGAGTCGGCTTTGAGAGGGTTTTCGAATATGTCAGGGCTAACTTCACCGGGCTCGTTCTCTCTTCCGGAAGCTGCAGGGAAGTCAAGATAACGGACATTTTCGGCAACCCGAGGCCGAGCCAGGTCATTGACGGGGGAAGCGACTGGTGCGAAATGATTGCCCCGCTTGACGCGCTCGAGGGTGTTTCCGACCAGATAATCGGGTTCATCTATTATGACAACCCCAGTCCGCCGGGGCCTGGCGCGCCAACCGACCTGCTTCCTTTCGACAATTCGACTAAATGCGCGGAAAGCGGGAATCTCAGGCTCTGCTTCGGCGGGGCGGATGACGGCGGGATGCGCTCCCTTTCCTCGTCAATTGTCGGAAAGGACACCAATCTCCTTTCGGCGCACACCCGGGACAGCAAATACTACCGGAGCGGAATACAGCCGCAGATGGACTATCCGATTGGGCTCGACCTCCTCTGGTGCTCCAATTACACGAGCATAGGCTCCCCGGAAATAATTGTCGGAGGGGGGCTTTACCAGCGGGTCAGGTATGACCTAGGGGTGACCTGCTCCGGAACCGAATACAACTACCGGATTTTCCTCGACTTTTATTCGAACAAGAGCTTCTACGACTTTTCGGCGCAGACGCTCTCGGAAATAGAAACTGGAAAGGGCGGGGAGAGCGTCCTTTTCGCTCCCAACTGGAACATGGATGCGGTCTATTTCACGCAGGAAGGAACGACCTGCAGCGGCGACGCATGCTTCTACTGGAGCGACCTCCTGAAATCCCCGGCAGACCTTGGGATAGGAGCGACTCCGATTGAGAATTCGCAATACGTTCTTTTCGAATCCCTCACGCCCCCGCACACCTACAAAGTTCCGGAAGGCAGCTCAATTCCCCCGGGGGAGCTGCTCTACCGCGTGAGAACGTTCCTGGCGACAAGGGATGACATTTTCTTCAACGCAATATCAGTTCCGCCAATTGCAAGGAACCCGATTTCGAGTTCAGTTTACTTGGGTGAGGAGGAAATAGCATGAAGGTCCGTGAGCGGGGACGGATAAGGAAGGGCCTTGCGCCCGTTGCGATAATGCTGATCCTGCTTCTGACGCTTTCCATTGCCCTCTCGGCATGGCTTGTGATCAGCGGGCTCAATAACCAGGCAAAAACGCAGGCGGAAGCTGATGCCGCGGCGGCAAGGAAGAAAATATCGACGGGAATTGCAATTGACGGGATAGACAGCAACCGGCTTTTCATAAGGAATTCTGGCAAGGGAAGGATAAACGACGTAAGCGTTTATGTTGACAACGTGCCAATAGAGATCGTCGAGCAGTTCAGGGGGCTTGACGCTGGGCAGAGCGGGGAAATCAGCCTTGAGAAGGCCCCCACTTTCGGGGACCACAGGATAAAGATAATTGCAAACTCGGCGGTCCAGGACGAAATAACAGTTTCCGGGCGGGCGCTCTCGGGATTTGACGCAAGAATCCCGATTAGGGTCACAAACCAGTATCCGCGGGACTATCGCTCAGTCTGGGCTTTCGGAGGCTCCGGAAAGAATGTGACGATTTCAATCCCGGTTTCAAGCCGCACATCGGTGGTCCTTGATTCCGAAGGGCTCGAATATCCGAGCAGGGTAAAGACGAGCTGGTATGACCCGGCGTGGAAAAAGCGCAGGCCGCTCGTTTTCTCGGACCTCTCCGGCGTCGGTTTCTCCGGGGAGCCGGTCGAATTCACGCTTTCCAGCCTCGCCCTTTCAACGGGGCGCTGCGAAGAAGTCAGGATTACCGATGATTCCGGGGCGCTCGTCAGGTCGGATTTCGTTTCCGGTTCCGGAGCAACGTGCAAATTCAGGATGCAGTTTTTCTCCCCTCCGAACGGGTCAACGAGATATTACGCATATTATGCGAATCCTACGGCGGAAATTCAGAATGCCGAAACCGGGATAAACGTCTCGGAAATGGGCGACCGGCTCTGCCTCGACAACGGGAAGCTTCTTGTCTGCCTTGGACTTGACAAGGGGGGCGTCTTGAACATTTCCGAGTCCGAAATGCAGAACCTGCTTGCCGAAAACGTCGGTCCGGACGGGAAATATTCCGGTCTTGCCCCTTCGGTGAAATACAAGGAGGGTTGGGACTACTCCGTCTGCTCGCCATACAGATTCAGCGAGTATGCAATCACGGAAGGCTCGAAGGATCATGCGGGAAAAACCAATTCAACGAGCGGCGCAAGCAAGAAAATCGGCGTGAAGGTTTCCTCGACAAGAACAATTGTGGAATACGTTTTCGGGACAACCTGCTCCGGCACGGAATACCTGTACAAATACCTCCTTACGATTTACCCGGATACCCTCTTTTACGACATCGAAATCCAGAACCTCGCCCAGATTGATTTCGGGGGGAGCCTGCAGAACTTCTTCGCCCAGGCAAATTGGGCGAAGGTTTACCCGAGCGGGAACTCCGTTGTTGCCGACGGGAACTATTCCGCATACTGGAACGAAAAGATTCCAGACGGAACCGGCATAGGCGTTGTTGCGCTCGAGCTTTCCCCGCGGGCAATTGCCGGCTTCCTAAGACCGCCAAGCTTCATCGTTGTCGAGGATTCCGAACCCCTTCAGGCCGGGACGATAATTTCCGCAAGGACGGTCCTTTCGAAGAACTACGCGGGTGCCGAGGAAACCCGGCGCGCCTTCATCAGAAGCCAGGGGGGTTACATAAATATTTCCGAGGGCGGCGACGAGGGCATCCCAGTAAACACGACTGCAACGGTTGATTTCGCGCTTGCGATCGACAAGGGCGCCTCCCGGAGCGTTTATTTCTATTACGCTGACAGGGGACCTGAGGGCGCTTCACGGGAAAAGCCGGAACATCCGAGTTCCATTTCCGGATATGCCCTGGAAGCCTCCTTGGTCGGAAAGGAAGAGCGCCTCTCTTCCAGGTGAGCCATTCAGAGTCCGGCGACTTTTTTCCTTGCGGCCTTCACCGCCTCGCCAAAGGCAAGAATCCCCTCCTCACAAACAATCCCCCTGACGAACTTTTTCGGGATGAAGTCAAATGCGGGATTCTCAAGGCGGGCGCCGTGAAGGTGGAAGCCGAGTTCGGAAACCGGCCTCTTCTCAATGTGGATTTTCCCGGTTTCGGCAAACTTGATTAACCCGAGGACTGCATAAAGGGGCTTTCCGTGCTCCCTTGCGGAAAGGGCTAGGAGGGACGTCCCTATTTTGTTGACGAATCCGTCCGGGAGGAGCGCGTCAGCTCCGACGAGCGCAATGTCGGCTTCGGGCATGAAATAATTCATCGCCGAATCAACGAACATCGTCTGGCGGATTCCCCCGGAGACGAGGTCCCTGGCAGTGCGGTGACCCTGGTAGCGGGGGCGCGTTTCAGTGTGGAGGACAGAGAATCTCGTACCGCGCGCCCGTGCTTCCCTGAGAAGTGATGTGACTGAAGAGGCGTGGCAATGTGTGATTATCGTCGAACCGGGCTTTACGAGCGGGAGCCCCGACCGGACAATCCTGTCGGAATCGACCCCTATTTCGGAAAGGAGCTTGTCGCATTTCTTTTCGGGATTTCCCGAGCGAAGGACTGCGGAAAGGAGGTTCTGGAGGGCGGGCTCGGTTGGTCTCTGGGCGGCGAGGAGGGCTGCGCTCTTTTCAATCCCCGCTTTTCCCGGCTTCTCCGAAACAATGTAAAACCGCAGGGCTGAAAGGGCGCTCCGCGCAACGTTGATTGCGCCCTGGATTTGGAGGTCCCTTATCGCAATAGCGGTTTTCTCCACTTGGTTCGGTTTCATTTCGCATCATCAATCCTCTTCAAGGCGAGGATTCTTTTCGAGGTAAGGGGGTGACTCATGAAACCCTCGATGAAGGAAGATGGCTTTTCCCGCTCAAGAGCCTTCGAAAGCGCGCCGGAATCAAGGTCAAGATACTTTGCAAGGGCTTCCGGGGATTCCCCGGTGTTGTCCCCGATGTAAAGGCAGGAAACCGAATCGTTCGTGTCTCCCTTGCCAATGCCGTAGGAAATCTTGACGAGCGCTTTCGCAAGGTTCCTTCCCCCCGAAATTCCCGAGGCGAATTCGTCGGCGGAATACTCCCTAACGCGCGAAAGCCAAAGAACGAGGAATTGGCCTATGAACCGTGCAAGGAAGCCGCCTGCGAAAACGGCCAGGGAATTTCTCCGCTCCCTGTCCGAGGACCCCGAAAGCAGGATTATTGCGGCATAGTAGAGGAGCACGGGGATTAGCGACGCGATTGTCATTATGACGACATCCCTGTGCTTGATGTGGCCAATTTCGTGGGCAATCACAGCCTCGGCCTCCTCCGGGGAAAGTTCCTTCAGAAGACCTGTGTGGAGGGCGATGCTTGAATCCGAGCGCGAACGGCCGAATGCGAAAGCGTTCGGAACGGGACTCCTGACAATCAGGACTTTCGGGGGCTTTGGGAGGCCCGCTTTTTTCGAGAGGCGGGCTACCGTTTCGAATATTTTCGGCGCCTGGCTGCGGGTGATTTCCTCGGCGCCGGTAATCCATCTGATTATTCCCGGGGCGAAATACCACTGGGCGAAGCCTATCAGGATTGTGAAGACGAGAGAAAGGAGAATCGCCGAAAACCCCGTTGTTCCGGAAAGGTAAAGGACGACCCCGAGAATTCCCGCAATTGCCCCGAAAAGCAGGACAATTGTGAAGTTCGCAACGGCTTCAAGTTTGCTCATGCTATCGGGAGGCGCGGGCGGGTTTTAACGTTTTCTCCGGTGAAAAGCCAGACCTTGTAGGCGCCCTTCCTCCCCACGAGAATTCCCCGGGGGGGCTTTTCGTTCCTGTATAGGACGAAGAGCGCTTTCGAGTTTCCCAAGGCTGAGACGAGCTTCGCAAGCATTGCGCGTCGCCCGGAGTTTTTGGAAAAAAGGGCTGCTGCCAAGGCGCTCAGGAGGGGAAGTTTCCGAAGGGCGGAAAGTTCTCCTGCGGGCTTGCCAAGAAGAGGCGGGTTGAAAAGGACCCAGTCCGCTTTGGGGACTTTTGAAAGGAGGTCCGATTGAAAAAGGGGAATTTCCACTTTCCGCGCCCGGAAGTTCCTCTCGGCGGAGGAAATTGCGTCCGGGTCAATGTCGGAGGCTAGCACGCGCGCCCAGCCGGAGAGCTTCAGGTGAAGCGCAATGTAGCCGGTGCCGGTTCCAAGGTCGAGGATTGAAGAATCCCTGGGGATTATTTTCTTTGCTGTTTCCAGAAGGAGAAGGGAATCCGGACCGGGGGGGCTCGCCCTCGGGCCAGCCCTAATCAACCCGCTTCCTTGTCTCAAGCTGGTCCTCATGCTCAATCTTGCCCATCAAAAGGGATGCCGACTCCCCGCCGTGCCAGGTGAGGCGCGGGCGCGTCCTGACTGCGTAAACCTTCTCGCTGTTGTCATCGAGGAGGACTGCCGAGCCCTTCACCCGCGGAAGCCCCGAGAGGTATTTCTCAAGGGTGAAAACCATGTAGTTGGCCATTATCTTGTTGAGCGCATCGATGTCCGGGAGGGAAGTCACGCGGTGGGCAAGCACAATGTCGCACTGGCTCATCACGTCGGTGTGGATTTTTCCCGGCTGCTGGGTCGCGATAACCAGGGTTAGCCCTGGCTGGCGCCCTTCCCGGATGACCTGGAGAAGCGGTTCGGTTGCCGGAGTTGAACCCTCCCGCGGAAGGACCTCGTGAGCTTCGTCAATGAAAATCCAGGTCATCGGGATTTCCTTTTCCCCCTCGTCCCGCTCGAGGAGGGGGTGTTTCGCCGCCGAAAGGGTTTTCACCTCCTCGGTTTTCCTCGAGCCGGTCCTTGCCTGGAAAATCTTCTTGGTGAGGAGCCCTATAACCAGCGCGCGGATTGACCATCCGCCAATCGAGGATGAATAGGGCGAAATGTCGAGGATGTTGATTTTCCCTGCCTTGATGATGTCCTTGAGCGGCGTGCCCTTCTCGTGGAAAAGCCCCCATTCAATTGCCGCGACAAGCTTGTTCTCAACCGCGAGCTTGACCGTCTGGTCAACCGTATCGTCGCGCCGGACGCATTCAACAATGTCCTCGATTGTGAACTCCTCCTTGTCCTCCCGGATTGCCTTGAGGGCGCGCTCGAGGAGAACTCCCGGCATCGAGTTCTGGTCAAGCCCGAAAACCATTTCGAGGTCCTGGGCGGAAAGCTCGGAGGGCTTCAGGGCGAATGCGGTGTCAACGGGGATTCCTGCCTTTGTGAACCGCTCAACATGCCCAAAGGGGACTATCAGGTTAACGTCGGTAAGCGCCTTCCCCTCAAGGCCCCAGTTCTTCAGGATTGCTCCGTCCTTCATGTTCGGGTATTTCATTGTCCAGAAAATCCCCATAAGGTCGAATATCAGGACTGCGACCTGTTTCTTCAGCTTTTCCGGGAGAAAATTGATCTCCTCCGCAATAACCCCGAGGGTATAGGATTTGCCGGTTCCCCGTTTCCCGCAAATCAGCATTACGTGCGGGCGGGAAAGGTCCATGTAGACCTCCCCGGAAAGGTTGATCTCGTCGCCGGTCTTGACATAGTGTTTCCCGATGAATCCTGTTGCGTCAAAGCCGAACTTCTTGACATCCTCCTCGTCGCGCCCGATGAGTATTTCCCGCATTTCAGTGAAAATCCGCGGGCGGGATATTTAAGGATTCCAGGGAATGCTGCGGGGGGCCAGGAAAACCGCTCCAGCTTTTTTGAAGGGGGTTCAGTTACAGAGAGCTTCCGCTCAGACAGCTTCCAGCAAATTCAGGGGATGCGCTTCGATGGCCTTCTTTACGTCGTTCAAGGCAATCTGGCTGCTTGAATATCCCAGGCCTCTTCCGTAGCTTTTGTTTTCCTCGGGGCGATCTCCCTGACCAACCGCCACACAATACGGTTCGTCTCTTGGAGTCCGGAGGATTGTGTCCGCAGTGAAGGCTAGGAAATCTGCATAGCTTCTGACGTTGGGCTCAACGGATATTGCGACTTGCCATATTCTTAGACGGGGCGGGGAATTTGTTCCGGAAAAGTCAACCGCGTCCCCGTCCTGATAATCCAGCAAACAGGCGAGCTTTGCAGCTTCCTCGACCGCGCCGGCTATTGCCCGTCCGTAAGCGGATTTTTTGGATTTCTCAGGCATGCTTGGATGGAGAGGCAAGTTCACTATTTTATAAAAGCAATCTTTTTGGGAAAGTCTATTGACCACTTGGAAGGGATATATTTATAAGAGATGGCTGCGCATTCTTGGCGTGGGAGAATACGGCAAAAGGATTTCCTACCTTGAATACCGCTCGGAACCTGGGGCGCCGGATTCCCTTGGGCCGGATTCGGCAAGACTGATTGGCGGTCTGAAAGGAAGCGGGATTGTCCTGAACTGCGGGGAATTTCCTGAAACGTCTCCCTTTTGCGGGGAATTCAAAGCCCGGCTTTCGGCGGGAACGGAAATGCGGTTCAGTTTTCCGGAATATGAACTCGCTGAAGGCCCCGGAAGATATGAGCGGACAATAACCGTTGAAATAAATGCTAACGAACCCGGAGGGATCAAGCGGGCTGAGGCGCTGGTAAAAAGATATGCTGGAAACAAGCATGCCAAGCTGGAACCAATTCCTCTGGAAAGACCGGCAAAACTCGCTGCCCCGGTTCCGGTTCGACAGCCTAGTCGGCAGGCTTCCCTCTTCTGACGAATAGGCTTGCTAGTTTCAGATACTTCCCCTCCCAGGAAAGGAATGCATTCTTGTCAAGGAAAAAGACCAGGCAGCCGCCGAAAATGAGCCCGACCGAGTGAGGCCAAGGGGCTTCCGGGGTCCCCTCCCGGGTTTTCTCGGTCACCGAAAGCTGGTATGCTTTCCGTTCTATTTCCCTCCGTTCGGTTGAAATCGTCTTCTTATCCCCGCTCGTCTCAAGGATGTCGCGGGAAATCAGCGTCATTTTCCGGGATTCGTCGGTAATGTTTCCGTCAAGGCGCGAGAGTTCCAGGAGGATTTCCTGCGCCTGGCTCGAATAGGCCGCCTCGCTGATTTTCCCGGAAGCCTTCTGCTCGTCAATAAGCTTGAGGCGTTCCTCGAGCTGGGCGCGGGTCTCCTGCTTCTCGGAAATTGTCCGGTTTATTTCGTTGCGCTCGGACGAAAGGTTCATTATTTTTTCCCAGAGGATCGAGTCAACCGTTGAAAGCACGTCCCGCTCAGCGGCAATCCTTTCGACGAACGCGGTTTCGACAGAGTCAACTGCCCTGACAACGATTGGAGCGAAAAGGTTTATTGCCGCGACGAAAAGCGTCATCGAGAGGAAGGGCCTGAGGACAACTGCGGCGCCTATCAGCCCGAATACCGCCCCGCTCGAGCCAATCAGGGTCTTCGTCGGGAAGAAAAGCAGGTTCACAAGACCCCCGAGAAAGCCGGAGGAAAGGAAAATCAGGAGGGTTTTCCAGCCGCCGATTCTCCTTTCGACAATTGTTCCGAATACAAGTAGGAGCATCCCGTCGACAAGAAGGTGGCTTGGCCAGAGATGGATGAACATGTATGTGAGGATGGACCAGGGAGCGTTGTAGTGGAGGCCGAGGGTTGCAAGAAAGTCATAGGAGGGGGAAACGAAGGGGAAGAAGCTCACCGAGAGATAGTAGATGAAAAGCGTTATTGAGAAAATGTATAGGGTGACCAGGGGGAGCCATTCCCGACCCGGAAGCTCCCGCTTCGGGGGGGCTGCTTTCGCCGAATTTCCGGAAGCGGCGCCGCGCCTTTTCTTCGGCATTTCAGTCAGTCCCGTGCTTTACTTGAGGGCGCCGCGCCTTTTCGCGCACTTGAAACACAGGTAAAGCTTCTGCGTAGGACGGTAATATTTCCCGATAAAGTTCTTCCCGCCCGTAAGCCCCTTGTCAATCATTGGCTTGTGCTGCACAATCGCCCTTGACTGGGGGATTCTTCTATGGCATGAATCGCAGGTAATCACCTTTTCGCTTCCTCTTGCTCCGCTCATTCCAGAAGCCTGTCCCGGCGGTTTTTAAAGAATTGGGTGCGGATTTCCGGGATAAAGCAAAGCTAGAAAAAGACCCACTTTCCAATGGGGACATGAGTCAGGAAATTCCATCTCGGATTCCATTGACTTTTTATGGAATTATCGGAAGCGATTCCGCTGCGCTAGAGGCTTGCCAGGCCTTTCTGGGGGAGCCCGTTTTGGAAGCGAAATATTCCGGGCATTCCGAGACTGGCAAGAACGTGCGTTTCTACGAGGCCAGGACAGAGAAGGGAATCCGCCGGGTTGCCTTGAAGATGTCCTCTGACCCGACATATGTCCCAATTGAAATCCTTGCCCTCGGGCTTGCCCGGCGCCTTGGAGCTAACACCTACCGCGCAGCTCCCTTGGTTGACGGTCTTCTGATGGAGCGGGTTGAAGGGGTTTTTTCACTTAACAAAATGGAGCTTGCCGCCGAATGGGCATATGAAATTGGGACGCAGATGCCTTACCTGCTCCTTCTGGGCGCTTTCGACTGGGGACGTTGCAACAACTTCATGATTAGCGGCGGGGAGAATAGAACTCCCCGGAAAGCGACAAGGATTGATTATGATTCCAGCTTCGTCGGAGAGCCCCTCCCTCCGGAAGAAGAGCTTGCGCAGGAGGTAATTGGCTGCCTCAAGGTTCCCCAAGCGGCAATTGAAAGGTTCGAAGCGGGCTTCCGGGACGGAAAAGCGCAGGTTGTAAGGAATTGGTCGCCCGGAATATTCGAGTATATTGATCGTTTCGCCGCAACTTATTCCGGAAATCAACCAGGCGGACCGGCTGCCCCCGATTTGGACTATGGGGCGATAAAATCAAATATCCAAGAAACCCTCCTCCGTTGGGGGGCTTCTGAAATCGGCTGACCTGCTCCCAGACCCGTCTGAGTTCCCCAAGCGAAACGTTTATTACATAGAAATGATTAACTTCCCGAATGGGAGGGGTTGCTGCTGCTGCTAGAGGCTTTTCCAAGGAAAGCGTCAAAATCCTCCTTGAAGCGTGCGGGCTTGAGTTTCCCCAGCCAGAGCCAAGACAAAGCGTTCCTTTTGAAAATGGGCTTGTCGTGACAACCGACATACGGGCCCTTGGCGGGACTTGTGAGGAAAAAAGGTCCCTCACGCTTTACCTAGTAACCGTTCTTCCGTTCGGTTTTCTTGGGCAGGGTTTCCTCGACGAGGAAAGGCGGCTGAAGAAAGCCGGAGCGGAAAGGCAAAAAGTTTCGGAAGCACTTGTGCGGATGTTTTCCGACACATACGCAAGGACGGAAACTTTCCTTGTCGCGGAAGCAGGAAGTTTCGACGGGAAAAGAGGAATCTGCTTCTACAGGGATGTCGAGACGCCGGAAGGGGAACGCCTCATGGAAACTGTTGTTGATTACGGACCTCGGAGCCGTCTTGATTTCTCCCGGAAAGCTCCGATTGTTGCGGCAACCGCGAAATACCGGCTCGGTGCCTTTTACACTAATGCCGAAGCAACCGCGCAGGCGATAAGGGAAGCTGAAGCGACGACCCTTTTGCACGGGGCGGATGTGCTCAGGGCTCTCCGAGATTACAAGCAAGAGGAAGCCGGGATTGCCCTGGCCCTGATTGGACGGGCCGCAGTAGATTAATTCAAGTGTATTTTCTCGCAGGGACGGGGAGGAAAAATGAAAGAAGGCCCCCTGTTCTTAGGGGGCTTGTTTTCTTGTTCAGAGACCGAGATTTAGAGTCCTAAATCCTGCGGGGTCACCAGGCCGATTCCTTCCGGAACCGCTCCGACGTTTATCTTACGCATGCCAACGACATACTTGACCGGCTTGCCCTTGAGCATGTCGAGGAGGCGGGATGTTATCACGCCGTCAAGGACGATTGCGTCCATCCCCTCAATGCCCTCGATGCTTCTCTGGAGCTCGGATATTGGAACGCGCCCGAGAATCTGGAGGTTGCTATCGAGGAGATATGCCGCCCTTGTCCCGACAATCTCGTCAATGAATTTCTTGAACGTTTCCCTGTGGGGGGTGTCAAGCTCAACCGGCTTGGCCGGGGCTGCCGGCGGGGCAACCATCCTCTGCTCCGGCGCAGGAGGCTGAGAATCCGTCCGTGTCTGCTGAGGCTGGGAATATCCCTGCCCTTGCTGAATCCCCCTCTGGGGCGCTTGGTCGGACTGGTCGGACTCGGAAATGTCGTCCCCCGTCGATGTTGGTATGTCCTGTATCGTTTCCCCGACCTGCTCGACCGCAACGCGCGCCCTGAGGCACTTGTGCAGTTCCTTCTTCTCAAGCTCCTCGACTTCCTTTCCGGAAGGCGCGCGGGCAATGTAGTCAATGTCCGCGACTTGCTTGACTTCCTTGAAAATCAGGTCTCCGCCCCTGTCGCCGTCAACGAAAAGGGTTGTTGTCTTTTTCCTGGAAAGCTCCGCAAGGCTTCCCGGCACGTGCGTTCCCCCGATTGCAACGCAGTTCTTTATCCCGTTCCTGAGGAGGTTCACCACGTCGGCCCGCCCCTCGACAACGATTATCTCGTCGCTATCAAGGATTCCGGAGCCGGCAGGCATCCTGTCCGGACCCCACTCGATTATTTCACCGATTCTCACCGATTCGCGGACCGCATCAGTCAGTTCCTGCGTGTCCGGAAGGGTTTCCCCTACGAGGTTCTTCAGTATTTCCTTCGCCCGGTTTATTATCGACTTGCGCTTGGAAATCCTGACATCCTCGACTCCGAGGACTTTTATCGTTGCAGTGCAGGGCCCTACCCTGTCGATCGTCTCAAGGGATGCCGCAATTATCGCGGTTTCAGCCTTGTCCATGCTCGAAGGTATCTCGATTGTCCCGCTCGTCCTTCCGGACTTGGAGTCAACAAGGACCTCTATCCTCCCGATTCTTCCGGAACGCTGAAGCTCCCTGAGCTCCAAATCAGTTCCCAAAAGCCCCTCGGTCTGCCCGAAGATCGCCCCCGACAACATCAGGCTTTTCGATTACCCCGTTCGCCTGGATTTGTGCCTTGACTATGTATTTTGACGATACTGGTGCTATTTTTCCCATGTCTTTCTTTTTCTCCTTTCTTAATTTCATTCGTTCGTTTCCAGGTCAGTCAGAAGAACTTTCAGAAACCCAGCAAAAACACCGCTGTTCCTTGAACCGACCGGGAGATTTTCTAGCCCTCATCAACCAGCTCGCATACATTCGCAAGCTGCTCGACAGCCGATTTGCCAAACAGTTTCGTCATTTTCCGGAAATGCATCACCGGATGCATGCCGAAATCCTCAAGCGTTTGCGCGACAAGGTTCGCGAGTTTCGCGCCTTCCCTGTCAGGATCAGTTAGTATTATTGCAGACTTCGCCTTCGTCTCTTTCCTCAGGTCTTCTGCTACCTTTTTCTGCACGGGACCGGGTTTCTCCGATACCCGCAGCACCGGGTTGGTTATTCCGAGTGTTCTTAAAGCTTTCTCATCGTTTCTTCCCTCGACGATTATTGGCAATCCGGACTCCTTCAGCTCGGAAAGGAGTTTTTTCGCCTCTTTGAGGGAATTTTCCCGGGAGCTCATCCAGGGCGACATTTTCCCAAGTTTATATTTGGTTGTTTGCCCGAGCCCGCAAATTGCTTTCCTCTCAATTTTTCGGTCTTTTCTGAGGCCGCTTGAACAAACTATTTTAACCCCTTCCAAGTAATAGTCATGAGCCCATGAAACCTGGACAAGACCGGCTTTCATCAAACCATCCCCGCTTGGCGCGGGAGATTCTCAAGCTGGCCGACTATGGAGAGCGGCGCGGCTTTGAAGTGATTTTCAATGGAAGCTGCGCCGCATATGCGCTCGGAATACTTGACAGGCCTCCCGGGGATGTCGATGCTCTGGTCGGACCGGGCGGGATAGACGAATATGCTTCTCCAATCTTTCGCAGGCCGAAGAAACGCAGGGAATGGCAGCTCCCGGATAGCAGTCAGCGAGGACTCTTGGCGGTTTTCAAGAATCCGTTGACCGGAGTCAAGATTGACTTGAACGAGATTTATCTTCGTAAGGAAGGGGTTGAGGTTCCCCAATATGATGAAATGAAGGCGGCTTGGGTTGAAATCGGCGGCAGGCAGGTAAGAGTGATGCCGCCTGAGGAAATGGTTTATAGGAAAATCGTTGCTCTTGGAAATAAAAGACGGGCTGCGAACGGACTAGTTGAACGGGATTATGCCGACGCCCTCGAAATGTATGGGAAGGTATTGGCGGCAGGAAATTGGGATTCGGAATATTTCCTTGCAAGGGCGGCTCGGCTCGGGGACAACCTTCCAAAAGTTGCGGAAAGGTTTCCAAAGGCAACTCCTTTGATGAAGGAGCTAGGGCTTTTGGCATGAAAACGGGTTTAAAGTGAGGTTTAAGCGGACACGCAAATGGCTGGGAAAGCGAAAAGGAAGCAGAAGCACGCATATGTTGTCGTGAACCTAGAGGGGGAGAATCTTGGCCCGGACTGGGAAAACTATTCCCGGGCGCTTGGCTTGGAAATCAGGGAAATTGACGGGAAAACCGAGGAAATGCCGAAAGTTGGCAAGGGTGAAGTTGCCTTCCTAATGGGCGGGAACCAGACTGCGACAACCGCGGAAATTGCGGCAAGCTGTCCATATCTGCAGGGGCAAGTCGACCTTGTGAATAGAATAATTGACGGACAGAAGGGGCTTGCTGTCGGGGTCAATCTCGGCGCTCAGATAATCGCGCATGCTGTCGAGCCTGATTGCACGAAACCTTCCGGAATAATCCGGATCGGAGAGAGCGCAGTTCATATAGACCCTGGCAACGAGCCAAGCCGGCAGGCTTTCTCGGGCGATGTTCCGTTCCAGGCAGTCAATTTCAACAGCTACGGAATCTACTTCAGCGAGCCGGAGCTTGATGTAACTATGCTTGCAACTTCCGGCAACTACAAGCAGTTTCCCTTCGAAGCGTTCTATGTCTTTGACGAAACGAGCGTGCCGCGCGCTTTCGGGACTGCCTACCACGGCGAGCCCGCCGAATATTTTGCCAGGATTTTCAAGAGCCTGGAATACCGGGATTTCCTCGGGACTGGAGAGGATGTTTTCACTTTCCTAAGAAAAAAGGCGGCGGAGGGACTTGTCTATTCCGGGGGAAAACCGCTTGCGCCGAATTCCCCTGTCCTGACAAGGAGGGGTTTTGCCAAACTCTCGCAGGAGCATGAGCTTGAGCGAAGAATTGCCGGGATACATTCCCTCCACAACACGGTTGTCTTGTCCGGGACTGCCGAAAAGGCGCGCGCCCAAAGCGCGCTTGTTGAAACCCTTGCGGAAGCCGGCAGGGGTTATCTGGGGAAGCTGAAATAATTTTTTGGATGGAGTGGGCCTGCCGGGATTCGAACCCAGGTCCGAGGCTTCGGAAGCCCCTATTCTGTCCAAGCTATACTACAGGCCCTTTGCCGCAAGGGAGAATTCTCCCCGCTTTTTATAAACTCGGATTTTCCTACTTTTGCCCTCCGGACCCGTAGCTTAGCTTGGATAGAGCGAGTGGCTTCGAACCACTAGGTCGGGGGTCCAAATCCCTCCGGGTCCGCCAAGCGTCCCCTCAGATCTCGCCCAGGTGAAAGCGCGCATAATAGGCTTGACCTCCGGGTCCGCCAAGCGTCCCCTCAGATCTCGCCCAGGTGAAAGCGCGCATAATAGGCTTGACCTCCGGGTCCGCCAGAACCCATCCTCCGCGGAGGATCCGTTCGCGGGCGTCAAAGAAAGGTTGTGAAAAACCATAAAATGGCTGCCAAAACAAAACGGGAAAAAAGGGCTTTTGCGAACGGCGATGCAATCATAATCCAAAAAGGAAAAATCCTCCTCGAGAAAAGGCATTCCGGAAAATGGGGCGGCTACTGGTGCCTTCCCGGGGGAAAGCTCAGGCAGGGGGAAAGCGTTTCGGCCGGAGTGGCAAGGGAGGTTTTCGAGGAGACCGGTTTCAGAGTAAGGATTGGGAAGCTTGCCGGAATTTATTCGGGCAAGAAAAAATTTCGGGGAAGCACTTCAATTGACACAACGTTCTTTTCCGAAATAACCGGGGGAAAAGAAAGGCTCCAGAAGGAAGAGGTTGACGAGCTCGGCTGGTTCGGTCCGGAGAACCTTCCGGAAAAGCTGGCGTTCGACCACGACAAGAGAATCAAGGACGCCTTCGCAATAATCGGCGGAAGGAAGCGGGCACCTGTGATTTCCTGACTCTCACAACTCACTTCATTTCCAAGTGACCCATTATCTTGAAAATCAGCCGCGCGGCAAGGAAGGTCGTGATATTGTTCTCGTCGGGGATTACCTCGTTGATGTCAAAGCCGACTATTTCCGCGCTGGTGCAGACCGTCTTGATTATCTCAAGCCCGTCCTGATAGGAAAGGCCTCCTGGCTCGGGGGTTCCGGTTCCGGGGGCAACCGCGGGGTCGAACCCGTCAATGTCAATTGAAAAGTAGACTTTCTTCCCGGAAATCTCCCTTGCGAATTTCTTAAGGATTTCCGAAATGCCTCTCTTCCTGATTTCGTCCGAAAAGTGCAGGGTTATCTTGCCTGGGTTCTTCTCCGCAAGCTCGGCTTCCTCCGCCGAGATTGCCCGCACCCCGAATTCCACCAATCTCTTCCCGGAATCGAAAGCCCGCTTCATTACGCAGGCGTGGCTGAACTTGCTTCCCTCGTAGGAATCGCGCAAATCCCCGTGGGCGTCGATTGAGACCACGGTAACGTCCTTCGGGAAAGCCCCGATTGCGCCAATCGAGACCGAATGGTCGCCCCCAAGGACAACCGGAATCTTCCCTTCATCCAGTATTTGGGAGACCGTTTCCCGCACACGCCTGCAGTTTTCCTCCGGGCTTGCCCCGGCAGTTTCGATCGGGGGCAGGGTTTCTATTGCAGGGCAAATTTCCCTACCAAATTCCAGGTCGAAAAGCTCGACCTGCTTCGATGCCTCGATTATTGCGGCAGGCCCTTTCTTTGAGCCCGAACGGTAGCTTGCGGTTGAATCGAACGGAACGGAAATAACTGAAAAGCGCGGTTTTCGCGTTCCCTCAGTTTCGATTCCGAGAAATCCGAAGGGCGTTCCCCAAGAGGTTTTCTTTGCCATTGGCATAGCAAATAGCCAAAATTTAAAAAAATACCCCTTAGGCGGGCATTCCGGGTGTTTGCGGAAAGCTTAAAAGGAGATTACTGTTCAGAAGTGTTGCACATGAAGGAACTCGAGAAGGAGGTTGCGTCTGGTGGGGGACCCGAGGGGGGACCCGAGGGGGGACCCGGTGGGGAACCTTGCGAGTGCACTTGCAAGGGCAATAAGGAGCCCGAGGAATCCGGAGCCAAAGTTACGCTTCAGTCGAAAGAAGAGGTTGGCAAGGAACTTCGGTTGCTTCGGCTTGCAGCGGATTTCGAGAACTACAAGAAGCGGACCGCGAAGGAATTCGCAGACCAGAGGAATTCCGGCAAGAAGGACCTGCTTGAAAAGCTAATCTCCCTTTCGGACACCTTCGAGCTTGCGCTCCATTCAGTGAAGAACGCAAGCCCCGAGGTTCTGAAGGGTTTCCTAATGATACAGAACCAGCTCAAAGCAATACTCTCCGGGGAAGGCGCCGAACCTTTCGGAACTTCTGGCGAGCATTTCGACCCGTTCAGGCACGAGGCTGTCGAATTCGTCGCTTCCGCGGGGGGCGCGGAAGAGGGAACTGTCTCGGAGGTAATCCAGAAGGGATACCTTTTCAAGGGGAACCTGCTCAGGCCCTGTGCGGTCAAGGTATTCAAGAACGCTACTCATCAGACAGGAGATGTCAAAGAAGATGCGGCACCCACGTCTGAACCTGAAATGAAACAAATGGAGTGAAGGAAAACATGACAAAAATAATCGGAATTGATCTGGGAACATCGAACTCGGCTGCCGCTGTTGTCGAAGGCGGGCGGCCGGTGATAATCCCTTCGGCTGAAGGCTCTACCGCCGCGGGGAAGACCGTCCCCTCGGTCGTCGCCTTTGCAAAGGACGGGACGCTTCTTGTCGGCGAGCCGGCTCGGAGGCAGGCTGCGGTCAATCCGGAAAGAACTGTCCTTGCAGTGAAGAGAAAGATGGGTCGAGTTGAGAAAATAGCCGTCGGGGGAAAGGAATATTCCCCGCAGGAGATTTCCGCCTTCCTCCTCCAGAAGATGAAGAAGGATGCTGAAGCGTACCTTGGCGGACCCGTGACAAAGGCGGTGATAACCGTTCCGGCATATTTCGACGACAACCAGAGGCAGGCAACGAAGGATGCGGGGACGATTGCGGGCCTGGAAGTGGTGAGAATAGTCAACGAACCGACTGCGGCAGCCCTTGCATTCGGTCTTGACAAATCCGGAAAGGATTCCAAGATAATGGTTTTCGACCTCGGGGGCGGAACGCTTGACGTCACCATAATGGAGATGGGCGGGGGCGTCTTCGAAGTCAAATCGACCAGCGGGGACACGCAGCTCGGCGGGACAGACATGGACCGGGTGATTGTCGACTACATCGTTTCCGAGTTCAAGGCTGCCGAGGGAATTGATATTTCCAAGGACAGGATGGCGAGCCAAAGGATACGGGAGGCTGCTGAAAAGGCTAAAATCGAGCTTTCCACGACAATGTCAACCGACTTGAACATTCCGTTCGTCTCGGCAACTGCCGAGGGACCGAAACATCTCGCAATGACTATCACGCGCGCGAAACTCGAGGAACTCGTCAACCCGATTGTCGAAAGGTGCCGCAAGCCAGTCAAACAGGCACTCTCGGATGCGGGGCTCCAGCCAAGCGAAATCGACAAGGTGCTCCTTGTTGGCGGACCCACGAGGATGCCGATTGTCCAGAAGCTTGTCGAGGAGCTTGTCGGGAAGAAAATAGAAAGGGGAGTCGACCCGATGGAATGCGTTGCGCTCGGAGCGGCAATCCAGGGCGCGATTCTTTCCGGGGAAGTGAAGGATGTCGTTCTCCTCGACGTTACGCCGCTCTCGCTCGGAATCGAAACCCTTGGCGGGGTTACTACGCGCCTGATTGACAGGAACACCGCAATCCCGGTGAAGAAGAGCCAGACCTTCTCGACAGCGGCAGACATGCAGACGAGCGTTGACATACACGTCCTCCAGGGGGAGAGGCCGATGGCGGCAGATAACGTCGAGCTCGGGAACTTTTCGCTGATAGGGATTCCGCCGGCGCCGAGGGGGATACCTAAGATAGAGGTTTCCTTCGACATTGACGCAAGCGGGATAATGCATGTCTCGGCAAAGGATCTCGGGACAGGAAGGGAGCAGAAAATCCAGATTACCGCGCCGCACAAGCTTTCCAAGGACGAGATTGAAAAGAAGGTCAAGGATGCCGAGGCTTTCGCCGATGCCGACAAGAAGCGCATTGAGGAAGTCGAGCTTTACAACGAAGCTGATGCGTTCATCTATACCGCTGAAAAGACGCTTGCGGATGTCGGGGACAAGCTTTCCGAAGACAAGAAAACCGAAGTCAAGAAATGGATTGGAGAGCTAAAGGAAGAGGTCCAGAAGAAGGATTCCGTGAAAGTGAAGGAGAAGCTTGACGCGCTCAGGAAGGCGGTCTCAGCCGCAAGCGAAGCGCTTTACAAGGACAAGGACGGAGCGCCGCCCGGAGGAGAGGGGTTCACGAAGGAGCCCTCTGGCGGCGGACCTGAAAACGAGGAAACGTTCGACGCCGAATTCTCCAAGAAGAAAGAGGATGGAAAGTAAGTCAAAGACCTTGCCCTGAACCACCCCGGACGCCCTCCGCAGACACAAGGAAGGCTCATGCGGAAAGGACTGAATGCGTTTCCGCTGAAAGCCGCGTCTTCTACAGCTGCGCGGTTTCCTGGAAACTTTCGCCTGACTGAACTCAGTTGCCAAGCGCCGTGCTAAGGGCTGACGCGAATTCCGAGTACGGGCTTGCCCCTAGCGGGAGGCTTTCGCCGTTGAGGAGGAATCCCGGGGTCCCGGATATTCCGCTGCTTGCGCCCTCGGAAGCTTCCGCATCAATCTCGTCCTGGTATGCCGAGGAATCAAGGCATTCCGTGAACTTGGCTTCGTCAAGGCTGAGGCCCCTTGCATATTTTATCAGGCTTGCCCGGTCAAGGGCGCCCTGGTTCGCATAAAGCTCAGCCTCATAGTCGAGGAAACTCCCCTGCGCTTCCGCGCATTTGGCAGCGTTCGCGGCGATCTTCGCATTGCTGTGGAAGGAAAGCGGGAAGCTCTTCACCTCGAATTTCAAGAGCCCAGTGTCAATGAAATTCTCCTTGATTCCGGGAAATGCTCCTGTGAAAAAACTGGCGCAGTACGGGCATTGGAAGTCAGTGTACATTGTCAGGGTGAGCGGCGCATCAGCCTTGCCAATGAATCCAGGACCGCCGACTCCCGTAACTTTCGGGGGACCCACATAGTTCGTCAGCTTGGAAATCATGAAGAAGTTCGAGACAACCGAGACGAGCAATATTGCCAAAAGCGCTACCGACACATATACCCACTTGTTCTTCGCGGTTACGACCTGTTCCGCGGGATTCTTAGCCTGCTCGTGGTGGTGAGTGTGTTGCTTCGCGCTTTCCATCCGCAGGGAACCCAACTACCTTTTTTAAACTTAATTGATTCTGGAAACTGAGATAAAGGAATAAAAGGCGGCGCTAGAAGGTGCAGAACAATGCCTGAAGATTACTATTCGATTCTGGGGATTTCCAAGAACGCAAGCACCGAGGAGGTAAAAAAATCCTTCAGGGCCCTTGCAAGGAAGCTCCACCCGGACGTCAGCAAGGCGCCCGACGCAACCGAGAAATTCAAGAAAATAAACGAGGCATATTCGGTCCTTTCCGACCCGGCGAAGAGGGCGAAATACGACCAGTTCGGCACTGCCGAGGGCTTTTCCGCCGGTCAGGATTTTTCCGGCTTTTCGGAATTCGGGGATTTCGGCGACATCGGAAGCATTTTCGAAACTTTCTTCGGAGGCGGGAGAGGGGCGTTCCAGTTTGGCGGAGAGGAACCTGAGGATGGCCCAAGGGCGCGGAACATAAGATACCCGGCTTCCGTCAGCCTGAAGGAGGCTTTCACGGGAACCGAGCGCAAAGTGCGGATTGACCGGATGGAAATCTGCGGGAACTGCAAAGGCGCGGGCGGCTTCAATCAATCAACGTGCAAAACCTGCGGCGGCCGGGGGCGGGTGGGAAAAACGAGGCGGACGATTATCGGCGTTGTCCAGACTTTCGGAATCTGCCCTTCTTGCAGAGGACGGGGAGAAACCCATTCGAAGGAATGCGGAAGCTGCGGCGGGGGCGGCGCTGTTGAGGGACGGCAGGAGCTTACTGTGAAAATACCCGCCGGCGTCGAGGACGGGACGGTCCTACGCGTCAAGGGCGAAGGCGAGCTTGGCGGAGACCTTCTTGTCGCAGTTTCAGTCGAGGAGGATGAGAAATTCAAGAGGCGCGGCGCGGACCTTCTCTATCGAGCGGAAATAAGCTTCGCAAAGGCGGCGCTCGGCGGAACCCTGAACCTTGAGTCGATTGACGGACCCGCTGCGGTTGAACTGCCTGAGGGAACCCAGAGCGGGGAAGTTTTCACGATACAGAGGCGCGGGATGCCTTCCCTTCGCTCGGGAAGAAGGGGGGATTTGCTCGTCAAAGCAGTTGTGATTACCCCGAGGAAACTTTCCCAGAGGCAGAAGGAACTTTTGAGGGAACTTGACGGAGAGGGTCCCTCTTCCGGAACCAAAAAGAAGGGCCTCTTCGGGATTTGATTAGGGAAAGGATTAATACGTACCTAAGCAGACTTTGCAAATGACGCTTTTTCCAGTAACGGACCCCGTTGAAAGCAGGATGCGGGAGATTGCCCAGTTCCAGATTCCCTGCCCCCTGCACGACAGGAAAAAGTCGGTCGCTCCGGTGACCTGCCGGAACTGCTCCCAGAAGAAAACCTGCCCGGAGATTCAGGAGCTCCTTGGCGCGGGGCGGGGGTATGCCCTGAAATTCAAGGGGACCCTTCTGGAATCCGCAATGAAGCGTGCCGGGGAATCGAAGAGGAAGGCTGCGGAGTTCGTTCTGGAGGGCTGAAGCCGAATGAAGGTGCGCGTGCTTGCAAGGCCGGAACGTTCCCTTGCAAGAATCGAGGCGCCGTCGGAATTCGAAAAAGCCAAGTGCGACCTTGTTGTTTCCGTAAAAAGCCCGCCGGTCGGGGGAAAGGCGAACCGGGAAATCTGCTTGCTGCTTGAGGAAAAGTTCGGCAAGAGGGCGGTTCTCGTCTCCGGAGCGCGAGGCAAGCTGAAGATTTTCGAGGTTTTGTGAGGACCTCCTGCTCTTCATCCGCTTCCGGTGGAATTGTTACCGGAAAGTTATGCCAAAAAGCCTTTAATGACCTTTGAGAGCCCTCAACCCGTGGAGCTTTCGGAAATTTCCCAGCGGTTCTCTGAATTCCTTGCAAAAACCGACTATTACAAGAAGCTCGTCGAAACTGCGAGCAAGGGCGGAAGGAGCTTTTTCATAAATTTCGCGGACCTTGAAAAGTACGACCCGGACCTTTCCGACGAGCTTCTTGAAAGGCCGCTCGAAGTCCTTCCGGAGCTCGAGTCGGCAAGTGCGCTGATGGCGCATCCGACGAAGGAGCGGATTTTCATAAGGATCTTCTCCCTCCCGGAATCGAAATATGTCAAGCTGAAGGATCTCAGGACCAAGCACCTTGGGAAGCTTGTCGAGGTGGAGGGGCTGATACGGCAGGCCTCGGAAGTCAGGCCGGAGGTGATGGAAATAACGTTCGAATGCCTCGACTGCGGGAACAGGACAACCGTCCTCCAGACGACCCAGGTGATACGGAAGCCCGCCAAATGCATTTGCGGAAAAAGCGCCTTCAGGGAGGGGGACAAGACCTTCCGCGATCTGCAGAGCCTCAAGGTTGAGGAATCCCCCGAGAGGCTTACAGGAGGAGAACAGCCCTCCAGGATTGACGTTATACTCCAGGATGACCTTGTCGAGCCGAGCCTCCGGGAGCGTCTGACCCCGGGAAACCGGGTGAAACTCGTCGGGGTCATGAAGGAGAAGCCGGTGACGCTGAGGACGGGCGTCCGCTCCAAGATTTTCGACGTCTATCTCCAGGCAATCTTCGTCGAGAACACGGTCCAGGAGTTCGAAAAGCTCGAGCTTACGAAGGAGGATGAGGGCAAAATCATCGAGATGAGCAAGGACCCGAAGATAAAGGACAAGATAATCGCGTCAATTGCCCCCTCAATCTACGGGAACGAGAAAATAAAGGAGGCGATTGCCCTCCAGCTTTTCGGCGGAGTAATGAAAGTCCGCTCCGACGGAATGAAGACGCGCGGAGAAATACACATCTTTCTTGTCGGGGACCCTGGAAGCGGGAAATCCCAGCTCCTCCGGTATGTCAGCACGCTTTCCCCAAAGTCAATGTATGTGAGCGGCAAGGGGGCGACAGGGGCCGGATTGACCGCGGTTGTCGTCCGGGACGAGTTCCTCGGCGGCTGGGCTCTCGAAGCGGGAGCCGTCGTCCTCTGCAACAGGGGATTGTGCGCAATTGACGAAATGGACAAGATGGCTCCCGATGACCGGGTCGCGATGCATGAGGTGATGGAGCAGGGAACAGTCAGCATAGCGAAAGCGAACATCCACGCGAACCTGCGGGCGGAGACGTCAATCCTCGCCGCGGCAAACCCCAAGCTCTCGAGGTTCGACCCGAGGAAGGACATAATGGAGCAGATTGACATGCCCCAGACGCTCCTTTCCAGGTTCGACCTGACCTTCATTGTGCGCGACGTCCCGAACAAGGAACGGGACGAGAACCTTGCGGACCACATCCTCCTGCTCCACAAGCAGCCGAACAGGAAGAACATGGCTCCGATTGAGACGGATTTCCTGAGGAAATACATCTCATATTCGAAGAAGAACTTCTCCCCGAAACTCACTGCCGAGGCTGTCGAGGAGATAAAGCAGTTCTACGTCGGGCTCAGGACGAAGCATGGCGGGGAATCGGAGGAACTGCAGGCAATCCCGATTAGCGCAAGGCAGCTTGAGGCAATGGTCCGGCTTTCCGAGGGCAACGCGCGCCTCAGGTTCTCGAACACCGTGACTGCCGAGGATGCCCGCCAGGCAATCGACCTCATGAGATACTGCCTTTACCAGGTCGGGTTCGACCCGGAGACCGGAAAGCTCGACATTGCGCGCCTTGAGGGCGGGGTAACCGCAACCAAGAGGAACCGGATAAACATAGTGACCGAGTCGGTGAAGGAGCTTGAGAAGGAAAGCCAGGGCAAGTCTTTCAAGCGGCGGCTCCTGATTGAGCGCGCTGTCGGCAAGGGGGTTACCGAGGACGAGGCTAACAAGGTCGTCGAGGCTCTCCTCCGGGACGGGACGCTTTTCGCTCCGAGGGTCGATGAGATACAGAGGACGCCGTAGGATGAGCTCCAATAGTTTTTCTTTCTACACCAAAGAGCCCTTTGACCTTGGGCGGTTCGCGGAAGCTGAGCTTGTCCCAATTGGCTTTGAAAGATACGGGAGCTGGGACCTCTCTCCGGATGCAAGGGCGGCTTTTGTCGGATATTCATTCACTCCGTCCAGATATGAGGGGGGCTTGACAAGAGATGTCTGCGTGAACACTTCGCTGTATGAGAGATCGGACGGAAGAGTCGATTCCAGAATTGCCGCTGCTCGGGCTGTGCTCGGAAACCTGGAAATAAATCATCAGATAAATCTCTGCATTTCTTCCGGAGGGATTGAAACCGGCGCGGTTTACAGGGAACTCTTGGAGGTTTTCGAGCGGGCAAGAGGGCTGCTTGGAAGGGAACTTCCGGAAGCAATAGTCGTTTCCAGCGAAATGCCTGAAGATTCCCTGATATGGGCTGCTACGCAGTTCCTTGTTGCGAACGACCGGGCGCTCGACCGTTACAGGCGACTTGCAAAAGCCATTTCCAGTTCAAGCGGCGCCAGATATCTGGTTGCTGAAAGATTTGAAGGGGAACTTGCCGGAGGCTTGCCGGAGGCTTGCCTGAGAAACAGATTAAAAGACTGACCGGGCGCCTTCAGACATGGAAGGAATCCTGAAAATCTCGAGGTTCGGCGGGACCGAGGAATATTCGTTCGAATCGGGGACGATTACCTTTCTGAACGGGACGGTTTCCCTGAACGTCAAGGCAGCCAAATGCGTTTCGGGGCTCGCGGACACCGCAGGCCTCAAGGCGCTCCCGATTTACACGCTTATCTTCAAGGGAAGTCTTGAGCTGCTTTCCCCGAGGAAGGTCCTGAGATTCGGAAGCTCGGATGCGGATTCCACGTTCTATTACGTGGAACACCAGAAGGTTGAGGAAAGCTCTCTGGAAATTTTCGAGGTTACTGACGAGGCAATCACTGCAAGGATATCCGGGACTACTGTCGACGTCAACAATTACGAAGGTTCAAAGCCTCCCGCCAAGCTGGAGATAGTCGGCAGGTTCGTGAAGCGCGAAGGGCGCCAGGGAAATAGCGGCAGGGCCCACCAAACCAATATAAACCGCCGGGGCAAACCCGGACAATGGTTGAAATGAATTCCTCGCTTTCTGCGGATCCGCCGGCCCAGGCCCCGCAGCCAACACAGATCCAGCCTCGGCTCGTTGCAGTGAAAACCGACCTCAGGAGCATAGTTACCGGGAACTATTTCGAGGTTTCCGGGAAATGGGAGCCCGACTATCTGATAACCCCGGACGGGGAGCGGGTCTCGCGGATAAACCTCGTTGCTTTCGTGGTCTCTTCGTATTTCTCCGAGGACGGGAACTATGGCGCAGTAACCCTCGACGACGGGACCGAGACGATCCGGCTCAAATCGTTCAAGGGGGATGTCAAGGTGCTGAAGGACCTGAAAATCGGCTCAGTCGTCAACGTGATAGGCAAGGTCCGCAAGTTCCGGGACGAGGTTTACATTTCTCCGGAAACAATCGTGCCCTCGGACCAGGACCGGGAGCTATTGAGGAAGCTGGAAATCGCCAAACGGAAGCTGAAATTGAAGAGCCTGAGGGAGCTGGTAATCCAGAACTCCCCGGAATTCGACGAGCCGCAGAAGCTCATTGAATTCATCTCGTCGAAATACGGCTTCCCGAAGGAAACGATCGAAGCTGTTCTGCTTTCGACATCGTCAACGCCGAAGCAGCCGGCTGAAATCCCGGAAAACCTTCCCGGGGATTCGGGAGATGAAACCCCGAAGGCAAGCCAGAAAGCCAAGGCATCCGTCCTCGCCTCGATTGAGAAGGCTTCCGGCCAGGGAATCGACTATTCATCGATCCTGAGGGAAACGGCGCTTTCAACACAGGATGCGGACACTGCGATAAAGGAACTCATTGCCGAAGGGGAGATTTTCGAGCCCAGGAGCGGAAGGTTCAAGCGGCTTGTCTGAGGGGCTTGTCCGAGGGCTTGCCCAGTTTTATAAACCGGCTTGGGCGGCAAACTCAGGTATGGTTTCGGCAAAAGATGGAAAAGGATCGTTCTACTCATATGAGGAAATGCTTGCGCGGGCCAAAAGCCTCCTGCCGAAGACAACCGGGACTGAGGTCCTCTTCCAGATTCCGAAAGCCGACGTAGTGATCGAAGGCTCGAAAACTCTGATCAGGAACTACCTTGAGCTCTGCGACATTCTCCAGAGGAAGCCCGAGCATTTCCTCAAGTTCCTAAACAGGGAGCTTGCAACACCAGGGATGATTGAGGGGACGCGCCTCGTCCTCAAGGGGAAGCTCGGCTATTCGCTGATAACCCAGAGGGTTGAGGAATATGTCAAGGAGTTCGTCTTCTGTCCCGCATGCGGGCGGCACGAGACAACGCTGATCAAGGAAGACCGGCTCACGATGATGAAATGCAACGCTTGCGGTGCCGTGAATTCTGTAAGAGCAATAGCATAAACGGCATCTGGAGTGTTGGCGGAAGGGGCGGTCAACTCGGTTCGCGCAATTGCATAACGCGCAGACTATCTGAGGGGGTTCTGGAGGAGCCTCAAACTGAGGGGGAAACTTCCCCCGCGGTTCGGGTCAGAAGCCGAACCAGACTATTGCAGTTGAAACCAGGACCAGCAAGGAAACAAGGAGCGCGGCAACGAGCGCAAGCAAAAGGTAGGAGTTCTTTCCCGCAGAGGGAAGGAAGAAAATCCCTCCTGCGAAAACGACGAGCGCAACAAGCTGCCCTATCGGGAAGAACTTGTCAGTCATCTGGTAGACCTTAGCCCAGATGCTCGTCTCGATTTTTATTTCCTCGGCCGGGAATGCGTGGCCGGGATATTTGTTTCCGCGGGCGTCGCTATAGTTCGCAAACCCCGCCGGAACTACGACCTTGTCTCCGGAAACAAGGGAAACCGCGGAAAGCTTCTTCTCCTCATTGCCTGGAAGCGTCAGCGCGGAAACTATTGCCGACTTCTCAACGTTGCCAGGAACGCCCTGGCTAATGCTGATGAGCGATTCGGCCGTCCCGCGGTTCTTGAGTTCGATTGTCACCTCGAGAAGGGCCTGAAGCTCGCCAACCTCGGTCCGCCTCCACTTGAGCTCGACGGTGCGCTTGGCTGAAACGTCAGCCTTTGAAAGGAAGACGAGAAGCGGGAATTCGGCGCGCCCGACCTTGCCAAAGGAATCCTTCCAGGTTGCAGTATAGTTTAGGTCGAGAGCGCCCTCGGTGAAGTTTTCGCCAAGTGCCGGGGCGCGGAAAACGGCGACAACCCCCTGGCTTTCTCCCGAGCGAAGAGTGCCGATTGCTGAGGAAACCCTTCCGGAAGTGAGGTTCCACCCCGCCGGGGAGGGGAGGTGAAGGGAGACTTCCTCTGCCGGAAGCGCCCCGGAGTTTCTTACCGAGACCCCGACCTTGAAAAGGGAGCCTGGAAGAAGGTAGGGCTGGAGAACCTCCACACCGTCGACTTCCTTGATGCTTATCGTCAGATTTAGGAGCGCCCGCCCGACATAGAAAACCCCGTCGATTTCGTTCGAGGCCCTTGACTCTGGCAGGCCGTCCTCGCTGTAATAGTAGAGCTTTGCCGGATGGAAAACGACCTTCTGTCCGGCTCCGACTGCGACAGCAGAGTATTCTATTGTGAAATTGTTCGCCTCATAGCCGAAGGGGCAAAAGACTGTTCCGGAGGAGAACGAACAGGAAGGCGGAAGGTTTATCGGCGAGAACTCCGGAGGCAGCGGGTCCTCGAGCCGGTCAAGCTTGACTGGTGCGCTTGAAAGGACTGAAACGCGCACATTCACCCGTTCCCCGAAATCTACAGTCGAGTTCGTGCCGAAAACCCCCTTTGAAACCGACAGCAGGGAAAGCCCGGGGGAAAGAACCAGGAGGAGAACCGCTACTGAAGCGCAAATTAAACTTGCCGGCAGAAGAGCGGATTTTTTCAGGTAAACCATGTTTTTTATACCGGGCCATCCGTCTAAATAGTTAACTCCCAAAATGGCTGAAAAAAAAGACGGCGCAATCTGCTTCAAGCTGCACTGCTCGGGTACTGAGCGGATTCTTGCAATTTCAGATTCGGAACTGGTCGGGCAGACCTTCATCGTTGAAAAGACCGGAGCCAAAATAGGAATTTCGGCGGAGTTCTATGGGAATGAGGAGGGCTCTCCCGGGGAACTGGAAGCCGCCCTTAGGGCTGCAACCAGCGTCAACCTCATTGGCTCGAAAGCGCTGAAGGCGGCCGGCTTTCCGGAGAAATCCGCGACAATCCTTGCTTGTCCGGGAAAAAATATTCCGCACATCCAGGCGGTTTTCGTCAGCCTGGCGGAGGACCGTGAGGGACCGTGAGCTCTCTGACAAATCCGTTCTGCTCCGTCTGCGGCAATGCGGGGACTTTCCCGGGAAACATCTGCCCGGAATGCCGGGAAAAGGACAGCACGCCCCTGCCGTTCCACAAGGAAAAGGAGGAGAAGATTGTCCGGTTCTGCAAAAGCTGCAAGAGGGTGAAGCTCAAGAAAAGGTGGGCTCTCGTGAACAGGGAAAACCTTCCGACCCACTACAAGTTCACGAAATCCCTCTGCCCGGACTGTTACAAGGAAAGCAGGGAATATTACTCGACAATACTCAGGTTCCAGGAAGAGGGATTCTCCCCGGAAAGGGAGAAGTTGATCAATCGGACCGTTGCCTCGGTCCTCGAAGAGGAAAACGGACGGGGGAAGAAGACCGCGCTGACCAAAGTTGACGGGGGCGGGAGGGATTTCTACTTCACCCACATCTCGACTGCGCGCCTTGCTGCGAAGAAGCTTGCAAAAGCCGCGCGCGTCCAGGTGAGGGCGGACGCCCATCTTTTCGGCTATGACGCAAGCGCGGGCAAGGGCAAGTTCAAGGTCTCGATTCTTGTCAAGTTCCTCGAGTGAGCGCATTCCGAATTAAGCAGGGCGTCTTGGAAGAAACGACGAGGGTTTTGAACTACCCCGGCCTAAAGGCCGGAAGATTTAAGCGGAAAGGGTTAAAAGCCGGCAAATTGCCTTCTTGCTGCAATGGGTGACGACCGTAAAAGGGTTCCACTTTCACTTGAGGAGGAAATAGCAAGAACCCAGCTTCCCTCGGGGGACGAAAGTTTCGGGATTGTCGAGCAGAGGCTCGGATACAGCAAAATGTATGTGCGCTGCCTTGACAACAAGGTGCGGATCGGGAGGATTCCCGGGAAATATGCGAGGCGGCTCTGGGTGCGGGAGAACGACCTGGTCCTCCTAAAACCTTGGCCTGTCCAGGCTGACAAGAAGTGCGACCTTATTTACAGATATTCCCGCACGCAGTGGGACTGGCTCGTCAAGAAGGGAAGGGTTCCCGCAGACTTCAGGTAATCATGTCCAACCTCAGGGATGACTTCGAGGAAACTCCGGAAAAGGAGCTTGAAGAGGCGCGGAGGAAAATGAGGGGGCGAACTCCTGAAAGAACCACCGGCAAGCCGTGGAACCGCGGGAATGAGGGCGTTTTCCAGAGCGTTTTTGGCAAACAGACGCTCCTGACCCTTTACAAGCTCGCCAATGACGGCAACTTCACCGAGCTTTACGGGGAATTCAACAGCGGAAAGGAAGCGAATGTTTTCGTTGGCAAGGATTCTGCGGGAAGGTTTGTTGCAGTAAAGATCTACCGGATTGAGGCATCGGACTTTGGAAACATGATTCCGTATCTCAAGGGCGACCCGCGCTTCGAAAATGTCGGGCCGTCGAAAAGGGAAATAGTCTTCGCCTGGACGAAAAAGGAATTTTCGAACCTTTCCAAGTTCGAGGG
>JAZDJS010000022.1:0-7239 GCA_043803745.1 archaeon
CTGCGGCATCGATTCCCGGCTTTGCGCCGAGGACCTTCGTCTGCTGGAGGATCGCATATACAACGAAGAAAACGAGCAGGAAGGGCAGGACGTAGTCGAAAAATCCCTGCGCAACAAGATTCGAAATCCCTTCTTCAATTAGTGCCATTATGTTTTTTCCTCGTTCGTTTATTTATTGGTTGTTACTCGGGATTTCGGCGCCTTTTTCGCCTCAAACCCCCTTTATTTTTCCGTTCAGCCTTCCCCGATATATTTCTCAAGGAGGGTTCCAAGATGGATGTGCTTGAGATGGACCTTGATTGCCCAGAACTCCAGCCCGATTGATAGGAGCAGGATTACGATGAGCCAGGGGAACGCATAGGTCTTCAGGGCTTCAAGAAGCCGCCCTACTCCGGAATCAAGTCCGAGGAAGAAGAGCAGGACTATTGATCCAAGGAGAAAAACGGAGAATAAGAGAGAAAAAAAGGAAAGGGAATCCCCGGAGATTTTCAGGTGCTCAAGGGGAGCAAAGTTCCCTTCCTTTTTTTTGGCCATTGCTAGTCGGATATCTCCGGGTTTCTCAGCCCTGTTTTCCGCCCTGGCCTTTGTCAACAGTTTGCTGTGCTTTGCCATCCAAAAAGCTACCAATTTTCGAAAGCATATCTATTCCATTTTCGACTTTGATTACTTCGTTGTTAATTGCCTGGGTCATCTTCCACCCCCAGAGGAACTGGCCAACAACCCACCAGAAAGCCATTATCACGAAAACGAAGGTCAACATTGGAATCCAGATTCCGGTCCCGGTCTTGTCAGTCCCGATCAAAATCCCAATCATGTCAACAACCTGCCTATAGACTCCGAAGCGGGCTCCGAAAAGCGCCATTATCGCAGCAATGATCTTGGCAGTCGTTTTCCTGAAGAACCCCATCAGGTAGATGAAGTCGAAAAAGGTGAAGTAAATCAGGAGGAACGGCAGCACGTAAATGAAAATAACCTCGTGCAAAGGCGAGCCGGTTGCCCCCAAAAGGACGTTTATTACCGTCAGGAGAACGCTCCCGATCTGATTCATAAGGTCTACAAGCCATGCAACGCTGAACGCGGGCAGAAACAACCAATTTTTCTTATTAGAGTCCATTCTTTTTTCATCCCTCGGTATGTTTTAGTTACTTTATTCCCTGTTCTCTTACATTTATAGTTTTGTCCTTTTAAGGGGTCTTTTTCGCTTTGCAATGCAAAACAAACCAAACTCCTTGGATGGTTTGACTACTCTCTAATAGTTTAAATAGTTTTGTCTATTCCGGGCGGTTCGCCGAGACGGTTCGCCGAAACGGTTCGCCGAAACGGTTCCTAATGGGTTGGCGGCTGCTGTTGTTGCTGTCCGCCCATCTGGTTCTTTGCAAGAGTGTCCACCCTGTTCCCGACCCGCCACATCGTCTTCGTCCCGGTCACAAGCTCCTTGAGGCTGTCCTTGGCAGCCATTGAAATCTTGAACATCACAACTGCATGGTTGACTGTCATGAAAATCGCCCCGAGGAAAAGCACAGTGGTGAACATTGCAAGCCACATTGACATGTCGCCTATGAACGGGCCGAACATTGTCTGGATCATCTCGTTATATGCCCTGCAAAGCCCGAGCTGGAAGCCTATCAGCGCGATAATCCCGGAAACAACATATGCAGTCCTTTTGCTAAGGAAGGTCATCAGGGAAAAGAAGTCGACAAGGGTGAAGAAGACCAAGCCCATCGGCATTACATAGCCGAAGAGGAGCTGGTACCACGGAAGCGTCGGAGCCCCGAAAAATCCGCAAAGGAGGGAGTAGATTATCCCCGGGACGTCTATTATCATTGCCATTTTTCCTGCTCATTCAACTCCCTTCAATCTCCCTGCAACTTGGGAAACTCCTCCGGTGAAACTGCCCGCCGAATGCTGAACCGTGACTGAATTCGGGCCGTTCTTTGTAGCAGTCCCTTCGCCGGTTGAGGTGAGAACCTTCATTGTCTTTCCGGGGGTCATGTTGTTGAGCTTCTGCCCCATCGTGAACTTGTCGGAAACCCACTGCTTTTGCGCCTGGGCCCCGGTAGTCCCGGCCGGGGTCGGCAGCTGTTTCGTGCGCCATTTTTCAGCGCCAACTTTCTGGGTGCCTGTCGGACTTTTTGTCATCTTCTTCTTCGCATTCTCAGCGCCCTTGCCGATTATCGTCTCGCCGACAGTGAAAACGAATTCGAACGGATGCGTCCAGACGGTCAGGAGCACCTTCACCCCGATGCTCGTTATCACGGTAAGCATGTAGAAGAGCATTGCCGCAAAAGCCGCAAGAGCAAGCTGCCCGAGGTCTGAACCCGGACTAACTGGTTTCGCAAGCCCCAGAATGTAGAGTATTCCGAGGACCCTGAAAACCATCCGGAGTACAAGGTCAAGGACCGGGACCGGTCCTCCTGTGAACGGGACCAGAAGCCAGGCAACAACCGGCCGGGGCAGGAGCGCTGCGAAAATGAACGCAAGGCTTTTCACAGTATAGACGATTATCTGCCAGATCCAGAAAGCCCAGAAAGTCGCAAGGTAAATCTTGAAGATGAGCGTGTTGCAATCGGTTGAAACTTCCGGAATCTGGAATTGGAAAAGGAGGAACGTCGCAGCAAGCCCGAGCGCGATTATGACGCCGCCCTTCAGGGCAACGATTGAGAAAGCCGAGGCAAGGTCCCTTGCAACGAAAATTACCGATTCCTTCGACATGTCGCGCCCGAAGGAATCCGTTCCATCCCGCTCCCCTTCCGAGCCGGCAGCGCCCATAATTGCCTTCGTGTCCCAGGGGGTAGTGACGTTGTCGTAAAACCTTCCGAACTTGTCAAGGACCTTCCTTCCCCAGCTGACATCGGCCTGCGCAGGGTCGTCTTCCGGAGCGTTCACAAGGTCGACGATGTCGACGTTGGGGAATATTGCGACAAGGAGGTCCTTCATGAGGTGCCCGACGGAGCTTCCGCTGATAATTTCGTGGCTGACGCTATAGCCGGGCATTTCCAGGAAGAATATGATGAGGATAAGGACCATCACAATTGTCATTGCAAGGAGTCCGTTCGCAATGTAAAGTTCCTCTTCCCCAAGGCTCCCGAAAGCATCCACCCGAAGGATCGTGTTCGTCGCAACTGAGCCGAACGCGACGAAGAACCAGTCAATAGCGGGATTCTCCGACCTGCTGCAGGAGCCGGCGAACTCTTCCGGGGGGATTCCATATGCCTCGAGGAACTGCTCGGCTTTCGGCTTGGGAATCTGGGCGGGCAGGTTGTCCCATTCCCTTCCGGAGGCGGTCAGCTGCGCGAAAAGGCCCGTGAAGAAATTGTAGACGTTCGTGAGCGTTGCCCAGAGCGCCGAGAAGATGTTCCCGTCCCCGGTATCAACCCGGGCAAGGCAGATATCCCCCCCAAGGATGCAGCCGGAGACATAGTCCGCGCCTCCCGCATCCTCGCGCGCCGCTTCATCGCCGGTGGTAGTCGTAGTCGAATCCTCGGAAAACGCCGGAATTGAAACCGCCCCGACAAGAAGGATGAAAATTGCCGCGAAAAGGAAGAAAGCAAAGCGTGTTGGCGGAAGGAGGGAACGCGCTCGTCTTTCCATTGCCTCAAGCAAGGAACCTGTCGAATATAAATAATGTCCTTTCAGTGGCAAATTGGGAAAATATAAAAGCAACTTTCGGCAGGTTAGGGCCTGAAATGGTGAAATCCCGGAAAAGCCAGTATGACCAGAATGATTCGAGCGTTTTTCTTTTCGCGTTTTTGATTGTGCTATTGGTTGCAGCCGGAAGCTATGCTACAAGCGGCCCGCTGGGCGCCATTTTCTCCTCCCTTACCAACGCGCTCCGGGCGCTCGGGCTTAACCAGACCGCGTCCTGCCCCTTCTACAGGAGCGTTTCAACGCCCGCATGGGCTTGCATTGCCGTTTTCGGCATAGTCCCGTTCATAATAGTCTACTATTTCACCTTCGACGCCCTGAGCTTCACCTTCCTTTCAACGAAGACCAAGTCAATGCTTTCCCTCGGGGTTTCGATGATTGCATCGATTCCAATGAACGGAAAGACCCTGATAACGAACGTCAGCCAGCAGCTGACGAATTTCACGAGCTTCGCCTTCGGCTCGAGCAACTATTGGCCCGGGTTTCTGATGGTGATAATCTTCATGGCAGCGATTTCCGCTTTCATGGGTCAGCTCGCAATAACGACGCAGGTTACCGGAGCAGCGGTCCGTTCCGTTCAGGAAGCGGTTTGGGGTTATCGCGCGATAAACCAGATAGGAAGGACGATGGTTGACACTGGAAAGCGGAGTTGAGGTTCCCTTTGCTGCCGCCCGCGGAAAAATTCCCGGAAAAACTGCACTTTTTCCTTGAAGCGCTCGAGGGCCTCCTCGTTTCCGGGGTGAGGTATGTCCTGATAATACTCCTCTTCTTCGGGATTTCGATTGCCCTGATTTCCTTTGCTTCGGGGGAGGGCCCCGGGATTACTGCAATGACCCCGGAAGGCGGGGTTGTGATTTATTCAATAGTCGTGGTTGCCCTCGTAATGGTCTGGCGGGAGGCGCGGGAAGTCCGCCTTTGGCTTTCCGGAATTTCAAAGGGGCATTCCGAGGGGATCTACTCGAAGATTGGGACGGGGACGTTCCCGGGCGGAAAACAGGGAAAAAGAAAGAAGGGCTGAGTATTTTATGGGCGGGGCAATCAAAAAGGGAAAGGGAACTTTGGGAAAGATTCTCATCCTTTCAGTCCTGCTTTTTTCAGGCCTCCTCCTGGCCGGCTGCATTTCCGCAAGTTCGGACCCGAACGCTCCCGCAAGCGGGGAGCTTGTTGACAAGGGGAAGGAATTCGCCCAGGGGACATTCGGTCCGCTTTTCTCGGTTTTCAATTTCTTCGGGGTTGGGATTTCCAACACTGCCGACCTTCTCCAGTTCTTCGCGGCATTCATCCTGATTTCGTTCACGATTTCCCAGATCTCCCCGGAAAATTCCCAGATCGCGTCCTTCATAGTCTCCGTTATGCTTATCGGATTCATCCAGTTCCTCCTCAAGCTCGACTGGTACACCTTCCTGATACATTTCGCGCCAGCCGTTTTCTGCTATTTCGTTACCTGCGACATCCTGGGCTTCTTCTCCCTCATAAGCCAGCGGACCGCCAAATGGGTCGGTTTCTTCGTGATGATCCTGATATTCTGGACGGATGCAACGATGTTCTATGAGGAAGGGGCTTTCAGCTTCTTCTTCTCGAAATTCTTTTCAAGCGTCTATAGCAAATGGCTGAACCCATATACGATAATAACCGGCGTGATACTCCTGACCGTTGCCCGAAGCTTCGTTGTCGTTTCGGGCTCCCTGAAAGCCCTTGCCGCGAGGAAATACCAGGCAGCTTTCAGGTCAGGGTCCGGATATGCCCAGCAGGAGCTCATCAGAAGCGGGCAGCTCGGGGGAGGCGTCTAAGGGGAATGGACCTGATAATCTTCCTAATTACCCTGGTTTGCCTTACCGCGCTCTTGAAGCCGTTCACGTTCCCGGGCGACAGCAATTTCGACGATGCTTCCTCAACAGCGCTGCTTTTCTTCGCGCTGCTTGCCTATTTCTACGGGGTCGATTTCTTCCCCTCAAGCTCCTTCCTAGGCTTCCTCCACGTTCTGACGATAGGCCTTGTCAACGCAATGGCGATAATAGACCTTTTCATAACGACAGTCCTCGGGGTCCCGCTGACGTTGAATCTCCTTTTCGTAATAGTCGTACCCGCAATGATTGTCTTTTCAATTGCAAAAGGGATAATAAAATACGTCGGCTTCTTCACCGACCGGACCTCGACCTTCTTCGCCCTGATGCTTTCCTTCATTTCGATTGTCGCGGCGGTAAGGGGGGATTTCAACCTGATACAATCCGCTTTCCGCGCCCTGATTGCCTTTGTCGAATATGTCTTCGGGCAGACAAGCCTTTTTACCGCAACAACCTCCCTAGTCGTTTCCTGCCTCTTTTTGGTCACAATCGGGGTCGTTTTCCAGTCAATGACGACTTTCTTCGTCGGGGCAATCACAAGCCGGAGCCGGCAGGATTAGGTTAAACGCCCTGATTTGTCCAACTGCCCTTTTTCGGGCCTAAGAACAGCTTCCAGTGGTAACACTTAAATACTCAGTAAGCGTTATTACTCTTAAGAAACAAAAGAAAGATGGTGATAAAATATGGCAAACGAACCTCAAAAATACGGAAAGGGCATTGATGCTCAATCCCCTGCAGATACTTTCTGGGATAAGTTTGGCCAAGGGCAAAGAGCGCTTGCAAGTACCGCTTTTCCAGATTATTTGGCTACTCTTTCGGAGAAAAACGCAAAAATTACTGAGCAGAACGGTCTTGCTGCATTAGATCGCGAACAGGTAAAATCAAACGGGGTAGCTGCAATGCTTGATCGCGCCAAGATGATGACTGAATATAATGAGCTCAAACAAGGTGGATACGACGGAACTCTAGGATATGTGGGCGCACCTGGTAGGACGCGTTTCGGATATCAAGGCTATCAGCAATTTCCATCTATTGTTGCAGACCAGCCGACCGCAGTAAAACCAGTTAAAACAGATTAAAAACGGAGGACGATGAAAAATGGCAGTAGGAAAATATCAACCGATTTCAACAAGCACTCAACCGACAGATTCAAATTCAGGTACATCAGCTGAAATATACCCAGGAGCACCGCATGCAAAGGGTGCAATGGGGGCAGCCAATCACTATGTTGAACACCAGTTTAAGGAAGCTGATAATGCGTCTAGAACTAGGTCCGGAATTTTCCGTGCATTAAGCGCACGTTTTCCGGGCGTGAATGATGTTGGCTACTGGAATTTGACGGGAGTCAATGCTTTCGAAGAATTTGCTGCTAAAGGCGTTAAGACAAACAATAGACGGCTTGCTGATTACAAAGCAGGGGGTATTGACCCCATAATGGCACAACTCGAAGCAGCACAAGCGAACCTCAACGCACAGGCATTGATGTACAAAGCACAGGCTGATCTTGCTAATGCACAAGTCGGAGTGGTTAAGGCAGCTAATACAGAAAGGAACATTCAATCAATTATGGGTGGGGCAGTAATGCCTGTACTTGGTGGCGCCTTATCTGCGCTTGCCGGCAGGAAGGTTAAAATCGTGCCAGGTGAACGCGGGGCTACATACGACTTTGACGTTGAGACTCCTGCGCCATAAAATTACGGAGGCGACATAAGCATGGCAAGTCTGCAAGATAAATTCGCTGCAATACGCC
>JAZDJS010000023.1:0-15382 GCA_043803745.1 archaeon
GAGCTTGTTCTCGATTCCGTTAGCCGCCCATATGATCATTTCATTCCGGGAAAAGGCGTGAACTTTTCCGAAAGGGCGCGCAGGCAGCTTGAGGAACTCTCGGCACCTTTGCGCATTCGTTCCTCTGACTTGGGCGGTCCCAAAGGCAAGGCATCCGGATTTACAACCACCTTGAAATATGCCGGTTCTTGCCTGCAGGACGCTTTGCTTGGCTCGCTTGAAAACGCAGCGGGAAGCGTGTCTGACTGGGCAGTTGTCCGCGGATTGCATGCCGAATATGAAAAGGAAGGCAGGTTTCCCGACAAATTCGAACAAACCTACCGGGCGGAAATCGGCCGGGGCGCCGATGTCGTTGAAAGGGTTGTGAAGGCTTATGGCGCGCTTCTCGGAAACGTTTTCGTGCCAAACGGAGAAGTCAACTACTCCGGTGGACTACAAGCCCTGTTTGAACGGAAGGACGCTGTCGAGTTCGCGGAATTCGCTGAAACTGCAAAAGGACTTTGGGAGACTGCCATTGATTATGCTGCGAGCTGCGAAATCCGGAAAGAGGGTTTCAATCAAAATGACGCTCCCTATTTGGGGGCCGCCACAAAATATGCCAAATCCGAAATTGGCCCCGCACTTGCGGCAGTAGAACGGAAAATCCGGCTTCAGCGCGAAGTTGCGGTTCACAAGGAAACCATCGGTTTAGCGCCTGAAAGAGACAAGGGGCTTGAAGCAGTTGTTCGGCAAGTGGGCGCTGAAGCTGAGAGAAATCCGCTTTTGCCCGTCCTTTACGCAGTCAGGTCTTCCGAGGAAGGCTATCTTGTACTGCCGGCGGAATACTTGCGAAGGGCGACTGTTGCGGCTTCAGCCGCACTTGTTCCGACAGCAGGTTTTCAATTCGTGTCTGTTGGAGCCGTCCCGGCGCAAAAAGCGAATTGACTTTCTCGGAATCGGCAAAGTTCAGCCAAAGCTTTCCGGAATCAGGTAGCAGTTTCGGCCTGCGGGCAATATTTCTCCCTTAGCGGCGCAAGCTGTTTTTCGTTGTAAAGTCCAGATTCCGCAAGTTTTTCAATTACTTCAGGAGTGTTCGCCCCAAAATAACCTTCTCCAGCTCTCCGAAAAACAAGCCCTGTTGCAGCCGCTTTCACATCGCCAGCGGAAAACGCGCCAAGCCTTGTGGCATCAGCAATCAGGCGCGCGAATTCGCTCCCGTCGGGAATTCCCGGATATGTCCCGTCCTTCATCCTTTCCAGAAGATATCCGTCATATGCAGCTTCAACCTCATCCGGCGAAGGCTCCATATAGCCGGCAGCTTTTGCGGATTTTATCCTCTCAATTGCCTCGGGAGTAACCTGGCTGAACTCGGCAGTCCCGTCGGCAATTCCGTAATAGAGTGCGAACGCGGCAACGGTTTCAAGAGCGTCCTCTTCCAGTTGCCCCCGTTCAAAAGCTTCCTCAAGAACCTGAAGGTAATGCGCCCGTTTTCCAGGTTCCGCAAGACCCGCCAGAATCCTGTTGTATGCGTGCATCGTTCTTGCAGCGTCAAGTCGGTTTTGGGAAGGTTTCCCAAGGCGCACCTGGTTCGGAGTTGTCCTGAACGCAGGCCAAACCGGGAAAGTGTATTCATTATCCAGAATCGCAAGTTCATTCTCAAGCGCAGCCGAATCCAATTCGCCAGTTTCAATCCCGGACAGACGCACGCCATAATGCGTGTTGAGCGCGGTTTGGACCCGTTCAAGTTTGGGTCTTCTCGCCCCGATCGGAAAGCTCGGACTGCCAAGATAATCAAGGGTTTTCTGCAGGGCGGTAGGAGAAAGTCCTCCTGCTTCAATTGACTCAAGGTAGAGGTTTATTGTGTGGTTGGCGCGGCGCGCTTCAGGTATTGAATCAACAACTGCATATGCAAGTCCCACCTTTGCCGCAGATTTGAGGAAGCCGGATTTTCCGGCCGCAACCGCGGCAGCATCTATTGCCCTGAGCGCGAGAAGGTCTGCCGGTGCCGCAACAGCCCGATTGCCGTTTAGGTATTTTATTACCGCTTTCACAACCTGTGCCCGGCTTCCCGCTCTTTTCTGAGAGCTGTTTTTGAAAACGCCCGCTTGCTCCGCTTTCTGAATCTCAGCGGAAAGTTCTTCTTCGGGAGTTTTCGCAATTGATTTCCCTCCAGTAGGGGCTTCCTCAGAAGTTCCTGTAACTTTATTTGCTGAATTTTTCCCCGGAGGCATATTCCCCGGAAGCCGTCAAGCCTTAAATATCTTTCGCTTTTTCACCTCTTTTCAGTGGGATTTAATGCATTGGACCTTCGGAGCGTTCTAACCACTGAAAAATAGGCAAATTATTTAAAGAAGGAACTCTTTTTCGGTGTATGACTCCGCCAGTTCAAACCGCTAAGGACAAGCCCAAACTCAAAGCAGGAACGCCCTTTTTTCAAAGACCTATCGTGAAAATCGGTACGGGCGTGCTTGTTGCGGCCCTGGTTTTAGAAGGCGCGAATTTATATGGGGGCTTCAGGGCGGATCAGGAATTCGATCGGGGATATGCTGCGGCAATAAGCGAGGTTACGGAAAGACCCGTGATGGAACCGATCACTTTCGTCATCGGAGGCAGCAGAAATCCGTTGCCCGTGATTCCCATGGAATACATAGTTTCTGCCCAGTTGGATGTTGAGGCGGCACAGAGAACCATTATGGCGATCCCAACGCTCCGAACCAACATCGGTTCAACCGGTTGGCAGGACATTCCCGAGCTCGTGCAGGAGTGTCAGCGGAGCTATCCCGACGATCCTCTTTTGGCGGGTGTTTGCGGTGCTGAAGCGATTTCAGCGGTCCGGGACGGCTTGCGCGCAGAACTCGCCGCCGCGCAAGGACTCGTTTGGAATGCGGAAGCACAGGAATATCAGCAATCCGGCGGAAACGTGCTAATTGACTATCCTGGCGGACCGAGCCGGGTGCAAGTGTTTTCCACTTGCGCGCATGTGCTTGATGCCGAGATTGACAACGGAATAGTGCTTCATCTTGACAATGCAACCGCGCTTTATTATTCCCTTTACGGGAACCTTGCCACAGTGCCGTTGCCCGTCGACAGCATCCTAGACCTTAGCTCCGATGTTGCGCCGGAGCTTGAGGCGGAACTTCTAACCGCCCTTAGAGACACCGCTTACCGTGAGATACTTGCCGGATTGGTTGCGCTTAACGTGGAAAATGCCGAAGCGTTTTACATTCCCGATGGCGGTCTTATTGCGCAGCAGGCCTACTTGGAAGGGAAGCTTCAAGGCATCCAGGCGCAGGAGGCCCGACTTGCAAGTTTGCAATGCACTGAATATGTGGACCTCGGAGTAGCGCAAGTTTGCATCGCGCCGTTGGATTTTTACTCGCCCGCACGGATAATCGAGAGGGCCGTCCTTGCAGACTATGTGGACGGCTTGCAGGATGACAAAGCGTTCTATCAAGGCCAATTGGTGCTTGTTAACAAGGCAGTAGAAGTTGCGAACACTGCTTTGGAAGGAGACGGTCTGGCGGTATATGCCACGTTGACAACCCTCCAAGACACTGAAGACGGTCCCGTTGCTTGTTTCGCGGGCGCGGACCAGTATGCAGCAGACTTGGGTGCTGCCGCCCAAGAGTATCTGGACGCCGTCAATGAGCCGCCTCCCGTATTTCTTCCGGCAGCAACGCCCTGAACGAAAAATCGGAAAACGCTAATATACCTCCCGGGCCGCAGCCAGAGGATGAATTATCAGGAATATCTCGATTCAATCCCGGACGAGTCAGCCGAGCCCTGGGTTTCCGAGTCGGCTCTCGCGGGAAAGGCAATCAAGGGCGCGCTTCCTGCGGAGCCGGAAGAACCGGTTCTTTTCATCGGGGCGGGAAGCTGCGGCCATGCTTGCGCAGTCGGCGCTCTCGGATTCAAGACAATTGCAATCGAGCTTTCCCGCGGGCAAACCGAACTTGGGAATGAAAGAGTCAAAGCGAACGGGCTCGGTCTCAAAGTGATTCCCGTCTGGGAGGAATACGGGAAGCTCAAGTTCGACGATGGGACGTTCCCGCTTGTTGTTGCTGAGCGGGGCGTGCTTTCTCTTTTTGAAGAGCCGGAAAAGGCCTTTTCGGAGCTTTTCCGGGTTTGCAAACCCGGTGGGAGAATAATCGCAACCTTTTTCAGGAACGCGCCTGGCGGACTGAAGCTTCTTAACGGGATTTCCGGGGAGGAACTTGCCGGGAAATTCTCCCTCCGCTTCGGAAAAACCGGGAACGAGCATGCGGACTGTTTCGTCTTCTCAGTCAAAAATTGACCGTTCGGCAATCGCTTCCGGGAAAAGCCTAATAAACCCGGTTAGTCCCCTGTGGCGGACTGAAAATGGATTTCAACTCACTGATGCTTTCCCTTGGGCCTCTCGGGATAGTCATAGTGATGTTCCTCGAGTCAAGCATACTTCCGATACCTTCGGAATTCGTTTTCATTGCAGCCGGGGCGCTGGCAGGGCAGCTGGGGCTTTCCTACTGGGAAATCGCCCTTTACGGCTCGATCGGTTCGGCCCTTGGCGGCGCGGTCGGCTATTTCCTTGGCGTGCACGGTGCAAGACCCCTTCTTCACAAATGGGGGAAATATATTCTTCTGACTCCCGCGCGGCTTGACAAAGCCGAAAATTTCGCGAGGAAGCACGGGCTTTTCGGGGTCTTGGTTGGTCGGCTCACTCCGATTGTCCCGTTCAAGGTTTTCTCAATTGCCTCGGGAATTGTCAAGCTTCCCTTCTGGGGATTTTTCATCCTCACGCTTGTAGGAACATTTCCCCGCGCATATCTCCTTTCGGCATTCGGTTCGGCGGTCGGCAAGTATTTCATTGAAACCCTTTTCGCAGCGCTCCTCCTTGTCGCAACATATGTCTTCTTCGTCAAATGGCGCAGCGGGAGAAGGAAAAAGAGGGACGCCAACTTTGAGAAGGAAATAGGCATGCTGAGGGAGGAGATAGTTTCCTAGGGGATGGCCGGAACCGTCAGGAAGCCGGCCGTTTCAGGGCAGTTCTATCCGGCGGGAAAAAAAGAGCTTGCCGGGCTTGTTGATGGCTGCTTTTCGGATGGCTTTTTCGGTCCTGGCGGGGTTTTCGAGGAGAACCCCGCGATTGTCGGCGGGATTGTCCCGCACGCCGGGCTTGTCTATTCCGGCCCCTGCGCAGCGGCATTTTACTCAAGCCTTCCGAGGGATATGTTCCGGACAATAGTCATTCTCGGAACCAATCATACCGTTGCAGGCTCCAGGATTTCAATAGCGCCCTGGGATTTCTGGGAAACCCCTCTCGGAAAGGTTCCGGTGAACCAGGCCCTTGCCCAAAAACTTTCCGGAACGGGTCTTTTTGAAACGAATCCAGCGCCCCACCTCAAGGAGCATTCAATCGAGGTCCAGCTCCCTTTCCTTCAGGCGCGCATTGAAAAATTCTCAATACTTCCGCTGATTGTTTCCTCTTCTGGAGAGTTCGAGGAACTGGAAGAAGCCGGGAAAGCCCTCGCCAAACTAATTGAGCCGAAAAGAACTCTTTTGCTCGCTTCCTCAGACCTCAACCATTATGAGGGGAAAGCCGAAACCGAACGGAAGGATTCCCTTGCAATCGGAGCAGCCCTTTCACTTTCCCCGGAAAAGCTCTGGAAAACCGTACTAAATGAAAGAATTTCAATGTGCGGGATTTCACCTTCAATCGTCCTTCTTTCGGCTCTGGAGGCGCTTGGCGCGACAAAGGCGCGCCTTGTCAAGCATTACAATTCAGGGGACGTCATTCCTGCTGACTGGGTTGTTGGCTACGCAAGCGTTTCTTTCTTGAAATAAGTAGGCAAGCCTCAGCAGAGGGTCGGATATAGCCGCATAGCCTTTCTGAAATAAGACCTACCTTTGGCAAGGGTCACCTCAAGTATTTGACATAAACTGCAAAAAACTTTTCGTAGGTTTCCTTGCATCTCTCGAGCAGGAACCGCTCAAGAGCCCGCCTATTCCCTGAATCGAACTTTTCAAGGGCGTTCAAGTAGGCAACCCGCTGGCTTTTCCTTATTATAAGCGGAGGATATCCTCCATTGACAAGCGCAACGTTGATTAGGAAGCGCCCGACCCGCCCGTTCCCGTCCTCGAACGGATGTATTTCCTCAAAGAGGCCGTGGATATGCGCTGCCAGCTGCAAAGGATGCACAGTTTCCCTATTTTTCTCATAGTGCTCGAACAAGGAGTTCATCTCAGCCGGGACCTGTTCGGGAACGCAAGTTTCAACGTCTCTCCCGATAAGATAATTCGGGACTCTTTTGTAGCCGGCCGGAATGCCCATGTTGGCGACGAGGGCACGATGCATCTTCAGGACGCTCCTTTCATCAATCCGGAATTTCCTGCCAAGAATCGCCTCGACGACCTTGCGGGAATTGAGGGTTTCATATATTTCTCGCAGCGCCTTTCCTCCGGCAACCCCGGTTTTCTCAAACAGCACAATCGCGACATCCTTGAGTGTGAGTGAATTGCCCTCGAGCGCGTTGGATTCGTAGGTGAAATTGGCCGTGAACCTGTCGAAGAGGTCCTTTAACTGGTTTTTCGAGAGCCCCTTTAGCGTTCTTCCGTAATCAATGCGGAGCGCCTCTATCTTCCTGATCTCTTCCTCGGAAAAAATGTCGTCCTTTGCGAATTTCCCGCAGGCCCATTCCCCGCGCAGTTTTTTTTCCGCCGCATCCAGGGCGGGAACTGCAGTCTCATTCCCCTTGACTAGCTTTTGAACTGTTTTGACCTTTCCGTCCGGCATGCGAATCGATTTCACCAGGTAGGTATATGTCCCCCTGCCTATCTTTTTCTTCTTCAGATAAACCATCCAAGTTCTTCTTACCCCTACAAATTTATAACCTTATCGTTTTTGTAGGGGTAAAAACGTAAGAATCAGAAGAAGACGAAAACCGCGACAATTCCGGCAACAACAAGACCGACCACAAGCCAGAGCGTTCTCCGGAAGTTCTCGCTGCCCCTTTCCGCGGCCGCGTTCCCGAGGCTTGGCTGGGTTTCCAAAGCTGCAATTTCCATTTTCCGGGGAAAGACGCGCGGGAATGTTATATTTGTTTTGTTTTCACTCCTCCGGGCCAAAATATAAATACTGACTTGGCTTCAGGGCTCCCAAGATGGCAAAATCAAGGTTTTTTCAGCGGAAGCAGCAGGGGTTATTGGGATTTCTGGCGGTTTTCGGGCTTTTGGTCGTTTTTTCGAACCTGGTTCTTGAGGAGGGATATTCTGTCGACCCTGGTTGCAGTGGCACACTTCCTTATTGCAGTGGCGGGGATGTCTGTTATAGTGGAAGCGGCTGCCCGAGTTGGTATTTAGGCACTACTTCCTATACCTGCACCGGCGACCGTTGTTGTACAACCGCAGACCCAACTGATTGTGGCTACGGCCTTTGTGGGCTCGTCACTTGTTGTGGTTCAGATTGCAACGGAGGAGGCGAAGAAGAACCAACAACTGTGCCCACAACCGTAGCCGCGACATCAATTTCGACAACAACAGTCAGCTCACCAGACTCTTCAACGACATCAACCACCGTATCAGGCGATTCAACAATACCCACAACATCAAGCTCAACCTCAACGTCAACCTCGATAGCGACAACGACAATAGACCCGTGCGCCGGAGTGACCTGCAACAGCGGGCCGGCCTGCCATGCGGAAGCAACATCCTGCTACGACGGGGATTGCCCCTATCCGAACGCATATGAGGGGCAAAAGGACACGGTAGCTCCGGGACTCTGCAACCTGGCCGGACGGCTCTGCTGCGGCGGAATATGCTCGCCGAACCACTGCTCGGAAATCGCGGAATGCCTTTCGACAGGTTCATCAGCCCTTGCCGGCGAGGAAAGCAAGGTTTCCCCGTTCAATTCGGACATCGAATGCGTCTATTCAGCGGCAAGCCCGCGCGCATACCGGCATGCTTGCGCAAGCCCCGGAACCTGCGCATCCTCCTGCTCGAAAACAGACCTCGGCTTCGGCGGGTTCTGCACCTATTGCCCGTACAGTTTCATCGGATATATTTCAGATAATGCAAGCAGTTCAAGCGCCCAGCTTTCAATTGCGCTGAAATATGTCAATTCCTACGGGACGCTGATTTCGGAAAATACGACTGGACCCGTTAGCGCGGGTTATTACGAGCAGATACCCGACTATGCATGCCTCGGAAGGACAATCGATCTTGAGCTTGACATTGACCAGCAGACGAAGCTCGGCCTCGGCAACTTCATAGTCCACAACCATCCCGCTTCGACGATAGAGAACTTCACGAAGCTCAACTTTCCCAACATCGCCGGCGTCTCCGAAAACGGCATAGTAAACTCGATGATTGAAGGCGAGAAAACCTCCGCAGTGAGCGCAGTCGAATTCAAGGTGAATTCGACAATTGTCAAGATAACGTCGGCTGAGCCGACGGCCTCGGTCAGGTTCGACTATTACAACATAACCCTTTCCTATGCGAACGCGGACGTCCCGAACGTGATGGATGCCGGCGCGAAGGAAAGCTTCTCGGACGCCCTCGACATCTACAAGTGTTCCTCCGACTTCTTCCTTTTCGGGAGCGAATGCACGGGAGACTGGAAGAATTCCTCTGAAATCTCGGGAGTCCACCTTGAAAAGGCGCTCACGCCCGAGGGCGGATATGTCAAGGGAGCCAACTACACGACCTTCTCTGCATTCTCGCTCGGAATTCCCATTGAGAACAACGGCGTTGCCTGCGCAAGGGACAGCGATTGCACGACCGGCTGCTGCGGAACGCCGACTTGGGAGGGCCGGAGATATTGCACGGATTGCGACCCGCCTTCCTGCGACGGAAGCTTCTGCGAATGCACCGGGTTCCTTGATCCGATATGCAATCAGGAGCTGCCGGGAGTCCCGCTTCCGCCAACCCCGACAACAATTCCAATCGGCTGCCAGACCGATAACGACTGCTCCGGCTGCCATTTCTGCTCGAACAGTTCATTTGACCCGCTCACGGACCCATATGGCTCGAACCAGTGCCTTGCCTGCTCAACCCAACGAGACGGAATCTGCCTTTCTCCGAGCTGCATCGGCTGCGACCCGGACTGCTGTGCAACCACCCCTGACTGCGCCCCGCTCGGGAACAGCCCGCCTTATTTCTGCGAAAACACCACCCTTGACGGCACGGCCCTTTTGGTCGGGGTTTGCAGATCCTGCGAAACCGGAGGAAACCGGGACAGCTGGGTTCCCGACCCGGTCTGCGCCGGGCTTGACAACGATTTCTGCAACTCGAGCATCGAATGCGTAGATTCCAACACGATCTGCGCCTGCCAGGACGACGAATGTTTCTTCGGAATTTGCATGACCAAGCGCGGCAACTTCTGCGAATCTGATTCGGACTGCAACGCGAACACATATTGCTCAAGGAATGCGCACCTCTGCTCAAACAACTGCTTCCTCAGCGTTTCCCCGAACAGGATCACATCCAAGCTCGGAAACCTCAAGATTTTCAAGCTTGTCCTCGCGGACCCTATCGGGAAGGAGTCCACTTATCGGGTGAAGATAGTCGATTCCGGCGCATATTCCTCCGGAGCCCCGTTCGCTTCTTTCCTTGACGGAAAGAAGTTCATGACCGTAACGGTTCCGAAGAACGGAAGGAAGGAAATACCCGTCCAGTTCCGCGCGGCCGCAATAGGCAAGTTCAACCTTTTGTTCTCAGCGTCGAGCGTCGAGTTCTCGGGAGCGTCAAGAGAGGGGATAAACTCCGACCAGTGCGCCTCTCCGAGCGCAGCTTCCGCCGAAATAACGGTCGAAAGCGAGATTTCCTCAGGCTCCCAGTTCCTTTCAGCACCGGGTCTTGGGGTTGCAGAACTGGGGCTTGTGATAGTCCTTGCGGGGTTTTTCTTCGCCCTTGTTGACAGAAGGCGCTGAAACCGGGCGGAAAGAAGGTGCAGGTTATTTAAGCGCGGGCCGGGAAACCCGTCCGAAGAGAAATGGCTGCCGCATCAAATGCAAAACCTTCAGTCAGGGTCGAGGTTTTTTCGAGCACAAGGTCCCAAAAAAGCGGAAATTCCTGGGGACCGTCCGAAGAGGAGAACGCCGAACCAATCGAGATAAAGGTTGCCAAGATGGACGAAACGCTCGACCGGCTTTCGAAAGGGCCTATCCTGTCCTCGGTTGAAATCCTCGAGCGGCGGGAAGATGAGAAGCGCGCCAAGGCAATTTCCGAACTTGATGCGGTCAAGCAGAGGCTGAAGGGGCTTGAGGAGCGGGATTCCGTTACGCTTGAGGAGATTTACGCAAGCCTCAAGGAAGTTGACAAGGTAAAGAAGGCGATATTTCCCTATGGCGAGGACAATTCGGACGGCCTGCTGAACGCGCAGCTCAAGGAAATCGAGCGGAAACTCGGGCTCATTCTCGCGCATGCCGCAGCCCAGCAGGAATATGCGAAAAGCCTTGACGTGCGCCTTTCCGCAATCGAGGGGAAGATGAATTCCCTTGAATCCGTTGTCGGGAGGATTGATTTCCCAATCGACCAGCTGAAGAACTTTTTCTCAATGCTCCTTGAAACGAACACCCAGATGAAGGAATTCGAGCTGGATCTCCTCACGACCCTGAAACGGGTGAGAAAAGTGGAATTGGAGCTCCGGGCGCTTGAAAAGGGCGCTTGAAGGCGGAAAAGACCGAAATCCGGAGAAACCCATTTATAGGAAAGGCGTTGGATTAGCTTAAAATGGCCGAAATGGAAACGCAGACAATTTCGTTGATTGTGACCGCAATTTTGATTCTGGCAATATTCTATCTGCTCAGGAGCGTTACCCGAAGGATGGCAATCATGAAACTCCTCAAGGAGAAGGGGCACCTTTTCGCAGCAATGAAGCCCGCTCCAGCGGGAAAGAAGAAAGCGCCGGCGAAGAGGAAGAAAGCTGTCAAGAGGAAAAAGGGCCGGAGATAGTTAAGCTTAAGCGGGCACCACGGGGCAACCTGACTTGAAGGGACGCTGAAAGGAAGCCGTAGGCAACCTTATTTATACCCTTTTTAGGGTTTTGTCAAGTGGCGGGAATAAGGAGCTTGCTTCTTTTTGCGGGGTTCGCCCTCTTCGTTTCATTCGCCATTCTCGCCAGCCCCGCCTTTTGCGCAAAAAAACCAGGACTTTCCCAGAATGTTGCCTCAATGTCAGAGCATTCGGGCGGCATTGACGTCCTCCTGACCCTTTCGAACGCGTCCCAGGACGAGCTTGACGCGCTTGCGGAATTGGTTCCCGTGAAGACGATTAGCCGGTTCAGGGAAACCAACACAACAATTGTTTCAGCAAGGCTTGATTCCCGAGCCAAGCTTTCCGCAATCTTGGATGCATTTCCGGCGGGCTTGAGAAGCCTTGATTCGATTGAGGAGGTCCGGGAGGTTCGTGCGCATCTTGACGTTTCAAGGGGGCTTGTCGGGATTTCAGGCGGGCTTTCCAGCTATTCCCTGAAAGGGCTGAAGCGGACTGCAATCGCGATAATAGACACCGGGCTTGATGCTGACCATCCGGACGTCAACCTGACGCGGCTCAACTGGTCCTATCCGAACCCCCTGCCTTGGCACGATTTCGTTTACGACGAGCTCTTGCCTTATGACGACAACATTGATGACGAGGACCCAGACATCGTAATAGGGCACGGAACGCACGTTTCCGGGATTGCTTTCGGCGCGGGTCTTTTGAATTCCTCCCTTTCCGGAGTTGCTCCGAACTCGAGTTTCGCTTCCCTCAAGGTCCTTAACGAATTCGGGAGCGGCTCTACACCGGACATTGTTGACGCAATGACCTGGGTTGAGGACAACAAGGAGGCCTACAACATAACCGTTGCAAGCATGAGCCTCGGACTGAGTTCTCCCGGCGTGATTGACACCGCCCTTGACAATGCGGCGAATTCCCTTGTCGGGGCGGGCGTCGTCGTCGTATGCTCCGCCGGAAACAAGGGGCCGACAGGGAAAATGAGCAGCCCGGCAACGGCGCAGAAATGCATCTCGGTCGTTGCCCTTTCCGATTCAGCCCAGCTTACGAGCTACAGCAGCATCGGGAACGCGACCCGCCAGCCCGATATTGCCGCTCCCGGAGGCTCGATAATCTCAGGGTCGAAGATAAATTCGACGATGTCTAACTCGACAGGCCTTGCGGACAACAACTATCACGAGCTTGCCGGGACATCGATGGCGGCGCCCCATGTCGCTGGCGCAGCTCAGCTGGTCATCCAGGCAATGGATTCTGCAGGGGAGCCCTGGAACTATACCGAAGCCCAGGCGCTCAAGGTAAAAATGCTTTTGCTGATGACCGCGACCGAGACGAACAAGACAAGGGAAAGCGGAGGATACAACCCCGTCCTCAACCGGGGTGACCCCGACAATTACGAGGGCTACGGGCAGATGAACATCGAGGGCGCTGTCGATTCCGCCATTTACAATCTTTCCGTAAATTCCCCGGCGAACGTTTCCTTTGAGAACGCCACCAACGGGACGAAGGTTTTCGCCCGGAAGGTTTTTCTAGAGTCTGGCCGGGCTTTCAATGCATTTTTGAACGTTTCCGCAGGGACGGATGCCGACATTTTCCTCTATTCGGGAACGCCGGACCAATATGGCCGACCGGTAATCCTTAACAAATCGGTTTCGGCCGGATTCGGCGGGAACGAGTCGTTCTTCTATGTTCCTGACGCGAATCAGACGGCATACCTTGTCGCGAAATTGGTTTCAGGAAGTTCCGGAAATCAGACGGTTTCAACAAGCTTCCCGTCGATTGATGCGGTTGCGGGAAATCTGGTCGTCCCCGGAGAAACTTTTTATCCAGGCGGCCTTCTCTGGGCTGAAATTGAAACCGCCCTTGGCAACGGCACCCTTGCGAACGCAACAGTGATTTCCCTTCAGCAAGGAAGCTGCATTGGCGCGTATTCCACCACCTACCTTTCAGAAGGGAGATACAACCTCACTGCAAACATTTCCGGATATCTTGGGAACTGCACACTAAGCTTCTCCGGGACGAGGGATGCGGAATTCTTCCAAAGTGGAAACTACACAATCCAAGTTGATCTGCTTTCAATGAACTCGTCCTCAGAGATGCAGAGGAACCTTTGGGAGCAGGCGAACCTCTCCTTCTACGCCCCTTCGCCCGGGGTGAATCTCACGGTGACAAATTCAACCGGGGGGAACGTTTCCTATTCGGAGGTTTCCCCGGGGCAGTATGTTTCAGAAGTCTTTTGCGGCGCTAACGGAACTTTCCAGTACAACGCCACCGCAACCTATGGAGCTGCAAACGATTCCGAGAACTTTACCCTTCATTGCTTTGAGCCGTTCAATCTCTCAGTCTCAGCAGGCAACAGTTCGGTCTGGATGAACGAGAACCTGACAGTTCTTGCGAACCTCACCTCAACGGGCCTGAACCTTTCGGAGGGGAACGCGACCTGCAACGGCACGATAATTGGCGAAGCTTTCGCAAATCTCGCCAACGTTTCAATTTCCGAGGGCGAGGTTCTTGGGCTTGACTTGCCGGAATGGAACGCGACAAATTCAGCCAACGGGACGCACAACGTCTCAATCCAGTGCAAATATCTGAACTACACTTCCGCGGCGAACGCAAGCTTCTCAATACTTCCCGCTTTCCGGACGAATTTCACCCTTTCCGAAAACACTTCAGTTGAGGCCCGGAGGCCCGGAGGAATTCTTCTTGCGGGAGTCTCAGGGAACATGACCGACCTCTTTTTCACCGAGCAGTTTTCCTTCCAGGGTTTGCTTTCAGGCTTGCTGCATTTCAACCTTTCCTCGGAGAACACATCCCTTTCCCTGCTTGGTCTTGACAGCTTCCTTGTTGAGCCGACTGTCAATTATCCGAACGGGAGCGTGCCGATTTCCTCCGTTTTTGTCAACACAAGCCTGGTTTTCCCCGGAGCCCCGGGGAGCTATTCAATCGTCTTCCTGAACAATTCAACTTCCCCGGTAGCTTACTGCCCCGGGAACTGTTCCGAGAATTTCACTGAAGTCTCCCAAAACTCCCAGATTTCCTTTGAGCTCCCGGCAACCTTCTCAATTTTCGAGCGCGCCAACCTTACGCTCCAGAATCTTTCGGTTTCAACTCCGGTAACTTCCGCAGGGAGAATTTACGCTTCAGGGATTCTTGCCCTCGACTATTGGAACGGAACGCTTTCCCCCGTCAGCGCGCCCATTGCCTGGTCGCTCTCTTCTTCAGGAGCTTCCGGAACAGTCAATTCAAACTCGACCGGCCACTTTGCGTTCGAGTTCGCGCCGCCCCTCGCAGGAACATACACATTCGGGATTTCCTCGCAGGGATATGGCGTTGCGAACAATTTTTCAGCTGAGCGAACAGTAACCGTGACCCCGACCTGCGGGAATGGCCATTGCGAAACCGGAGAATCCTGCTGCGGGGACTGCGGGGGCTGCCAGTCATCAAGCGGAGGCGGTGGAGGATTTTTGCCGCCCGAGCCAACCACCACTACGACAATCGAAGATTCAGAGCCGAAAATAGAGTTACCACAAACGACTGAAATACCCGGGGCAAACGAGTCAAACAGCGCAACTGTTGAAAACGGTTTTTTGGTGCTTTCGAAAACCGCGGAAAGTTTCACAGCGGAAATTTTCCCGACCGGGGAAACCGAGGGGAACCCCGAGGGGAAACTGATAGAAATTACCGAACCGATAAAAGATTTCTCGCTCCAGCGGGTTTCTTTCGCCGTTCCCGCCGCTTCTGGCCGAAGGGATAACCAAACAGGAAAAAAATTCAAGATTTCCAAAATCCCTGCCGAGAACATTTCGCTCCTGAAGATTCTTCCGTACGCGGGCTTTGCAGTTACCGGAGCGCCCGAGACAACCGGAAACATCACGTTCAATTTCTCCGTCGAGACGGAATGGCTTGCTCGGACGAGCGCGGAACCTTCCGAAATAGTCCTGCTTAGGAAGCTCGACAATTCCTCCGACTGGCAGTTGATTGTTCCTGAGAGTTTGGGCGGGAACGGGACGCACCAGTTCTACTCGGCTGAAAGCCCGGGCTTTTCCACTTTCGTGATTGCGGTGACCGATCTCAACTCGCGAATCCGATTCGGAGAACCCGAGGAAAGTTCATTCAGCCCTGGAAAGATGGCCAGCTTAGTCGTTCTGATTGCTTTCGTCTTTTCAGTTGTCTTCTACTACTTGACAATCCGACGCGCGAAAAAATCTTCGGCAAGTCCGCGGGATGAACTTGTAAGCAAGCTTCGCGCGCGCCTCGCCGGCTGGAAGAAAAAAGGGTATATTTAATGCCCCTCGGGCAAGGCTGCGCCCGGAGGGCGGCCGCGCGCGAAATATACCGAGAAAAACGCAGAGGGGCTGGCAAATATATTAACTCAGACTTGACCAACTCCAAGCCGATGATGATGACGAGCCGAACCAATCCGAACCGGAAAAGCCCC
>JAZDJS010000024.1:0-13916 GCA_043803745.1 archaeon
GTCCGAGGCGCACGAAGTGGGCCGGGTGGCCGAACATCAGTGAGGTCCGAGGCGCACGAAGTGGGCCGGGTGGGATTCGAACCCACGACCTAAAGATTAAGAGTCTTCCGCTCTGACCATGCTGAGCTACCGGCCCGAAGAAGGAGAACTCACCTTTTCTGCTTGCTCTTGATTCCCTTGTTCTGCCAGGAATATCTCCTGATTTTCGCGCTCTTGCCGAAACTGCAGGAAGAGCAGACCTTCTTCCTCTTGTGATAGGTTGCCTTTCCGCATCTGCGGCAGCGCAGGTGGAGCGTCTTCTGCCGGCGCCCCATGCTCGGTGTTCCTTTACTCATTTTTATCCAATCACTCCTCCGGCGATATTATGGTTATGTTGTCGCCCCGTATTATCACGCGGCCGAGCTTCCTTTTCAGCTGGCCGTCCTTCATTTCGGAAGCGTCGTCAAGGACCGTGTTTATGTGGATGTCAAAAGTCCTGAGAGTCCCGACGAAGGTTGTTTCGTCCTTCAGCTCAACGAAAACCTTCTTTCCGCGCGCCTCGCTAAGCGCGTCAAGAGGCCTCTCAAGCGTTTCGCCGTTCGCCATTGGTTGGCTCCGGAAAAAGCGTTTTATAAGCGTTTCCGAAAGGGCGGCGAACTGTTATCTTTAAAAACAGGGTTTCGGGCACATCCGGCAATGGCACAGTATCATGCGAAGAGCCTAATCAAGCCCACTACGGGCAGGAGAAGGCCCGCACACAAGAAGAAAAAGTACGAAATCGGCGGCAACTGGATTGAGACGAAAATCGGCAAGAACCATGCCGCGACCATAAGGACGCGGGGCGGGAAAATCAAGAAAAACCTCCTCCGGGCGGAATTCGCGAACGTCAGGGATGCCACGGGGAAAATCGTCAAGACGAAGATAACTGGAGTCCTCGAGCACTCGGACAACCCGCACTATGTCCGGCGCATCATAATAACGAAGGGCTGTGTCGTCTCAACGGAGCTCGGGCGCGTCAAGGTAACGAGCCGGCCGGGACAGGCAGGCGTTGTAAACGGGATTCTGCTCGCAGCACCCCAGTAATATTCACATTGGAACCGACTGAACGCAAGGCGGAAGCTCTCCTTGCGGAAGGCAAGGTAAGGAAGGGAGCAACCGGGGGGAGGGCGATTTATTTTTCGGTTGAGGGCTCGACCGAGACGCATCAGGTCTCCTTTGCTCCGGCAAGGGCGAAATGGAATTGCGACTGCAAATATTCCTCGGTGCATCCCGGGCGGGAATGCAGCCACATAATCGCGTGCAGGAAACTCCTTGCTTCGGGGAACGTTCCCTCAAGGGGGGAGCCTGAATGAAAGCCCCGATTTCCCGAAACCTTTGCCGAGGTATTTCTCCGCAAAGTCGCGCTTTCTTCCGCCCGCAAGAGCATTTTTCTTCCCACTGACAATCGAGAAGATTTTCCCGGCAACGGCAGCAGGAGTCTTCCCGGTCGTGTCGATTTCAATTGTGGCGCCCCTGCCGAACCTTTGCTCTGTTTCTATCGATGCCGCGTCAAGGATTTCCGCAAGGATGTTTTCGGCGCGTTTCTTCTCCGGGTATTTCCTTCCGATAAGCCGCCTGTCAAGGACCTTCGGCTCGCATCTCAGGACGAAGACGAAATCCGGCTTTTCCGCGACAACGAGATGGGAATAGTGGCTCTCGAGAATGTTTCCCTTGCGCAGGAAGCCCTCCTTCCGGAGGAATTTCTTTGTTTTCTCAAGGTCGACTATCACGGATTTCCTTTCCCGGTCATATCCCGAGGAAAGCTTCCGGCGGTTCTTCCTGACGAGCCTGCTTATGTCGATATGTTCGTGCCCGGGCTTTAGGAGAGCGGCAAGAGCCTCGGCAACGGAAGTTTTTCCCGTCCCGACGGAGCCGGTTATTACAATAAGGAACTTCTTCATTTCCTTCCCCCGCCCTTCTTCCCTCTTCGAGCTTCCCTCAAAGTCTTCCGCGACAGGATGACTGAATAGGCTGAAAGCAGGAGGGCTGCGAGCGATGCGGCAACAGGGAAAACGACAAGGAACTTGTCAATCCAGGACGGCGCGCCCGATTGGAATACCTCAGATTTTTCAAGAGCCGAAGGGAAGCTGAGGAACGCGGTCTCGACCCCAAAGGCCCGGAGGGAGAGGAAGAGCGCGCTCCTCGCATCGCTTTTCGAATTCAGGAGGCTTGCCCTGTGCATGAGATAGTCGGAATGCTTCGAATAGCTGAGCGCCCAGGGGTTCCTGCTTGAGCCGGCTATCGAAAGGTTCCCCGCCTTTTCAGCAATCTCCTGGACCGTTCCCGAGAAGCTTTCTGATTCCGCATGCGCAATCGCATCCTCGGAATCAAGGATTGACGCAAGGGGCAGGCCCGCCTCCAGGGAAAGCGCGGCAAAGGAGAGGGCCCGCTCCGCAAGATAGGTGTCAGCTCCCGAGGATTTCGCAAGGGCGACAGTCCGGTATGCTTCCACAATCCTGACTCCCGCCTTTTCCTCAATTGAATTGCGCGCTATCTCAGTCCCCCCCTTTTCCGGAAGGTTCCCGAGGATGTCCTCCGCAGCGGAAATCCACTCTATTGCTGATGAGACTGCCGCAAGCTCATCTCCAGAGTCCCCATAGTAGGCAACAGCCCAGGAATATCTCTGCAATCCCGCGCCAAGGGGAGCCATCTGGGAAATGGAATATTCGGCGGAGGAGTTCAGCTCCGAAACGAGCTTACCTACCCGCTCATTCAGGGTCTCGAAATCCCGTTTGCTTTCCTCAAGCGAGCTTGACTCGATCCTTGCCTCGGTTGCCGCGAGGAAGGCCTCGTTCGCGGCAGTGTAGAAATAGTTCATTTCAAGGAGCGTCTCAGCGTTCGCGACCTTCTCGGCAAGCGCGGTGTTGTTCGTCCGAGCAACAAGGGCCCGCGCCCGCGCAAGGCCGTTTCCCGCAATAGTCCGCATCCCGGATTCCTCAGGAAGCTCGATTTTCTCCAAGAGGGGGATTTCCTCAAGTTTAGTTTCCGGAAGCCGCTTGGCGAAAGTTTCCCCGAAGAAAATCGGAAGCGCCTCGTTTATGCTTGAGATTTCCAGGACCCGGAGCCCGAGCTTTTCCCGCCCGTATGTTACGACATCGGTTGTTGTTGTCTTGCTCTCGGAAATTATTATCCCGTCAGGCTCAACTTTTTCAGTGTTTGATTCCTCCGTCTGGAGCCGGGTTCCCCTCGGTATCAGGAACGTTTTCGTTCCGGAGGAGGCCGCTGCCCGCGCCTTTTGGAGGATTCCTCCGACTGAGCCGATTCCTCCGTCGGATTCTATCGTCCCGGTTATTGCAACGCTTCCGTTCAGGGGAATTTCCGAGAAGGCCGAAATTATCGCAACAACCATTGCGGCGCCGGCCGAGGGACCATCGACGCTCGCGGCGTTCTGCGACCTTATCGTGAATATGAGGTCTGTATCGGAAAAGTCCTCTTCAAGGATTTTCTCGGTAACTTCCCGCGCGATCCGCTCGGAATTTTGGGTGTCGAGCCCGATGAGCGGTTCTGTCGAGACGAGGGTTCTGCCCCGCCCCGGGAGCGCTTCGACCTCAATTGTCGTGAGAACCCCTGACCCGTTCCCCGCGACGGCCGGAGCCATGATTGTCGCGTTCCCGGCGAGGACCGAGCTAACGGTCAGGATGAGGAGCAGGAGGAGAGCCGCGAGTGTCCGCAAGGAATTTCTGGAGGCAGACCTCGGCAATCCCGGCAAACCCGCCCCATCTTTTTTCAAAGTTCTCAAGGGAAAGCCCCCCGTAATTCTCCCTTAAAATCCTTCTTATCAGGACGTCGTCGTAAACGGAGGAAAAGTCTCGGAGCGCGAAGAGACTGTAGATGCTTTCCGAATATTTCCCGACTCCAGGGAGTCCTTTCGTCAGGCTCCCGGAGAATCTTTCCGCGCACCCGAGAATGAACTTCTTCCTGTAGCCGACCCCGCAGGAATCAAGTTTGCTTGGCGCGCGCAAAACATCTCTTTGGCTCGGGAACCTCCCGCCATATGCGGAATAGACCGAGTAGACCATTTTCTTGTACTGGTCAAAGCCCGTCATTTGCGAAAGGATTATGCAGAAAAGGGCTTCCCAGTTTGTCGGGGCTGAGAAAAGCCGCAAGCCGCGGATTTCTCCGGAGAAGCCGGAAAGGACCTGGTCCCTGTCGGCAAGTTCGTAGAACTCCGAGAGGTCGTCGTTTATCCCGAGGCAGCGGGACACAAGGGTTTTCACTTCCCCGGCAATTCCGCTTGGCGCCCCCTCAACCGAAACCGATTTCCCCTTCTGCGAAATCCTGCAGAGCGCCCGCCCGCCGGAAACCTCTAGAATCCGCGACATCCCGCCGCCGATTTCGAAGAGGAACGGCCTGTTCCTGAGGTTTTTGCCGAGGTCGAAATCCCCCCGGACCCTTATTTTCAGCCCCGCCACTCTCCGGACAGTGGAGCAAAACCCTTATTAATAAATGGCGGCTACCGGAACCAACATGGTTGTAGACTTGGCGACTTTTCTTGTCGGACTCGGGCTTGCGTTCGGGCAGCTTTTTTTCGGGCTCGTCCTTTCCCTCGCATCGGTTTACATCGGGCTGAAGGCGTTCGACAGGATGACTGTCGGGATTGACGAGATGAAGGAACTGAAGAGGGGGAACGTCGCGGTCGGGATACTGATGATGGCGGTGATTTTCTCAATTGCGACGGTTGTGCAGTCAGGAGTTTCCGGGCTTGCGGCAGCAGTATCCGGGAAAACCCTTGCCCAGCTTCCGATGGCAGTTGCAATAGGAATCCTCCAGCTTCTGATAGGGCTTGGCGCCGCGGTTGTCTCAGTCTATCTTTGCATCCGAGTTCTTGACATAATAACGGTCGAGATTGACGAGATGAAGGAACTTAAGAAAGGGAACGTCGCGGTTGCAATAATGATGGGGGGCATCCTGATATCGGTTGCCTTCGTTGTCCAGGCGGGGATTTCCGGAATCTCGACGGTTCTGGGAAGCCTGATTTGAGTTGGGGAAAGCCAGAGTGTTGGAGCCCAGAAAAAGGCCGAATCTCTTTTGAGACCACTGAAGAATAGCAATATTTATAAGGAAAAGTACGGCATTGCTTTCCAATGGCAAAGAAAGACGAAGTAAAGATAGTAAATGTTTCGCTGTTCGAGCCCGATTCAAAAGGCAACAGGCGTGCGCTGAGCGGAGCTGCGAAAGACGCATTTGCTGGAGAGAACGTCCTAATTGTATTTTACAAGGGGAGCAGGGATTCCTATGGCTTTGGAGAACCTGCCTTGGGAAACCCGGAAGCGGTTATCGAGCTTTCCCAAGCATTCGTGGACACTGACAGCCGGATCCACATAAACGGTTTTGTTCTTGACGGAATTCCAAGCGATTTGCCGAAAAGATACGACCTGAAGCAAGCTGAACTTGATCGGGCTGCGAGAGTTCAGAAGGGATATTCGCTGCTAGAGAAGATTTTCAAGGGAACTACGGAACCCGTTTTTGTAGATTCCACCGGAACCAAACTAACTGAATTGGCGCCCGGAACCGACATTGCAGACGGCACCCTTGATACGGTAGGCCAGCTTGCCTATCAGCTTGGAAGCCAGTTTCCCAAAGGAAACCAAGCCCAACTGCACGTTTCCGCGGAAATGCGCAGGGACTGGCAAGGCGAGTCAGACGTTCTTGTAAAACCTCAAAACGACTATTTTCTCGTAACGACGAGGGGCCCGGCAACGATTAATTTTTCGCGTGCAAACCCTTATATGATAGAGAAAAGCGTGCCGATTTCCCCAAGAATCCTGAACGTCTGCGTGGAAGACATCCCTGCTCCAAGCGTTGAACCGAACGCGCCCAAGTTCCTATTGAAAATTCCTGGACTTGGCGGATACATCCAAGGAAGTGCAAACGAAAAAGCGGACAAGAAGATAGTTGCAGAACTTGTCAGGGACCTCGGATATGCACTCGCGGTCTGACCGGGAGTTCAGGACAGCCTAAGGAATCTTGCTTACTGAAGCGATTATCCCGTCTTCCAAGATTGTCTTAATCCTGTCCTTTGTGGTTGGGCCGCCGTGCCCGGGGAAAAGCTGGTTGAACCTCTTCACTGAGAGAAGCCGGAGGGATTTCTGGAGAGCTTCCCGGTCCCCGGTCGGGAAATCGAACCTTCCGACGGAATCGGCAAAGACAGTGTCCCCGGAAAAGAGCGCGCCGTTGGATGCAAGGATGCAGATGGAGCCTGCGGTGTGGCCAGGAGTGTGGATTATCGTGAGCGAGCCGTTCCTCGTTTCAATAACGTCCCCGTCCTTCAGATGCTTGTCAATCTTCGGCAGGATTTCGACCTTCGCCATCGAGGCAAGGGTAACCCGGTCGTTCATTTCCTCGATCTGCCGCGCGTCAGCTGCATGCATGCAAATCTTCGCCTCCGTGAAGAATTCATTGCAAAGCAGGTGGTCATAGTGGCAGTGCGTGTTTATCACAAGGGTGACCATTTCCGGATAAATCCCGAGCCGTTTCAGCACGCCTATCAGCCTCTCGTCGCACCCGGAATCAATCAGGATTGTCCTCTTCTCGTCAAGGACCAGGTAGCAGTTCGAGGAAATGCTTTTGCTCGGGAGGGGGATTACTTCGAACGGCATGCTCTTAGTCCGCCTCCTTTGCAATCTGCCTTCTCGCCCATTCGATCACCTTCCCCGGGTCAACCGAAGGATTCTGCGCCATCTCAATGCATTCAAGCTCAAGGGAATTCAGGATTCCGAGGATGTTCCGATTCTTGATAGAAAAATTCACGTTGAAAAGGGATTTGCCGGCTCCCGGCTCCCGCCATTTTTTCCTTTCCTCGGCGAAGAACTCGGAAACCTTCTTCCGGCTTTCAGCAATTTTCTTCGCCTCGTCAAAGCCTTCAGTATCGGAAGCCATTCCGGTCCTGCGCGCTTCCGGTATTAATGTCTTGTTCTCAGGAAAGATAACTTGCAAGGGTCGGGAGAATGAGGAATGCTACGAGCACGCGCTTGCTCACTCCCGCCCTTGCCGCAACGAGCGAGATTGCTGCCGAGAAAGCGAAAAGGGATATTCCCGGAAACCCGGAAAGGAGCCCGACAGCAGCCAGGAGGATTGCGAGGGAGAGTTCGTTGAGGAAGGGAAGCCTTGCAAGCTTTTCCGAAAGCGGGGAAATGCAGAACTTCAGGAAAAATGCGGAAGCGGAGGATGCGACTGCAACAAGGAGAATCGCGGGGGCAAGCCCCCCGAAGGATGCGAGCCCGGCTTGGGAGAGCGCGGAAATCACGCCGTTCCTTTCAGCCCCGGAGGAAAAGAAAGTCGGGAGGGAGAAAAGGAAGGCGGAAAATCCGCCGGAAACTGAAAGCGCCAGAAATTCCTCGGTATCGACCCCGCCGAAAAGCCCGGCAAGCGCGGCAACAACAACCGAGACAGTCAGGGCGGGAAAGGTCCCGACGAAAAATCCGGCGAGCGTTCCCAGAATGACCGGGAAGAAAAGTTTCCCAATTGGAACCGGAGTTCTCCTTTCCGGGCGCTTCGCCCGGTCAGCCCCGTTTCCACCCGAAAGAATTGACTCGAGCAGCAGGGACCCGCCGAAGAACCCGGCGAAGACCGGGAAAAGCGAGTCCGAGGAAATGAAGTTCATTCCGAAGATTCCGGAAGCAAGGAAAACAAGAAACGCCTCGGGAAGCCTTTTCTCGGAGAAGACGAGAAGAACTGAGAAGAAGACGAGGATTCCGAGGACAAATTCGCGCGGGAATTTCCCCGGCAAGAGGAGGAGCGTTGCCGGAAGCGTTGCAAGGAAGACCGGAAGGGTCAGGAGGAGGGAATATGCAGAAACCAGGATTGCGCGGGAGCCCTCGCCAGCAAGGAACATCCTGTGCGCGGGAAGGACCGCGGTCTCGCTCCCTTCGGAAGGGACTCCGGAAAAAACCGAGAGGGGGACGGAGGAGAAATACTGGGCTGAAATCCCGGCAAGGATCCCCGGGACCCCGAGGGGGAGAAGGAGAACCGCAAGGGAGTTCTGGTGGATTCCGGGAAGGAAAAGCCCGGAGAAAATCCCGGCAAGGAAACCGAGGAAAGCCTGCGCGAGAAATTCCATTTCGAGCCGAATAAATCCAAGCAGAGAATACTTTTAAAGACGGGCGATTTCAGGCGTCGAAATGCCCGCGACGACGACGACAAAGGAGGAAATCCTCGAGCTTCTCGCAAGGCGGGGCTTCGTCCTCCCTTCAAGCGAGGTTTACGGCGGTCTCGGGGGATTCTACGATTTTGGGCCGGTAGGTTCGATAACGAAGAGGAAGCTTGTCGATGCCTGGAGGAACTGGGCAGTCAAGCGGGAAGGGTTTTCCGAAATAGACGGCTCGGCGGTTGTCAGGCGCGAGGTTGTCGAGGCAAGCGGCCACTTGAAAAGCTTCGTTGACCCCGTTGTCAGGTGCGAGAAATGCGGGGATGCCTTCCGCGCGGACCACCTCATAGAGGAGAAACTCTCGGAAAAGGCGGAGGGCAAGTCAAACGAAGAGATTCAGAAAATGCTTTCCGAGAAGAAGGTGAACTGCCCGACCTGCGGCACGCGCCTGCCGGCAGCTGTCAATTCATTCCAGATGATGTTCGGAATCTCGGTTGGCGCGGGAAAGAAGGCAATCGAGGCATACCTTCGACCGGAAACCGCCCAGAGCATTTTCATAGACTTCCCGAGGGTCTTCAAGATAACGCGCGAAAAGCTCCCGCTGGGAATCGCCCAGGCAGGGAAGGCTTTCCGCAACGAGATTTCCCCGAGGCAGGGGCTCATCCGGATGCGGGAATTCGAGCAGCTCGAGATTGAGATATTCCTCGACCCGGAAAAGCTTGAGGAGGGGATGAGCGATTGGGATGCGCTCAGGGGGACCGTCGTCGAATTCGTGAAGGAAGGCGAAACCCTGAAAGCACCCGTAGAGGAGCTTTTTTCCTCCGGAAAAATCCCGGTGAAGCAGCTCGCATACTGGGTTGCGAAGGAGCAGGTTTTCTATTCGGAAATCCTCGGAATCCCCAAAGAAAAAATCCGGTTCAAATTCCTCCCGAAGGGGGAGACGCCATTCTATTCCAAGGGCAACATTGACATGGAGGTCGAGACCTTCTACGGATGGAAGGAGACGATCGGGAACGCATACCGGACGGACTATGACCTGACGACGCACGGGAAGCACTCGGGAAAGGAATTCGCAGTAACGCTTCCGGACGGCAGGAAAATAATTCCGCACGTTGTCGAGCCCTCCTGGGGCTTGCAGAGGATGTTCTACTGCGCGCTTGAAAGCGCTTACCGCGCCAAGGGATTTGACAGGGACTGGGTCTGGCTTGACCTGCCTGCGGAAATCGCCCCATACGTCGTTCACGTCTTCCCTCTGATGAAACGGGACGGGCTTGACGCCCTTGCGAAGAAAATCGCGGCGGACCTCCAGAAAGGGGGGTTCGACTGCCTCTATGACGAGACCGGCTCAATCGGGAAGAGATACGCGCGCGCGGACGAGATAGGCTGCCCGTTCTCGGTGACAATCGATTATGAAAGCATTGAGAAGGAAAAAGGGGATGTGACTGTCCGGGACCGGAACACAATGAAGCAGGTCCGCGTGAAGATAGCCGAGCTCCCGGTTTTCATTGCCAAGCAGCTCTCCGTTCTATTGAAAAAAGAGGGAAGAGAATAGCCAAATGGGACTTTTCGGAACGTCTGGAATAAGGGGAATTTACGAAACGGAAATAACGGTCGACCTTGCAAGGAAGCTTGGCGCCGCTCTCGCGAAGAGGTACAAGAAGATTGTCATTGCGCGGGACCACAGGCTCTCGGGGCCAATCCTTTCCGAAGCCCTCGGGAAGGCTGCCGCAATGATTGGCGCGGAGGCAATTGAAATCGGGATTTGCCCGACCCCCGCAGCAGCTTTCGCGGGGAAGACGCTCGGGGCCGACTGCGTCGTGGTCGTCACCGCAAGCCACAACCCGCCGGCCTACAACGGATTCAAGTTCTTCAACCCCGACGGCTCCGCTTTCTCGAGAATCCAGGAAGCGGAATTGGCGAAGCTGATTGAATATGCGCCGGTGGTCTCCGGGAGAATCAAGACCTCGGAAATTTCCAAGTTCTCGCATAACGACGCAATACTGAAGGAATTCGCCGGACAATTCGCCGGAATGAAGGTTGTCCTCAACTGCAACGGCGGGGCTGCGACCGCAACGGCTCCCGCGCTTTTCGAGAAACTGGGCTGCATCGTATACCCGATTTTCGACAAGCCCGACGGGGAATATGTGCCGAACCCGAAGACGAAGCCTGACTCGACGCTCGGAGACTGGAACAGGATTGCCGACGTTGACACAACCGAGCGCGCCGTTGCCGACAGGGGGGCCGATGTCGGGATCATCTATGACGGGGATGCTGACAGGCTTCTTGCAATCGCCCCTAACGGCGCCGTTGCGCCGGACAAGCTTCTCTACCTTTTCTGTGCGCAGTTCTACCCTGGCGCCAACGTCGTCGATGTCGTTGACGGCTCGTCAATCCTCGACTCGGTATGCAACGTCACAAGGGTTCCTGTCGGGGATGTAAACGTTTCCCACAGGCTCAAGGGGGAGGGCAACTTTTCCTTCGGCGGGGAAAGCTGCAGCGGAGTCTACATCTGGCCGAGCCTGCACTACTGTCCGGACGGGATCTATTCATCTGTGAAGCTCCTCCAGATGGTCAGGGAGAAGGGCTCTCTTGACGCGCTTTGCGCGCAGGTTCCGGAGAATTTCATAAAACGGGAGAAGGTTTCCGTCCCGAACGAGTTCAAGCTCCAGCTTCTTGAGCATGCCCGGGAGAAAATGGAGCCGGGATGGAAGATAAACGATTCGGACGGCATAAGGGTCGATTTTCCCGGAAGCTGGTTCCTGCTGAGGCCTTCCGGAACCGAGCCCCTGATGCGGATTACCGTCGAGGCTGAAACGGAAGAAAAGGCGCTTGCGCTTTTGGACAAGGCACGGAAACTCCTGGAATGATTTCCAAGAATGACCACTTTGAAGGGATAAATATATAAAGGCGGAAGGAAATAGGCAAGCATGAGTGACCTGATACTTCCCGATCCGAGAGAAGAAGCGGCAAGAAAATATCTAGAGGTTGGTGGCGAGACAGCTCTCAATCCAATAGGAGAAACTTTAAACGATTATCTTGGGAGTTTCGGAATCTGCTCATCTGACGCCCAGACAATAGCGGATGGGCATTCGCAAATCGACAAAAAATATCCGGTTTCGGTCGTAGTGGAGTTAACCAAAAGAGCGGATCAGAAGAGATGCGAGGATTCCACGCTTGCCCCGTGGGGCGCCCTCACATTGGATGAAAAACTCAAAGAGACAATGGCTTCCTATCTTCTTTTGGACGCATATGCCGCGAAGCAAAGGCACAAGGCAAATGCATCCGCAAAAAGCCCGCCTGCATATAGCGAAGTGGCCACTTTGAAGGGTTAAACTTTTAAATCCGGACGGAACGTCCCCGGAATGGGAAACCTGAAGAATCTTTTGCGGACTGCAAACCCGTTTTCCGGAGTTGACGAGGAATATATCTGGGGACTCCTTGATGAATTCGGCCTCGGGGCTGCGGTAAAGAAATATGAACTGGAATCCGGGGCGATTGCCGGCGCGGGCGAAAGCAAAGGGCTTGATATCAGTTTCCCGAAAGCAATCGAGGTCAGATCAATACACCCGGAAAGCACCGGATTAACTGACGGAGAGTTCTACAATTTTGTGACAGTCAGAATTCCGGTTCCGGTAGAAGCCTCTTTCGCCCGAAGGGATTTCGGCTCGGCGGTCGTCCTTAAAGAGGAACACCCCGGTGAAAGATACGGAAAATTCCTGAAAGTGACAAGTGCGTATCCTGAGGTGCCGTTCGCAAACATTCCCGCAAAAGCCGATTTCAGGGAAGCTGTCGAATATGCAAGGGACTTGCTGAGCTCGGAATGAAAGGAGCAAGAGAGAAAATGACCAATCCGGAAAAATCATTCTTCGGCAGAATCAAAGAAGGAGTTTCCAACGCATTCTCGGATTTGGATGCTGGATATGCACTGCGCGCTGCCGCGCGAGCGGGACTTGAGGAAAGCATGCTCGGATATTTCCGCGCCCAAGAAGGAAATGAACGTCTGCCCTTGCCGTTCGAAATCAAGGAAGGCCTAAGCAACCCAGTATATGCCGGAGCAGACTTGGACGATCCCTGCATTTATTTCCACGAACTGACAGCAAGGTTCCTTGTTCCAAACGGAGCACAAATAGAATCCGAACCTGAGAGAGGGATAAATGTCAGGGAACTTGAGGGAATCAGGTTCGCTGAACTGCAGGTAACTTATTTCAAGCCGGGCCTTTTCCTCCGCGCCGAAGCGAAGCACCGTTTGAAGGAAAACCTCGCTTACCTCGCGGACAGAGTTCTTGAGTGACGAAGGAATCCCTAAAATTCTTTAAACCCATCCAACATCCCTAGGGAGATGGCTGCGTCACAGGGAATAAGGACTGCAATAGTCCTTGCGGCAGGGGAGGGCACGCGCCTCCGGCCAATTACTTTCACCCGTCCGAAGCCGCTTATTCCAATACTTGGTAAGCCTTTCATTTCCCATATCCTTGAGAATCTTTCAAAAGCAGGAATACGGCGCGCAATTGTCGTAATTGGCTACCGGGGGGAGGAAATCCGGAAATATCTGGAAGAGAATTCAAAGAAGCTCGGATTGAAAATAGATTTCGTCACCCAAGCGCGCGCCCTTGGCACTGGCCATGCTTTCGCAGCAGCGGCCGGGCTTTTGGCAAAGAGCGACGAAAGATTCCTTTGCCTTGCCGGGGACAACTATTATTCCGCAGGGGATATTGCGGATTTTGTAAAAAAAGCAGAGAAGGAAGCAGGTTTCCTTGTCGGAGGGATTGATGTCTTAGACCCGGGCAGGTTTGGGATTTTTTCTCTTGAGGGCGAGCGCGTCACGAAAGTGATTGAAAAGCCGGCAAACCCGCCCTCGAACACTGCGAACGCGTCGCTCTATCTCTTCGACAAATCCTGCTTGGACCTGGCAGGGAAGCTTGAGAAATCGCCGCGCGGGGAATATGAGATAACGGACGTCCTGAAAATCCTCGCCGGGAGGAACCTCTTGAACTTCTCCAGGCTTTCCTACTGGACAGACCTTGGCGCGCCCTGGGACATACTTGACCTTAACGCAAAGCTCCTTTCGGAAATGAAGGGGAAAATCCATTCCGGAGCTGAAATCGAGCGCGGCGCGCACATCAAGGGCGCGGTTTTAATCGGGAAAGGGACAATTGTCAAGAGCGGCTCCTATATCGAGGGACCGGTCTGGATTGGCGAGGACTGCTCAATTGGTCCGAACTGCTACATCCGCGCGGGGACGGTCCTCGGGGAAAAGACAGGGGTTGGTCAGGCAGTCGAGATAAAGAACTCGGTTTTCTTCGGGCACACCAACGTCAAGCACCTCTCTTATGTTGCCGATTCGGTAATTGGAAAGAACTGCAATTTCGGGGCGGGGACAATTACAGCCAATCTCCGCCATGACAAGGGAAACATCAAAATGGTCCTCAACGGGAAACTCGTCGATTCCGGAAGAAGGAAGCTCGGCGTTGTAATGGGCGACAATTCAAAGACGGGGATACACTGCTCGGTTTACCCGGGAAGGACAATCGGGCCGAATTCCTGGACCGATTCGGCAAGCCTTGTTGACCGGGATGTCCCGCCCGGGCATTTCCTCCGAAGGGACGGGACTATTGAGAAGCTTCCCTGAAAAACCAAGGAAAATGGCCACTTTCAAGGGATAACTATATAAAGGAAAGCGCGCCTTCGCTTCCCAATGGCCAAAACAACTATTCCAGTACCAAGCGAAGCTGACTCCGTAACACCCACGCCGAGTGAGGGCTCACCACCCAGCGAAAAAGTTTTTCATACTGGATTTGGACTACTTTTACCC
>JAZDJS010000025.1:0-3553 GCA_043803745.1 archaeon
GCCTCCGGGCAGCCGGAATGTCACAGCCCGTGTCTGAGAAAACGGTCCTCAGCCATTCGAAGAAGGCGTCCAGGAAATTCTGATTCTTCCGCACGACAAGGAACCTCTCGTATTTCGGGTATCCCTGCGCATCGTAGTTGAAGGCGAAGCTCTGCGGATATTCCCCCTTGTACCCCCTCGCATTGCTTGCGGAATACTGGTCGGCGGGAAGTCGCACCCCCTTCTCGAGGATGAGGTAATTCCCCGGATTCGCAAGGCACTCGCCCTCAATGTCCGAGCTTCCGAAGGCAACGATTTTTTCCGCATTGTAGTTGCCTATCACGCACTGGACTCCTGCCGTCCCAAGAAAATCCCCGTACGCAGTTCCGTTCGAACTGTTAACCCAGGGGCAGAATTTTTCAACCTTTCCGACAAGCCCCTCGCTGCGGAGGGCGAACCCATAGACGAGGCTTCCGCGTATCTCGACCGCAAGGAAGCTTTCTCCGCTGACGAGTATTATGAAGGGGAAATTCTGGTAGCCGGAGACCGGACCGCCCGCACCCTCGACAAAAGCCCGGACAACCGGGAGGCTCTCGAACTCGGAGATTTTTCTCTCGTAATCCGAGAAGAGCGCCCCCGAGGACCAGGAAACCGATGCTTTCGAGTAGATGAACTTGAACTGTCCCCGGTATCGTATCCCGTGTCCGGAGAATTTTTCGGGAACCTCGTAGCGGACATATGCCCATCGGTCGGCCCTTCCCTTGCGCTCGCATGCGAGGGGGAACTCGACGTTGAACTCCTTGAGATAGCTTCCGACGCTGCTTGACCAGAAAAGCTCCTTCAGTTCTGCGCGTCCGACAACCTCGTCGCAAAGCTCCGTAAGCGCGACGGTTTCCTCGGCCGAACTCGCTGGAAGCGGGACCGCGATGAGGAGCACAAGGAGGAAGGCCCAGAGAAACCGAGCGGGGTTCCTTCCCATGATTCCCGCGGGAAGCCTCCTTTCCCGCTTATAAGAATTTCAAACTTTTCTTGATTTCCCGGAGGAAACGAGGAGTTCCGCGTTCTTCTCGGGTATCTCGGCAACCGCCCCCGCCGAGAAGGGACCATAGTTCCTAAGGTCAAGCCCGACAAAGGCCGGGCAATCCTCGACGAATTCGACCCGGGCGAAACCCGCCCTTGCGGAAGAGACGCTGCTTGAAATCAGGTTGGAATAAACCTTGCCGTTGAACTCGGAAAGCCGTTTCGCAAGGGAGTCGAAGATTTCCCGTTCCTCGCTCGTGAAGACAAGGGTGTCAACCACCGCTTTTGTGAAAACCGTTTCGTGCGCAAGGATCAGTATCTTGCGGAGGCGCCTTGAAAAGATGTCCTTGACAACGGACTTGGCGTTCTCGCTCTCGGTTTCCCTCTGGTGAAGGACCTTCCCTGCGAACTCGTTTTCGTTCCGCCTTTCGAGAAGCTCCTTGATAGACTTGTTGACTCCGGAAAAGTAAAGGGCAACCTGGAAGTAAAAGTCCGAGGGAAGCTGCTGAAGCGGGGTGAACTCGCGCTCCTTTCTCTGGATTTCCCGGAGGGTGCTGAAGCCGATTATTGGTTGCTGCTGAGCACCCTCGCCATCCGGTTCCATCGGAAGTGCGCCGCAAACCCCCCTTAAAAAAATTGGCTTATTTGGGGGGCTTTCTCCCGGTTCTTGGTTTGGCCGGGATTGAAGGCGCGGCCGCCGCCCTTCTCGGGAGCCTTCTCAGTGCCGAAGTAATGGGGTTCTTTACCCCCTCGCAGAACCTGTCCGGGACGCAGAGCCCGAGCTCCTTGTAGAACCCGTCGGAAGCACAGTTCGGGGCAACGAGCCTTTTTTTCTGGCGGGAAAGATAGGAAAGCTGGCCTTCCAAATATGTGGAGGGAAGCGGGTTCGAGATTCCAGCGTTCCATTCCCGCGCAGCCGAGGAAAGCTCCTCGACGCTCCACCCTGCCGACTGGAGGAAGCTTTGGAGGATGAAAAGGCGCCTCTTCCTCCCGTCCTCGACCTTCTTTTCCGAGAGGAGTTTTGCAATGCACGGCGGGAAGAAGTCCCCGGAAAGCTTCGGCTTGTTCGCGTCGGATGACGCGGAAAAGGCGGCTCCGAAATTCCTGGCGGGTCCGGCGGCGGGAGAGAATCTCTTTTTCGAATAAAGGAGAGCCGACTCGACCAGGTCGGTTGCCCTCCCCCTTCCGCCCTCGAACTTCACGGCCTGCCCGACGTTCGCCGGCTTTGCCGTTTCGGTGTCGAATTCGAGGATTTCCTTCTGCTTCACCGGAATCGAGACAAGCCAGCTTTTCTCGTTGAACGAGTAAGGCGCCCGCACAAGATGGCGGGAGGAAATCAGAATTGAGTCTATCTTGACTGCCTTGAACGGGTCGACCTTTTTTTTCTGGTCTAGGATTTCCAAAACAGGCGTTCCAAGGGCCTCTGCAAGCTTGTGCGCTCCGCCTTCGTGCTCGACAAGCCGGTCCCTGAAGCTTTCCCGGATGAATTCCCCGAGATATTCGGCAAGGGCCCGGGGCAGCTCGGGAAAGAGCGATTCGGTCTGCTTTCCGCCAATCTCTTTCGGGAAAAGCCTGAAGGGAACCATTATGTGGAAGCCCGCGCGCCCGGAAAATTTCACGGGAATTTCGGAGAGCCCGTGCGCCTCGAACGCCTTGAGTATCAGGTCTGCCGCAATCTTTGAGTGCTCGAGGACCTTTCCGTCAAGGTCGATTAGGAAATCCCAGCCGAGCCTGTTCTCGGAAATCTCGTTCCTGCCCATCCCGGTTGCGAGGGCGAGTGGGTTCTTCCACAGCTCGACCGATGCATGGAAGGATGTGACGCCGTCCCTTGCATGGGAAAGGACGTCTGCCGGATAGACGAGATTGTCAGGCCTCTTGTTATATTCGCCTCGCAGCCTCCTCCCGACAACCTCCCGGTTCTTCCCGAATGAGAGTATTGCATCCTGGACATCCTCGCGCGAATAGAAATCAAGGAGCTCTTTTGTTCTCATTCGGTTTCCCTGCCGGAAAACTGGCGCCGGTTTATAAAATCCTTGAGCGGGATTCCCCTAACAACTCCTTAAAGGAGCTCGAGAATGTCTCTTAGCGAAGCGTCTCCAAACAGGTCTTTGCCGCCTTCCGCGAAAGAGTCCGTATGATAGGTGAGATATTTCGAGGAGTTGATTGAAACTAGCTGCGCCCGCGTCAAAAGGCTGGTTCGGTCATCTCCCGGGTAATCCTCAAGCTTCTTTTCCGCAAGCCCAGCAACGAAGCTGGCGCGCCCTGCAACGCCCTGCTGGTTCCCTTGGCCTTCAACAATCTGCCCGGCATATCCCTCCGCAATTGAGACAAGTTTCCCGAGCCAGCCAAGGCGGGCGTATCTTGCGATTTCGGCAGCTTCCTTCGGGGTGAACTCGGCGGAAGGTTCTGAACTGCGATATCTTACTCCAGTCGCGAATCCCCGGTCAATTAGCGCGGGTTTTTTCGCCAAGCCAATATCGACAAAGCCCGTGTTCTCAGTCAGGTTTTCCACTTCAAGGCGGGAAGCGTCCGTCGGCGTGCCGTCATATTCCCC